>NZ_VOOR01000020.1 GCF_007993045.1 Phaeodactylibacter luteus
AGATACCGGGGACGTCACTGTAATCCTGCAGAACCAGTATGGCTGCGATTCCGTCGTCGTCACTTCTACCGCACTGCTACCGACCGATTCCACCTTCATTTCCCTGCAGTCCTGCAGCCCTGCCGATACCGGGCACGTCACTGTAATCCTGCAAAACCAGTTCGGCTGCGATTCCGTCGTCGTCACTTCTACTGCACTGCTGCCGACCGATTCCACCTTCGTTTTCCTGCAGTCCTGCAGCCCTGCCGATACCGGGCACGTCACTGTAATCCTGCAGAACCAGTTCGGCTGCGATTCTGTCGTCGTCACTTCTACCGCACTGCTGCCAACCGATTCCACATTCATTTCCCTGCAGTCCTGTAGCCCTGCCGATACCGGGCACGTCACTGTAATCCTGCAGAACCAGTTCGGCTGCGATTCCGTCGTCGTCACTTCTACTGCACTGCTGCCGACCGATTCCACATTCATTTCCCTGCAGTCCTGCAGCCCTGCAGATACCGGGGACGTCACTGTAATCCTGCAGAACCAGTTCGGCTGCGATTCCGTCGTCGTCACTTCTACTGCACTGCTGCCAACCGATTCCACATTCATTTCCCTGCAGTCCTGCAGCCCTGCAGATACCGGAGACGTCACTGTAATCCTGCAGAACCAGTTCGGCTGCGATTCCGTCGTCGTCACTTCTACTGCACTGCTGCCACAAACCATTGACACCCTTAAGCTAAACCTATGCCCAGGCGACAGCCTGCTTATCAATGGGACATATTACCACAGTGGCAATACCAACGGCGTAGATACCCTCGTCAGCAGCAACGGATGTGACAGCATACTGATCATAGCGGTAGACAGCCCGCCTGCAGCGTCTATTTTAACGGTAAAAGATACCCTCTGTGCTGGAGATTTCCGGATTATTAATGGGCAAACCTACAACAGCTCCAACCCGACAGGTAGGGACACCGTATCCTATTCAGGTACAGGATGCGACTCCCTCATCATATCCGTCGACCTATTTTTCAGTGCGCCGGAGGTACAATACACCGTGCTAGCCCCCGGCTGCCCTGGCGAGAGCAGCCGGTTAAGGCTAGACAGCATCTACGGCGGTGTACCCCCTTACGTCGCCGGCGCAGACGGTGGTGGCATCCCTGTCAATAGCCTGCCCGTAGAAATTGCCCTGCCCTTGCCGGAGTTCAGCTTGCATATTGAAGACCTTTACGGCTGTAGACAGACTTACACGGGCATTGCGGATACCCTCCCACCCTTTCAAATCAGCCTTCCAGACACCTTGTACGTCTTGGCTGGCAGCACCATAGCCCTCACCCCCGCATGGGATTTCCCATTGGAGGAAGCCATTTGGGCACCGGCAGCAGGGCTTGAGTGTACCGACTGCCCTGTGGCCCTTGCCTCTCCAGAAGCGACCACTCGGTACACGTTGCAATTAGCCACCACTGACGGCTGCCTGGCATCAGCCGAGGTCCTTGTAATTGTAGAGGATGAGCCCCGGATTTTCACACCCAGCGGTTTTAGCCCTAATGGCGACGGGCAGAATGAGCGCTTCCGGCATTACAGCAGGCCCGGGCATGTAACCTCGACTGAACATTTCGAAATTTACAACCGATGGGGGCAACTGATGTACCAAGCAAGGGACATCCCTGGAGAAGCCACAAACTGGGGTTGGGACGGTATGCTGAGGGGAGAGCCTGCCAATACAGGAGTTTACGCTTATCGCTATACCGTCCTCTTAGGCAATGGGCAATTGCAGACCTATGCCGGCACTGTAACGCTAATGCGGTAAAGGCAAGCAAAATAGCCTTAACTTGCCTTAAAACTAAACCTATGCCTGAGCTGCCCACCTCCAAATGGACCTTAGACAGAATCATCAATATCCTGCTGTATTTGGGCGGGATCGTACTGTTTTTAGCCTTACTCGACTATCTGAGCCCTTACCTTACCTCTTTTTTTGTGGCTTTGCTTGTAGCGTACATCTTAGAACCTATTGTCAGCTTTTTCCAAACCCGTTTGAAATTGAAGCGCCGGTGGCTGGCCGTAATTGCCACCTTTCTGCTGATTTTTGGTTCGTTAAGCCTATTGCTTGCTATCACATTGCCAGCCGTGAGCAGTGAATTTTCCAAGCTTCAGGGGCTAATGGAAGAAAGCCCGCTGCTGCATATCGAAGACTTGCTGCCAGAAGGGCTACAGGAGGAGATTGAAGCTTACCTGTACAGTGAAGAAGTAAAAGAGCTGCTCACAGAAGAGAACCTGGCAGGGTATGGCACCAAGCTGTTATCCTACATCTGGGGAGCTCTGAGTAGTGCCATGGGGCTCGTTTTGGGCTTATTCAGCCTGATCACCTTCTTCCTGTATCTGGTTTTTATCATGCTCTTTTATGACGATTTTTCCAAAAACTGGAAACGGTCCATCCCACCCGCTTACCGACAAGGGGCTGTGACGCTGATACAAGATGTGGAAGCCGGCATGCAGGTTTACTTCAGAGGGCAGGCGCTTGTGGTCTTTTGGGTGTGCATATTATTTGCTACCGGCTTCAAAATCATCGGGCTGCCCCTAGGCATCCTGCTCGGCATAGTTGTCGGGCTGCTCAATTTTGTGCCCTACCTGCAGACCCTTGGCCTCTTGCCCGGCCTCTTGCTTGCAGGGGCACAAGCACTAGAGACTGGGCAAGAGTTCTGGCTATGCGCAACCTTGGTTCTTGTGGTCTTTGCCGTAGTGCAAGGCATACAAGAAGTTTTGCTTGTACCGCGCATCCTGGGCAATGCTACAGGGCTAAACCCGGCAGTCATCCTGCTCGCGCTTTCGGTATGGGGAGGCTTATTTGGCATTATAGGTATGATCATAGCACTACCGATGACGACTTTACTGATCAAGTATTATCAGCGCTTTGTCCTAAAAGAGGGGTAAAACCGCTGGCTCACATCCTTTTAACATGGTAGGTTAACATTCATGTGATTGCACAGCAAGGCATTAACCCGTTTCTTTGTATCGATACTAAGAACAACACTTACTACTGCATACGCAATAGTTCGTAAACGCTTAAACAAGCACTTGAATAGGCACATATTGGAGAGGGGAGAAACTATCAGGTTCAATTCGGAATAGGATTATTTTAAGGAGCGTAATTTCTATTTCATTGCAACTTGTTCTCCTCTTTTTTTTTGCCTAAGCTGAAACGACATTAATTTGACTTCCTGCTCACATATGCACAATTCTACACTTAAGCAGGGGGTGGACAGCAGCATAAACACACTACTCAACTACTTTCAGTAAGCTAGCAGCCTCAACCCATTTGCCTAAGCTTAGCTACAAGCGTTTCTTTACTGTTCACTCCCGCTTTTTTGTAAATCGATTTCACATACGTCCTCACGGTATTGATGCCTACCTCATAGGTATCGGCAATTTCCTTGTACAACATCCCTCTTATTAAAGCGTGGGCTATCTCCTTTTCCCTTGGCGTGAAAGACAAACCTAGCCTTTCCAAAGACTCTTCTAAATTGATGGCAGCCCCTTTTTGGAACGCCGGCTTTTGAAAGGTAGAGATCAGCGGCCCGGAAAGGGCGGGTTCGATATACCCACCGCCCGCCATTGTTGCCTTAATGGCTTCCTTTAGAGAAATAGCAGAGCTCTTGAGGTAAAAACCATTGGCCCCCTTCTGCAGGGCTTCCATCAAGGCTTCTGTATCAGACATTCCGGTCACAATCAGCACTTTAGCATCCGGCACCATCCGCTTGATCTGCTCCAGCTGTGCAAGGCTGCTCCTGCCTGAAAGGTCTAGATCGAGCAATAGCAGGTCGGGTGCCCCTACCTCCGGTAAATGCTCATAAAAGTTGCCAATGCTGTTGTAGCTGCCCTGATGCTCAAACCCTTCAAGCTGAAAGATTTCGAACTCGAGCGCATCGGCCATTAAAGGGTCATCATCTACGATGATTACTTTTTTGATCATAAAGAAGGTAAAGTGTTGTACATATTAGAGGGAAAGGTAACACAGGCTACGGTTTTATTGTTGCCATAGCCCCAATTTATGTGTAATTTGGGATTCGTTTCAGCCTAATTGACCGGGCGCAAACCAGATTGTCGTTTTTCTTGGGGCCTGCCCCTGCCCAATGGGCAGGTGCCGCTATGCTACGGGGCTCGCTATCCGCTCGGCCCTATCGGGCTTCCCACCCCTTCGCAGCGCTAGGCCAATGCCGAACTATAGCGCGAAAAGCATAAACGCCTGCGACATTTTGGTTTACGCCTAATTGACCTTATTCAAGACAAATATGGACACACTGTACCGCCATTTGCACATCGTGCTGATCCTCAGCAGTATCTATCCTTTTACCAATGCCAATGCCGCCCAATTGCCTGCTCCCGCAGTATTGGAAGTCAGAGCATTCGAAGAGGGTGATGCATCATGGCACACACTTCCACTTTCTCCTGACCGCCTGAGGATGCCGGTCCATTATGAGGCTTTTGAACTGCTTCTGCCTGCCTATCCTCAACCTATGGAGTACAAAATCGAAGGCCTTAGCCCAAAATGGTCGGCCTTGCCTCCCGCAAACAAGCTCCCCCTCCACCGGCTGCCCGATGGAGAATACCAGCTCCTCCTCCGGCCTGCAGGCGCTACCGCTGCTACTATGGCGCTGCCGATCAAAGCCCCTAGGGTTTGGTACCTGCAGACCTGGTTCTTGCTGTCTTTTCTAACCGCCAACATCCTAAAAGTCATCGGCTTTTTCCGTTGGAGAGAAAAAAGCCTGCGCAAAGAGCGCGATAAGCTGGAAGGCGAAGTAGCCGCCCGGACCGCAGAAATAGAAGCGGACAAAGCAGTGATCGCCAATCAAAAAGAAGAGCTGGAATCTGCCAACCAAACCAAAGACAAGCTGCTCGCCATGATCGGGCACGAGCTGAGAGGGCCGCTCTATTACCTCAGCAACCTCTCGGCCAGGGTAGAATACCTGCTGCAGAGCAATAAACCAGAAAAAGTGCTTCAGCTCACTTCTCAACTGACCACTTCCACCCGCAACCTCAATCAACTGATGAACAACCTCCTGCACTGGAGCCTGCTGCAAGCCGGGAAAATGAGCGCCCGTAAACAATCTGTAGCCTTGCACAGCATCATAGACCACCTGCTGCAGGTCAATAGCCCCAGCGCCAGCATGAAAAAGGTAGCGATCCGGCAAAATTGCCAACCGGGCATTACAGTTGAATCCGATCAGCAAGGGCTGACCATCGCCCTGCAAAACCTCATCAGCAACGCGGTCAAGTTCACTCCTGAAGGTGGAGAGGTCAATATAGAAGCCCGGGAAGAGGCCAAATACGTGACCATATGCGTGAAAGATACCGGAGTTGGAATGGACGACGCCCAAGTCAGGCAGCTGTTCAGCAACAGCATTAATGAGAGCCAGCAGGGCACCGCAGGAGAGAGGGGCACCGGGATTGGCCTGGCGATAGCCCATGACCTTATACAGCTCAACAAAGGCGAGATCAGTGTCTTCAGCAAGCCGGGCAAGGGGTCAGCTTTCGAAGTGCGCCTGCCCAAAACTACTGTGCAGATAGAGAGGCCAATGCTGCAAGAACGCGCCTGAACAGCAGCAGGGCCTAATCGGCCAAAGCGCTTCCGGAACTAAACGCCGGAAGCGCTTTTTATTTCTCCACAGCTGCCGGGATAGGGCGATACTGCCACCACATCGCTAGAGAGAAGGCGGAAATTAAATGCCACACCCCCCAAAATGCCGCCACAAGCGCCATGCCGCCAAGGCCGTCAAAGAAATTAAAAATCAATATCAGTGCTAGCCCTGAGTTCTGAATACCCGTTTCTATAGAGATCGCCCGCGCATCTGCCTGTGGAAGGCGGTTGCTCATTGCCCAAAAATAGCCTGTCAACAGTGCCAGCGCATTGTGCACAAAAACCAACAGAAAGACAATGTGGAGGTAGTTGATGATGTTGTCAAAATTGGCATAAAGCGCAAAAATCACAAACCCAATAAATATAGCCATAGACAACATCCGGACCGGCTGCTTCAGCCGGGCGGTAAAGAACGGGAACTGCGCGTGCAGCAACATCCCTGCTATCAAAGGAAGCAATATCAGCTGTACTATCGTAGCAACCATACTCCCTGGAGCAACATATATGTCCTGCTGTAGAGCATCCGCTCCAGGGACCAAAGGCGCCAGAAAAGTGAAATAGAGTGGGGTAACGACCACTGCCGCCAGCGTGGACACGCTCGTCATCAGCACGGAAAGGGCGGTGTTGGCCCCTGAGATGTGGACTGCAAAATTGGACACATTCCCCCCTGGGCATGCGGATACCAGCAGCATGCCCAGCGCAATACTGGGCGCAGGGCGGACAGCCGCAATCAACAGTAAGGTGAGCAAAGGCAACAGCAACAGCTGCGAGCTAAGGCCTACCAAGGGCGCTTTGGGCCGGCGCAATAGGTCCCGAAAATTGTCTACCCGCAAATCCAGGGCGACTCCGAACATAATGAATGCCAAGCACACATTGAGCAGTGACAGCTGGTCGGGGTTGAAATTGATCTTTATGGCGTCAATTGGGGTCGTCATAGGCTGCAATTTAAACGATAGCCTGCCAAAATTAGAAATATCTGGCTGAACACAGGTAAACCAGGCATTTTTGTAATTTCACACCAACGCCCTGCTGTTGCCTCAACAGACAGGTATTTTGTTAGCAGCTGCCCAAAACAATTCTCCTTTATGAAAATGCTCTTGCCTACCCTCTTTATCCTATTGGCCGGTACCGCCCTTCCTGCCCAAAACCCCATTTCCGAACTAAAAACGCAGGCCCGCAGCGACTATCATGTACTGAGCCGTAGCCAAGCGGATATGCCCTTACAACAAGCTGTCGATAAAGACTACCCCTACCTCAAACACCTCTACGAATACTACCACGCTCATCCAGAATTATCATTCCACGAGCAACAAACGGCGGCACGCATGGCCCAAGAGCTGAGGGCCATAGGGTTTGAAGTCACAGAACGCGTGGGGGGCACTGGCGTGGTAGGCGTACTGGAAAATGGAGAAGGGCCCGTCATCCTTGTCCGAGCAGATATGGATGCCCTGCCCGTAACGGAAGAAACCGGCCTGCCCTATGCCAGCACAGTTGTTGCCCAAGATGACAGCGGGCAGCAAGTAGGGGTAATGCATGCCTGCGGGCACGATGTCCACATGACTGTTTGGGCGGGTGCCGCCAGGCAGCTTGTGCGCTTGAAGGATAATTGGTCAGGGACGATCGTCTTTATCGGCCAACCGGCAGAAGAGCGCGGAGGAGGCGCCAGGGATATGCTGGCCGATGGGCTGTACGAACGCTTCCCGCTGCCCGACTTTGCACTGGCTCTCCACTGCAGCGCTACCCTTCCTGCCGGGAGCATCGGCCACCGGAGCGAGTATGCGCTTGCTAATGTAGATATGATGGACATCACGGTAAAAGGGGAAGGCGGGCACGGCGCTTACCCTCATACCACCAAAGACCCCGTTATGCTCGCTTCAAGGATTGTAGTCGCCCTACAAACCATCGTCAGCCGCGAAATCTCCCCTTTGGAGCCTGCCGTAGTCACCGTTGGCAGCATTCATGGGGGCACCAAGGGTAATATCATACCCAATGAAGTAAAACTGGAGCTCACGATGCGCTCTTACACCGATGAAGTACGGCAAGCCATCATCGAAAAAATAGAACGCATTTGCCGGGGCGTCGCCATTTCTGCCGGGCTGACGCCTGAACAGTACCCTGTCATACAGCTCCGGGAAGAGTTCACGCCTGCCGCTTACAACGATCCCGCCCTTTCAGCCCGCATGCAGCAGGCTTTTATACAAGCGCTGGGGGCAGAGCAAGTTGTGGAAGTCGCCCCTGTAATGGCTGGCGAAGATTTCAGCCGCTACGGGCGGACCGAGGAGGAAGTCCCCTGCTTTATCTTTTGGCTGGGCACTGTGCCGCCTGAGGACGCAGCGGCCGCAGAACGGGGCGAAACCACCCTGCCTTCTCTGCACAACTCCAAATTTGCCCCCCTTCCTGAGCCTAGCATCAAAACGGGCGTTGTAGCCATGACAACCGCTGTGCTCAACCTACTGAAAAGGCCATAGCTTTTTACCAGAACACAGGCCGCATATTGTAAGCATCAAGGTCTATTGCTGTGCCCCAGCCCATGACCGTTTCGTACCCGCCATCGTTTTGTTGCAGATGTACAACGCTGCGGGGCACAGCACGGGGCGAAGCCGCATACTTGGTCAGGATATCCAAATCGGTATCCCCATCTAAATCGGTCAGGAAACTATCCTGCTGCCGGCAGCCTTTTTCCCCACAATATGCGTAAGCAAGGACATTGATCAAACCCAACTGCTCCCCGTACAAGTCGAAAAGCACCAAGGTATGCTCGCCCTTCTCTGTTGGCAGCCGCAACAGATAATGCTCCCCACGGTTGCCTTTGATCCGGTAGACTGCATAGGCCGTGCCGCCCCGGCGCTGCAGCTCAGACAGATAGGGCTCCGGCAGCATATCCCAAAAGCGTTCTGGCACCGCTTGCCCTTTGAACGGGTACTCCCGGTCTAGCTCGCCATCACGGGCTGCATACACCCGAAGGTTGCCGACGTTTTCTGTATCAAAAAGACGGATGAAAGCTGCCGCCCGCGCAGAGGCCGGCCTGTTGCCCATAGGGTAAGGGCTGACGCTATATGCTTCATCTGCCCTGTCATTTTCCGGAGCTTGCGCAAAAAGGGCAGGGCCGGACAAGCATAATGCGACAAAAATAATCCAGGAAAGAGCAGACTGCTGTAACATGTGTTTAAAATTTATATTGGATAATCACCTGTTCAACAGAAGCCTCCCTGCCCATGTTCGGCTAATGCCCCCGGCGCTGCAAGCGTGCCACCTGCCTAACCTGGACCGGAAATGCCTTTACCTCCGGGATATCTTCGCCCTCATGTGACTGCCCTCCTGATGCCCGCACGGCTTCATGTTGACCAGAAATGATTTCGTAGTGCAGCTCTCCCCCATCCAGATAAGCGGTGCTCAGCAGCAGGCTGCCCATGACTTCAAATCGGCTGTACAAAGCCCCGCCTATATAATTGGCTTCCATAGCGATGGTATTCTGCTCGTCGATCAGATAAATGCCCAGCTCTGGGCGCAGCGGCTTAAGCAGGTAATCCCGCAGGCCCGCAACCTTATCCTCCCCATAGATGATGCGGTAAGTATGCCATGCCGAGTCGGTCGGCAAGATATGGAGCTCCATTGGCAACTCCTGCGCGAGCCCCTTGGCATGGTAAATTTGAAGTATCCCCGCCCATTCGCCTTCCCAAGAGGCCGGGAACCCCAGGCTATCCTGCGCTTGAGCAGCGGCGTTCGCTAGGCTACCGACAAAGGCCGCACAAAAAAACAGCCAACGGGCATTTTTCATTACTTTTAGTATCATCGCTAATCATATTTGTAAGGCAAGATTGCCACATGGTTTGGAATAGGAACTATACGCTGGTTGAAAATAAGGTTTGGAGCTAAAATGCAAAAGGTAAAAATAATTTTCCGGCTCAGGGCTGCATTGGCACTGCTCGCTACCGGGCTGGCAGCCCATTTGGCTGCACAGGGAGGCTACTTCCAACAGGAAACCGGCTACACCATACATGTGCGCCTAGACGACACCTCCCATGTCCTCCATGGGCACTTGGCGCTTGAATATACGAACAACGCGCCCCACGCCCTCGATACCCTTTGGCTACATTTATGGCCCAATGCCTACAGCAGCCGGCAAACGGCTTTCGCCAAACAAGCCCGTGCCATAGGCAGCCTTGATTTCCAATTTGCCCCTAAAAGCCAACTAGGGGGCATCGACTCCCTTTCTTTCGCCCAAGACGGCAACGCAACGCCCTGGCGCCCCCACCCGGAACACCCCGATATTGCCTTTATCCTCCTCCCCTCCCCCATCCTTCCTGGGGCCTCCACGACCATAACCACGCCATTCCGGGTAAAATTGCCAAAAGTCTTTTCCCGCTTAGGGCATACCGGCCAGAGCTACCAGATCACACAATGGCACCCCAAACCTGCTGTCTATGATGCCTCCGGCTGGCACCCTATGCCATACCTTGACATGGGGGAGTTCTATAGTGAGTTTGGCACATACACCGTCCACATCACCCTCGCAGACCGGTATACGGTAGCCGCCACTGGCACTTTGCAAACGCTGGAAGAACAAGAGCGGCTGCAAGCCCTGTCCCAAAACCAGACTGTTGGCCACAGCGGCCGCCTGAAAACCCTGACCTATACTGCAGACCGGGTGCACGATTTTGCTTGGTTTGCCGACGCCCGCTACCAGGTCAGGCAAGATACTGTGCAGCTGCCTAACGGGGACAGCGTACAAACCTGGGCTTTTTTCCTCGATGGCAGCAGCAGCTACTGGGCTAAGGCAGTCCCCTTCCTGAAGCGGGCCTTACGCTTTTACAGTCAGCAGGTAGGCAGCTACCCCTACCCACAGGCCACCGTGGTAGAAACAGAAGCCGGGGCTGGGGGCGGCATGGAGTACCCTATGATCACCAATATCAGCGGCGCATTTGACGAGCAGTCGCTTGACATCCTTATCGCGCATGAAGTTGGGCACAACTGGTTTTATGGCATCCTCGGCTCCAACGAGCGGGACCATGCCTGGATGGATGAAGGGCTCAACTCCTACTACGAACAGCGCTATGCCCGCACCTATTACCCCGGACAAAACACCCTGCTGCCAGAAGTGATCATGCGCAGGACCCCCATTCAGGAGCGGGAGCTGGGCTACCTATTTCAGGCCCGCCGGCACTTGGAGCAGGCGCCCGCAACCCCCTCGGGGGCCTTATCGCCCGCCAATTACTTCGTTGGGGCCTACGAAAAGCCAGCCTTGGCATTGCACCACTTGCAAGGCTACCTGGGCCGTGAAAAGATGGACAGCCTGATGCAAAGCTATTTTGAAGGATGGAGCTTCCGGCACCCCCAGCCCCAAAATTTCAAACAGCACTTGGAAGCGGGCAGCAAAGAAAACCTAGACTGGCTATTTGACGGCCTCATTGGCAGTGCCCAACCACTGGATTATGCCATCCGGAAAGTAGAACGGCGAGGCAGAAGCGTCAAAGTGACGGTGCGCAACCGGGGCGGGATTGCAGCCCCCATCCCCATCGCACTGATGCAAGGCGATACCGTGCTGAGCCAAGAATGGGCCTCAGGGTTCTCCGGCCAACGCACCTTCAGGCTCCGGGGCAAAGCGGCTGATGCCATCGTCATCGACCCTGAACGCCTGACGCCTGACCTGCGCCGGTACAACAACCGGCGGCAGCTAGAAGGGCTGAGCCTGCCAAAACTGCATTTCCTGGCCGGCCTCAACTCAGACGAAAGCGCCAACCTATTCCTCTCTCCCGCCGGTGGCTGGAATGCACACGATGGATGGATGGCAGGCCTGCTCGCCTATAACAGTGCAGTGCCCGAGCGGCCTTTTGAATTTCAGCTCGCTCCTGCATGGGGCTTCAATAGCCGGCAGCTGGCCGGTCTCGGGCATTTGGGCTACCACTTCTACCCCAATGCTTTACAACGCCTGTCGGTAGGCCTGCGCGCACGGCAGTTCAGCTACCGGAATGGCGGCGCAGCCGCCCCCACCCTTTCCTACCGGCGCTGGCAGCCCTACCTGACTGCCGATTTTAAACCCAATTTTTCCGCCACCGCCCGCTGCCAACTCGAGCTCAGCACACTCTGGCTAGACCGGGAAGCCTTCTCCTTCGCCGACCCGGCCAGCCCTTCCCTCGACCGAGACCCTGCACGCCTGCAACAAGCCCGTTTCACATTTGAACAGTACCGGCGGTTCAATCCCTATTCCTGGACTTTCCTGCTCGAACATCAGGGGTTTGAAGATGCATTTGGCGAAAGCCAGCGTTATGTCAAAGCCACGGCTATGATAGACTGGGACTTCCACTACGCACCACGGGCAGCCGTCCACTTACGGCTCTACGGTGGCTATTTCCTTTACAGCACTTTCCGGGAGGCAGGCTTTACAAGCCCTTTTGCCCTCAACCTCATTTCACAGGGGCACAATGATTACCGCTACGAAGGGCTTTTCCTCGATCGGCAGGCGGCAGGCACTTTCGCAGCCAATCAGCTCCTCACTCACGAAGGGGGCTTTAAAACGCCTATCGGGCCGGGGTTCCCCCTGGGGCGCAGCAACAATTGGGTGGCAGCCCTGAATTTCAGCATAGACCTTCCGCCCGATGCACTGCTGGGCATCCCGATCAAACCTTATCTCGATTTAGGCTATTTTGATAATGCTATGCCCACCGGGCAGAGCGATACTTTCGCCGATCAGTTCGTTTGGAACGGTGGCTTCCTGCTTTCTGTAGCAGATGAAGCACTGGCCATCTACCTGCCCGTAATCAGCTCCGCCAATTTGGGCGACCGGCTGGCTGAACGGGGCAGCTTCTTACAGCGGATTGGCTTTCAGGTCAACTTCCAAAAGCTGAACCCTTGGCGTATCCGCGACCGGATTACATACTGACACTGTATGCCCAAAACATCCGCCTTGCGGTAAAAGCTGAAGCTACAGCAGTATAGAGCCTGGCCAAAGGCTACCGCAAGCTCGCAGGACAAGCCTATCACGCAAAATGCCCCCTATCACCGCACAATGGGCAGCGTTAAGGGGCATTTTTTTGCCAATGCGCGCTATGACAGCCGCCCTACTCCCTGCAATCGAGGCATACCAAGCCCTGATCCGTCATCTCCCAGATGCTCCCCGGGTTGTCATAAATGCGGGGCCGGTGAGCAGCCTTGTCCGCTTCCTGAATGGAAAAACGCTCCGCGCCGTCAAAACGGATGAACTTGCCCTCCGGGATCTGCAAGGTGAGCTCCACTTCCTGCACGCGCCACTTCGTACCCCTTGGTATCGACAAATAATCTGGCAGGGTGAGGACATCCCCTTCTACCTTAGGCTCGTAAGCAATACCCAGCGCCAGTTCCTCTGCCAAGGCTTGGTTGGTGCCCCGGGATTGCAAGCGCTCCCGGAGCAGGAAGCCTTCTCCTTCCCCACGCCTGATGGCAATATCGACATTTCTGACCTTCAACTGCTCTGGGTAAAAGGACAGGTCATTGTCGATGGAAAACGCTGCACCGGCAGCGCTGTGCCGCTCAATGCGCAGATTGAGGGTATCAGTAGTGATGGCCGACAGGCCGACGGAGCGCTCAACTGAAGCCTCGTTGCTGAAATCGCGCACCATAAAAGTGAGGACCAGAAAAAGGCTGATGAAGTTGAGCACTCCGAAGCCTGACAGCCCAATCCGCCAAGGGCGGCTCATGCGGGTGCCGTACAACAGCCGGGTGATGGAAAGCCCTGCGCTGAGCAGGAACATCCCAATGATGATGAAAATATTAAAGGCGCCCAGCATGGAGAGCATCGGCCATTCCGGAGAGAAGTACTCCAAGTAAGGCCAGAAAAATACCGTACCGCTGATGGCTGCCATCCAAGAGGCCAGGAAGCCCAGGATGAGGGCACCACCGATAAGCACGAGTATGGGTTTCCACAAATTGCTGATGATGCCGATGATGGCCCCAAGCACTTTGCCAATGATGCTTACTATCTGCCGCAGGGCTTCATTAAGCGCGCTGCTCACGCTCTGTGCTTTTTTTTTACTGTCCTTGCCGCCAAGTTCGCTGCTCAGTTCGCTGACCTTGTTGGAGATATGTGCTACCTCCTCTTCTATGATCTTACCGATATTAGAAACATTGATCGGCTCTCCCCGCATGGCCAAGCGGTCGCTTGCGGTTTCTGCCTTTGGCAAAATAGCCCACAAAATCAGGTACAACGGCACCCCAAAACCACCAGAAAGGACAAAAACAATGAAGGTAAGCCTTACCCAAAGCGGGTCATTGACCCCAAAATAAGCAGCAATGCCAGAACAAACCCCACCAACTACTTCATCCTCAGGGTTGCGGAACAGGCGCTTTCCCGTCCGGTAGGTGCCCTTGGGCCCATCCTCTTGCCGCTGATGATGCCCCCCGCTTTCCTCCAAGGGCTCTGCACCGAAATCTTCGGGGGTGCCCATGATGACGATGGCGTCTTCCACATCTTTTAAAGCGACAATCTGCCGGTGCCCTAAGCCTTCTTGGAACAGCTCTGCCAGGCGGGCCTCAATATCCTGTGTGATTTCTTCATAACCCTCCGACTGACGGAAGTGAGCGTGGATGGTGTCAAGGTACCGGCTTAGGTAGCCGAGCGCGTCCTCGTCTATAGTAAAGGGCACACCCCCCAAATTGATCTGCTGTACCTTATTCATAATCGGGCAAGTTTTTAGTGGATTGATCTACAGCCTGTACAAGGGCGCCCCAGTTGTGCTGAAGCTCCTCTAGCAATTCTCGGCCAGTATCGGTAATAGCGTAGTACTTCCGCGGCGGCCCCATATTGGACTCGCGCCAGTTGTACTCCAGCAGCCCCTGATCTTTCAGGCGGCTGAGCAAAGGGTAGAGCGTTCCTTCCACCACAATGAGCTCTGAAGCTTTGAGTTCGGCTATTATGTCTGAGGGGTAAGCCTCCTTTTTGGAAACGATAGCCAAAATGCAAAGCTCAAGGACACCGCGGCGCATCTGCCGTACCAATTGCTGTCGGGTTTTGTCTATGTCTTTAGCTTTCATAGCCACAAATATAAGGGCACCTAAGGTACTATGCAACACAAAGTACCTTTCAATGCCTGGTATCTTCTATGAACAGCTGCCCTGAGCCGATGAAATCGGTCTGCCCTGCCGATGAGCAGGCGCTGCGGCCAGACTAGACTGCTTGTGGGCAAAAAAAATCCCGGAGCCAGCTCAATTGTGGCCCCGGGATGCTGCCGGCAAAGAGGATCGCCCCTTTTTACTCTTTCACCATTTCTCCGTCCCAGCCTTTCGCAAAGGCGACTTCCTGCAGCTGAGTCATCATTTGGTCCAGCTCTTCAGGGAAGCCATAATACAGCTTCATTTTTTTGGTACGCCCTTCGTGGGTAAATACGATGTAAGTCGTAGGCAGGTCGGTTACGTTGTCCGTGTATTCGTTCTGATATTGGAAAAGGTCCATTTCGACCAGCTGCTTGAAGACTGCATTAGTCGTATCAGCAGCATACTGCCGGCTGTGCTCCCCTTCCAGCTCTACAAAACGGCGGCCGTTGTAGGAGGCCATGCCATCGCCAGACAACTTGAAGGTGTATACGGGGCACTGCCCGAAACAGCCGGTTTTTGACATCTCGATGGAGGTCTCTGGCGTATAATCGTATTTGTTCTTGCTGCACTTTTGGGCGGTGAACAACATAAAGGCGCAGCTCAACATTAGGGCTGTACGAATAGTTTTAAACATAGTTGTGGATTGATTTTCTGTAAAATTAGCAAACGCACTGCTAATCGGCCCTATTATTCTGGCACTGCCGAAAAAAAGCGCTGCCCGTTTGCTTCATCTCCCTACTTGATGGACCGCAAATCCTTTCTCAAACTACTGGGGATCTCACCTCTATTTACACTTTGGCCTATGCAACGAAAAACACTGAGCCAGCTGGCTGCAGGCTGGGAGGCGACCCCGCGCATGCCTGTCCTATTCTTAGGGCATGGCAGCCCGATGAACGCCATAGAAGAAAATGAATTTGTGGCAGGCTTCCGCAGCCTAGGCCAGGCTATTGAAGCCCCGCGTGCGGTACTCTGCATCTCTGCCCATTGGGAAACCCGCGGGACTCAAGTGACCGCTATGAGCCAGCCCCGCACCATACACGATTTCGGGGGCTTCCCCAAAGCGTTATTTGAGGTACAGTACCCTGCCCCAGGCAGCCCTGAACTGGCGGGGGAAGCGCAACAGCTCATCAAAAGCGCCCCTGTTGCGCTCGACCACCAATGGGGCCTCGACCATGGTGCATGGAGCGTCATCAAGCATATGTACCCAGAGGCGAATGTCCCCGTGGTGCAGATGAGCCTCGATTACACCAAACCCCCACGCTATCATTACGAGCTGGCCCGGGAGCTAGCCGCCTTGCGCCGCAAGGGCGTATTGATTGCCGGCAGCGGCAATATGGTGCACAACCTAAGGCGGGTGGCTTGGGACAAGCTCAGCACGCCGGGCTTTGCCTTCGATTGGGCACTAGAGGCCAGCAGCCGGATGCGCGAATACATCCTCAATGGCGACCATCAGCCCCTCATACAGTACGAAGCACAGGGGGCTGCCTTCCGTGAAGCCATCCCTACCCCGGAGCACTACCTCCCTTTGCTGTATGCGCTAGCTCTGCAAGAGGAAGACGAGCAGCCTGTGCTGTTCAACGACAAGGCGCTAGGCGGCTCTTTAACGATGACCTCAGTGAGGATTGGCTAGCTTCCTGGTCAGAGCAGCTTTTTCTTAGAAACGGTAACATTTGGAGGCTTGAGGTAGAAAGGGCTGTAGTAGGCCGTATCCGAAAACGCCCCGGCTTCGAAGGCTCGCAGTGCCAATGGAAGGAGCATAGGGGCAGCACATTGGCCTACAGCACTAAAGATCACCCCATCCTCCGGAAGCACCGCCCTGCACTTTTCGGCCCCATTGCCCGATAAGATTACCGGAATGCCGCGGCGGTGCCATTCTTCGAAGGTGCCGGCTTCCATTATGACCGCTTCCGCCTTGCCCTGAGGGGCGTTCTGAGCATCAAAAGGGGCGGTGTACACTTCCATACGCCGGGCATCTATCATAGGGAAATAAACGCCCTCCTCCCGCTCCGCCTGCAGGCTGGCCAGCGCTAGGGCCTGCAGGGTGTCTACTGCGATCATGGGCTTATCAAGGGCATAACAAATGCCTTTGGCTACAGAGGTACCCACGCGCAAGGAAGTGTATGAGCCTGGGCCGCTGCTCAATGCCACAGCATCGAGCTCGGGCAGCTGCCAGCCCGCTTCCTTCAGGCATGCATCGATCAGGAGCGTTATCTCAGCCGCATGCTGGCGCGGGGCAGAAGCATCTTTGCGGGCAATGACCTGAAGCCCATCGCCAAGAGCGACAGAACAGGTATCAGTTGCAGTTTCTAAAAGCAGTATACGGGCCATAAGCGCGAAAATAGTCAAAGCCGCTGTTTTCTCAATACCCACAGAATATTAACTTTGCACCTCATTGGGCTGCAGCCCGCTACAAAGTGCAAGATGAAAACAACGCGAAACCAATCATTCACTTCCGCTCACCATTTCCATTAGCTAGCGTACTACCCGCCTGCACTGTACCCTTTTGCTATTGATCACTGAATAAAAGACCTCCTCATGCTGGATAAGCTTGAAGCTATAAAAGACCGTTACATCTATCTGGAAGAACAACTGGCCGACCCTGAGATCATTGCCGACATGAAACGGTATACCAAACTGAGCAAGGAATACAAAGACCTCAAGCCTATCGTTGATGCCTACGAAGCTTACGCCCTGGTCATGGGCAATATTGAAACTTCCCGCGAAATGCTGAAGGAATCTGACCCCGATATGCGCGAAATGGCACAGATGGAGCTCGATGAGCTTTTGCCCAAAAAGGCAGAGATGGAAGAGGAGATCAAAGTCCTCCTCATCCCTAAAGACCCGGAAGACTCCAAAGATGTCATCTTCGAAATCCGCTCGGGGACCGGCGGGGACGAAGCCAGCTTGTTTGCCGGCGACCTCTACCGGATGTACACCCGCTTCTTCGACGCCAAAGGCTACCGGGTAGAAACCGTCAGCATCAACGAGGGCACCGTAGGAGGCTACAACAAGATCGTGCTCGAAGTCTCAGGCGAGGACGTATACGGCACCCTGAAGTTTGAATCCGGCGCACACCGGGTACAGCGCATCCCACAGACCGAATCACAGGGCAGGGTGCACACTTCCGCAGCCACGGCAGTAGTGATGCCTAAGCTCGAAATGGAAGATGTAGACATCAATAAAGCAGACCTCAAAATCGATACTTACCGCTCAAGCGGTGCCGGCGGGCAGCACGTCAACAAAACAGAATCAGCCGTCCGGATTACCCACCTCCCCACAGGCATCGTCTCTGAAAGCCAAGATGGGCGGTCGCAGATCAAAAACCGAGAGATCGCACTGCAGCGCCTCTATGTAAAAATCATGGAAGTGCAGCGCGAACAGTTCGAATCAGAGCAGGCTGCCAAGCGCAAATCCCTCGTTGGATCCGGAGACCGGGCAGGCAAAATCAGGACCTACAATTACCCCCAAAACCGGGTGACAGACCACCGCCTCGAAGGCGAGCACAAAAACTTCAACCTCCAACAGGTCATCGAAGGCGATATCGAGCCCATCATAGAGCAGCTCAAGCTCGCTGAGAATGCTGAAAAAATGAAGGCAGGCGCTATGGAATAATGCGCGCCAGGGGGAAAAGCACAGGTGCTCAAAACCAAAGCGACCCCTGGGAGCAGGTTCGGAGCCACAAGGCGTGCAAAACAGTTTACCGTTCTTTTGAAGGGGGCCTGCCCCTGCCAGCAGGCAGGTGCCGCTATGCTCCGGGGCTCGCTATCCGCTCGGCCCTGTCGGGCTTGCCACCCCTGCGCAGCGCTAGGCCAATGCCAGCCTATAGCCCCATAAGCTTAGAGATGTTGGGATTTTGGCCTTCTAGCCGAAACCGGAGCTTAGCCAAGCCCCGCTTTTGATGCACAAAAACGGGAAGGATTTCCGGGGCGAAGCGTAAGCAAAAAAGTGTCCCGCTAGCTTAGCGGGACAGGCCGATTACTTAAGGCCCAACACGCTCGTAAATGCCCGCCACAAGAGGCTGACGGCCATTAATTAACCTAGCCTTAATCTTAGCTTAACTCGGGCTGCCGCTGCCTGCTGTAGTTTTGGGGAGTTTATTTTTCAACCCAAAATACGATCCATGCAGTACCCTTACCCGGTTATCAGGGCTTGGTGCATTCTCCTTTGCGCCGCCTTTGCCCTACCCCTCTCTGCTCAGACCGAGCAAGAATTGTTCCAGGGCTTTGAAGGCAATGAAGCCAACCCCTGGAATTTCACCGCATCACCTGCGGCCTACTCCCTGCCAGACATTGATGATGTCTGGGGCATATCCAATGCTGTCAATGATTTGTCGCCCGCCTCAGGCACTGCCTTTTGGTATATGCGCGACCTCGACAACCCCAACGGAGGCAACGACGGATTCCACACTCTCGATTTCGATGCCGTAGACGTTTCAAGTTTCGTTTTTAACACCGTCTCCTTCAAGTATTACTCCTTTGGGTACGAAGACACAGACTCCATCGGGTACATCATCGAGACAGCACCTGGCTCAGGCTTTGATATGTCAAACTATGTTGCCCTTGACGGGGATACCCAAGGCTGGCAGACGGTTTTCGTCAATTTGCCTGCCGGCATCCCCACCGTCCGCCTCCGGCTGATGGCCAAACAGAATGGCGGCAACGACTATGCCGGTTTTGATGACATAGCGGTATTCAGCAGCGTGGAAGACTTCCTCCCCCCTATCGTCTTGGGGGCAGAGCTGTTGGACGAAAACAGCATCCGCCTGACCTACAGCGAGCCGATGGACGTGGCCAGCGTGGAAAACCCGCTCAACTACACTACCGCCAACGGCACCATTGCCTCTATCGTTTATTCAGCCCCCGGCGGCATGGAATTCCCATTTGTGACCATCACTTACACTGAGCCATTCCTCAACGGCCAGGCCAACAGCCTCAGCCCAGGGCTGGTCACTGATGAGGCAGGCAACTTTCTCCTTGAAGCTTTCACCTTTGATTGGATCTATAACGACGCCACCCCTAACCTCGTCATTACCGAAATCCTGTACAACCCGCCTGGCAGCGACGACCTGGAGTTTATTGAAATCCTGAACGCTGGCAACAGCCCGGCGCCCATTGGCGGGCTTCAGGTCAATTCTGGCTTCAGCTTCACCTTTCCCGAGCTTGAGCTGCCAGCCGGCGGCATTGTCCTGCTGGCGCAAAATGAAGCCGAAGCAGAGGCTTTCTTCGGGATGGACTTCTACGACTGGGGAAACGGCGAAATCACCAATGGTGACGAAGAGATTGCCATCACCAACTTCTCCGGCACCCTCATCGATACCGTCAACTACCTCGACGAATCGCCATGGCCAGCCGAAGCCGACGGCAATGGCCCTTCCATAGAGCTGCTCGACGCAGGCTTAGACAACAATCAAGGCGCCAACTGGTATGCCAACACCATCCCTTTCAATGGCACCGAGATTTTGGCAACCCCGGGCTCTTTCACGCCAGCGATCACACCCGTTGCCGCTTTCGCAGACAGCGACCTTTTCCTTTTGGAAGGGCAAGGCGCTCAGGATATCATCGTTACCCTGACCAACCCCAACAGCCTCGCATCTACCCTGGTAGTGAACGTATCCCCTGCTTCTACTGCTATAGCTGGGGAAGACTACACCCTGAGCGGAGACACCCTGACTTTTGCCGGCAGTACCGGTGGCGACCTTACCCTGCCGCTCCAAGTTTTAGACAACAGCAGTGAAGGCGGGCGCTACCTTATACTCGAGCTTTCGGCTTTGGAAAACGCAGAGGCAGGCTCGGACAATCAGCTCGTCATCCTCATACAAGACAACGACTATGCTACACCTCAGGCTCCGGTTGAGCCTCTCGTTAGGCTCAGCCACTTGGGCAGCTTCGCAAGCGGTGAAGTAGCAGAGATCGTAGCGCACGACCCTGCTACTCAGCGGCTGTTCGTGACCAACTCTGCAACCAATACCTTGGACGTGATCGACTTCTCCAACCCTGCTGCACTGAGCAATATCAATAGCATAGACATGAGCGCCTACGGCGGCGGCATCAACTCCGTAGCAGTCCAAAACGGGCTGGTAGCTGTAGCCATGGAAGCCGAGGTGAAGACCGACAACGGCTCAGTCGTCTTTTTTGATGCCGATGGCACTTTCCTGGGCCAGGCCCCTGCGGGCGCCCTGCCCGATATGGTTGTATTCAGCCCCGACGGCACCAAGGTGCTGACTGCAAATGAAGGAGAGCCCAACGATGACTACACCATTGACCCTGAAGGCTCAGTTACGATCATCGACCTATCAGCGGGAGCAGCCAACCTGACGGCTGCCGATGCGGCCACGGTGAGCTTCGCCAGCTTCAACGCTCAAGAAGCCGAGCTCAAGACAGCAGGCGTGCGCATCTTCGGCCCGGGCGCCACCGTTGCCCAAGACCTTGAGCCAGAGTTCATCACCCTCTCCGCTGATGGCAACACCGCCTATGTTTCCTGCCAAGAGAACAATGCCTTTGTCCTCGTTGATATGGCGACGGCTACAGCCACAGCGGTGCGCCCCCTTGGCTACAAAGACTGGTCGGAAAGTGGGCCTTTCTTTGACGCTTCTAACCGCACAGAGGGCATTTTCTTCGCCAACTGGCCCGTGAAGAGCGCGTACATGCCTGATGCAGTACAGTTTTTTGAAGCAGGCGGGCAAGGCTACATCATCACAGCCAATGAGGGTGACGCCCGCGACTATGATGGCTTTACAGAAGAGTTCCGCATTGGGGATGACGAGATTGTGCTCGACCCCGGCACCTTCCCATTCGCTGAAGCCCTGAAAAACGATCAGCTATTAGGCCGCCTGCGCATTACAGCGGCCAGTGGAGATACCGATGGCGATGGCGATTTCGACGAGATTGTCGCATACGGTGGCCGTTCCTTTTCCATTTTTGATGCAGCGAGCGGCGCCCTAGTCTACGACAGTGGGAGCGAGCTCGAACGGGTTACCGCTGCCGATCCCCTGTACGGTGCCCTTTTCAACAGTGACAATGAAGAGAACAGCTTCAAAAACCGCTCTGACGACAAAGGGCCAGAGCCCGAAGCCGTGCGCGTAGCGGAGATCAATGGCCGCCTTTATGCTTTTATCGCATTGGAGCGCACCGGAGGGCTTGTACTGTATGATGTGACCAACCCAGCTGCACCACAGTACCTGCAATACCTCAATACTCGGACCATTGAAACAGAAGGTGGCGACTTAGGCCCCGAAGACATTCAGGTTATTGACGCGGCCAACAGCCCCAACGGAAAGCCTCTTGTGATCGTTTCCAACGAAATCAGCGGCACCATAGGCGTATTCGAGCTACAGGCAACGCCAACCGTTGAGTTTGCAGAAGGCACCCTAGAGACCTTTGAAGGCATAGGCTTTGAAACCATTGCCTTTGAAGTCACCAATCCGGGCGATTTGCCGGGCACCATCGCCTTTACTATCGCTAGTGCCTCCACTGCGGAGTTTAATGTAGATTACCGGCTGACAGCGCTGCAGCTCCAAGTACCTGCCGGCAGCACCGCACCGATCACATTTGACTTGGAAATCCTAGACAACAGCCATCTTTCCGGGCGCTACCTCATCCTGGAAGCCGACCCGGCCAACAGCACTGTACAAATTGGAGAGGAGAGCAGCATGATTGTCCTCATCAGCGATACTGACGACTTTGGCCCGCAGGCTGCGGACAACCCTGCCGTACAGCTCAGCCATAGCGGCAGTTTTGCACTGCCCAACGGTGGGGCTGCAGAGATTGTAGCTTTTGATGCCGGAACTCAGCGGCTGTTCGCGTCCAACTCCATCAACAACACACTAGAAATCCTGGATTTCAGCAACCCAGCCGGGATCTCCGCCATCAACAGCATTGACCTCTCCGTTTACAACGGTGCCATCAATTCCGTAGCTGTATACGAGGGGCTTGTGG
This sequence comes from Phaeodactylibacter luteus, assembly GCF_007993045.1. Taxonomy (GTDB): domain Bacteria; phylum Bacteroidota; class Bacteroidia; order Chitinophagales; family Saprospiraceae; genus Phaeodactylibacter; species Phaeodactylibacter luteus. The sequence goes on from NZ_VOOR01000020.1 coordinate 22,615, forward strand.
CAGTAGCCATGGAGGCGAGCGTTAAGACAGACCCGGGCTTTGTCGCCTTTTTCGATACCGACGGCAACCTGCTCAGCACCACCACAGTAGGCGCACTGCCGGATATGCTCGTCTTTACAGCAGACGGACAGACCTTGCTGGTGGCCAACGAAGGGGAGCCCAATGATGACTACACCATCGACCCCGAAGGCTCGGTGAGCCTGATCGACCTGAGCAATGGCCCTGCTATGGCTATGGCTACGACGGTAGGCTTCAGCAATTTCAACGGGGACGAAGCCACGCTCAGCGCTCAGGGCGTGCGCATCTTCGGCCCGGGCGCTACGGTTGCCCAAGACCTGGAGCCAGAATACATCACCCTCTCCAATGACGGCTCCACCGCCTACGTTGCCTGCCAGGAAAACAACGCCATTATCCAGGTAGACCTGGCTTCGGCGGCCGCTACAGGTATCCTGCCGCTGGGGTATAAGGACTGGGCTGCAGAGGGCGCTACTTTTGATGCCTCCAACCGGACGGACGAGGTCTTCTTCTCCAACTGGCCCGTGAAGGGGATGTACCAGCCGGATGCCGTCTCTTTCTTCAATGTAGGCGGACAGGGCTATATCATTACAGCCAACGAAGGCGATGCCCGCGACTATGATGGGTACACAGAGGAGTTCCGAATTGGCGATGATGAGATTGTACTGGATGCAGATGCTTTCCCCCATGCGGAGTACCTGAAAGAGAACGTCCTGCTCGGCCGTCTGCGTATCACTGCAGCCACTGGCGATACCGATGGCGATGGCGACTTCGATGAGCTGTACGCCTATGGCGGGCGCTCGTTCTCCATCTTTGACGCAGCAAGCGGTGCCCTCGTATACGACAGCGGCAATGAGATGGAGCAGATCACTGCCAATGACTTCACCTATGGCGGCCTGTTCAACAGCGACAACGAGGAGAACAGCTTTAAGAACCGCTCTGACGACAAAGGGCCGGAGCCAGAAGCTGTGGTCGTAGCAGAAATTGATGGCCGCCCTTACGGTTTTATCGGGATGGAGCGCGTGGGCGGCATCCTGGCCTATGATTTATCTGACCCTGCTGCGCCCCAATTCCTACAGTACATCAACACGCGTACCCTCGATACAGAGGGCGGGGACCTTGGGCCAGAAGACTTGATTTTTGTCTCCAGCGCCGAAAGCCCAGATGGCAAAGCGTACATCCTAGCAGCCTACGAGATCAGCGGCACTATAGGCGTATTCGAGCTACAGCGCCCAAGCACCGTAGAATTTGCGCAAGCCGATTCTCAACTGGATGAAGGGGCAGGCACCATTCAGCTGGAGCTGAGCGTAGCTGAAGCGGGGGGCATAGCCGGTACTGCGCAGATCAACGTCCTCAGCGCTTCTACGGCAGTGGAAGGCGAAGACTTCACCCTGGCTTCTGCCACAGTAACATTTGATGGAAGCGCGGCTTCCCGCTTTGTATCACTGGATATCTTAGACAATAGCAGCCTTGGCGGGCGCTACCTCGTCCTTGAGATCGACGCCGATGGCAGCAGCGTGATGGTGGGCAGCAACAACCGCCACATCCTGCTCATCAACGATAATGACGATATGGCGCCGGTGGCCGCCGTTGATCCCTACGTACAACTGAGCCACCTGGGCTCTTACTTTACCGGAGGGGGCGAAGGGACAGCCGAGATTGTCGCCTATGATGGAGCTGCTCAACGCCTGTTCCTGACCAATAGCAATAATCAGCGAGTGGACATCCTGGACTACAGCGACCCCGCCAACGTTGCCTTGGTCAGTTCTATTGACATTACCCCATTTGGCGACAACGTCAACTCCGTAGCGGTGTACGAAGGCTTGGTCGCCGTTGCGATTGAAGGGGCCGGCACTGCGGATAACGGCATGGTCGGGTTCTTTGATACCGATGGGGTGTTCATCAGCAGCGTGACGGTGGGCGTGCTGCCCGATATGGTCACCTTTAGCCCCGATGGCACAAAGGTCCTGACTGCAAACGAAGGGGAGCCCAACGATGATTACACAGTAGACCCCGAAGGCTCGGTGAGCATCATTGACCTCAGCAATGGCCCTGCCGCAGCTACTGTGGCAACGGCTACTTTTGAGGCATTCAACGGGCAGGCCGATGCACTGCGCGCGGCGGGCGTCCGAATATTTGGCCCAGGTGCTACAGTGGCTCAGGACATGGAGCCGGAGTACATCACGCTCTCTGAGGACGGCACCACTGCCTATGTAGCTTGCCAGGAGAACAACGCTTTGGCTATTGTCGACCTGGCCACTCAGAGCATCACGGAGATCCGGCCGCTTGGCTTCAAAGACTGGACCGCAGAAGGGGTAACCTTCGATGCTTCTGACCGCACCGATGGCATCTTCTTTGCCAACTGGCCTGTGAAGGGGGTATACCACCCGGATGCCATCAGCTACTTCACCGCTGGCGGTGAGGGCTACATCATCACCACCAACGAGGGGGATGCCAGGGATTATGATGGATATACCGAAGAATTCAGGGTAAAAGACGACGAGATCGTACTCGACCCGACGGCCTTCCCAGATGCCGACCTGCTCAAGGAGGATGTCCTAATGGGCCGCCTGCGAATCACCGCCGCCAATGGCGATACGGATGGGGACGGCGATTACGACGAGCTGTATGCCTACGGCGGGCGCTCCTTCTCCATTTTCAATGCAGCGACCGGTGCCCTCGTTTATGACAGCGGCAACGACCTGGAGCAGATCACCGCAAACGACCCCGTTTTTGGCGCACTCTTCAATACAACCAATGACGAGAACGACTTCAAGAACCGCTCTGACGATAAAGGGCCGGAGCCGGAAGCTGTAGCAGTAGCCGAGATAGACGGCAGCACTTACGCTTTTGTCGGCCTGGAGCGTGTCGGGGGTATTATGGTGTACGACATCAGCAATCCGGCGGCGCCTGTCTATCTGCAGTACATCAATACCCGTACGGTGGAGACAACAGGTGGGGACCTGGGGCCAGAGGGCATTGCTTTCATCCCCGCTTCGGCAAGCCCAGACGGCAAACCTCTCCTCGCGGTATCTAACGAGATCAGCGGTTCTGTAGCAATGTTCGAGCTGGGCCTCAACTGCCCGGTCACCGGTCTGCCAGCAACCGTTGCGATCTGCGAAGGCGAGAGCGCTACACTTGAGATTACTGGGACATACGAGGAGGTCATCTGGTCGAACGGCGATATGGGCGAGCTGACCACGGTCACAGCGGCCGGCACCTATACTGTCATGGCCACTACAGACGGCGGCTGTATGGCGGCCGATACCGTTGTGGTAGAGGTGAACCCGCTGCCAGCCATTGAGCTGGGCGAAGACTTGTCCATTTGTGAAAACGAGGCAGCCACGCTTGATGCCGGAGCAGGATTTGAGGTATACGCATGGAGCAACGGGGCGGTCAGCCCAAGCATCACCGTAGCAGAAAGCGGCACCTACAGTGTGACCGTTACCAACGCGGAGGGCTGCACTAATACCGACTCCATCACTGTGAGCGTCAACCCGCTGCCTATGGCCAATTTCCCAATGGACACGGTCATTTGCGTAGAGCAAGCCTATACTTTTGACCCGGGCATGGGCAACCTCCTCCTGATCAACGGTGTGCCCGTGGAATCCTTCAGCACAGAAGGGCTGGAGCCCGGAGCATACAATATCGAGGCGGTAGTCACTAATGGCTTCGGCTGCGAGCTACCTGTTGTACTCAGCTTCGTGATCGATGTTTGCAACAGCACACGGGATCTGCTCACGGAGGAAAGCTTCAGCTTGTTCCCGAACCCGACCACAGGAAAGGCTACAATTGAGCTCGGCCGCTTGCAGGGCACGCCCTATGAGCTATCGGTAGTGACTGTGGCAGGACAGGCCGTACAGCTGCGTCAGATCCCTGCCAGTGCCGGGGCATTCCGTGCACAGATCGACCTGAGCGGGATGCCTACCGGGGTTTATCTGGTGCGCCTGAGCAGTGAGGCGGGCACCCTTACCCGCAGGCTGATCGTGGAGTAAACCCGCTTTAGTATTTTCCTGAATAATTGGGCCCCGCCCGGGATTTTGTTCCGGGCGGGGATTTTTTTGGGCTGTGGCCAAACTCCGGGCGCTGCTTTCCGTTTTGGAAAGACCTGCATTTCGGCAGGTGGCACTGCAGGGCTGCGTGAGCGATGTGGAGGGTGGCCGGTAGGCCAGCCGCCTGCTGCAGGCAAGGCGGCGGCACCCCGGAACGTAGCGCCCCCCAACAGGAGGGGCTGGCGGGCGGGGGGCACGCCCAAATCATCCTCATCCTGGCCGGCAGGGTATTGTAGATATTTGAACTATCACCAACGCCCCATTGATGAGCGGGGCAAAAAAAGATAACTATGGAACTGAAAGGAAAAGTAGCCCTGATCACGGGCGGAAGCAAAGGGATAGGGCTCGGTGTGGCTGAGGCCATGGTGGAGCACGGTATGCATGTAGCAGTGACGAGCCGGGAGCAGCCTGCTGCGGACGATGCGGCGAAGAAGCTGAATGAGCGCGGGCCAGGGAAGGCGATCGGCCTGGCGGCTGATGTGCGGGACCTGGTTGCGCAGGAGCGGGTCGTAAAGGATGTGATCGGGTCTTTTGGACAGCTCGATGTGGTGATCGCCAACGCTGGAGTAGGCCATTTTGCTTCTATTGAGGATATGACGGCGGAGCAGTGGAACAGTGTGATCGACACCAACCTGACCGGCGTATTTTACACGGCTAAGGCGGCCTTGCCGGCCCTTAAGGAATCTAAAGGGTACCTCATCACGATTGCCAGCCTGGCGGGCACCAACTTTTTTGCCAGCGGCTCGGCCTATAATGCCAGCAAATTTGGGCTGGTGGGCTTCTCACAGGCGGTCATGCTAGACTTGAGGCAGCATGGCATTAAGGTGACGACCATCATGCCCGGCTCGGTGGCCACCTACTTCAACGGGCATACGCCCAACGAAGCAGATGCCTGGAAAATACAGCCGGAGGATATGGGGCAGATGGTGATGGACCTGCTGAAAATGCACCCGCGTACGCTGCCCAGCAAGGTGGAGGTGCGGCCGACGATGCCGCCGAAACGATAGCCGGGACAGGACAGCGAGAGGTAAAAGCCCGGTAGCGCAGATTTGCGCTACCGGGCTTTTTGTGTTGGGGGTGGCTAGTGGGAACTATTTCCTAACCACCTGAGCGGTATAGGTCTGGCCACCGGCTTGAATTTGATAAATATAGGTGCCAGTTGGAAGGCTTTGGGCATCCAACTGCAAGGAGTAAACCCCGGGCTGAAGGCCCTCGTGCAATAGTTCGCGCACTGGCTTGCCCCCTATATCCAACAACATAATACGTACCTCTTCATGGCGGGATAAGCTGTAGTGCAAGGTATTGACCGAATTAAAGGGATTGGGGTAAGCTGCCAAAATGGCTAAACTGCCAGATGGTTTGCGGTGCTCGGCTTTCACCTGATTGATGACGACAGGTGGTTCATTGGGCGCAGGGATATCCTGTACCCCTTTTGGGGCTGCCGGAGCACCTGCTTGTTGTAAGCGGTTGGCATTTTCCGCAGTATACCAGCCTTCGCTGAAGGCTTCCTCATTTGTGACTTGGCTGATGATGCTGAAGTACCAATCGGCTTGTGCCTGCTCCTCCGTGATATCCAACAGGAAGTAACCGTGCTGTATAAGATCGGTGTACTTCATGTGAGGGTTGGGATTGCCTAACGAGAGGGGTGGGAAATTGATAGGGTTGTTGATCTGCCCCTGAAACACAGCTGCGGTTGGTGCATCCAAATTTTCATCAAAGTTTGCAGAAGTAATGCTCGGCGTAGCAAACTCAACTGCCACAGCCCCGCTACCGCTGGCAGGGTCGTAAGTAGGAGATGGGTTGTAAAAGGGCAGGGTGCCCACGCCAGGCACTTCTTGAAACTGTAGATCGACAGGCTCTGCTGTGACATCGTACGCAAAGGTGCTGTGAAAGTCTCCGGTAAGCACAACTACATTATCTATCTCTTCCGTACTGAGATAATCGATAATCTGAGCACGCTCTGCAGGGTAGCCGTCCCAAATATCCAAAAAGATACTTTCGAGCTCTTGGAAAGAAGGCCCACTAGGATCAATAAGCGCAGCCCAGCCTACGTTGAACTGCGAGAAAATGACCTGCTGCCCAATCACCTTCCATTTCGCCTGCGAAGTACTAAGTTCATTGAACAGCCAAGCTTTCTGTTCATTGCCCAGCAGCGTACGTTCGGGGCTATAAAGCTCGGGAGAAGTTACGTCTAAGATTTGTTCTTCCCGGCCCTCAAGGCGTGTATCGAGCATAATGAGGTCCATCAGATTACCATAGCGAATGGTACGGTAGATGCTTTCATCTGCATTTTCTCGTATGGGCATCCATTCAAAGTACACTTGCTTGGCTACAGCCTTTCGGTCGGTCCAGCTGCCTTCAGCGCCTTCAGTGTGGTTTTGGGCACCATCGGTATAAGCATCGTTCGCGCTCTCGTGGTCATCCCATACAGCAATAAACGGGTGCTGCTGATGGGCACGGGCCAAGGCGGTATCAAGGCGGTAAGTAGAGTAGCGCGCTCGATATTCCTCAAGAGTCACAATCTCGTTCGCAGGCTCCAAGGGGCGGTTGGAAGTGAGCGTGCTGTCACCGTAGCCACCATCGGCATATTCGTAGATATAGTCGCCCAGATGAATGATGGCATCAAGGTCGGTCCGCTCAGACAGGCGCTTATAGGCATTGAAATAGCCCGCTTGGAAATTGGAACAGGAGACAACGCCAAACCTGAGGTGGCTGGCCTGCCCTGCGATGGGCGTGGTCTTCGTTTTCCCGATAAGGGAATAGGCGCCATTGGCTGAAAAGACATAATAGTAGGTCTGGCCCGGTTCGAGCCCCTCCACGTCTACCTTGACAGTATAATCCCGTTCTGGGCCAGTGGTGTAGGTACCCGTTTGAACAATATTGTCCAAGTTGGGGCTTGTTGCAACAAACCAGTTCACGTCTACCGGCTCGTTACTCATAGATTCGGGAGTGACACGGGTCCAGATAATGACGCGGTCTTCGAGGGGGTCTCCGGAAGCGACCCCGTGAAAGAAGGGGCCCCACTCTGGGTTGATGCTAGTAGGGTTATTCCGGGCTTCAACCCGATCGTTGTGCAGTAGCCGGTCCGACTGTGCAGTGAGGAGGGTGCAGACGAGCAGCAGCCCAGAGAAGAAAAGTATTCGCAACATAGCAGAAGGAGTTTTTGATATGGGCTGTAAGAACGACTTGTCCTATGAATTGGAAGTTAACCAAACTTGAAGTCTGCCATGGCTTTTGTACCGAGCACGCTGCCTTCGTTCGGGGCAAGATTTTCATTTACGCCCCGTGTGGCTGGGCATTCATCCTGACCGATGAACCAAAGGCCTTTGCCCCAAGGTGCTTACAGTATGCTCCTGCTAAAACATCGGCAGCGTATACTGGGGTCCAAAATTGCTGATGCTAATGTCTATCCAACAACAGCCCTACTGCCCCCCTTTGATCCATACATCCCGTTGTGGGAAAGGGATAGTGACCCCATGCTCGCGGAAAGCCTGATCGATGGCAAAGCGCAGCTCGCTCTTGACGTCTTCGATGCCGATGAACTCGTGCGACCAGAAGTGCAGCTCAAAATCTAGGGAGGAAGCCCCAAAATCCTTGAAGCGGACAAACGGCGGGGGGTAGCGGAGGATGTCTGCATTGCCCCGCGCTACTTCCAGCAGCAGCTTCTTGACCAAAGCGGTATCGGAACCGTAGGCCACGCCCACGCCCACGTAAAAGCGGGCTTTATTGTCGTTGTGGCTCCAATTGACGAAGTGCTGCACAATCAGGCGGGAGTTAGGGACGATGACCGTGATGTTGTCCCGGGTTTCCATAAGGGAGGTGCGCACCCCTATGCGGCGGACTGTGCCGACCAGGCCATCTACCTCTACCACATCGCCTACTTCCACCCGGCGCTCGAAGAGCAGGATGACACCGGAGAAGAGGTCTTTGAAGGTCTCTTGCAGCCCCAGCCCTATGCCTACCAAAAGCGCAGCTGCCCCGCCCCAGATAAGGGTGAGCGTAAAACCGAGGGCCTCCAGGGCCATGAGGATGGCGATAATGTAGACGAAGTATTGCAGCAGCTGATTGATGGCGTACTGTGAGCCAACATTTATTTTTTTGTTGCGGTAGTACTGACTGAGGATGAGCTGTATGGCTACCCAACTGGCCAGGCGGGCCATGACAAGGATAAAACCGGCATTGAGCAGGTTGGAAACAGTGAGGCTTCGCGTCTGCCCATCTTCGGCCCCGGAAGGGGTGTAGGTGTAAAACGCCCAGTCTATTTCAAAGGCATTGACGATGAAGAGCATCGCCAGGATGTAGACGGCATATTGTACGGTACGGTTAGTTTTGCCCCGGGTGTCCGTTTGGTAGCGGTCGAGCTCCATAGGCTCCTCCTGCCGGCTTTTGTAGTAATTGGTAATGAGCAGGCGGGAGATGATGAAGTCGAGCAGGCGGGCAAACTGCCAGATGATGAGCGCCTGCAGAAAGGTGGAGATGTAAAGGTTGATCGACTCTTCGTTGGTCGTTTCGATCAGCTGCTGGTCTAGCCTAAAAACAGCCAGCCCCCCCCACGCGCCGAGCAGAATGAGCAACAGCCCAAGGATGCGGCGGGCTCTGCGCCGTTCTTCCGGAGCAATCTCCAAGCGCCCGGCCAGCAAAGGGAAGAGCCGTACGGCCAGCAGCCAATACAAGGCCGACAGCAATAGCGCCAAGCCCACTGCTGCTATCATTTGCCCTAGTGTGATATTGTGTTGGCCCAGGCTAAAAAGGGTTTGTTCCAAAAAGGCTTGCATGGGAGTGGTCTATGTCTCGCTGCAAGGTACACATTCGGATGAATTTGCGGAAGCGCAAGAGCTAAGGCGCCCCTTTTCATCGAAATTGCGCACCGGGTGGCCGTATTTATCGGCTCCCGCCCCATTTTTGCTTTACTTTGCAGCGGAATAAGGGGGAGCAAGCTCCCCTAAAAGGAAGGATTATGGTCATTGATGTCATATTTGCCGTTGCCAGCCTCTGGGGCTTCTATGTAGGCTTCTCCCGGGGCATCATAAAAACGATCTTCACCATTCTGTCTGTGATCTTCGGCTTGATGATCGCATTCCGCTTTGGCCCAGATGTGACCGGCCTGCTCGAGAGCACCGTATCCGACAACCCCCTGATGTTTGTGGCTGGCTTCCTCCTCACTTTCGTGCTCACCATGATGGGCATCCGGCTATTTGCCAACATGCTGGAAGGAGCACTCGAATCAGCCAATATCAACTTCATCAATCAGGTGATTGGCGGGCTATTTATGGCTGCACTGATGATTTTGCTGTACAGCGTGCTGCTATGGTTTGGCGACCGCTCCCACCTGATCAATAACGAAGCCAAAAATGAATCGCGCACCTATGTCTACCTAGAACAATACCCAGAAAAAGTGTGGGACTGGGGCGGCAGGGCGAAGCCAATCTTAGAAGACTTCTGGGACCACTCCATTGAATTTATGGACAAGCTCGATGGCGTGAAAGTAGAACGGGAAGAAAGCGACCCCATCATTTATGACCTGCCCGATGAAGATGAGCGCCCGCGGAGATAATCAATCCGCTTGAAAATCGAGCACCAAGTATTCTGGCCGCTCCTCCCCTATTACATCAATGATAAAGGTGTAAGCCCCATCGTATATCCGGGTCTCCCCCACGTAATCGATCGGCTGTAGGGTCAGGGTATCTGTACCGATAATGGTACGTACATACCCGTAGGCGTAGGTGAACTCAAAAGGCTGATAACCGGATGTCTGTCCAGGCTCAAGCCCGAGGTAAGTCTGCACACTAGGGGTGCCAGGCTGCAGAACGACCTCGTCAAGCTTGAATTTGCTGATATTCTGTACGCGCAGCTGAACCTCCCCCGGCACAAAATCTTCACTCATCAGGCTGTCGCTGCATGAGGCAGTGGCCATCAAAAGCCCAACCAATAAGCAGATGTGTTTTAGCTTGATCATAATATCTTTTTGCACCGTGGGCATGATAATCTACAGCCCGTAAAAATTTGCGCCCCCTGACCCATTCAGGGGCACGGCATAGCTATACCCTGTAAGACACCCTGCAGCCCGGCAAGGTTGGGGCAGCATGCCTACTTTGGACAATTTAGCCAGATTTTAGCACAGTGCTCAATTTAATCTTCCCACCCTTCTACCTTAAAACGGAGGTCGACCAGCCTGAGGCGGTACCGCTTTCCGGAAAGCCGTACTCTTTTGTATTTGAAAAAGCGCCGCAAGCCCAGTCCGGCTAGGGTTGACACACCTGTGACTGCAGCATCGGCCCAGCGGTAGCTCGTTTCGGGGTCCCCGTCTGTGGCATAGCCCACTGCTGCAAACCCGGACCATGCCAAACCAAAGACAACCAGGGACGTGCCCCCCGCCCGTGCCCAAGCGCGGTCAAAGCGCAGGCTTTCAATATCGTGCACATTGACGTAACGGTCACCAAAAATTATCAGGCTGTCCTCCATACGGAAACCTTCGATATACCCTTCTTGATAGTGATCTTCACCAGCCAAGCGGTACTCCAGTATGTCGCCTGCAAAGAATTTTTCTGTATCCGGGCTGCCGTACCGCTCAATCTGCAAGGCTTTTTGTGCGGGCAAGGCCAGGGCGAAAGCAAAAAGGATAATCAGTGTGGGCAAGCAGCGGTAGGTCGTCATATTGATGATAAGTTTGAGCAATGTGTTAGAAGTTGTCAGACTATAAACAGTAGACCTAGGCTTTAGGGTCGCGGTTGCCCGGCTTCCGGTATTTCAGGAAACGCTTGATCATGATATTGACGGCCCGCTCTATCTCATCAAACGGGGCTGGCTCCTTTGCCGTGTAGAGAATCATAAAATCATAAGCTTCGCCTTCTTCCAGCTTGAGGTAAAGGCGGTGTTTGTGCTTTCGCCAAGCTTCCCGCACTTTTCGCCGGATGTAGTTGCGGTCCGTTGCCCGCTTGAACTTCCGCTTGGGCACACTGAAAGCAGCCTGTACGGGGAACCCCGCGCGCGCCGCTTCTGCTTTCTGATAGACCAACCGCAGGGGGTACTGCCCAAAGGAGGGGGAAGCCCCTGAAAAAAGCCCTTCTATAGCTTTACGGCTCTTCAGCCGCTCGGCCCTGTACATTTTTTTTTCCTGCTTCATCGCCTGCAATTACTGGTTTTTTGCCCGCTTCTGAAATTTTTTTGCCCTTTTAATTATGGAAAAAAAGGATTCCTGCGACAGATAAGTAAGCCTTGGGGACAAGGCCCATCTTCAAACACCAAAAAAACCTAAAAACATGGAAAAGCAAGTTCTTTTTACGGAAACGGTCAAGTGTGAAGGGCGCACTTATTTCTTTGACCTCAAAGAAGCCAGCAACGGTAAGCCCTATTTGTGCATTTCCAGCTCCTCCAAAAACAAAGAGGGCGAATTTGAACGCAACCGCATTTTCATATTCGATGGCGATTTCGAGCGGTTTGCCCAAGCCATCGCCTCTAGCATGGAAGCTTACGCCAAACTTGAGAAAGCGGACGCATAAGCCCCGAAAGCGTATTTTCTATCTAATCCTAGAATTCGGTGCCTGCCTGGCATTCAGCCTGGCCCAATCAAGTGTAACGCCTTAATGAGCCGGCATTCTGCTCAGCTAAGCTTACTGAACGGAAGAAAGCCAAATGCCTGCCGCCAGCAGTGCAGCAAAGGGCGGGCACCTTTTTTACACCCCACCTGAAACCATGACTTACACACCCCCAAACCTCTCTATCAAGAGCTGGGCCGAGGAAGACCGCCCGCGGGAAAAGCTCCTGCACAAAGGGAAGTCCGCCCTCTCCGATGCCGAGCTGCTCGCTATACTCATCGGCTCTGGCTCAGCACAGGATTCTGCCGTCAGCCTAGCGCAGAAAGTGCTCCAGTCCGCAGCCAACAACCTCAATGAACTTGGCCGGCGCAGCATACCGGAGCTACAAACCTTCAAAGGCATAGGGCAGGCCAAAGCGGTCACGATCGCTGCAGCTATGGAGCTCGGCCGCCGCCGGCAGCTCTCCCGGATTGTGGATAAGCCGCAAGTTTCCCGTAGCCGGGATGCGTTCGATGCTATCGCGCCCATCTTGGTCGATTTGCAGCACGAGGAGTTTTGGATACTCAACCTCAACCGGGCCAACCGGGTCATGAGCCGTTCCCGGATCAGCATGGGCGGCATGGCCGGCACAGTTGTGGACGCCAAGATCGTCTTCCGCAAAGCCCTGCACGCAGAAGCCAGCGCCATCATCCTTTGCCACAACCACCCTTCCGGCAACCTCAACCCAAGCCAGGCTGATTTAGACCTCACCCGAAAGCTCGTGCGCGCCGGGCAATCTATAGATATCCCCGTGCTCGACCACCTCATCGTTTCGGAACGGGGCTACTACAGCTTTGCCGACGAAGGGAAATTGTAAAGCCTGCCTGCCTTGGGCGCAAACCCAATGGGGCCTGCCCCTGCCCGAGGCAGGTGCCGCTATGCTGCGGGGCTCGCTGTCCGCTCGGCCCTATCGGGCTTGCCACCCCTCCGCAGCGCTAGGCCGTTGCCATCAGGATGTCAAAGCCTGCAATATTTTGGCTCAAGCCCTGGCAACTTATCCTGTACTGCTGTGTTCCTTTAGTTGTGGAAAAAGCGCCTTGCCGCGCCCCAACTGAAACTGTCACCAATATCGCATGGCTTCAAAGGACAAGAACAGCATTGATTACCGCCTGCTCGGCCGGGTGTTTGCCCTGACCCGGCCCTACCGCAATATTTTCCTACTGGCCGCCAGCCTTGCGGTGCTGCTAGCCCCACTATCTACCGCCCGCCCTTACCTGATCAAAGTCATGGTTGATGATTACATCTTCGCCAATGACATCAGTGGGCTGACCAAGATGGCGCTCGTCTTGGTAGGGCTGCTGATGCTCGAGTCCCTATGCCGCTACTGGTTTATCTTCTCGACCAATCTGCTGGGGCAGTCTGTCATCCGCGACCTCAGGGTCCGTGTCTTCAAGCACATTACCAAATTGAGGCTGACCTACTTCGACCGCACGCCCATTGGAACCTCTACGACCCGCACCATCAATGATATCGAGGCCATCAATACTGTTTTTTCTCAGGGCTCTATCACCATCATCGCAGACTTGCTCACCCTCGTCACCGTGCTGGGGGTGATGTTTTATACAAGCTGGAAATTGACGCTGATCTGCCTGACGACCATGCCTTTCCTCATTCTGGCCAGTTATGTCTTCAAAGAGAAGGTCAAGAAATCCTATCAGCGGGTCCGTTCTCAGATTTCCCGTATGAACGCTTTCCTACAAGAGCGGATCACTGGCATGAGGATTGTTCAGATTTTCAACGCTGAAAAAGCGGAACTGAAAAAGTTCAGGCAGATCAACCGGGAGTACACTCAGGCCAACCTGGACTCAATACTTTATTATGCCGTCTTCTTCCCGGTTGTAGAGATCATCTCTGCCGCCTCTCTCGGGCTTATGGTTTGGTGGGGCGCTCAGGATGTGCTCAAGGCTTCGGGGGTCACCCTGGGGGCATTGGTGGCTTTCCCTGTTTATCTAGACATGCTGTTCCGGCCTATCCGGACGGTTGCCAACAACTTCAATAACCTCCAAATGGGCCTGGTGGCCTCGGAAAGGGTATTCGACCTAATTGACAAAGACGACCATATCGAGAACAATGGCACGCTGCAGCCTGCCCAACTGCAAGGGCACATACAGTTCAAGGGCGTACATTTTGCTTACCAATTGCCTGATTATGTCTTGAAAGACATCAGCTTCGAGGTCCAACCGGGCGAAACCCTCGCTATAGTCGGCAGCACCGGTTCGGGCAAATCTACCATCATCAATATCCTCAACCGCTTCTATGAGATACAGAAAGGGGAGATACAGGTAGACGGGCAGCGCATACAAGATTACGAGCTGGAAGCCTACCGCAAGCGAATTGCCATCGTGCTACAAGACGTATTTTTGTTCTCTGGCTCTGTACTGGAGAACATTACCCTACGGGACGAGCGCTTTTCTAGAGAACAGGTCATCGAAGCCGCTAAGCTCATCGGGGCTCATGAGTTTATCGAGAAACTGCCCGGAGGTTATGACTACGAAGTGATGGAGCGCGGGGCGACTTTATCTATGGGCCAACGGCAGCTGATCTCTTTTGTCCGGGCACTGGTTTTTGACCCCGATATCCTAGTCCTTGATGAGGCTACCTCTTCCATTGACCCCGAAACAGAATCTGTCATTCAGTATGCCATCGAAAAGCTGATTGCTAAACGGACATCTATCATCATTGCCCACCGCTTATCGACCATACGCCATGCTGACAACATCATGGTGCTGAGCAAGGGGCAGTTGCAGGAGTTTGGGCCACACGAGCAGCTGCTACAGAAAGAGGATGGGCAGTACCGCAAGCTATACGATATGCAGTTTCTCCAAGCTGCTGCTGAGGGGTAAGCCATTCTGCCTGCCCCCATCTCTTAAGGCATGCTGAGAGCATACGCACCTGCAGCTTTATCCTATTTTAAATCCATGTTTTACAAACCTGGCCTCCTCACTATATCTTCATTATGCCCGCTAAACTCAACGGGCATAAACCCTAATGTCGAGGGCGTTTATGCGTGTCGGGCTTTATAGCCTGGCATTGGCCTAGTGCCTTAAGTCATAAATCTCTGATACTTAAGTTGAAGTTATTTGCCAACTAATCAAGGCGAAGGTTCGCGACTTTAGCCCGAGCTAAAGGAACGGTTCTTTAACGAAGAGTAGGCGGAAAAAAACGAAACTTGGGGTGGCAAGGATTTATGGCTTGAGGCACTAGCGCTGCGAAGGGGTGGCAGGCCCCTATCCTTGCGGAGGGGCAGGCCCCCAAAAACGGCAACCTGGTTTGTGCCCCACTCAACTTTAGAACCCTGCTGGCCCTGCCGGCACAGCGATCAGGCATCAGCCCTTGATTTCCATAGCAAAACTACTCCAAATAAGCGCTAACTGAACCGCCCTTTGGGCAGCGGGCGGATGAGAAAAAAGCCATCGTCCCCCTGTTTTTGGTATAGGGGCATGAGTATGCGCCCAGCCTCTGCGGCCTTTATCTCTCCGTTCCGGTCATGTGCCAAAACCTCTCCCGCTCTCACTTCCTGGAAGTTCTTGTAATCTGGCAGCATTTGGAATGCATCTCCGGGCCGGATGCTGTGGCAGGTAATCAGCTCAGAAACCTTAGGCAGCCCCCTCGAATACTCGATGAGGAGTGCATCGTGCCGGTTCTCCACATGCTCTGCTTTTACACAGCCGATGGTGCGCATGCAGTTGATGATGGCGGCAATGGCCCGGTTCACAGAAAGGGTTTCATCATGCTGCCCAGACTCAAAGCAAACCGCAACGGTGGGCAGGCCGATCTGAGCAGTATTGAAGTAATGAAGGGTCGTGCCCCTTAGGCCAGACAGCAGCCCCTTGATAACAGGTGCGTGCAGCTCCACCGCGATACGCTCGCTCTCAGGGTCATCCGTCGCAATGGAAAAAATCCCGCCGTAGGCGGTAGTGGTATGCAGGTCCAACAATACAACCCGCTCCGGGGCATAAGCGCTGATCTCCTCCATGATTGCTGTATGCAACTCGAGCACCTCAAGGTCTTCTGCCTTCAGCTCATCCGGTGGGGACTGCAGGATGCGGGCAACGTTTTCTGGCGTCCATTGCCGGTTGAGGTCTTTCTCCAAAAACCGCGCCCCTTTTGCGATAGCACGAGCATTCCCTCTAAAGCCAACGATGCGCCCTTTGAACTTAAAATCCGGATTGGACTCCGGCTCCAGCTCCAGCAGTTTGAACAAAATATCCAATGCCTGTACGCCAGCAGGCTCATTTCCGTGCATGCCGCCCAGACAAATCAACAAAGGCCCGCTCTCTTTCCCAGAATAGGCTCCGATCAGTCGTTGATTATTCATAAACATATTGTTTTGCAGCCGTAACCGGCCTTGAGGGCAAGCGTTGGTGCCGCTATGCCCACACACAGCATATAAAAAACACCCTCCATTGAGATAGGGTTGGCCCTGGAGAAGGCCAATGCAGGCCAACTAACGGTTATCCAAAAAACGCCACAGCAAGCGAGTGGCGTAGCTGCGATAAGGGCGCCACTGCTCAGCCTGCTCCGCCATAGCCCGCTCAAGGGCTCTTCCCTTCCCTTCCAGCCCGTACAACTGCTGCATCGCTTTTTGTATGCCCAAGTCTTTCTCTGGAAAAATATCGGGCCGCCCCAAATTGAAAAGCAAAATCATCTGTACGGTCCAAACCCCAACCCCTTTGATAGAAGTCAGCGCGCTGAGCAGCTCTTCATCAGTCCATTGTAGAAGGCGGTCTGCCTCATGCTCCTGAAAAAAGGCAGCCACATTGCGCAGGTACCCCATCTTCTGCCGGGAGAGCCCTGCACCTCTCAATGCTTCATCAGGCAGCCCCAATAATAGGCTCGCCTGTGGGTACCCGTCTGGGAAAAGAGCAAGAAAGCGGTTGTGGATGGTCATCGCAGCTTTGCCAGATAGCTGTTGAAAGACAATCGCACGCAACAGCCCCTTGTACAGGTCAGGGCTGAGCTCTAGCGGTGGCAGCGCAGGCGGATGAAGGGCAGGGCGTAGCTGCTTATCCTGATGGAGGTGGGCAAAAATTTCTTTGGTCATACTTTAGGGGGCGGGCGGCACCAATGCTAGCCTGCATTTTTTGATAAGTTGGGAGAATTATGCGCATGACGAAGCTCAAGGTATTCCGCTTCGAAGCCCATCTGCTGGAAAATGCTTAATGCCGGATGGCCAGGCTTAACGTGCATAGCAATGTCGCCATCGGCATGTTGCAGGGCGCGCTCCAACAAGTTTTGCAGCAGGCCGTCAGCATGCCCCTCCGCCCTGCCTAAGGTTACGAAGACAAAGAGGTATTTTGGGTTATAGGCTTCCATGCCCGTACAATTGGCCACCACAGCTCCTAAGATATCAGAGCCGTCTATAGCAACTGTGATGAACCCGCCAAAAGAAGGTTTCCCTTTCACAGCATAATCCAATGCCTCGAGGATGCTCTCCCTGCTGCTATTGGGCTCGTGTGCAATCAGGAACCGGGCCAGCCGGTTCTTTTCCATAAGGCTAATACCTGAAAAAGCGTCGTATATCTTAATTTGGCGTCCCATTTTGTCCCGGATTTTGCTCTCTTTGATAAAATCGCCCCCTAATCCGTGCAAAATGTTAAATTACAACAATTTACTAGCTATCAAAAACATGCTCTGGCTTTTCCCTGCTTCTGAATACGGTAAGCAGCACTATCCTCCAGAAAAAGTTTCGCCTCTACTATCCTCAAATGTCACGACAATCATGAAAATCAATACCGCCACGCTATTATTTTGCTGCCTCAGCCTACTGGGCTTCGCACAAGGGCCTGCCAACCCAGATACAAAAATCAATGCCCCCTTGCTCAACAAACTCAAGGGCGGCGGGCAACATGCCATATTGATACGCTTCGATGCACAGGCAGATGTCTCTGCTGCCAGGCACATGGCCAGTAAGGAAGCCCGCGGCACCTTTGTCTACCAAGAAACGCAGCGCATAGCCCAGGAAAGCCAGGCAGCGGTCAGGCAGCTGCTGGAAAGCGCAGGCACCCCCTATCAGCCCTTCCATGTTGTCAACGCTATTGCCTGCAAAGCCGATTACAGCCTGGCGCAGCAGCTCGCCCGCCGGCCCGAAGTGCGTGAGCTGCAGGACAACGCCCCTGTACAGCTGCAGTATTTCCCAGCGCCCCAAGAAGCCAATGCCTTAGACTTCCGCAACGGTGTGGAATGGGGCATTGCCGCAATAGGGGCAGACCAAGTGTGGCAGCAAGGGTTCACCGGGCAGGGCGTAGTCATAGGCGGCCAAGACACCGGCTATGAGTGGGCCCACCCTGCCATAAAAGACAGCTACCGAGGGTGGGATGGCACTGCAGCTGACCACAATTACAACTGGCACGACGCCATCCACGCCATCGACTCCCTCAACGGGCCGCCCTATGACAGCGCTGCCAACCCTTGTGGGCTCGACAGCCCGGTCCCTTGCGACGACAACAACCACGGTACCCACACCATGGGGACTATGGCAGGAGGGCTATCTGATGAGGGCAAAAGCATTGGCGTAGCCCCTGGAGCACGGTGGATTGCCTGCCGCAATATGGAAAGGGGCTATGGCAGCCCTTCCTCCTACATCGAATGCTTTGAGTGGTTTTTGGCCCCGACCGACCTGAACGGCGAAAACCCCGACCCCGCTATGGCCCCGCACGTCATTGCCAACTCTTGGAGCTGCCCGGAGATCGAAGGCTGCAACCCTTCCAACTTTTCAATCATGCAGGCTGTGGTGGACAACCTCAAAGCTGCGGGCGTGGTGGTCGTCGTCTCTGCTGGCAACAGCGGCAGCAGCTGCGGGAGCGTTAGCACCCCGGCGGCTATTTTTGAGAACAGCTTTACCGTGGGCGCCACTCAGCAAAACGATACGATCGCCGGGTTCAGCAGCCGGGGCACAGTTTTGGCAGACAACAGCAACCGGCTCAAGCCCAATGTAGCAGCACCGGGCGTAGGCGTACGCTCAAGCATCAAAAACGGTGGCTTTGCCACTTTCTCGGGCACAAGCATGGCCGGGCCGCATGTGGCGGGGGCAGTAGCCCTCATCATTTCAGCCCGGCCTGACCTAGCCGGGCAGGTCGAAGTCATTGAGTCTTTACTGGAACAAACCGCCCGGCCTATGCAGAGCGGACAGGACTGTGGGGGCGTGAGCGGCATGGACATCCCCAACGCCGTATATGGCTTTGGCCGCATTGATGCCCTGCAAGCAGTGGAAGCAGCACTCAACCTCAGCAGCGTTAAAGAAGCGAAAGCACAAACTGCTGACATCACGCCCTTCCCCAACCCCTCCGCCGGGCTATTCCGCTTACACGCCAATTTCACTCCGGCCTCCTCCGGTACCGCCCGGGTATTCAATGTGGCCGGGCTGCCCATTTTGGAAGCAGCCTGGCCAGCTGGCGACCCCACCTTGCTCCTAAATGGCGAAAGCCTGGCCCCCGGTATCTATTACTTCGAAGTATGGATAGAAAACCGCAGGTTTACCGGCAAATTGATCCGGCATTGAGGCGCAAGCAGAAAAAAGCAAGGGCCATTTGAACTTGGGGGTAAGCAATTTTACCTTATTTTAGCCGAATGGCCCTTGCCCAATGCGTATGGGCAGGCTCATTATTACCCGCTCGCAAGAGCCCTGACCAAAGCCAACCGATATGCTGAAGATTGATATGCATACTCATATCATTCCACGGGACCTCCCACGCTATGCCGACCTCTTCGGGTATGGCGATTTCATCCACTTGGAGCACCACCGCCCCGGCTTTGCCCGGATGATCAAGGGGAACGAATTCTTTCGGGAAATCAAATCCAATTGCTGGGACCCCGAAGAACGTATTGAAGAGTATGCCCGGCACGGCACACAGGTCCAAGTCATTTGTACCATACCGGTCATGTTCTCCTACTGGGCCAAACCTTCAGACTGCCTGGAGCTCGCCCGCTTCCTGAACGATGATATCGCACAGACCGTCGAGCAATTCCCGCGCCACTACATTGGGCTTGGCACCGTGCCTATGCAAGACCCTGACTCAGCCATTCAGGAGCTGGAGCGCTGCCGCGAAATTGGGCTGGCCGGCATCCAAATCGGCTCTAACATCAATGGGGATAACCTCAGCGATAAAAAGTTTGAGCCCTTCTTTGCTGCCTGTGAGGATTATGGCATGGCCCTTTTTGTCCACCCTTGGGAGATGATGGGCTTTGACGATATGCGCAAATACTGGCTGCCTTGGCTCGTCGGCATGCCCGCTGAGACCTCCCGGGCCATATGCTCCATGATTTTCGGGGGCGTTTTCGAGCGGCACCCCAACCTCAGGACCTGCTTTGCCCATGCAGGCGGCTCTTTCCTGCCTACTATAGGCCGTGTACAGCATGGCTTCGATTGCCGGCCCGACCTCGTTGCAGTCGACAACGAGGTGCCCCCTCGTGATTACCTGGGCAAGTTTTGGGTGGACTGCATCACACATGACCCTGCTATGCTGGAGTACATCCTCAAAACGGCCGGCACCAACCGGGTCTGCCTAGGATCGGACTACCCCTTCCCTCTTGGCGACCTGGAAATCGGGGCTTTCATCGAGGAAATGGGGCTTAGCGAGGAAGTCCGCGCAGGTATATATGCCGACAACATTCTCGAATGGCTCAACCTAGACCGCAGTCAGTTTGAATAGGGCTCGCTTGTAAAGTCTTTAAAGTCAGGCTATATTTGCGCCCGCAACCCTGCACGCAGCAGGGTGGGAAGTACAGTTAGCAGCCCTGGGCTTTTGGCCCGGCAAGCCTGCAACTTGTTTTTTGTTAACGTACGCAATGAATATCATGCCAGCACTTTACAACCGCGTCAACAACGACGAGCTTAAACGCCGTATGTTGGAGAGCAACGAAGAGCGCGTCACGCTCTCCTTCTATCAGTACCACAACCTGGACAACCCTGAACGCTTCCGAGACGAGCTCTTCCTCCGGTGGAGCAAGCTAGGGGTATTCGGGAGGATCTATGTCGCCAAAGAAGGCATCAACGGCCAAATCTCTGTGCCCGAACAGCAATTTGAAGCCTTCAAAACAGATATGTACAGCATCCCGTGGCTAAACGGAGCCCGCCTCAATATCTCTGTTGATGACGACGGCAAGTCTTTCTACAAGCTCAAAATCAAAGTCCGTAAAAAAATCGTGGCCGATGGGCTCGATGACCACACCTTTGATGTCACCAAACGAGGCAAACACCTCAGCGCTCAGGAAGTCAACAACCTTTTAGACAACCCTGAAACCTTGGTCGTTGATATGCGCAACCACTACGAAAGCGAGGTCGGGCACTTTGAAGGGGCTATCTGCCCTGATGTAGAGACCTTCCGCGAAGCCCTTCCGCTAGTAGAAGATATGCTGGAAGACAAAAAAGATAAACCCATCATCATGTACTGTACGGGAGGCATAAGGTGCGAAAAAGCGAGCGCTTATTACCTGCACCGCGGTTTCCGGCACGTACACATGATAGATGGGGGCATCATTGAATACACCCGGCAGTGCAAGGAACAGGGGCTGCCCATCAAGTATGTAGGCAAGAACTTTGTCTTCGATGAGCGGATGGCGGAGCGCATCACCGAGGACATCGTATCCCGCTGCCATCAGTGCGGTGCACCCTGCGATGACCACATCAACTGTGCCAACGATGCCTGCCATATCCTGTTTATCCAATGCCCCTCTTGTGCAGAGCAGTACAGCCACTGCTGTTCTAAGGCTTGCAGTGATTTCAACAACCTGCCGGAAGAAAAACGGGAAGAGCTGCGCGGACAGCTTGAGTTCAATGGGACCAAGTTTGGCAAAGGACGCTACAAGGCGCTGCGAAAAGACGAACCCCTCGATATCTCTTAATGCCCTACAAACGCTTAATGCAGTAGAGAACGGTTGTGCCCCCTAACGGCACAACCGTTCCTCATTTTCGGCCCGGCCGCAACCATCAATCAGGGTGTTCTCTTCTTGCGCTCAAAGGCTTGGATGACTTGCGTGCCTACCTGCGCGCCTACCCTTAGGCCTACCTCATTATCGGTACGGAAATGTACGCCACCTTCAAACCTGGACTCGGAGCACTCCTCGGCAAGCGCATAGAACTCAGCCTGGTCCAATGGAAAAAGGTAAGAAAGCACTGCTGCCAGGGAGCCTGCTACCGTTGTATGCCCAGCCGGGTAGCCCGGAAAATTGGGCGTCTGCACCAAAATAGGCTTGAAAGTGGGGTCGTACTGAAAAGGGCGTATCCCCCAATAGTGGTACTTGCCGTCCCAGGCTGCAATAATGGCATCAAAACGAGCCGTATGGAAAACGGCGTTGGCAAAAGCGGCCTCTATTGCCCTCAGCCCATAGGCCATGATTTTGCGCTCTATCAGATCGTCCCATATTGGCTGCGACTTCCACTTCCACGCAATATCACTGTAAGCATGGGCTTGGTTGAACTGCCGGAGCTCCTCCATGTCTGCGCTCCAATCTGTAGGCGGCGGCGCTGGCCTGAACTGATCCGGCCGTTCAAGGGTAAGGGGCCGCCACTGCGCCTTCATAGGGTCCCAAGGGCCCGGCTCGCCCAGCCACAAGCCGTCTGAACGAGGCACCTGCCCTGCCCATTTTTTGTCCGTACGGTCATTCTTGGCGTAAGCCACGTACTGCCGTGCCACCTCCCTGCCGATGTAAAGCCCACGCTCTATATCTGATGGCAGCTGCAGCCCCGACTGTAGCCTAGCTTTGCGGAAAGCAGCCAACAACGAATCTGTGGCTTCTTGCTGCTCTGGGAAGTAATAGTTGATGATGGCATGTGCCGCACTTGCGGCGGCACTGTACGCGCAGATAAAGGAAGAGCCCTCCCCTACAAGGCCGAGGCACCCTATAGCCGGGCTTTGCACACATGGCGGCGGCACCTGGTAAACTGCTTTCAGCTTTTCCACCACGGTCAAGGCATCATAAACGGCCAAGTGCAAAATGGCAACCCGCCCCCCATTTTTATGCCCCTTATGCAACCTGCCGGCAGCCATCAAAGCCTGGTGCCAGCGATAGGAAGGATAAGCATTGTTCCAATAAGCCGCCCATAGCGTATCCGTCGCTTGCATGCCCGACTGCGCCCTTGCCACCTCCGCTAAGCCTTTGGCCAGCTCCGCTTCATCCGCTGGCTCAAAATCAGCAGGGCAATCGAACAAGAACGGCTTATAAAGATAAGCAGGCTGGGCAGCCCCACTCCCAGCCATAAAAACGGTAGCCAACAATAGTGCAAACCAGGTCGATTTAATGCAAGCTGTTGCCATTTGGGTCTTGATTTTAAGCGATAGGAAGGGAGCGCAACTTAATAGCAAACCAATGCGCAAATTGTTCAAGCAGGCCATACAGCCCACGCCAACTGGAAAACAGAGATTTCAAACTTGGCTGAACGGCTCCGCTCCGCCCCTACAGATGGCTCCGGGCCCAAAGCAGCCGCTTAGAAATGGCCATCCCTCCCGGCGGTACAGAACAGATTGTCGTTTGGGGCCTTCCCCTGCCTGACGGCAGGCGCCGCTATGCTGCGGGGCTCGCTCTTCGCTCGGCCCTAACGGGCTTCACACCCCTCCGCAGCGCTAGTCCAATGCCATCACAAAGCTAGTAAAGCCTAACTCTCTATAGCATTTCGGCCTATGCCCCCACCGGGCGGATCAAGCCTTCCTGCACCACAGAGGCCACAAGCTGCCCTTGTTGGTTGAAGATACTGCCCCTCGTAAACCCTCGCGCATTAGACGCGCTCGGGCTATCTATAGCATACAGTAGCCACTCGTCGGCCCGGAATGGGCGGTGGAACCACATGGCATGGTCCAAGCTTGCCAGCTGCACCTGTGTCTGTGCAGCCAGATCGCCGTGAGGCAACAAAGCGGTAGTCAGCAAATTGTAATCGGAGGCATAAGCCAGGACCGCCTGATGGGCGCGGCGGGCGGGCGGCATTTCTCCTTTCGACCGCATCCAAACGTGGCGCAACGGCTGCTGCTTGCCGCTCAGCATAGGGTGGACCCGCTCTACCGGCCGGAACTCGATCGGATGGGAAACTTCCAAAAAACGGCGGATCCCCTCGGGCAGCTGCCCTCCGTATTGCGCTACCAGCTCATCCCAGCTCATCAGTCCTTCTGGCGGCTTCACATTGGGCATGCTCAGCTGATGGTCGAAGCCCACCTGCTCCTTTTGAAAGGAGGCCGACATATTGAAAATGGCCCGGCCTTTCTGTATCGCTTTCACCCGGCGGGTCGTAAAACTACCCCCATCCCGGATGCGGTCTACCTCAAAAATAATGGGATGGGCCACATCACCGGGCAGTATAAAATAAGCATGCAACGAATGTACAACCCGGTCTTCCGGCACAGTACGCATAGCCGACTGCAAGGCCTGTGCCAGCACTTGCCCGCCAAAAACCCGCCCGCTGCCCACACTGCGGCTCTGCCCCCTGAACAAGTTCTCTTCTATGGGCTCCAAGTCCAGGAGCGACAAAAGTGCCTGTATATCATTCATAGCATAAATTAGGATGAAAGCCCAAATGTACAGCCTACTGCACGCTTGTGCAAGCACGGGCAGCCCTTGTAGGCTTCTATGGTGGCACCAAGGAAAAAAATCTCTATTTTGGCTCAGCGAATAAAACCGATACCTGCCATACCATGAGCCAAAGCAAGAAGAAAACCCAAATGCCAGCAACTACCCCGCCAAAAGGCTACCCCAAGTGGTTCGTACAGCCCAAGCTCCATGCCCTCGCCTTGTTCGCCTTCAGCTTTATCCTGTATGCCAACACCCTTGGGCACGGCTTCGCCCTAGATGACGCTATCGTGATTTATGATAATATGTTTGTACAGGAAGGGCTCAGCGGCATAAGCGGCATTCTGAGCAAGGATACTTTCTTTGGGTTCTTCAAAGAAGAAGGCAAGGCGGCCCTTGTTGCCGGAGGGCGCTACCGCCCGTTCACCCTCATTCTGTTCACCATCGAGCGCGCATTTTTCGGCAGCAGCCCAGCAGTAGGGCACTTGTTCAATACCTTGTACTATGGGCTGACAACCGTTATGCTTTACCTGCTCGCCCTGCAGCTGTTCCGCCCGGAGAACAGCAGAGTAAAAGCCTACTTCATCGCTTTGGCAACGGCTATGCTGTTTGCCGCCCACCCCATTCATACAGAGGTGGTGGCCAATATCAAAGGGCGGGATGAAATTTTAGCAATGCTGGGCAGCCTCGCCGCTTTGTACTGCTCCCTGCGCGCTTACCGCGAAAAAAAGCCAGTGCTTCATATTGCGGCAGCCCTCCTCTTCTTCATCGCGCTGATGTCTAAAGAGAATGCCATCATGTTCCTTTTCATCACGCCGCTTGCGTACTATTTTTTCACCACAGCCCGGGCTGGGCAGATCGCTGCCAACTCAGCAGTACTGCTGCTGCCAGCTGTTGCATTCCTCTTTATCAGGTTCAGCGTACTGGGCTTTGGGCTGGGCGAGCCCCCCATGGAGATGATGAACAACCCGTTTGTGAAAGTAGCAGGCGGTGCCTATCTGCCCTTCACGGCTCACGAGTGGTTGGCCACCGTCATCTACTCCCTTGGCAAATACCTGCAGCTGCTGGTGCTGCCCATCACCCTGACCCACGATTACTACCCCCGGCAAGTCGGCGTCATGACCTTTGCCGACCCGGCCGCCCTGCTCAGCCTTTTGGCCTATCTGGCGCTGGGCAGCTATGCCTTGCTCAAGCTCCCCCGCAAAGCGCCCATGAGCTTCGCCATCTTGTTCTACTTGGTCACCTTAGCTATTGTGTCCAACCTGTTTTTCCCAGTAGGCACCCACCTGGCTGAGCGCCTGCTCTTCATGCCCTCCGCTGGCTTCTGCCTGGCTTTAGCCATTTTAGGCTACCGGCTGGCCAGCCGAAATACAGGCAAGGGCAAAGCCCCTGCTTTCGCTAAAACCCGCACCGCCCTTGGGGCAATTGCACTGGCCAGCCTAATGTTCGGAGCCCGGACAATAGCACGGAACCCGGTCTGGGCTGACAATTACACCCTCTTCACCACCGATGTAAAACACTCCCCAAACAGCGCCAAGCTGCGCAATGCCGTTGGGGGCGAGCTCATCACCCGTTCGGTAGAAGTAGCTGCGCCTGAACAAAAAACGCGTATGCTCCGGGAAGCCATCGGGCACCTGCAGAAAGCCATCAGCATACACCCCAACTACAAAAATGCCTACCTCCTGCTCGGCAACGCCTACAACTATTTGCAGGAGTACGAGCCTTCTATCGCCAACTACCAACAAGCTTTGTCTATCGACCCCAACTACCGGGATGCTCAGCAAAACCTAGGTATCACCTATAAGGACGCAGGGAAATATTACGGGGAAAAACTGGGGCAGATCGATCAGGCGATCGATTACCTGAAAGAAGCAGATAAGCTGATCCCCGGCACCTACGAAGTTGTCCGCCTCCTTGGGGTAGCGCACGGCATCAAAGGACAGTCCGAATTGGCGGTGCAATACTTTTCCCGGGCCACCGAGCTCGCCCCGGAAAACGCTAGTGCGTGGTTCGATTTGGGCACTGCTTACTACAATCTTGGCGATGCTGCCCGAGGTGAAGCGTACCGGCAGAAGGCTCTGCAAATCGACCCCGATTTCCTTAACAACCGTGGCCAATAGCCTTCTTCTCTGAGCCAAGATTGAGCTTGCCATCCGCTTGAACCAATCTGTGTGCGCGCACACTTTTTTAAGGTGTACCGGATTTTTTTTGCCGTTTCCGTTAATTACACCGCATAATTTGAGAAATTAGAGGGTAAGCCTTGCCCCCCGGCAGCTTGCCCCCGCCTGCCAGCTTTGAATTGCCTTTTTTGCGACAAGCTTATCCTTTTTTGAAACAGACCTAGCATCACATGAAGAAACCGACAACGCTCTACCTCTCCCTGGCCCTACTTGCGCTCTGCACCACCTTGCACGGGCAGTCGCCTGCACATATTTGGGCAGACTCTCTGTACGCTACGCTTTCCGAACAAGAACGGCTCGGGCAGCTTTTCATGATCCGCGCCCACTCCGACAAGGGCCCTGCGCATGTGGCCGATGTGAAAGCACAAATTGAAAAGTACAAAGTAGGCGGGCTGTGCTTTTTCCAAGGCACGCCCAAGGCACAGGTCCAACTCATTAATGAGTACCAGGCCATGGCCAGCCCGGTGCCCCTCATGATGGCGATAGACGGAGAATGGGGCCTGGGCATGCGCATGAAAGCCACTACGATGAGCTTCCCCAAGCAGCTCACTTTAGGGGCTATTCAGGACAACCGCCTCATTTATGATATGGGGGCAGAAATTGCCCGCCAAATGAAAGTTGCCGGCATCCACGTCAACTTTGCACCGGTTGCGGATGTCAACAACAACCCCGCCAACCCCGTTATCAACAACCGCTCTTTCGGCGAAGACCGCCTGAATGTAACAGCAAAAAGCTGGCGCTACGCCCAAGGCATGCAAGACCACGGAGTAATGGCCTGTGCCAAGCACTTCCCCGGCCACGGCGACACCAATGTCGACTCCCACTATGACCTCCCGGTCATCAATCATGGGCTAGACCGCCTCGATAGCATTGAGCTCTTCCCTTTCCGGGAGCTTGCCAAACGCGGCATTGGCAGCATGATGGTCGCCCACCTCAATGTGCCAACCCTCGATGCCCGTGAAAACCGGCCTACCACCCTATCTTACGGCACGGTCACCCGTCTGCTCAAAGAGGGGCTGGAGTACGACGGGCTTATTTTTACTGATGCGCTGGAGATGAAGGGCGTCACCAAACACTTCGAAAGCGGACAGGTGGAGGCAGAAGCCTTGGTTGCAGGCAATGACGTTTTGCTCCTGCCCGAAGACATGGAAGCAGCCTTCTCAGAAATTCGCAAGTACTTAGCTGATGGCCGCCTGAGCTGGGAGCAGCTAGAGCATAGCATCAAAAAAGTGCTGCGGGCCAAGTACGAGCTCGGGGTCACCCAGTTTGAGCCCCTCTCCACCGATGAGCTGCACGAGCAGCTGCACACCGACGATGCCTACCAACTGAAGCGGGAGCTCCTCGCCAATGCCCTCACCCTTGTCCGGAACCCGGAAGGGCTGATCCCTTTTCAGGACTTGAGCGCTACAAAAATGGCCGCCTTGGATATAGGCAGGAGCACAGCCAGCCCCTTTCAACAGCGCCTGCTCGAATACCGGCAAATGCCCACCTTCCAGGCACCGGCTTCCCTCCCGCTCGACCAACAGCGCAAGCTGATGCGGGAGCTGAGCCAAGCTGACGTTGTTATCGTTGGGCTGCACAACATGAACAAATCTGCAGAGCAGCAATTTGGCATCAGCGGCAATGCCCGGGAGTTCCTCCGGGTGCTCAATGAGCAGACCAAAGTCGTACTCACCGTATTCGGCAACCCTTACAGCCTGCAATACTTCGATGATATCCCTTGGGTACTGGAAGCTTATGAAGAGGAAGAGGACATGCAGGCGCTCGCTGCAGAAGGCCTCTTTGGCGCTCGTGCCTTCCGGGGGCGCCTGCCGGTCACTGCTTCACCCATCAGCCGTTTTGGGGACGGCGTGATCACCCGCCCGATTGGCAGGTTTGGCTTTGCACCTCCTCAGGAAGCCGGCATGGATGCTGCGACCTTGGCTGAAATTGATGGGATTGTAGAAGAAGCCATTGCAGAAAGGGCAACACCGGGCTGTGTGGTCTTGGTGGCCAAGGATGAGAAAATCGTTTTAAAAAAGGCTTACGGCTACCACACTTATGCCAAAGAACAGCGCGTGCAGGAGGATGATGTTTATGACCTGGCCAGCATCACTAAAATTGCTGCCTCCACCTTGGCCGTGATGAAGCTGGCCGAGCAAGGGCTGGCCGACCTTGACGCGCCCCTTGCCAACTATCTGCCCCAATTGGCGGGCACCAACAAAGCTGCCCTCACCCTTCGCGATATCATGGCGCACCGGGCAGGGCTCAAAGATTGGATCCCCTTTTACCAGCGTACCGTTGCCCGCAATGGGAAGCGGATGGTCCGGGATAAAACGTTGTACCGGGCAGCAGCTGAGCCCGGGTTTTCCACAGCTGTAGCCCCACAGCTTTTTCTCAAGGATGATTTCCGCATGGCTATTTTCCAAGAAATTTACGACTCCCCTGTAGACGAGCGGCCACGGTACAAATACAGCGACCTCGGCTTTTACCTGATTGCCGACTTGGTAGAACGGCTGAGCGGGCAGCCTTTGGACCAGTTTGTCAAGGGCCATTTCTACCAGCCGCTCAATTTGGAATCCGCAGGGTTTAACCCTATGCTCCGCGGTTTTGCAGACCGCATACCGCCCACAGAAATAGACGATTACTTCCGCTTGCAAGCTGTGCGCGGGTATGTCCATGATATGGGCGCAGCCATGCTCGGTGGCGTCAGCGGCCACGCCGGCTTATTTTCAAACGCAAAAGACCTGGCCGTGCTCATGCAAATGCTGCTGAACGGCGGCAGCTATGGCGGCGAACAGCTCTTAGCTGCAGAGACCATCAGGCAGTTCACCTCGCGCCACCCCAAAAGCACAAGAAGAGGGATAGGCTTTGACATGAAACAGCTCGACCACAGCAGGTGGATGAACCTTCCGCCAGAAGCGGCCAATGGCACTTTCGGCCACACCGGCTTTACGGGCACCTGTACTTGGGCCGACCCCGAGCAGAATTTGGTATTTGTGTTCCTTTCCAACCGGACCTACCCGGATATGAGCAACTTCAAGCTCAACAAATTGGGCACCCGCCGCCGGATCCTCTCCGTGATCTACGAGTCGATCGCACAATACGAACAGCAGACGGCCATGCTGGCCTCTCCGCATAAAAACGCATGGGCACAAGCGCAACCTTCTGCACTTGTGCCCATTGGAGCGCCCTGATATCAGGCTGGCTTAGCGCTTGCCTGGAGCGGTTCCGTTATAAAAACCAAGGGTTTATGCCCGCCCACTGTACCTGCACGGCCAGCAGGGCCCTGGCGAGGTCACTGAATTTAAGTTTAGCGGGCCAAATAAAAACTCAGCGAAGAAGCCAGGCTCATAAAGCACTGATTTACAACAAGGGCGAGCCCCAAACGTACGCTTAGTACTTGATCAACGGCAGCGCTTTCACTTTGCCCTTGTGGCTGACACGGACCCGGTATGCCCCAACTGCCAATCGCTGCACATCGAGGGCAGCTGTAGCTTGCCCCCCATCCACCTGAAGATTGCTGCTTTGCACCACCTGCCCATTGAGCGAAAGGATATCGATTTGATACCTACCGTTCTCGGCCTGCGCCAAAGACAACTGGGCTACATCTTGGGCGGGGTTGGGGAACAACCGGATCTCGCCCTGCAAAGCGGCAATGCCCGAAGTGCTGTTTGGGCTCATCTCACTGAGCACAACTGGGCTATCTAGCGTGGCAGCCCCATCTCCGCCCGATCCTGCGGCACTATTGGCCGCCACAGCCGAGCTAAAGAAGCGTACCTCTCCAGTACCTGCAGCCGGGGCTACCCATTCCATCTCAAAAGTATTCGTAGCAATGCGCTGACTTTGCTCCGGATACTGCCTGCCGCCCAGCATGGTAATCTGCTGCCCAGAGCCAGGGTTCTGAAAAGTGCCAGCCTGCATATTATCGCCCCCTGCCAAGGCCACAGCCTGATAGCCATAGCTCGAAGGGCTGCCTGTTGCATTGACCGTCAGGCGCATGGTGTAGACCTGCCCTGGCTCATAGCTCGTGACGGGCGTTCCGCCATCCAGGATTTCCAAATCCAGAGACGGAGAAAAAGCACCTGCACTGTGGCAGGCTTGGCAGGTTGCATTACTGAAAGGCGAGCCTGTACGGTCCTGCCCTTGCACTTCCGCAGCACCAGAGCTGTTGTTCATAAAGAGGAAAGCGGCACCTGACAGTGCCATGCAGATGTAAAGGATCTTGAATTTCATAGTCTGAATTGGGTAACAAAATGGGGGTTCACGACGGTAATATACGTGAGCATTCCAACGCAGGGTTGATTGCCCTTGGCATAACTTCGGTTTTGCCGTGAATTAGACAAGAAGAGGCGGGAATGGTTTAAGCATTGACCGGATAGCCGTAGCCCAGCTCAGGGTGGAAACCCGGCACCCCCCGAAAAAAGGCTTCTACCACCTCACGGTCCTGCTCCCAATCGCCGGTAGGCCAAAAAGGGGGGCTGATGCGGATCACTTTGTGCCCCCAATCAAAAGCAGCCATAAAAATGGGCACCTTTGCGCCAAGCGCCATATAGTAAAAGCCTGTCCTTAGCCGTTCCACCCGCTTCCGGGTCCCTTCCGGAGCAATACAGAGGGCAAAATGTTCGTGCTGCTCAAACAGGCGGACTACCCCATCCACATAACGAGAGCTACGGGAGCGGTCGACCGGGTGCCCCCCCAGCCTACGGAAGAGGATGCCCCACGGGCCACGGAATAGGCTGTCTTTGCCTACAAAATTGATGGAAAGCCCAAGGGCAGAGCGCGCTAATATGCCAATCACAAAATCCCAGTTGGAGGTATGGGGGGCTGCAATGAGGACGTACTTTTGCGGCAGCACCTGTACCTCCTGCTCTATTCGCCAGCCCAACCTTTGCAGCAGGTAGCGGCTCAGCTGTTGTCCTCTTTTCATTTCACCTTTGCTTTATGACCGAAACAATATACTGCCATTTGCGTATAACCACCAGCATTTGGCGCCTAACAGATCGCCCTGCAGCAATATCCGGCCATTCAACCGGCCAGAAGGCCGGAGCACTGTACTCGGATTCAACATTGCCAGGCCCTGATAATTTGCGTATTTTGCGGAGCTGCACTGCTGAAGTGCCTGCCCATGAACCGATTCCTGAAAGCTACGAACACCAGACACCTTGAGAAAAACTGCCGCACACATCATTGCGCTCCTGCTTTGTTCAGCCTGCCTAAGTGCACAGCCTGTCAGCGAGAAAGCAGACAGCTTTGCTGTACCACCACCAGCCGAGCTCATCGTTTCCCCACCCGGCGGTTTTTACCCCACAGGGCCGGTCACAATTGAAGCCCAATGCCCTGGAGGGCAGCTCTACTATACACTTGATGGCAGCACCCCTACTCGTCAGAGCAACAAATACACCAACCCGTTTACGCTTACAGCAACCCGCATTATCCGCTTCCTGGCTGCTTACCCCGATGAGCGGGGCGAAGAGCGATGGAGCCATACCTACTTTATCGGAGAGCCCGAAACCAACTTCCCGGTAGTTTCTATCGGCATCGACCCGCCCACCTTGTTCGACCCCTTCCACGGGCTATTCGTAGCCGGCCCCGAATCTGACGACAGCTACTGGAAAAAGCCCGGCGCCAACTTTTGGAGCAAGCGGGAGGTGGCAGCTAATGTAGAAATCTTTGAGCCTAGCGGGCTATGCACCTACCGCAGCGAATCCGGCTTCCGCTTGTTCGGCGGCATGAGCCGGCTGTTCCCCCAAAAGTCCATCGCACTGATAGCCCGGGACCGCTACGGCGACCACCGGATCAAGCATGAAATATTTGGGGAGCAGGGCGAAAAGAAGTTCAAGTTCCTGGTCTTGAGGAATGGAGGGAGCGACTTTGGCAAGAGCCATTTCCGCGATGCATTGATTGCCAGCCTGACAGAGGAGTGGGATATTGAAACGCAAGACTACCGGCCGTCGCATGTGTACATCAATGGCGAGTACTGGGGCATCTACAACATCCGGGAAAAAATTAACCGGTACTTTATCGACAGCCACTTCAAAGGGGTAGAGAATGACAGCATAGACCTGATGGAGCACCGTTTTACCGTCAAATATGGCAGTGCTGCTCATTACCGAAGGATGATCTCTTTTTTGGAACAGAATGACCTGAGCATAGCCGAGAACTTTGCCTACCTCAACACCCTCATGGATATAGACAACTTCCTGAACTATCAGATTGCGCAGATTTATATCGACAATCAGGATGCGGGGGGCAATATCCGGTATTGGCGCCCACAAACGCCCAATGGCAGATGGAGGTGGATCCTGTATGATACCGACTGGGGCTTTGGGCTGCACGACCCCAACGCCTATCAGAACAACAGCCTGGCTTTTCATACTGCAGCAGACGGGCCTTCCTGGCCCAATCCGCCGTGGAGCACTTTTATTTTGCGGAAGCTACTGGAGAACGAGGGCTTCCGGGCCCGGTTCGTCAACCGGTTTTCCGACCACCTCGCCACTTCCTTTGAACCCAAGCGGGTACATGAGCGCATCAATACCTTTTACCACCGGCTCAAGCCAGAAATCCCCCGTCACTTCGACCGCTGGAAACTCCGCGCCGCTACTTGGGAACACCACATCAGCCGTATGCACACTTTTGCCGAGGAGCGCCCACGCTATATGCGCATGCACCTGATGGAGCATTTCCAAACCGGCCCACAAAGGCTGCTTTCGGCAGGAGCGGGCCGGGGCGGGCAGGTGGTGCTGAACAGCCATGTACACATTTCCCAAGACACCCTCACCGGCACCTATTTTGAGCGTTACCCGGTCACGCTCAAAGCCGTTGCCTACAATGGCTTCCGGTTCTCTCACTGGGAAGGTAGGGGCGTGCCTGACAGCCTGGCCCGGGAGCTTCAGCTGCAGCTGAAGCAAAAGCATACGGAAGCTTATGCTGTATTTGAACCTTATCAGCACCCGCTCGAGAGCCAATTGGTCATCAATGAGGTATCGCCCAAAAGCGGAGAAGCAGGAGACTGGCTTGAGCTTTACAATGGCTCCTCTGAGGTTGTCGACCTCTCTGGCTGGTCTATCAGCGACTGCAAACAGAACGAGCTGCACCTCCCAAAAATCTTGCTAAAACCCAGAGAATACCTAGTCATCACTGAAGACGCCGCACGGCTGCGGCAAGTGCACCCCGGAGTGTACAACTTGCTGGGCGGGATGAAGTTTGGGTTAAACAAGCGGCACGAATCTATTGCGCTTTACGCCAGCGACGGGGCTATGGTCGACAGCATCAGCTACTGGGCCCCACCGGTAGATTCCGCCTTTACCCTGAGCTTACTACTGCCTGACCTCAACAACGCAGATCCGGAAAACTGGGCTTTCCGCCCCGGAAAGGGCACCCCAAACAGTGCCAATCCTTATTATGTAGAAAGCACGGTACGTGCAGAGCAGGCAAGGTGGGTACAGCTTGGCCTTGCAGGAGGAGTGCTGCTGCTGTGTGGGCTGATGCTCGCACTGAGGTTCAGAGGCATCCTTTGATCATTCTTTCCGGCTGATGACCCACTTGAAATGCAGCCCTTCGCGGTCTTCGCGATCACGGGCGCGAAGGAGGATATCTGGCCCGCCAAGACGTGAGCCCCCCCATTTTTCCCGGTTGAACAAGTTGGAAAGGGGGACTTCGAAAAGCAGGTTGGTCCGCCCCTGCTCTCCCATATCGTACTGGCCTCCAACAGTAAAGGACAAAAGGGAGGCCCGGACAGGCAGCTGGCCAATATGAAGAAGCTGCCCATTGAGGACAAATGCACCTTCTAACCGCCCAAATTCTACGCGCCCGAGGTTGCTGCGGCTGAACAACAGGCTGCGCAGACTGTCGAGCGCTGGCAGCCCGATCAAAGCACCGTTCTCCACGCTCAGCTTCATGTACCCCTGCATGTCCTCTGGCAACAGGTCGTAGTTGGCATTGGCACGCGCACGGAACTGTACATCAGCCGTAAGCTGGCCTTCCAAATTATTGCTGCGGATGGCACGCTGGCCGAAATTATCGAACGCATGAAACGCACTGCGGATATCGGTATCAGCCAGCCGGGCTTGAATGTCAATCGCTGGCCGGTTGGCGTCTATCCCATCCACTTCTCCTGCCAGTTCAAAACGGCCGCCAGCCAGCCCCATACGGACGCCCTCCATCCAAAAACGGCCTTGGCCCAACCCGACAGCCCCCTCCACATCCAAAGCCTGGAAATTGCGGTAGCTCAGGGTATCAATGGAAAGGCTAAAATCAGCTTCTGCGGAAGACAAGCCAGCATTGATCAGGCGGGTAATGACCGTGGGCTGTTCTGCTGCCCCCCCTGTGGCCTCCTCCCTAAATTTTTCGGGAGCCCGGAAGCGGCCCAGGTCGAAGTGGCCGGCGTGCACGTCCAAACTAGCCCGAAGGCGATGCTGTGGCAGAAAGATAAAGGGCAGGAAATCACAGATCACGCCGTGGCCCTGCAAGCTGTTGCCGTTCAAACTGAGGCCGATGCCATCAAAGTGCAGGTCATTGCCATTGAAGGCAAAAGCCGCATCCACTTTACGGAAGGCATAGCCCCTGGGCACGAAAGTAAAGCCTGCCCCTTTGATTTTGCCGGTGCCACTGACCTTTGCGTTAAGCAGTGCATTTTTGGCATCTACATGCCGATGAGGCTGGCCAGAATAGCGGAACCGCAGCTGTACAGTGCCCGTATCAAACCGCAGCTGGCTTGGAGAGAACATACGGCTGAGCTCGCGTACTGGGAAGGCGACCTCTGCCTCCGCAGCAAGCATAGGGTCTGAAGGATTGGAAAAAACTGCTTTCGCCTGTATGGGTGCACCACCAAAAACCTTTGCGCTCAAGGTATCCACACGGGCAAAAGGCTCTTCGGGAGTGAGGGCCCCTTTCCAGTACACTTCATCAAAGCGTGCAGCACGAAAGCGCAGCGAGTCGGAACGGGCTTCCAAACGGGCTTCCAGCCGAGGCAACAGCGCTCGGATAGCCCTCCTAACTGGGTTGCTGCCTGGCGCTTCCACATCCGCCCACCGCCCGGGAAAAGAAAACCGGTTCAGGTCGATGCCCCGGCTATCCAAAGTCATATCCACAATAACGCTTTCGCGCCTTTGGCCCAGCAAAAAAGGGACAACCCCTTCCGATTGCCCAGCCAACGTTGCCTGGTTGCCATTGAGCACCACCGAAAGGGAATCCCAATACAATCGGCCTTGTTCCCAAAACAGCCCTCCTGATACCGTATCGAAGTCCAGCTTTGCAGTTGGTACGCTCCAAGCTGCATTGTGCAACCGCACCTGCCCTTTGAGCAGGCCTACCAGCACTTTGGCAGACAGCCCGGCATAGCCCGACAAGTCTCCATTGTAGGAAAAGCCGGCACTTGCCTCGCCGGCGCGCAGCAACAGCTGGGAAGAAGGCACCAAGGGCTGTAATGCAGTAAGCGGTATGTGCGACTTGACCGCTAGGGCAAGCTGTTTGCTCCCTGTTGGGGCGCTGCTGATACCAGCCTGCGCCTGAAAAGGGATGTGCCCAAAAGCTACCCCCTGCATGGATGAGATATTGGCCTGCCAACCCTCCCCCTTTCGTTTAGACAAGGAGGCCCGCAACGTTACCCCATCCGCAGCAAGCCGCTGAAAGGCTGCTCTAGGCGCCTGTACCTGTAAAGTTGCCGTCACCTCATCCCATGGCAATGGCTGCGAAACTGCTGAATCTTGCACCAGTGCCAGCCAAGGCTCCAACTGAAAGGGCGGGGCTTCTACATCGGCATGCAAGTTCAGTTTCCCTTCTCCGAGCAGGGCACGCAAGCCAACCGAATACGCTCCCCCCCCAAACTCAAATGTACCACCGGAAAAACGCAGTGCCTTTCCCGTAAGGGCCCATTGCCCGGAAAGCTTTTCCCACACAGCCCCGCTAGCAACCTGACGGGCGCTCACACCTTCTACCCGCCCTTTGCCTTCCCATTGCAGCGCTCCCCAGTCTGGGCTTGAACCAGCTAGCGACTGCATAGGGCCCCTCACTGAAAAGGCTGCTGTTAACCGCCCTTTGTCTAGCGCCCAGCCAGCTTGGTTTAAGAAAGGCTGCAGGCTGCTGGCCGGCCATTGCAATCCACCCGTTACCCGGGCAATAGGCTGCTGTAGATTGGCTTGCTCATAAACCAGCGCAAAAGGGTAACGGGACCGCCATAGGGCCGTATCCACTTCGATACGCAACCGTCCGGTCTCTGGCGTGATAATGTGGCTGAGGTGATTGTTGATAAAGCCTGCTCGAAGCCCTACTCCGGTAAGCTGTTCCTCTGCCAAACGTACCGAAAGCGGATAGCCTGAGACCGATACCGATACCGGGACGGGGCTGCCCGGCACGACCTCTCCATTTACATGGACGCGGACAGCCAAGGACCCCTCTACCGATATTCCGCTCAGCGCGTCCCGTATGCCCGGTGCAACTATCTTTTCGCCCCGCTCTTGGTTAATGCCCTCAGTGGAAAGCTCTAGCTGTAGGCATTCCCTGCTCAACACCCCAGCAACACGAATGGTGTCCGGGCCAATCTTCAATTGCGCGCCAGGCAGGAGGGCTATTGCCCCTTGCCCTGCCGTTAAACTGAACCGTAAATCCAATCGGGCTGCTGCCCCTTCTGCATAGGCCCCCTGAGCAGGCCGGAAGGTAAGGCCATGAATATAGCTCTCCCCATCGAGCCCCACCTCAAGCGTATCCTTGCGGGCCGCAAACGACAATCTGCCATCCCGGATTTCAAAACGATGGAACTTATACCGGAGCGAATCCTGATAATCAAAGTATAACCCGTTGATGTGAAGCCGGCGGAGCCCGCCCAGCTCCCGTACCATAGCCGTATCTAAGTGGGCATTGCCCCCCACCCTTTTAAGGAAACCAATATTTGAGGCCCCATCTCCTGATTTGAAAATCAGTATGCGGGTATCGTCCAGCCAAAGAGAACGCAAGCCTAGCTCTCCATAAAGGAGGCGGGAAGGCTTTAGTACCAGATCAGCCTCTTTGATGCGCAATAGCTCCCGACGGTGGGCTGCAGGATCAGGGCCTGTGAGGACTAAGTTGCGGAGGGAAAGGGAAAGGAAAGGAAAGTGGTCGAAGTATTCAAATCGGTAATCAGAAAAGGAGAGTTCTACCCCAAGCTCATTGCGGGACCACTCTGCGGCTAACTCAGGTACGCGCCCCTGATTGGAGACGGCTACATAATAGACTGCCCCGGTCGCCAACAACAGCATAACTACGCTACTGCCCAGAAAAGCCAGTATGTAATAGGTTATCGTTTTTAAGGTGTGGGGGCTTGGCATAGCCTTATTGCTTTATCCCTTATAACGCTTGCCAGCGCCGATATGTGCTAATCAGCACAGTGCCTTCCCCGAGCGTGAACCAAAATACCGCAGGTGTTTATGCTTTTGAGGCTTTATATCCTGGCATTGGCCTAGCGCTGCGCAGGGGTGGCCGAAGGCCAGACCCGACGCCTGCAGGGCGAGGGGCCGAGCGGGCAGCGAGCCCCGGAGCATAGCGGCACCTGCCCTTGCGGCAGGGGCAGGCCCCATCACATTGTGCAGGGCAAAAAAAACGCCAATCTGATTTGCGCCCTCTTCCCCTGTTCAGCGCTTTTTCACTCCATCTCCAACAGCAGCTGCCCCTTTTCTACAGCCTGGCCTTTGCTGACATGGATAGCCTTGACCACGCCATCGCCCATACTCTTGATGACGTTTTCCATTTTCATCGCCTCCAAAATCAGCAGAGGCGTCCCCTCAGCGACTTCTGCACCTGCTTGCGTGCTCACTTCGAGCACCAAGCCTGGCATTGGTGCGTGGATATCTTTGACCACTTGCTGAGAGACAACGCTTAAGCCGAGCTGCTTGACCAGTTGGTCGTACTCATCTTCCAGCACCACATGGTAAACGACGCCATTGATTTTCAGCTCAAAGGATTTGGCGTTGAAATCTGCCGTCAGGATTTCTGCATTGTAGGACTTATGCCCCTGAATGATGTGGAAACGGCCCTCTGAAGTAGGGATAATGTCCAGTTCTCCGGTAATCCCTTCGAAGGTATAAGCATCATTTACCGTTGCCCGGTAGGTTTTTTCATTTACCATGGAAGCAGCTTTACTTGTTTTGATCGGTTTGCCCCAATTTCATCATCACGTAGGTTTCGAAGATCGTATAAATCAGGTAAACGCTAAAAAAGGGGATGATGAACTGTCGGTCATCAGGCTGAGCAAGATAGTTATAACCCAGGATAAAGCCAATTGCAAAGAAGAGTTTACCTACCGTGACCCCAAGAGCGACATTAGTGAAATCGTGTTTATTTTCGCTGACTGCGGCTTTGCGCCCGGCGTAATACATCCCAAGGCTGATGAGCACAAAGACCCCAAGGCTGGCCCACCCCACTACAGCATGGCTGGCAAAACGGGGCCAGGAATTCATCCAGAAAACCAAGCCTGCTGAAGCGGCTGAAACCAGAGCTAACTGAATGAGAAAGGTGCGTACATTCATGAGGCTGACGTATTATCGGTAGGCATGCCGGGGAAGAGGGGGCGGAAGGTCAATCTTCACCATTTTGCCCTCCGAAGAGCAAGTCCTTTAAAGTAACATATAGCGCTGCAAAAATGGAAAGGAGGGCCAGCAGTACCGTCAGGTAAGGGCGTTCGGTCTGAAAATAGGTATCTAATTTTTGCCCGCCCAAAGTGCCTAGCAAAATAATGGCTCCCATTTGGAAAGCCATGCCAGAATACTTCAGATAGGCATCGACTTTCCCCCGGGGCCCTTTCCGCTTGCCGCTGTTTTTATCGGGCACTGGCCGCTTTGTTTGATTTCGCGCTATTACTGTCTACTGTGCTTTTGTCTTGTGCGCTAGCTTTACTTCCGTTTTTGGAGGAAGTAATGCCACCCCCCATAGAGCAAGTCACATTGAAAGTAGCTCCGGACTGTACAATCAGCTTTTCGGTAGATACTTCACCGCTCACGGAAGCGGACTCGCGGATGTTCAGCAGCTCTGCCACTTGTATGCTTCCTTCGAACTTCCCCTCCACTACAGCATTCTGGCAACGGATTTCCCCTTCTACATAGCCTGTAGGTCCGATGATCACTTTGGCATCGCAATGCAAGGTGCCCTTGATGGTGCCATCTACCCGGATATCGCTTTCGGACTTGACCGTACCTTCCACCACAGTGCCTTTCACCAGGCTGTTCAGGCCGCTAGACACAGAAGTTGAGCCATTGCTCTTGGCTGTGCTTTCCTTTTTGTTATTACCTCCAAACATAGTCCTGCTGTTTTAATAGTTGTTGATTAGCGTTGATACTTGCGAGGGGCGGGGGGGAACGAGCTGTTTCCGATTGCGCCCAAGCTTTTCCAGGCATTCGGCTAAAACGCGGGATGCCTCAAAGCAGCACGGAGCGGCCTAGCAGGCCTCATTTCGGCCGTGTAGCCCCCAGACAAGTCAACCCTATTTAGTCTAAGGGATTGATTTCGGCTGAAAATTACCACTTTGTCATCGATTTGCCAACTTCCAGCACAAACGAAAAGACCCTGCAGGCAGGGCAAGGCGCCTCAGGCTGCAGGGTCTTTTCTATAGTTAGGCGGGTTCCCGCCTAGAAATTAGGGCAGTAAACCCCGCGTCGCTCCATGCCGCAGATCTTATAAGCCAGTGCGAATTCGAACCCGCCATTGGCGTTGCTTGCCGTACGCAGTGGAGAAACATTGATATCGTAGCTAAAGCCGAGGCTAAAGTTTTCGTAGTCAAACCGGGTAGACAGGATGGCCGCGTCGTTCAGCACACCTGACTCAATTTTATTAGACACCCGAGTCCAGAGGCCAAACTGAAAGGCTTGGTTGGAGCGGCCATTGCCGAGCAGGAATTTGAAGCTCGTACCTGCATTGACTTGGAAAGAAGGCCCCTGAGACATTACAATCACGCCCGGTACAAGGCCGAAGCGGCGGCCCATCATGAATTCGCCCCCCGCGTGGAAAGTGAACCGGCTGTAGAGCAGGTCTTCATCATCGGAGTTGAAGGACTGATTGGAGCGGTTGAGGTGGTGGAAAGCGCCGCCAAAGTAGAGGCTATTATTCTCGTCGAACACCATGAACCAAAGCAGCCCTGCAGCCAGATCGGCAAAGATAAAGTTGTCGCGGTCAAATACATTTTCCTCGCCAGAAGGCAGGGTGCCATCGAAGCCGCCCTCACCATCGTGCTGCAAGCCCCAACGGAGCTTCAGGAAGTCGATACTGCGCTGAGCCACGCCTGCCTCAGCTCCGACCACC
Organism: Phaeodactylibacter luteus; assembly: GCF_007993045.1. Classification (GTDB taxonomy): domain Bacteria; phylum Bacteroidota; class Bacteroidia; order Chitinophagales; family Saprospiraceae; genus Phaeodactylibacter; species Phaeodactylibacter luteus. Next base: position 63,175 of record NZ_VOOR01000020.1, read on the forward strand.
AGGTAATTAGCCTGTTTGCGATAACCGCCCATGCGCTTGGAATAAGAAGCAGAAAGCTTGCCGGTGAGCGTAGAGAAGTTCGCTTCTCCGGCCTCATCGCCCCAAAAAGTACCCCCGATGCCAAAATAATCGTAGCGGCCTACGGGGATGCGTTGGTCATACGAAAAGGAATAAGTATTGTAAGCATTAGAGCGGAGTACGCTGGCCCACTGATTCCGGTAGTTGGCTACCATGCGGATGTTACAGTTCATGACCCCCGTCATGGCTGGGTTGAGGTTGAGGGGGGAAAGATAGAACTGAGAGAAGTGGATGTCCTGCGCACCAACGGAAATCGCTCCCAATGCTAACAGACAAGTGATAATAATCGACTTGAAATTTTTCATACAGGCGGTTATTTGTAAAAAGCTTTCAATGAGTCCAAAGTGGTTTTTTCGTGATGCTTAAGGCTGTGGCAGTCTTCTTTAGGGTTTGATTTTGTGCCAGAGCCCATTGCTGAGGGAAAGCACAGAGATAGTTAGCTTGCGTGAGCAATACAGCCGGCTGCCGAGGAGCGCCTTTTATGCTGCATTGATTTTGTATGATTTTTGCCCGTAGCCTCAGGCACGGAAGCCCGTAGCGCTGCCACCTACGAAACAAGTCACAATAATAGCGAATGTTAAGCAAATGCCGGGCATTTTTTCTGTTAAAGCCTGTTGACAGACAAGATTAGCGGTGCTGCTGCAGGAATACCGAATTAACGAGCATCCCGGTAGTTGTATTTTGTCATGCTATGTCCTCTGCCCGCCAAAGAGCGCCATACTGCTCCACTAAGATGTTGTCATAGTAATCTGCCCGTTCAAAAAGGTGGCGGAACAGCTTCATGCCGGTATCGAGATTAAGGTAGCGGTCGAAGATGAGGAGGGAGAGGACGATGTCTTGGTCTTTGATGCTGAAAGAAAGCCCCTCAATTTCAAAATTTTGCCTCAGCAAAAATTCGTAGATCGGCTTGATCTGCTCCGTGGGCAGCGTGCACAAATAGGCATCGCCCATGATCAGCCCGGTATCCTCATGATAAGTGATGGCAATCCGTGCGCTGCCCTCCTGTATCTCCCAATTGTTGGGCCCACGCCTAGACAGCGGCACCTCCTGCCCGATAGCCCTCAGGAGCTCCTCAATGCGCTCGGCTATGCCTACAGGCTCGTACATTTCTGCGTGAGAAGGCAGGTATACCCTGGCCCCACAATGAGGGCAGTACTTGCCATCCGGCACTTGTTGTTCAGCCACTACGTTGCTACAAGACTCGCAACGGACCTTCACACCGGGCGCGGCAGCCTGAAACTCAGACAGCGCTTGCTGCAGATAGACGGCAGGCAGGGAGAAACCGATATTGTCGCTCTGCTCCATGCTCAGCGTATTCACTCCGATCACCTGCCCTTTGGTATTGATAAGAGGCCCACCGCTGTTGCCGGGGTTGAGGGCCGCATCGTGCTGTATGTAACGTACCCCCTCTACTTCCCGGTTAGTACTTGAAATGACACCTTGCGTAACAGAAAACTGCAGCCCAAAAGGGTGCCCTATAGAAACGACCGTCTCCCCTTCGTGCAAAGCCCCGGCGCCAAAAATATCAAGTGCAGGAAGCCCTTCCGTACCGCTCACCTCCAAAAAGGCAAGGTCGAACTTGGGGTCGGCATAGACTACCCTGGACAGCTGCCGGGGCAGTTTCTCCCCTTGCACCACCGCCTCCCGGTTATCGTGCACGATGTGGTTGTTGGTCACAACAACGCCTGCCTCCTTCAAGTAAAAGCCCGTGCCCGTACTATAAGGAGTGGCAATTTGAATGACAACCTCCCGGATTTGATCTAAAATGGCATTCATAGATGGATTCTTGCGCAGCATGAAGGTACGAAATCAGAACATTTGCCCCCGGTTTGCAGTTGCCTTTTCCTAAACAAAGCTTCCTGCCATGCCAGAACTGCCAGAAGTCAATGCCAAACAGCTCCACTTTGAGCAGTGCGCCCTGCAGCAGCGCATTGCCAAAGTAGACCTCATCGACCCCAGCTATATCCTAAAGGAAATCGCACCAGCTGATTTTGCTACAAAACTCAGGGGGCGGCAATTCGTTAGCAGCTACCGCCGGGGGAAATACTTCTTCGCAGCGCTCGACAATGGGCACTACGTTTTGTTCCACTTTGGCATGAGCGGCCGTTTCCGCTATTACGATGCGATAGCGGAGCAGCCCAAGCACGAACGGTTCGCCTTTGTTTTTGAAAATGGCTACCGCCTTGGCTTCGACTGCCCCCGGAAGTTTGCCCGTATTCATTACGTGCCCAGCCTTGATGGTTTCATAGCCCGCAAAAACCTCGGCGAAGACGCCCTGCTCATTTCCGAAAGCCAATTTTTGGCACTCGCTCAAAACAGAAAGAGCACCCTGAAAGGGTTCCTGCTCAACCAGAAATACCTGGCCGGCATGGGCAATCTCTACGTGGATGAAGTATGTTGGCAGCAAGGCATCCACCCTGCTTCCCGCATCAGCGCTTTGCCCCTCGAAAAGCTCAAGGCGCTGTTCCACAACATGCAGGACATTCTGCGGCAGGCGGTCGCCCTCAATGCAGAATATAGCGCCTATCCCGAATCTTGGCTTTGGAACCACAGGGTGCCAGACGGCCTATGCCCTAAATGCCTTTCCTCGCTAGAACAAGACAAAGTAGCCGGGCGGACCACGTACTATTGCCCACAGTGCCAGGCATTCTTGGAATGAGCTACAGGCTGATGGCCAGGCCAAGGCTGCCGCCCGCCATCCGAGGGGAGACTTGCAGCCCGAAGGTCCTGGTCTCGAACGCCCCTTCTATGGCTGCAGCCGATTCCAGCTTATGGTTTTCCCATAGTATGTTGATCATGGCCAGGCCAAGGCTCGCTTCAAGCGAACAGCGCCCGGCCAATTGATAGCGCAGCCGCCCTAAGGCTCCCAGCCCTGTCCTGAACATCCACCCTTGATATGGCACCCCGCTTACATTGAGCGGGTTGAAAGAGCGGTACGAGAAGGAGGGCTGCAGCATCGCCCCTGCAAACCCCTGCAAGCGGCCGTCAGCCGTGAAATCAGCGGCCAGCCCGGCTTCCATCTGAAAAGTTGCCGACGCCCTTTTCCATTCGCCCTCTTGCCGGACCGTCTCCAAGCCCGAAAAACTAATGCGCTGACTGGTGTTGTAACGCCCAGCCCCTATGGCTGCGATGCCTGCTCCCCAGTACCAGCCTTGTGCATCTGGCTCGCTGATAAATGATAGGCTAAGCCCGTAGGCAGGATAGCCAATCTCGTAAATCTCAACCGTAGTAGAAAGCAGCCCGCCATTGCTGAAAGTTTCGGAAAAGCTTAGCCCCGGCAGGCGCTGCAGGGCAATGCTCAGGGAGGATTGTGCCAAGCCTGCTTGAGTCAAGAAAAACAGGAATGCCACTGTGAAAAAGGATGTCCGGATCATGTATCTTGGGTTGGGTGATTAAATTACATTACAACAAACTAACGCAAGCCCCCTATCCCAATCCGCTTTTTTAACAGTCTGCCTGAAAAAACATACCCTATGAAAACCCGCCGGCTTTTCACTTTATCCCTACTTGCGGGCGTTGCATGGGCGGCCCTCGCACAGCCTGCCTCTGTAGATACGCTTTACCTGCAAAGCAGAGCCCTGAAGCGTACCGTGCCTGCTCTAGTCATCAGCCCGGCAGGAGGAGCCCCCTGCCCTACCCTTTTCCTGCTACATGGCGCAACAGGCAACTACACCAACTGGCTGGAGCGGGCCCCGGAAATCCTCAGCTATGCAGAAGCGCAACAGATCCGCATCGTATGCCCTGACGGAGGGGCCTTCGGCTGGTACCTCGATAGCCCCATGCTAGACACTATGCAATATGAAACTTACTTTTCGGAAGAACTGCTGCCCGCTATCGACAGCCTTTACCCTACACTGGCCGTACGGGAAAAAAGGGCAATTGCAGGGCTTAGCATGGGCGGCCATGGCGCATGGCACCTTGCCTTGCGCCACCCCAATCTGTGGGGGGCAGCCTTTAGCATGAGCGGGGGGCTAGACCTCAGGCCCTTCCCCAACAACTGGGAACTGCCCCGCCTGCTTGGCCCAAGATGGGCTTTCCCACAACATTGGCAGGACAACAGCGTGGCGGGACAGCTTTACCGCTACCGGCCCGGCCTGCCCGTCGCACTTTGGCTGGATTGTGGGAAGGATGATTTCTTCCTGCAGGTCAACCGGCAGGCCAAGCAGGAGCTAGACCGCTTGCAAATCCCTTACACTTACCTTGAACGGCCCGGCGGGCACAATTGGGAATATTGGCGGGAGTCTTTACAATACATCATGGTCTTTCTGGAGCGGCACTTCCGGAGCTGAAGCCTGCAACAGCAGACGCAGCAGCGCACAGCACAGCCTCCTGCCAGCTGTCAGGCATTGAACAAATCGTCAATTTCCCGCTGTAGGTCCTCAAGGTCACCGCCAGGCGGGATATGGCCATCAGACCGCTCGCCAAGCCATTGCCCAGCCGATGGTGGAGCCGCCGGCAGCACAGGCGGGGCTTTCAATTGCAGCACCGAGCGCAGCGCGTGAAGCACGTTGGGGTCTTCCGTCGCAACAATCTGAGCAATGAGCGCTACTTTCAAGTCGTTGAGGTCCATGCCTTGATTTTTGTAGATAGGGCACAAAAATGCAAAATCAACCGGGCACAAGCAACCCCATCAAGGCGCGAGGCGCTCAATGCCCCAACGGCCATCGGGCTGAAGGGAATACAGGAAGCGGTCGTGCAAGCGGTGCTCCCGGCCCTGCCAAAACTCAAAAGCCTCGGGCAATACGCGGTAGCCACCCCAAAAACTGGGCAGCGGCACCTCCCCTGAGCGGAACTTCTGCCTCATTTCAGCAAATTTAGCCATCAGCAGCTGCCGGGAAGAGATCGGGCTGCTCTGCTCAGATACCCAGGCCCCTATCTGGCTGCCATGCGGGCGGCTCAAAAAATACTTGGCAGATTCTGCTGTGCTCACCCGCTCTACCCGGCCGGTGATGTGCACCTGCCGCTCCAGGCCCAGCCAGGGGAAAAGTAGTGCCGCCCGCTTCTGCCCATCCAACTCACGGGCTTTGCGGCTGCCGTAGTTGGTAAAAAACACAAAGCCTTGTGTATCAAAGTACTTCAGCAACACCGTGCGCAGGCTTGGCTGCCCATTGCCTGCAACGGTAGCCAACGACATGGCGTTGGGCATGCGCATGCCACTGCCTTCTGCATCGCAAAACCATTGTTCAAACTGTGCGACAGGGTCTTCCTGCAAATCTTCCCGGGACAAGCCCGATTTCGTAAACGCTTCGCGCATCATGGCCAGGTCCATAACTACAACAGGTTGGTGAACTGCAAAGCTCCACAACCTATCTACAGCACACACTGAGGAATATCAGAGCTTGCATTATTTTTTTGCACCTATGGGAAAAACCCCGCCCTTCGCGCTGTCCAATCTAAACTGGCAACACCAGTGTAAATCAAAAAACATGAATACGAAAACGCTACTGCTGTTAGCTCTCGCCCTCCTTTCCTCCCTCGCTCTCGGCGCACAATCTTATCAGGTGTTTGGCCGTGTAGCAGACGGCAAAACGGAACAGCCCCTCCCCGGAGCCCACATCTACCTTTCCGGCAACGGGAACGAATATACCGCCCTTACCAGTGAGAGAGGGGGGTTCAGAATTGCCGGCCTGCCCGAAGGGGCTTATCAGCTGCAGGTGTCCTTTGTTGGCTATGCTACACTGAACCGGGAGGTTGCTATCGCCGGCCAGGACCTGAGGCTGGGCTTGTTGGCTTTGCAAGAAATTGCGCTGGACCTGGACGAAATCGAGATCACCGGCAAGGTGCCCTTGGCCACACAACAGGGCGATACGACTCAGTACAGCTCCGCTGCCTATAAAGTCAACCCGGACGCTAACGCAGAAGACCTCATCCGGAAAATGCCGGGCGTGGTGCTAGAGAATGGGCAGGTACAGGCTCAGGGCGAACAAGTGCAGCAGGTTTTGGTAGATGGCAAGCCATTTTTCGGCAACGACCCTGCCGCCGCACTGCGCAATCTCCCCGCAGAAGTCATCGACAAAATCCAAGTCTTCGACCAACAGAGCGATCAGGACCGCTTTTCTGGGTTCAACAGCGGAGAAACGACCAAAGCCATCAACATCATCACCAAGCCAGGCATGCGGCAGGGTGAATTCGGCAAACTGTACGCAGGGATTGGCCCCGACGCCAAATACCAGGCTGGGGGCGCGCTCAATATTTTCAAAGGGGATAGCCGCATTTCCCTTATCGGGCAGACCAACAACATCAATCAACAGAACTTTGCATCCGAAGACCTCACCGGGCTGCTCGGAAACTCCGGTGGCCGTAGCGCTAGAGGCGGCAGAGGCGGCGGCCGGCCTGGCCGTGGCAGCAGCGGAGGCAATGCTAGCGATTTCCTGATTGGCGCTCAAAACGGCATCGCCACTACCCATGCATTTGGCTTAAACTACACCGACAAGTGGGGCGAAAAAACGGAAGTCACCGCCAGCTACTTCCTCAACTACACGGACAACGAAGCAGCTGTGAACGAATACCGGGCCTATCTGAACGAGGAGATCGAAGGGCAAGTTTTCCGGCAGCAGCAAAGCGCCAACAACCAAAACCTCAACCACCGCTTCAACCTCAGGGCTGAACACAATTTCAACGACCGGAATGCCCTTATCATTCAGCCACGGCTGACCCTCCAAGAGAGCCAAGGCATGGAAAGGGCTATTGCACAGACTACTTTTGGCGACAGCCTGCTCAACCTCACCAATTACGGGCTTAGGGCCGACCTCTCCGCGACAGACTTCTCCAACCGGCTGACCTACCGCCACCGCTTTGAGAAACGGGGAAGGACACTCTCCCTCAGCACCGACGCAGGCTATAAACGGCAGAACGGAGACCGCTTCCTTGACTCAGAGAGCCAGTTTTTTGAAGACACCCTCTACACAGAGCAGCTCCAACAGTACGCTGGGCTCGACAGCAAAACCTGGCAGTACGGAGCAGATGTGCGGTACAGCGAGCCCCTTGGAGAAAAAGCACAGCTACAGCTCAGCCTGGCCTCCGGGCTGGAGCGCAATGACGGGCAGCAGGAGACCTTTGATTACCTCGCCTCCGATGCAGCCTATTCCCTGCTCAACCCGGCCCTTTCCAACACCTTCAACAGCAACTACCGCACCCACAGCGGCGGGGCAGGGCTGCGCATCAATAATAAAGGGCTCATGTTCAACCTACAGCTCACCGCCCAATGGGCCAACCTCGAAGGGGAACAGGTTTTCCCCAATGCTGGCCAGGTCGGCCAGCAGTTTTTCAACATCCTGCCACGGGCATTCCTGCGCTACCGCTTCTCCCAGTCTGCCAACCTCCGGGCTGGCTATTTCACCCGCACCTCGCCCCCGGGCCTTTCCCAGCTTCAGGAAGCCGTCAACAACAGTAACCCCGTACAGCTCACCACAGGCAACGCCGAGCTGGAGCAAGACTACAGCCACCGCCTTTTCGCCCGCTACTCCAATACCAATACCGAAAAAGGGACCGTCTTTTTTGCACTGCTCAGCGCACAGTACACCGCCAACCATATCGGCAACAGCACCCTGACCGCCGCCAGAGATACCGACCTGGGCAACGGCATCATCCTCCCCAGAGGGGCACAGCTCATACAGCCGGTCAACCTCAATGGCTATTGGAACGCACGGGCATATACCACCTATGGCTTCCCCCTCAGCCCCCTCCGCTCCAACCTCAACACAGACCTTTCCCTAAGCTACATCCGCAGCCCAGGGCTCGTCAATGGCGCAGCCAATTTTGCCAACACCCTGACTTCAGGCCTGGGGCTTACGCTCAGCAGCAACATCAGTGAGCAGGTGGATTTTACAATCGGCTCCCGCACCAGCATGAGCCAGGTGCGCAATACCCTGAACAGCGCACTCGACAACTCCTTCATCAACCAAAGCTCAAGGGTAGGGGCCAACTTTATCTTCGGGAAGGGATGGGTCATCCGTACCGACCTCAACCATCAGCTCTACAGCGGCCTGTCAGACGGGTTCAACCAAAACTTTTGGCTACTGAATGCAGCCTTGGGCAAAAAATTCCTGAAAGATGACCGGGCGGAGCTCACCCTTAGCGCATTTGACCTGCTCGGGCAGAACAACAGCATCAGCCGGGAAGTGACAGACGCCTACCTGCAGGATACGCAGACACAGGTACTCCGGCGCTTTTTCATGCTCACCTTCACCTACAATATCCGCCACTTCGGCAGCCCCCAAGGGTAAGAGATGCTTGGTTAGCATCTGTAAAGCCAACCACAGGCAGCCCGGAGGTGTTTTGGGTAGGAAACAAACCGGAAGCTATGCCGACTACCTGCCCGGGCTGCCAGCAAACATTCGACTGCGGGCTGCACAGCTCTTCAAATTGCTGGTGCACTGCCCTGCCCCCCATCCTTCCCGCCGCGCAGGAGGGTGCAGGCTGCTACTGCCCACAATGCTTGCAGGAAAAGGTAGCAACAGCCATAGAACAGTTCGTGGCGGCCTACCAAGCCGGCGAGCAGCCCAATACCGCACCTCAGTACGCAGCCCCAAAGCTTGTGCCCGGGCTAGATTACTATCAGGAAAACGGGCTGATGGTGCTTACTTCCTGGTTTCACCTGAAGCGGGGGAAATGCTGCGGCAACAAATGCCGGCACTGCCCCTACGGCCATGTCAATGTCCCTAACGCTTGACCAAGCCCGCGATAAAGAGCACAAAAACAGCACCGGCCGCCGCTTCAATGATATCGCCTATAAGGCCTGCTGAAAGGGTAATCCCCAAAAAGCCGAAAAGCCAATTGCCAACAAAAGCGCCAAAGATGCCCAAAATGATGTTGATCAAAAGGCCATAGCCTGCCCCCTTCATGATTTTCCCAGCCAGCCACCCAGCTATTGCCCCCATGATTAGCGTGTAGATCAGGTTTCCCATTTTACTATATTTTTTGGTCCATTAAGCTGAAATTGAAAGCGATGGCTAAACGCACAGCCCAAGTGGCTCCCCTTTTGGGGCCTACCCCGGCCATACGGCAGGGGTCGCTATGCTACGGGGCTCGCTATCCGCTCGGCCCTGCCGGGCTTGCACCCCTCCGCAGCGCTAGTCCGATGCCATTACCATAGGCTGAATGCCTGTGCTCTTTTGGTTTATGCCCGATTAGAATAGTACCGCCGACCTGAAGACCGGCACCTGCGGCAGCTGCTGTGGCACGATGAGCTCAAGGCAGGAGCCCTCACGGCACAGGCCTTCAGCCCAGCTGCCCTGCGATGAAGCCAGTAGTCCAGGCCGCTTGGAAATTATACCCTCCGGTGATGCCGTCAATATCGAGTACCTCCCCGGCAAAGTAAAGCCCTGGCAAGGCGCGGCTTTCCATGGTCTTGAAGTTAACACTTTCCAAGCTAACGCCCCCGCAAGTCACGAATTCTTCTTTGAAAGTCGTTTTGCCCCTCACGGCGTAAGTATCGTTGGTGAGCAGTGCAGCCAGACGGTTGACCTGCTTTTTGCCAGCCTCCCCCCATTTTTTAGCCTCTGGTATCTCAGCCTTTTGCAGCAGGAAAGCCCAAAGCCTTTTGGGTATAGCCGGCAAGCGCTGATTGCCCATGCTCTTCTGAGGATGGGCGCCGCCAAGCTCCCATAACGCTTCCGCCACGCGCTCGGTCTGAGGCATGTTCACCCAATTGACCTGCACCTTGAACTGGTACTGCTGCTCGCTGAGCAGGCGGGCTCCAAATGCGGACAGCTTCAAGATAGCTGGCCCGCTCATGCCCCAGTGGGTAATCAGCAGGGGGCCTTCTGCAGATAGCTTCTCCCCCTGAATACTGGCAGTGACCGGCTCAACGACCACCCCCATCAGCTCCCGTACCGGCTCGTCTGGCATATTGAACGTAAAAAGCGAGGGCACCGGGGCTTCAATTTTGTGCCCCAGTGCTTCCAGCCAGGCCAGGCCTGTGCGCTTGGGGCTGCCGCCGGTAGCCACAATGACTTTATCAAAAAGCGCTGGCTCCCGGCTATTGCGCAAAAAAGACAGCCTGATCTGCTCCCCTTTACGCTCTAGCGCCTCCACGCCTGTGCCAGCCCATACCCTTACGCCATACTCCCGCGCCTGGCCCTGCAGGCAGTCTATGATGGTCTGGGAAGACTGCGAAACAGGGAAAACACACTGATCCGGCTGTATCGTCAACGCTACCCCCCTGCGCTCGAACCACTCCATCGTATCTGCGGTGCTGAAAGTACGGAAAGCCTTTTTCAGCTGCTTCCCGCCCCGGGGGTAGGCCCGGGACAACTCCGCAATAGAGGTACAGCCGTTGGTCACATTGCAGCGGCCGCCACCCGATACTTTCACCTTGGAAAGGACTTTGCCAGACTTCTCAAAGATATGGATAGCCGCCCCCGGATGGTGTTCGCCTACAGAACAAGCAGCGAAGAAGCCCGCAGCCCCTCCACCAATAACAGCAACTTTCAGATTGGAAGACATATAGAGGTACTATTGCTTATAATCGGGGATATACACTTTGTGCTCGCAGAAGTCAAAATCCACAGCGGCGTTGGAAGCAATGACCAAGGTGCGGCCAGTGCCAAACCGGGCGATCAGGCCGCGGTACCAGCCAATGCCCTCCTCGTCTAGGTTAGTAGTCGGCTCATCCAGCAACAACAAAGGCGACTCCGTAACGAGGGCCAACGCCAGGCGCAGGCGCTGCTTCATGCCCGAAGAAAAATTGCGCACCTGCTTGCTGCGGGCTTTCCTGAAGCCCAACAACTGATAAATGGCCTCATCGTCCATGCCCGGCTTGGTCGCTTTGAACTGCCGGTGGAAGCGGATCGCCTCGGTAAGGGTCAGCTCTTCGATCAGCTCGATATAAGGTGCGGCAAAAGATAAGTGGCGGTATACCTCATGTACCCCCAGCTGCCTCCCATCTAAACTGAAAGATACCTGGCCTTTGGAAGGGGAAAGGAAGCCAGAGAGCATTTTCATCAGCGTAGACTTCCCCGAGCCATTAGGCCCAGTGATGGCATAGCGCTGCCCCGGCGCCACCTCCAGGCTGAGCCCCCGGATGATCCACTCCGTTTTGTAGCGTTTGCCAACACTATCCAGTTCAATCTTCATCAAGGTTCTTGCCATTGAGCTGCTGAAAACCGCGCATGATGCCGGGGTCTGCGCTCTTGATAAAATTCAGGATGGAGTCCCGCTCTTGGGTAGGCTCCAGAGAGTCCTCTATAATTTCCAGTGCATGAGAAGTACTATACCCTTTAACAAACAGGATGCGGTAAATCTCCTGTATCTCGTTGATGGTTTCGGTCTTAAACTGACGCCGGCGCAGGCCGATACTGTTGACGCCAGCATAAGAGAGCGGCTCCCGGGCTGCTTTGACGTAGGGCGGGACATGCTTGCGCACTAGAGAGCCGCCAGCAATGAAGCTGTGCTGCCCGATTTTAATGAACTGCTGTACCGCGACAAGCCCCTCGAGTATAGCCCAGTCGCCTACTTCTACATGCCCGGCCAAGTTGACATTATTGGCCAAGATGACATGGTCGCCTAAAATGCAGTCGTGTGCAACATGTGCATAAGCCATGAGCAGGCAATTGCTGCCCACAGCCGTCTTATTGGCATAAGAAGTGCCCCGGTTGATGGTGACATACTCCCGGATAGTCGTATTGTCGCCCACCTCTGCTGTTGTCATCTCCCCTTTGAACTTAAGATCTTGCGGTATGCCTGCAATGACCACCCCCGGGAAGATCCGGCAATTCTTGCCAATGCGGGCACCTTCAAAAAGGGTAGCAGAAGGCCCTATCCAAGTGCCATCGCCTACTTCAACCCCCTTATCAATGTAAGTAAAAGGTCCAATAACGACGTCTTTCCCAATTTTGGCTTCCGGATGGATAAATGCCGTTGCGTTGCTGTTATTCGTCGTATTCATTTTATGATCGCTTAACGATTTGAGCTGTCAGTTCTGCCTCGGATACAATTTTGTTGCCGACATAAGCAGTAGCCTGCATCTGGCAGATCCCACGCCGGATAGGGGCCATAAGCTCCATCTTAAAGAGTACCGTATCTCCCGGGACTACCTTGTTCTTGAATTTGGCATTCTCGATTTTAAGGAAGTAGGTATCCCAATTGCCGGGGTCATCTACTGTGGACAATGCCAGTATGCCGCCCGTCTGTGCCATAGCTTCGATCTGCAGCACCCCGGGCATAACCGGGTTGTTGGGGAAGTGCCCCTGGAAGAACTCTTCGTTGAAGGTAATATTTTTAACCCCAACAACATGGTTGTCAGACAGTTCAATTATCTTATCTACCAACAGGAAGGGGTAGCGGTGGGGCAGCCAAGCAGCAATTTTCACAGAATCGAACAGCGGCTCCGCGTCCGGGTCGTAGTGAGGCTTGCCTTTCAGCTTCCGCTTTTCTACGGCCACTTTTTTCAGCAGGCGGGTAAACTCTATATTCGCGGTATGCCCGGGCTTGGTGGCCATTATCTTGCCCTTGATGGGCATGCCCAACAGAGAGATGTCGCCCACCACGTCCAGCAGCTTGTGCCGGGCGGGCTCGTTCTTGAACCGCAGCTTGAGCGTATTCAGTATGCCCTCTTCCTGGTCTACGGTCACACTAGGCCTGCCGAGCTTCTCCGCCAGGCGGTCAAGCTCCGACTGGCCAACCTTCCGGTCTACAATCACGATGGCATTGTCCAGCGTCCCTCCTTTAATCAGGTTCTGCTCTGCCAGGTACTCCAGTTCATGCAAGAAAACGAAGGTGCGGCAGGGCGCAATTTCCTTGGCGTAATCGGTAGTGCCATTGAGGTGTGCATACTGCTGCCCTAAGACTTCCGAGTTGAAATCGATCATAGAAATGACCTCGAAGCTGTCGTGGGGCAAGGCCACGAGCTCTGAACCGGTGGCCTCGTCTTTGTAAAACAGCGGCTCCTCAACAATGAAATATTCCCGGGGCTTATCCTGCTGTTCTATGCCAGCTTCCTGTAGCAAGCTCACAAATGGGCCCGCACTGCCATCAAGGATGGGGATTTCGGGCCCGGTCAGCTGAATGAGGCAATTGTCGATCTTCAGGCCGGAAAGGGCTGAAAGGACATGCTCGACGGTGTGCACCTCAGCTTGCCCAACCTTAAGCGTAGTGCCCCGCTGAGTGGAGATCACTCGGTTGATATCTGCGCTAAGGACCGGCTGCCCCTCGAGATCCATGCGCTGGAATTTATAGCCGTGATCGATGGGCGCAGGGTTGAACGTGAGCTGAACAGGCTGCCCAGTATGCAGGCCAACGCCTTCTACACTTACTGCTTGCTTTATGGTTTGTTGTTGTTCCATGGAAAGTCTTCTGCTGGAATTTTTTGCAAAGATAGGTTTTTCACCTTAGCGGAGGGCCTGCTGCCGGCCTTTCGAGCTTATTTGGAGCAGTTTTGCTATGATAACCAAGGATTTACCCCTCTGGCGAAGCCCCTAAATTTGGGTTTAGCGGGCTAAATAAAAACTTAGCGAGGAGGCCTGGCTCATAAAGCACTGACTTGCAACAGGGACGGGCTCCAAACAAGCGCTTAGCGCCTTGGAGGCAGCAGCAGCGGCCCGGGGCTCAATCCCGGCCTTTCTTTTCGGCAGCATCAAATGCCCGCTGCAGCCTGCTCAAAGACCGGTACAAGTCTGGCAATTTTTTGAAGACCGAATGAGCGCGGATGAAATCCCGGTAAGGGATGGCAGGAGAGCCGAACCATGCTTTGCCAGGCTCTGTGATGGAGGCAGCGATGCCGCTCTGCGCCTGAATCTGAGTGCCGTCCGCTATTTCAGCATGCCCGACAAAGCCCACCTGCCCGCCGATACGGCAGTAACGCCCTATTTTCGTACTGCCCGCAACGCCAGTCTGTGCCGCAATGACCGTATGAGCGCCGATTTCTACATTGTGCCCAATTTGGATAAGGTTGTCCAATTTTACGCCTTCGCGTATGATGGTACTGCCCATCGTAGCGCGGTCTACTGTGGTCTGAGCACCGATCTCCACCCGGTCCTCTACGATAACGTTGCCCACATGGACAATTTTCTGATAGCTGCGGTCTTCTTGTGGGGCGAACCCAAAGCCATCGCTCCCGATCACCACGTTGGCGTGCAATATGCAATCCTCACCAATTATGCAGTTGTCCAAAATGCGGACCCCTGGATAAAGGACAGTGCGGGCGCCGATTTTCACATTCCGGCCAATAAAAACTTGAGGATGGACCACCGCTGCAGGGCCGAGCATAGCCCCTTCGCTAACGATGGCAAAGTCGCCTACTGCAACGCCTTCTGCCACACTGGCCTGCGGGCTGACTACCGCCCGTTCTGAAATGCCCGAAACGCCTGCTTCCTGTGCACCGAACTGCTGCAGCAGCTGCCCCACTGCACCGTAGACATCCTCCACCCGGATCAGCGTGGCAGAGAGCGGCTCCCGGGGCTCGAAGTCTTGGCTGACAAGGAGGACAGAGGCCGTTGTGGTGTAAGCATACTTTTCGTACTTCAAGTTGCCCAAGAAAGAGATAGAGCCTTCTCCACCCTCTTCTATTTTGCTGGGCCTGTTGACCGTAACTTCGGGGTTGCCTTCCACCGTACCGCCAAGAAAATGTGCTAATGCTTGAGCTGTTATCTGCATTCCGCAAAGGTAAGAAAAAGGAAGAAATAGCCGGTGCCCGACTTTTCAACCGGACAGCGCCTTTGTTCAGCAGTGCCCTGCAAATGGTTTGCCCTAAATGTTGCAATCCATTTGTTTAAGCTCCTATCTTTGCAGCACCCAAAAAAGGGTTTTCCTTCACCTGTAAGCTAAAATATTTTGAGCAAAACGATACGTATAGGCACCCGTGGCAGCAAACTAGCCCTGTGGCAGGCACACTTTACTCAGGACAGGCTGCGCGAAGCCGGCATTGACTCCGAACTGATCGTCATAAAAACACAAGGGGACCGCATACAGCACCTCAGTTTCGATAAAATGGAAGGCAAGGGCTTCTTTACCAAAGAAATAGAAGAAGCGCTGCTGCGAGATGAAATAGACGTGGCCGTCCACTCCATGAAGGACCTGCCCACCAACTCCCCCGAAGGCCTCTGCATCACAGCGGTTTCCTACCGGGAAGACCCTGCCGACTGGCTGGTCATCCGCAAGGAAAAAGCGGACGCCCAAAAACCACTGCTGCTGCCTGATGCGGCTGTGATCGGCACCTCCTCTGCACGGCGGAAAGCCCAAATGCTGGACCTCCGGCCCGATATACAGATCAAGGACATCCGGGGGAATGTACCAACCCGGCTCGGCAAACTGCGCGACGGGCACTTCGATGCCATTCTCTTAGCAGCGGCGGGCCTTACCCGCCTCGAGATCAGCCTCAGCGAATTCGAAGTTGTCCGGTTCAGCCCCCGGGAGTTCATCCCGGCCCCCGCTCAGGGCGTGCTCGCCTGGCAGGCCAGGGAAGCGGACAAGCCTACCCGCCGCCTCCTAAAACAGGTGCATCAGTCAGCCGTTGCTGAACTGACCAACCTAGAGCGGAAAGTCCTCAACCTGCTCGATGGCGGCTGCCAAATGCCTTTAGGGGTTTACTGTGAAAAAGACGGAGAGGGCAACTTCCATGTATGGGCAGCCCTTGCCAACGGGTGGGATCAGCCGGTGCGCCGGTGCCGGCTCTCACAAAGTACAAAACACGGGCTGCCAGAGCGGGTTATCGAAGCTTTGCGCTAACCAACCGGGGTTGTCCCCTAGATGTTGAACTTGACAGCCCCACCTGATGTTGTTATCTTGTTTCGTGGCTGAGCCGGAGCTAGCGCCTATGGCAAAGAGGATACGCCGGTTCTGCCCAGATTTTTATTCAAAACCTAGGTTGTACTATGATTCAAGTGGCTAAAAGTGCGAAAGAAAGAATTGAAGCCATCCGCTCTGCTGAAGGGTACGGCGATGATTACTTTGTACGGGTTTGGGTAACAAGCGGAGGGTGCTCGGGTCTGACTTATCAGCTGGAGTTTTCCAATGAGCTGAAAGCCGATGACCAGGTTTTTGAAGACAATGGGGAAAAGGTCGTCACCGACCTGCGCAGCTTCATCTACCTGTGCAATACTACGCTTGAATTCTCTGGCGGCCTGGACGGGAAGGGCTTTTCTTTCAACAACCCTAATGCCTCCCGAACCTGTGCCTGCGGGGAGAGCTTCTCCGTATAAACGCCCCAAAAACGTCCCCACCATGAATGCCGATCAGCCCCCTTCGGAGGATGCCGATATTGGCCCTGGCCAAACCTCAAACCTATGCTGAGGATAGGATACGACAGCCGTGCGGTCTTTGGCAACTTTGCCGGGCCCGGTAGCTATAGCCGAACACTGCTCTACAACCTGGCCGAGTACTTCCCGGACAATGCCTACTTCTTGTTCACCAATCAGCTACAAAAGTCTCCTGAAACCTCCTTTTTCCTCAGCAGTGCGCTATACAATGTACAAACGCCCAGGCACCGGGCTTTTCAAAGCCTATGGCCCATATTTGGCGTACGCCGTGAGCTGCGCAAAAAGAAAGTACAGCTTTATCATGGGCTCAATCAGGAAATCCCCTATGCACTGCATAAAGAAGGCATACAGTCTGTCGCTACCGTCCACGACCTGGCTTTCCGCCGCTTCCCAGAGCAGTACACCCTACAGCAGCGCCTCCTGCTGAACCTCAAGCTGAGGTACATCTGCCGCCATGCCGATCACATCATCGCTACCAGCAAAAGCACTAAGGAGGAGCTGATGCACTTCTATGAAGTGCAAGAAGAACGGATTTCCGTTATCTATCAATCCTGCCACGAGCGTTTCATGCAGGAGACGTCGCAAAAAACAAGGGAAGGCGTGCGCAACCGCTACAACCTGCCTGAGGAGTACCTTTTGTCTGTTGGGGCACTGACTCCCCGCAAGAACCTCCTAGGGGCCATCCGGGCCATAGCCCTCTTGCCACCATCCGACCGGCTTCCGCTTGTGGTAGTTGGGAGAGGGGGGAGCTACAAAAAGTACATTCAGGAAGCGGCTAAACGGCTAGGGCTTGCAGCCCTCATCCGGTTTGCAGAAGTACGTTTTGATGACCTGCCTGCCGTATACCAAGGGGCTCGTATGCTACTTTACCCGTCCTTTTACGAGGGCTTTGGCATCCCAATTTTGGAGGCACAGTTTAGCCAGGTGCCGGTGCTCACCTCCAATACCGCTTCTCTGCCAGAAGCAGGCGGCCCGGGCGCATTGCTAACGGACCCCAACAACCCGGAGGCGATACGCGACGGGATTGCGAAGATACTAGGCGACGAGGCTTACCGCCTGCAGTTGGTCCAAGCCGGCTTTGAACACGCACAGCAATTTTTGGGCGGGCCTTTGTCACAGCAGATGATGTCTCTATACGAGAAACTGATCGGCCAAGAATATCTCAGCCCGGAGCCCATTACCTGAACACAGCAGCCCCGGGCTTTCCTACGCTATGCAGTTCATGCGCTGGCCAGCAGCTCCCTTGCTTTAGCCAGTGCCCTTCCAAGGCCGGCCTCATCTTTGCCGCCTGCTGAGGCGAAGAAAGGCTGGCCACCGCCACCGCCTTTGATTTCTTTGGCCAGCTCGCGGATCATCTGCCCGGCATTCAGCCCTTTAGCCGCTGTAAGGGACTTGCTGATGATCAGCGTGAGCTGCGGCTTGCCTTGGATGGACGCACCGAACAGGATGACGGCATCCCCCAGCTCTTCCTCCAGCTGATAAGCCAGGGTCTTGATAGCATTGGCGTCGTCAAGGGGGAGCTCTTCGCTCAGGAAGTTCACCCCATCAATATTTTCGACCTTTTCTTTCAGCGTGCCTTTTAGTGCGCCGGCCTGCTCTGCCCGCAGCCGCTCGATCTCCTTTTTAAGAGACTTGTTCTCCTCCTGTAGTGCTGCTACATTTTTGGCAACCTGCTTTGGCGCTTTCAACAGTGCCCGCACCTCATTGAGCTCTTCCAGCTCAGCCTGTACAAACCGGGAAGCTTCTTCGGCTGTTACGGCCTCTATGCGGCGGATGCCTGCAGCAACTGCCCCTTCTGAAAGAATTTTGAACTGCCCAATCTCGCCCGTGGCCGGGACGTGGGTGCCTCCGCAAAGCTCGGTGGAAAAACCTTTATCGAAAGTGATGATCCGGACCGACTCGCCATACTTTTCACCAAAAAGCATCATAGCGCCGCTTTCTTTAGCCTCTTCTATAGGCACATCGCGCCGCTCTTCCAATTGGATGTTCTCCCGGATTTTAGCGTTGACGACCTCCTCTACCCGCTTGATCTCTTCCTCCGTCATGCGCTGGAAGTGAGAAAAATCAAAGCGCAGGCGCTTGCTATCCACATCCTGGCCCTTTTGGAGGGCATGCCCGCCCAAGATATCGTGCAGGGCTGCGTGCATGAGGTGGACCGCAGAGTGGTTGCAGGAAGTAGCCTGCCGCCTGCCCGCATTGACTTCTGCACGCACGCTGGCCTGCATATCTGCGGGGAATTGCTTTACAATATGTATGATAAGGTCATTCTCTTTTTGGGTGTCGATGACCACCACCTTTTCCTGGCCAAAAAAGAGCAAGCCCGTATCGCCAGCCTGGCCACCGCTCTCTGCGTAAAATGGCGTGCGGTTGAGGACAACCTGGTACTGCTCTTTGTCTTTCACGGCAACAGTACGGTACTTGAGCACCGCAGCCTCCGATACGGACAGTTCATCATAACCGACAAAGGCTACTTCTTCGCCCTCCCGTACGATGTGCCAGTCGCCCACTTTTTTGTGTGCGTCTGCACGAGAGCGGTCTTTTTGAGCCTGTAGCGCCTTTTCGAAGCCGGCCTCGTCCACCTGCCAGCCCCGCTCAGCAGCCATCAGGCGGGTAAGGTCTATGGGGAAACCGAAGGTGTCATAAAGCTCAAAGGCATCCTGCCCTTGAATGAGGCCTCCCTTGGCATCTAAGCTCTCGAACCGGCTGATACCCTTCTCCAGCGTATTCAAGAAAGTCTTCTCCTCCGCTTCTATTATGCGTACGATCTGCCCCTCCTGGCCTTTGAGCTCAGGGAAAAAGCCCCCCATCTCTGCTGCCAATACTGGCACCAATTGGCAAAGCAATGGCTCCTGCATATTGAGGAAGGAGTAGTAATAGCGTACCGCACGGCGCAAGATGCGGCGTATAACGTAGCCCGCCCCGGTATTGCTGGGCAGCTGCCCATCGGCAATGGTGAAAGCAACAGCCCGGACGTGGTCGGCTAGTACCCGCATCGCCATGTCTGCTTTGGCATCAGGCGCATAGCTGCCACCGTATGACAAACCCGTAATCGTTTCAATTTTGCGGAGCAAGGGGGTAAATACGTCCGTATCATAAGTTACCGTCTTGCCCTGCAGTACCATGCACAAGCGCTCGAAGCCCATGCCCGTATCCACATGCGCAGCAGGCAGCTTTTCCAAAGCCCCGTCTGCTTTACGGTTGAACTGTATGAAAACGTTGTTCCAGATTTCCACCACCTTAGGATGGTCCATGTTGACCAGTTCTGCACCGGGCTGTGCCTCGATCTCGGCTTCAGGCCGGAGGTCGATATGAATCTCTGAACAAGGCCCGCAGGGCCCTGTCTCCCCCATTTCCCAGAAATTGTCCTTCTTGTTGCCATAAAGGATATGGCTGGCCGGCAGGTACTCCATCCAGAACGCCTTGGCCTCCTCATCTGATGGCAGGCCCTCGCCCTCATCGCCCCCGAAAACGGTAGCGTAGAGACGGTCTTTGGGTATGCCGTATACCTCAGTGAGCAGCTCCCATGACCATGCGATGGCTTCCTTTTTGAAATAGTCGCCAAAGGACCAGTTCCCTAGCATTTCGAACATCGTGTGGTGGGTACCATCCCTGCCCACGTCTTCCAGATCATTATGCTTGCCGGACACCCGCATACATTTTTGGGTATCTGCTATACGCGGGATATCAGGCGTCTGATTGCCCAAGAAAAAATCCTTGAACTGGTTCATGCCTGCGTTGGTGAACATCAGCGTAGGGTCGTCTTTGCTGACAATTGGGGCTGAAGGGACTATTTTGTGCCCTTTCGAGCGGAAGAAATCCAGAAAAGCTTGTCTTATTTCCTGTGCCGTCATCATGAGGTAGCTTTTTAGAAAGGGCGAAGATAGCAGGATTGAGGGAGTTTAGGAAAGGCTGCCTCAGTTTTGTTGAGCTGTTAAGGCAGCGTTAATTTTTAGGCCTGAGGCTATAAAAAACGCAAGGGATTTCTCATATTTGACATCTGCCGGGTTGACGGCAACTCACCCCATGAACATCTACCGCATTCTGCGGTTATTTTTCTGCTGATTTTCCTAAAAACACCCAAATATTGACACTATCCTGTTTACAATTGCTTTTTTGTACGCAAAAAAGCTCCATAAGCGTTAAATGTCAGCGCTTATTTTGTAAATCATTTTGGCAAGTCTATTTTTGGGGCCGCCATAAGTGTTATTTTGAAAGCGAAGCAGCGCAGCCGGCACGTAAAAAACAACTAGCCAACGGGCGATGAAAGGCACACTGCTTTTGGAGAGGGGGAAGCTAATCTGACTCAGTATTGATTATCATCAGGGGGGATTTGGATGATTGCCAAAATCCTGATTAAACTGAAAAATTAGTTTCAACTGGCTAAGACCAAACACACATGGGAAAAGAAAAATTTGTCTACAACACTCAGACCCTTCGCTATGAGAAGGTAGAAGAGTCTACCACACAGCGGGTACTGAGGGTTCTGGGATTCATTTGTGCAGCCGTTGCGACTGCATTTTTGTTCACCCTTGCTGCTCACGAATGGCTGCCCTCTCCTAAGGAGAAGGCCCTCATGGACGAGATTGAGTTCATGGAAGCCAACTACGCAGAGCTTGGCACAGAACTGGAACGGCTCCGTGCCGTTCTCAACAAAGTACAAGAGCGCGATGCTTACGCCCACCGGATGGTATTCGGTGTCGACCCCATCGATCAAGGGGTATGGGAAGGCGGGGTTGGCGGCCACGATAAGTACGAAGGCCTCCGCCAATATTCAAGCGGCGACCTGATGGCCTCGGTACAGCAGGACATCGATAAGTTTAAGCGTCAGCTGGATTTGCAGTCACGCTCTCTGGATACGATTATCAACTTGGCCAAGGAGAAAGAGGAAATGCTCGCTAGCATCCCTTCCATCAAGCCTGTGCGTTCTGACAAGCTGCCCCGCAGTGTCCGTTTGCTTTCCGGTTTCGGCCGCCGTATCCACCCTATCTACAAAGTCCCTAAGATGCATTATGGCATTGACTTTACCGCGCCAAGCGGTACGCCTATTCAGGCAACTGGTGCGGGCAAGGTAGTCAAAGCAGGCCGGGGCTCAGGCTATGGCAACCGGGTGATAATAGACCATGGTTTTGGCTATGAGACCCTGTATGCGCACATGAAGCGCATAGACGTCAAGGTGGGGCAAACCGTGAAGCGCGGGCAGCAAATCGGGCTTGTGGGCAATACCGGGGCGTCAACTGCCCCACACTGCCACTATGAGGTCATCCACAAAGGGCAGAAGGTCAATCCTATCCACTATTGCCTGGACGGCCTCTCTCCCGAAGAGTACCAAGAAATGGTACAAGCCGCCGAAATGCCCAACCAATCATTCGATTAAGCGATAAAACTGGATATAAACTTATGATGGCACAGACTTCTGGCCGCAAAAAAGGCTTCCGCTCAGGAAGTCTTTTTTGCTTATGCGCATTCCTCCTCTGCTTTACAATAAGCTGCCAAAACAGCCCCTCCGGCGCTTCCCAACAACTGGGGGCTTCACTGGCTGGCACACAGGTAGCTCATCAACCTTATACCCTGCCACAGCCAAAAGCTACCGCAGACACCCTACCGGAGAAACCCCAACGGGCCCGTATCGCGGGTGTAGGGGATATGATGCTGGGCACCAACTACCCTTCTGCTTCCTACCTGCCGGCCAATGGCGGCAAGGATATGCTGGCCCAAGTCGCGGCCTACCTGCGCGAGGTGGATGTGGCTTTTGGCAACTTGGAAGGGGCTATCCTCGACGAAGGGGGCACGCCCAAGCGCTGCAACAACCCCAAAGCCTGCTATGTTTTCCGCTCTCCAGAATCCTACGCGCAGCACTTTGCCGATGCGGGGTTCGATTTCCTTAGTATCGCCAACAACCACTCTGGCGACTTCGGACTGGCCGGGCGCAAGCGGACCAAAGCGGTGCTCGATGAAGCGGGCATTGCTTATGCAGGCCTGGCTGGCACCGACGAGTACGCCATCATTGAACGGGGCGGCCTCAAATATGGCATGGCTGCTTTTGCGCCCAACTCGGGCACCGTCAGCATACACAACTATGCCAAAGCCCGGCAGTTGGTACAACTACTAGAAGACAGCTGCGATATTGTGATCGTCTCTTTCCACGGCGGTGCTGAAGGCGCTGACCATCAGCATGTCCCCAGGAAAAGTGAAACCTACTACGGCGAAAACCGAGGTGACGTTTACCAGTTTGCGCATGCTATGGTAGATGCAGGCGCTGACATCATCTTCGGGCATGGGCCACATGTCACCCGTGCCATGGAGCTGTACAATGACCGCCTGATCTGTTACAGCCTTGGCAACTTTTGCACCTACGGCCGATTCAATCTGCGGGGCGAAGCAGGCATAGCCCCTTTGGTCACTGTTGAGACCGATGCTTCTGGCAAATTCTTAGGCGGAGAGGTCATCCCTGTTTATCAGGGTTACAACCATGGGCCTAAGGTAGACGGGCAGAAGCGCGCCATCCAAACGCTGATCCGCCTGACCAAAGCTGATTTCCCTGAAACAGCTCTTGAAATCACTACTGAGGGGCAGCTCCTAAAAAGCGCTAATTGACCTCTCTGGCAACCTGCCAACTGCCCGACGGGGCAGAGCTGGGCTACTGCCTCTACGGGGACAAGCGTTCCGGGCTGCCCGTTGTCCTCCTGAATGGAATCCTCATGAACTACAAATCGTGGGGCGCCCAAGCTTCAGCCATCAGCAAGCAAAACCCCGTGTTGTCATACGACCTGCGGGGGCAGCTGCACAGTACTTGGGAGGCAGGAGGCCGTACCTTGGAAAGCCATGCCGAGGACCTTTGCCACCTGCTCCGTGGGCTGGGCATTGAGCGCTGCCACTTGGCGGGCACCTCCTTTGGCGGGGAGGTCGGGCTGGCTTTTACTCACCGTTACCCTGCTATGGCTGCCTCGCTCACTGTGATTGCCTCCGTCTCCTACAGTGATGCCCTTTTGAAAAGGCAGGTGGGCTTATGGCAGGCATTAGCCGGACAGCCGGAGCTGCTTTTTGAAGCGGTGGCCACAACCGCCTACAGCCCTAGCTACCTGTACGCTCAGCCTCACTTCCTTGCACAAAGGAAGCAGGCTTTTGCTCAGCTGCCTCCCCTTTTTTTCCAGGCATTTGAATCGCTTTGCGAACAGTTTTGTGCGTTCCATTTTCCGGATACCGCCCTATCCGGCATTGCCTGCCCGGCGCTGATCGTAAGCGCGGGGGCGGACCTCCTTAAGCCGTCAAGGTACAGCCGCCATATCGCCCGGCAAATACCCGGGGCCCTGTACTGGGAAGTTCCCGGGGCGGGGCATGCTGTTGTGGCGGAACAGCCCCAAACGATCACCCAGCTAATCTGTGCGTTTGTCGAAAGGGGGGAGCTGCCCTCAGAAAATTTGGTATTTTAGGCAGCAAGTCCTGATATGCTCATGCCTACTGACCGTACCACATATTGCCCCAATTGCTACTACCCGATGCCGCAGACAGGCCCGTATTGCGGGCATTGCGGGCAAAAATACACTACAGGGCGGGTACGCATTTGGACCCTGATCGGGGACTTCCTCGAATCTATTTTCAATGTAGATTCCAATATTTTACGGACCACTTTAGCCCTATTTGTCCCTGGGAAGCTCACGCGAGACTACTTCGAGGGCAAGCACAAGCGCTATGTTTCCCCATTGCGCCTGTTCTTCGCTACTGCCGTTGTCCTTTTTGCCGTGCTGGGGCTATACTTGTTCACCAATCTGGAATCCCAGATGACCAGAGCCACCAACAAATCCAGGTATCAGGCCTACCTTTCTTCATTTAGGAATCAGCTGGACAGTGCACGTGCCCAAGCAGCTGCTCTCTTCCCGGAAGGAGAGGCCCAACTGCCCGGGCTCGACTCCCTTTCCGCTCTGATAGAAGACCCGAGGAAGGACAGTTTCAATCTGGTCTATTTCAAAAGAGTCCGTACTGGCCTTGTAGAGTCGGTGCCGGTAGCCGTCTCTATGGAAGACTTGATGGAAATGCCTTTGGACAGCCTGCCTCCGCACTATGGCATACGAGGCTTCTGGCACCAACTGCAGGTAAGGCAATTGGCCAAGCTCAACCGGGAGGGAGGCGACTTTACCCGTTTTGCCCTGAGTAAGCTCATTTGGATGGCCGTGCTTATGATGCCTGCGATTGCGCTGATGCTGAAGCTCCTGTACATCAGAAGGCGCTATTTTTATGTGGAGCACTTGGTTTTCACACTGCACTACCATGCCTTCGCCTTCTTTTGCCTGAGCGCTGTGCTGCTAGTGGCCAATACGGGATGGGGGTATACCCTGGGGGAATTCCTTTTCCCGATATCAATTTTGGGCACGGCTTTCTACCTGTACAAGGCCATGCGGCGGTTCTACCGGCAGAGGCGCTTTAAAACCCTGCTCAAGTTTGGGCTGCTCAACTTTGCTTACCTCTGTATCTTTACGGCCTTTGCGCTATTGATGGCTGTAGTTGCCACCTTAGCCTATTAAGAGAGCTATGTTAGCATCCAAACGAGCGATAGGCTTGGTGTGTTGGGGGTTATTATGGGGGCTCCATGCTCTTCCCTTTGCAAAGTTTGGCATTTTAGGAGTGCCGGCCTAGCGCTGCGGAGGGGTGGCCAGCCCGATAGGGCCGAGCGGGCAGCGAGCCCCGCAGCATAGCGGCACCTGCCGTTGGGCAGGGGCAGGCCCCAACCGGTGTTGCGGTTTATCCTCGTTCGGGCTTTGAAGTGAGCCTATTTCTCTCAATCTTGATTATATTCGGGCTGGAAAGGAATTGGTTAATCATACATTCAGACCACACCACCATGATGCCATATGATCAGTACGAAACGGTTATCGGGCTGGAAGTCCACGTTCAATTGAATACGCAGAGCAAAGCGTTTTGTGGGGACAGCGCAGCTTTTGGCGGTGCCCCCAACACCCATATCAGCCCCATTTCGCTGGGGCACCCGGGCACCCTTCCCCGCCTGAATGCACGGCAGGTGGAGTACGCAGCAAAGCTGGGGCTCGCCCTGGGCTCCAAAATCAACATGGCCAATACCTTTGACCGCAAGAATTACTTCTATGCGGATTTGCCGAAAGGCTATCAGATCACGCAAGACCGCAAGCCCATCTGTATAGGCGGGCAGCTCAACATCCTTGTGGACGGGGCAGTAAAAACCATCCGGCTGCACCACATCCATATGGAAGAAGATGCCGGCAAGTCTACGCACGAAGAGTACAGCCCCTACTCCCTGATCGACCTCAACCGGGCCGGAGTGCCCTTGCTTGAGATTGTATCCGAGCCGGACCTTCGTTCGGCGGCAGAAGTAGACGCCTTTATGAGCGGGATGCGGCAGCTGGTGCGCTACCTGGGCATATCGGATGGCAATATGGAGGAAGGCTCGATGCGGTGCGACTGCAACGTCTCCGTCAGGCCCAAAGGCAGTATGGCTCTAGGGGAGCGCTGTGAGATCAAAAACCTCAACTCCATGCGGTACGCGCGCAGGGCTATTGCTTACGAGGTAAAGCGGCAAGTAGACTTGATAGAAGCCGGAGGGCGGGTACAACAACAGACCCTCAACTTTGACCCGGAGACTGGTGTGACAGCCCCATTGCGGGATAAGGAGGATGCGCACGATTACCGGTATTTCCCCGAGCCTGATCTGCCGCCGGTGGTTATCCGGGAAGAGCAGCTCCGGAGCTGGCACCAAGAGATGCCTTTGCTGCCCTGGCAAATGCGCGAACGCCTAAGCCAAGATTTTGGGCTGCCCGCGTACGATGTGAACCTCCTGAGCGAAGACCCGGCCCCGGCCCGATTTTTCGAACAGCTTGCAGCGCATACCCCGGTTTATAAGGCGGCTGCCAACCTCATCATCAATAAAGTGCTTCCGTGGTGCAGTGAAAATGGGGTGCCCCTTGAGCAATTCCCCTGCCCGCATGCACACCTTGCACGCCTGCTGCACATGATAGAGGAAGGCCTCATTTCCAATACGGCTGCCTACCAACAACTGTTCCCTGCTATGGCAGAACAGCCAAGCACCCAGCCCGACGAGCTCGCTAAGGCGCTCAACATTTTGCAAAATTCCGATGAAGGGGCGCTCGAAGCTTGGATAGCGCAGGCCATCGCCAACAATCCCGATGAAGCGGAGCGCTACCGCAAAGGGAAAAAAGCGCTCATTGGCTTCTTCATGGGCGAAGTCATGAAAATATCCCGTGGCAAAGCAGACCCCAAAGCAACACAGGCGCTATTGCGACAAAAATTAGGATAACCCTGCTGTAACATGAAAAAGCTGCCCATCCACGAAACAGACAAAAGCAACCTTAAACGCTACTACTCCATAGGAGAAGTGGCAGACATGTTTGAGGTGACCAAATCGCTTATCCGGTTTTGGGAAGGAGAGTTTGATTGGCTCAGCCCCCACAAAAACGGCAAGGGGGAGCGACGGTTTACGCTAGAGAATATAGAACAGCTGCACCTGATTTACCAGCTCGTCAAAGAGCGGGGCTTCACTATAGACGGGGCGAGGAGCGAGATTGTCAGGATACAAGCATTCCAGCGCGAGAAGGAAGCCGTGCTCAGTCAGCTCGAAAAAACCAGGGACGGGCTTATGCATCTCCGAAAGGCGCTTTTCCCAGGCGAAACCCCTTAAATACCACACCACCACACATCAACCAACCCTATGGCGACGACAACAACAACAAACGCAGGTGCGCAGGCTGCTCCGGGCAAGCCCCGCCTTTCTTTCTGGGACATCTGGAACATGAGCTTCGGCTTTTTGGGCATTCAATTTGGCTTTGCCCTGCAAAATGCCAACACGAGCCGCATCTTTGAAACCCTTGGGGCCGACGTGGAGCAGATCCCCATCCTCTGGATTGCAGCGCCACTGACCGGCCTGCTCGTACAGCCGGTAGTCGGCTATTTTAGTGACCGGACCTGGCACCCGCAGCTGGGGCGGCGGCGCCCCTATTTCCTCATAGGGGCCATCTTGGCCTCCCTGGCCCTCTGCATTATGCCCAACTCCCCTACCCTATGGGCAGCAGCCGGCACCCTATGGATCATGGACGCCTCCATCAACATCACTATGGAGCCCTTCCGGGCTTTTGTTGGCGACAACCTCCCCTCAGAACAGCGCACGGCCGGCTTTGCCCTGCAGAGTTTCTTTATCGGGACGGGGGCTGTCATCGCCTCTATGCTCCCGTGGATACTCACAAATACTTTTGACATCAGCAATACCGCTGGGGAAGGGCAGATTTCGGACTCTGTGAAGTGGTCCTTCTATCTGGGGGCTGGGGTTTTCCTGCTTGCCGTCCTGTGGACGGTCTTCCGGTCTAGGGAATATTCACCTGCAGAGCTGAGCCGCTTTGAAGCAGCAGAAGGGGCTGCCGCTACTGAAGCTCACGAAACGCTGGCTGCAGCGGAACAAACCCAACGCAGCCACAGGCTGAACAAAGCGGGCATGCTCACTGCAGCCCTCGGTGTGGGCGGGCTGATCGGGCTGACACAGGCCGGGCTGCAAAAAGAGCTCTATGTCTTGGCCGGGATGCTGATCATAGTTGGGCTGCTGTGGAGCATTGCCGGCCGGCTGATGAAGCAGGGCCGCTATAAAAATGGGTTTGTCGCCATCATGGACGATCTCCTGCATATGCCCAAAACGATGAAGCAGCTCGCGCTGGTGCAATTTTTCTCTTGGTTTGCCCTATTCTCCATGTGGATATATACCACCTCGGCAGTGACCCGCCACATTTACGGGGCTACCGATGCAACTTCTGCTGCGTACAATGAAGGGGCAGACTGGGTGGGCCTGCTCTTTGCCATATACAATGGCATTGCAGCAGTAGCCGCTTTGGCCCTGCCTTGGCTGGCCAAACGCACAAGCCGGCGGTTTACGCACATGCTCTGCCTGATCTTGGGGGGGCTGGGGTTGATATCTGTATACTTCATTACAGATCCTGGCCTGCTGCTCGTTTCTATGCTGGGCGTAGGTATTGGCTGGGCGAGCATACTCTCTATGCCTTATGCGATGTTGGCCGGTGCCCTGCCTGCACAGAAGATGGGGTACTATATGGGCGTTTTCAACTTCTTCATCGTCATCCCGCAAATTGTGGCGGCGACCATCCTGGGCTTTATTGTTGGCACCTTTTTCGACGGGCAGGCCATTTACGCCCTGATAGTGGGCGGTGCCGGGATGATACTGGCAGGCTTGCTGGCGCTCCGGGTAGAAGATGAAGGGTAGCCTGCAAGGGCCAGCACAAAGCGGGCAGCCTGAGACAGGCTGCCCGCTTTGTGCTGGAACAAATGCCCAGGTTATTCGCCGCGTTCCGGGCTGCCGCTCGCCCTTTCTACCGCAGCTCCGCTGATGGTGTGGCCGTAAAAAATACTGTTGGCCAGCACGCGGTTCGTCCCATACCAAAAAGCTCGGAAATTGGGGTTGAAAGACAGGCAGATGACTTTCCCCCTGCCAGCCCCGCTGACTATTGCAGCGGCAGACCCTCCCAACTTTTTGAGGTGTTCTGGGCGTGCATAACCGCTCAGCAGTGGGTTTTCGGCGTAAACCGCAGGAGAAGCATACTGGTTTTCAGCAGGTGCTATGGCTAGCGTGCCGCGTTGGAAAATGGGGATTGCCTCTCGCTGATAACCGTAGAACAATGGATGGCTAAGGTCGGCTTCTACTTGGAAAATCGCCCCGCCGATGCGGTCTGAGCCGAGGTCATCGCTTATTTTGGCATAAGGCCGGCGCCCCTGCTCTTGGCTATCCTGGCTGCGCATTTTCACCTCTGCAAGCCCTTGCCCTTTGGCCCAGCTGACGGCATCCTTCCAAGCGATGAGGGTGCCGCCCCCTTTCACCCAGTCGCGGATATTGCTGCTGCCACGGCTGCCTAGCCCGCTGTACCCCCCGTCTACCATGATGATGCTGGTATACCTGCTCAGGTCGGCACGCCCCACATCTTCCTGCTCTATCATAGTGACAGGGATGCCGTAGCGCTGATCCAGCAAATGCCAGGCTTCCCCCGCTTCGTAGGGTGATGCCCCAGGCCCTACGATGAGCAGCACATCGGGCTTTTTCAAAAGCTCGAAGCTCCGGCTACCGAGGTCGATCCCTTGTGGCGTAAGCCCTGTGCCTACGCCAATGATTACAGCTTTATGCTGCTCGGCCACTTGCCGCATGAGCTCGTATACCTCATCTGCGCCTTTATCCTGCCCCTGTACCGGCACCATGACAGTGCCCCGAGCATAAGCTTTGCCCTCTAGCTCAAAGGGCTCGGAGGCTACCTTGGCGCGTAGCCCCCCATTCATGATAGCGTAGAGTGCTGCTGGTGCAGAATAATGCTCCCATTCCAGCAGGTAGGCATAGCTGCTGCGCTGGGGCACCGGCTGATTTTTGAGGGCCAGCTGCCCATTGTAGCGCCCTCCGAGGCTGTTCCGGTTGAAATCTTTCCGGGCGATCGGCGCATAAGGGATTTCAAAAGCAAGCGGTAGGGTCCAGCTTGACACATCATAAAAGATGCTGTCCTGAAAGGTAGTCATGGTCTCGAAAATGCCCCGCACTAAGCGGTATTGCGGCTGTTCCAAAGGGACGACATAAGCCGCTCCTGGCTTGAAACGGCCAGCCTGGCCCTTCAGCTCGTATACTTCAATCTGGTGCTGCAGCAAGAGGTCAAGAAAAGCCTGAAGCCGGACTGGGTCGGCAGTTTCGCCAAAGACAAAGGCTCCGTTCTCCCCTTTCCGGGCTTCTGCCAGCCCATCCCGGTAGAAGTCACGCTGATATTGCAACAGGTCTTTGCGCAAAGCCACGCCTGCTTTTTGAGTAGAAAGCGCTGTGCGCACCTGATTGCGTATGGTAAATGGGAAAGTCAGCAGCCCATTGTCTGTTTCCTGTACGTGGCCACGGGAGCTGGCTTGCTCAAACAAGATGCCGATCCCCCCATTGGCATCAGGGTAAGTAGAGCCCTTGCCATAGTAGAAGTCGTCAAAGCTCTCCTTGGTATAGTACAACGAGCCAATCTCATCGAGGGCTTCCGCATGGTAATCGCCGATCCTGGCCGTAAGCTCCTGATTGAGCGGAGGGGTGATGGGGTTGGTACGGGAGGGGATGCCCGGCATAAAGAAGAAGGTAGCGTTGGAGCCCATTTCGTGGTGGTCGGTGAGCACATTGGGCTTCCACTGGTGGAAGGTGCGGATGCGCCCCTGGCTTTCCGGGTGCTGCACCAGCAGCCAGTCTCGGTTCAGGTCAAACCAATAGTGGTTGGTACGGCCGCCTGGCCAGGCTTCGCTGTACTCCCGGTCTTGTGGGTCGGCCGTAAGGTTTTTATTTTTGTGCATATTGGCCCATGTGGAGAAACGGTTGAACCCGTCTGGGTTGAAACAAGGATCGAGGAGTACCACGGCATTGTCTAGCGTCTGCAGTACCTCATCGCTCTGTCCTGCTGCTAAGTAATACGCGACCAAGGGGGCAGCATTGCCCCCGCTGGGCTCATTGCCGTGGATGCTAAAGCCCTGATAGAGCACCACCGGCTGGCCGTCTTCTACCTTTTGATCGGAAGCCGGGTCAGACAAGGCCACATGTGCGGCCCGGATCTCTTCCAGCCGGCTATGATTTTTTTCGGAGGTGATGGTGAGGTAAATCAGCGGGCGGTGCTCGTAGCTCCGGGCATACTCTGTATAGGTGACCCTTGGGCTGCTGTCGGCAAGTGCTTTGAAGTAATACACTAATTTATCGTGGGTGAGGTGCCATTCGCCTATCTGATGGCCAAAAAAGGCTTCCGGAGAAGGGACCTGCGCATCGTACTCGATATCGGGCAGGTAATAAGTAAGAGGGCGTTGTGCCCAGGCTGACAATGCCCAAACCAGCAAGGCGGCCAGAGATATCCATCGCTTCATAAAAGTTAGCTTTTCTTTAAGGTGATCAATTGGGCTGTCAGCCGTCATAGGCAGGACAACCTCTGTGGGGTTTAAAATAACAAACTCTAGTGAATGTTCAGGGCAACCAAAGCGGCTGCCGGCAGTTGTATAGCAAAAGGAGGGCCGATGGAACAGGAATGGGGCCTACAGGCCAGGCGGATGGAAGATATAAACGGGCATGGGGCAGCGGCGCACCGGCACGATGGCTACACCATTATTTGGGTGGAAGAGGGGCAAGGAAAGCACTATATTGATTTCGAAGCTTATGAAGTACGGGGCCGGCAGATATTCCTATTGGCGCCAGAGCAGATGCACCGACTGGAGATTCGGGGGCCGCACCGGGGCAGTGTATTGCAGTTCACACCCGATTTCCTGATGTTTACCGGGCTGAGCGAAGCCTTTTTGATAGAAGAAGGGCTTTTCCCGGACTTTGGCCATGAGCCGCTAACAGCAAGCCAAGCCTTTGAAGCAGCAGCCCCCCACCTCGTACAGCTGATTTTCTATGAGACCAGCCAGCCAGCACCAAGGGGCAAAGCACTTTGCGGAGCCTTGCTTAAAGCATTCCTGCTGCTGCTGCTGCGGCTACGAGGGCAGCAGGGAGAAGACGGCCCGCCCTCACCTGGCAATCGTGCACAGGCTATTGTGTGCGATTTCAGGAACCTCCTCAACAGTGAGCACCTGTACAAGCACAAAGTCAGCGAGTATGCCGAAGCCCTGCATCTAAGCCCCGACTATCTCAATGAGGTGCTGCGGGCTGCCACTGGCAAAACGGCCAAAGCACTGATACAACAGCGGCTGATTGCTGAAGCACAACGGCAGGCGCTGCATACCGATTGCACACTGCAAGAAATCACTTACCATTTGGGCTTCAAGGCCCCCGCCCATTTCAGTAAGTTTTTTAAAAAACATACCGGCATGACCTTTTTAGCCTACAGAAGCCACTTACGGCAACTTTATGGGATGCGCTGAGTTTTCTATTTTTGCGCTAAATCCTATCGACTATGTACATCCTGCTCGTCACCATCGTCATTGGCCTGTTTGTGGCTATGTTGTTCCTGAACATCTACTTCCGGGTGAAGGTGATGAAAAGCTACCGCAAATTGGTGCAGAACCGGGTGGAGTTTGGCGCGGCACACCTGTTCAACAAACAGAAGATGGAAGAGGAGGTCCTGCCCAAATACCCGGCGATGCGGCAAGAGATTGAGACCTTCACCAGCCATATTCAGTACTCTATGCGCATGGCGACCGTGCTCATTGCACTGATCACCCTCTTCGGGGCCATACTGATGTACTATCGGGAGTAGTGCAGAAAGCTAGGGGCACAAAACAGATTGTCATTTTTGGGCCTGCCCCTGCCCGATGGCAGGTGCCGCTATGCTACGGGGCTCGCTATCCGCTCGGCCTTATCAGGCCTGCCGCCCCTTCGCAGCGCTAGGCCAATGCCAGGCTAGTGGTCTGTCAAGTGTTAATTTATGGGTTGAGTGGGAGCGAATTTTGAGGCTAATCAAGGCGGATGTTCCCGCGCATAGCAGCGCTACGTAAGGGGTTGTCCAACGAAGAGTAGCCTCAAAATTCGCCGCAGGCAACCCCTAGTTTTAGCCTTGACAGACCACTAGTGCCTTAAGCATAAACACCTGCGACATTTTGGTTCATGCCCAAAGCTAGGGCGTATTGCCATAGCCGGTTTCAAAATAAACCCCTACTTTTGCCCAGCTTTCTAACAATACCTTCCTACCATGCTCAAAATTGGCGTACTGGGTACCGGCCACCTTGGCAAAATCCACCTCAAATGCATTCAGCTTGCATCAGAAGCTTATGAGCTCATCGGTTTCTTTGACCCCAACGATGAAGCCGCCGCTGCTGCCGCTGCAGCATACTCCATCAAACGGTGGACAGACCTTGATGCCCTGATACAAGCCGCTGACGTCATAGACATCGTCACTCCCACGGTTACTCACTTCGAGCTGGCGCGCAAGGTCATCAGCCACGGCAAGCACTTGTTTATCGAAAAACCCGTGACCAATACCCTGGAAGAAGCGGAAGAACTGCTAGCGCTGGCCCAAGAAAAAGGGGTGAAAGTACAGGTGGGGCATGTGGAGCGGTTCAACCCAGCCCTGCTGGCCCTGGGCGGCACCCCCCTCGAGCCTATGTTCATAGAAGCCCACCGCCTGGCCGTTTTCAACCCTAGGGGCACAGATGTCTCCGTGATACTCGACCTGATGATACACGACCTCGACATCATCCAAAGTCTGGTGCGCTCAGAGGTGCGCTCGGTGAGCGCGAGCGGTGTAGCCGTAGTCAGTGATTCCGCAGATATCTGCAACGCCCGTGTGGAATTCGAAAACGGTTGTGTCGCTAACCTGACAGCAAGCCGGATTTCCATGAAACAGATGCGCAAGCTGCGCCTTTTCCAAAAGGATGCTTACATCAGCTTAGATTTTCTGGACAAAGAAGCGCAGGTGGTCAGGATGTACGACCGCCCGGAGCAATTGCCCGATGACAACCGGATGGAACTGGAAACGCCCAATGGCAAACGGTATATCCACCTTTCGGCACCGCAAACCGAGCCCGTGAATGCCATCAAGATGGAGCTGGAATCCTTTGCGCAAAGCATACAAGAAGATGCCCGCCCTGTCGTTTCATTAGAAGATGGCTACCGTGCACTGAAGCTGGCTTACCAGATAATCGAACAAATGGAGGAGCGCGCCCGCACAACAGCCCAAGGATAAGCCGCCCTTCTCCAGTACACTACCGGGCGCCACTTACCAGAACTGCTTTTATTCGGAAAACCTCGTTGTGCTATGAAGACCTATTTATATTTCACGCTCCTGCTCTTTGCCGCTGCCTGCTCGAGCGGATGCGATCTTATCAATCCTGAAGAGCCCATCCCCGGGTACATCCATATCCCTGAAGTGAGCGTGCAGGCCAACCTAGCTGCCGAAGGCTCTGCTTCCTACAACCTGACAGAAGTGTGGGTCAACGTGAACGGCAACTTCGTAGGCGCTTACCCCATCCCTGCTACCATCCCTATACTAGACGAAGGAGATGTGGAAATTGCGATACAGGCAGGGATCAAAGACAATGGCGTTTCCGGCACCCCTGAAATCTACCCCTTCTATGCCCCCTATGTGGAAAGGATCACGCTAGGCCCCAATAGTACAGATACCATCCGGCCGGTATTTGAATACCTCGATCAGACCAAGTTTGCTTTTATCGAAGATTTTGAAGGGGGCGCACAGGTTTTTGAGGACGTCCGCCTCGGGGAGCCCGATCAGCTCAGCATCAGCGCAGAGGATGTCTTTGAAGGCAGTGGGTCTCTAAAAATCACATTAGACTCTACCTCTTCAATTCTAGAGGTGGCAACGAACATCCGCTACGCAGATATCGTCAGCGCGCTCACGAGCACCGTTTATCTGGAAGTGAATTACAAGTCCGATGTACCTGTTATCTTTGGGTTGGTCAGCTATGATGCCAATGCGCTTCCAGGGCAGGGGGAAACCACATTTGACCCCGGCTTCAACCCATCCGGCGAATGGAATAAGATTTATTTCAACCTCTCCGCTATGGCTGTTGAATCTGGCAAGACAGAGCATCAGGTCATACTACAGGCTTTCATCCCGGTCTCCGGCCAATCGCTGACCCGGAACCAGGCCGTGGTACGGCTTGACAATATCAAACTTCTTCATTTTTAATCAACCATTAGGATCCGGCCCAAACGAATGGCGACATCTACGCTACCCAGCATGACCCGGCTCCGCCGGCGTCATACGCTTTACTACCAGGCAGCAGATTTCCTGACAGCTATGCTGTCCTGGGCTTGTTTTTTCCTTTACCGCAAAAGCTTGGAAGGCCGCCTCCCGAGCTTAGAAGAAGCCATGGCTGACACCAATTTCTGGTACGGTATTCTAGTCATCCCAATGGGCTGGGTGCTCTTCTACTCCATTTTCGACCAATACCGCGACATATACCGGCTGTCCCGGCTAGCGACCTTGGCACGTACCTTTTTTCTTAGCTTTCTGGGGGTCACTTTTCTGTTTTTCACCCTGATCCTGGATGACTTTGTCACCAACTACACCACCTACCGGTCTTCCTTCATCACACTTTTCGCGCTGCACTTCCTGCTAACCGCAACGGTGCGGATGTACATCCTCACACGTGCCAGCCAACGGCTGAAAAAAGGGCTGATCACCTACAACACCCTCCTGATTGGGGGCAACCAAAAAGCCGTAGAACTGTACCGGGAAATCAGCAGCCGCGAAAAAGGGCTGGGCAATAAATTCATAGGGTTTATCAGCATCAACAGCCAGGAGGAGCACGAGCTGGCGGGCCACCTGCCGAGGCTGGGCGGTATAGAAGAGCTGGAACAAGCGGTCTTGGACTTCAACGTGGAAGAGGTCATTATTGCTATCGAAACCTCTGAGCACAACCGCCTGCGCGAGGTGCTGAACATTCTCTTTGACTTTG
Source organism: Phaeodactylibacter luteus (assembly GCF_007993045.1). GTDB lineage: Bacteria > Bacteroidota > Bacteroidia > Chitinophagales > Saprospiraceae > Phaeodactylibacter > Phaeodactylibacter luteus. The sequence continues at coordinate 98,823 of NZ_VOOR01000020.1, forward strand.
ACGACCAGGTGTTGGTCAAAATCATCCCAGATATGTACGACATCATGCTGGGCACGGTCAAGATGAACCACGTCTACGGTGCTGTACTCATCGAAATACGGCAAGACCTTATGCCGCGCTGGCAGCTGCTGATCAAGCGGCTGATAGATGTTGCAGCCTCTGGGATCCTGCTTTTATTGTTGAGCCCGCTCTACCTTTATATTGCGGTACGGGTGCGGCTCTCCTCAGAAGGGCCTATCATTTTCGAACAGGAACGCATCGGGCTCAATGGAAAACCCTTCACGATTTATAAGTTCCGCTCCATGTACACCGATGCAGAAAAGAACGGCCCCATGCTGAGCAGCGATACCGACAACCGATGTACTCCTTGGGGCGGGGTCATGCGCAAATGGCGGCTGGACGAGCTGCCGCAGTTTTGGAATGTGCTCAAGGGGGATATGTCCCTCGTTGGGCCTAGGCCTGAACGCAAGTATTATATCGACCTGCTCACCAAGGAAGCGCCACATTATAAACACTTGCTGAAGGTGAGGCCGGGCATTACCTCTTGGGGGCAGGTCAAGTATGGGTACGCCTCCAACTTGGAACAAATGCTGCAGCGGCTGAAATTCGACATCCTCTACATCGAGAATATGTCCCTCGCCTTGGACTTCAAAATCTTGTTTTACACGGTGCTCGTCCTATTGCAGGGCAAAGGCAAATAACCCGGCACAGCCCCACTTTCCCTTCAGAAACTTTCTCCCCTTAACCATTGGCAAATCAGCCAGATAGTTGTATCTTTGCCGCTCGAATTGAACATAATTATTCATTTACAAAGATCATAGCTAATGTTCGCGATCGTAAAAATAGCTGGTCAGCAATTCAAAGTTGAGGAGGGGCAGGAGCTCTTCGTCCACCAGCTAGAAGCCAACGAGGGAGACAGCCTCGCATTTGAGGACGTACTCCTCGTAGACAACGGAGGGAACGTCTCCGTAGGCACGCCGGTGCTGAACGCCAAAGTCAACGCAACGGTACTAGGCCATCAGAAAGGAGACAAAGTCCTTGTATTCCGCAAGAAGCGCCGTAAGGGCTACCGCAAGAAGAACGGGCACCGTCAGCACTTTACCAAAATCAAGATCGACAGCATCGCCGTTTAATCCCCGGCACGGGAAACGGTTTCTATTTCTAATTTCAAAATTGATTAAGACATGGCACATAAGAAAGGTGTAGGTAGTACCGATAACGGCCGGGACAGTAAATCGAAACGTCTCGGCGTTAAGCTCTTCGGTGGCCAAGAGGCTATCGCTGGAAACATCCTAGTCCGTCAGCGCGGCACCAAGTACCACCCTGGTGAAAACGTGTACATGGGCAAAGACTATACCCTGCACGCAAAAGTGGACGGCACGGTTTCTTTCCGCCGCCGCAATAAGAACCGCATGTATGTCAATATCATACCTGCTGGCGCTGCGAACGGCGCCGCAGTTGCTACTGCTCCGGCCAAGCCTGCTGCAAAGAAAGCTGCTCCGGCTGCACCAGAAGCTGCAACTGCGCCCGCTGCAAAAGCAACTGGAAAAGTCACGCTCCCTTCTGGCAAGAAAGTCGCTCAAGACGACCTGAAGCTGGTCGAAGGCATTGGCCCGAAAATCGAAGGCCTGCTGCACGATGCTGGCATCAAAACTTGGGCAGACCTTGCTAACGCCGACCTCGGAAAAGTACAGGCTATTCTGGATGAAGCAGGCCCTCGCTACCGCATGCACGACCCCGCTACCTGGGCTAAGCAGGCTAAACTGGCTCACGAAGGCCAGTGGGAAGAGCTCGAAGCGCTTCAGGACCGCCTCGATGGCGGCCGTGAAGTAGACGGCGAGTAAGCGTATCTCAATCAGATACTGCTCCAAACTGAAGAATTTAGTTTTCATAGCTTTATATCAGGGGCCCTACTTTCGTAGGGCCTTTTTTATGCTCCTATCGTAGAGCTGTTCCGCCACGAAAATCCAAGGGCTACTTACTCTCTCAGGTATGTCCGGATGGGTTCTGGCGAAGCCGCTACATTTGAGTTTAGCGGGCTAGATGAAAATTTTGCAAGAAAGCCAGGCATTAATTTACAATAGGAGCAAGCCCCAAACCTGCTCCAAGTTTCTACCTACAACTGCATCACTACACCACAGCCACCACATCCTTGGGCAGCCAACCTGCTGTGGTATCCCCCAGCCTGACTTTGTACCAGCCGCTGAGCTCATCGGTCACCTCCAGAATCTCGCCTGGGACAAGCTCCCGGACCTGCTCGCTGATGCTATCGGGCGCGAGGTAGAGGGAAGCTTCGGGAGACATCACCACCGCTTCCGTGCGCAGGTATTCCTGCTGAGCCCGGCTGTAGCTCAGGCTCAGGGGCAGGATGGCCGCCAACAATGCCAGCAGGCCTAGAAAGAAGCCTGCTTTCCGGTAAGTGCGGGACGAGCCCCATTTCCACGCTGCCAGCCCACTTGCGCCGATCCAAAGGAGCAGTATGCCCAGCCAAGCCCAGCCACGAGCACGCAGGCGGCCAGCCAGCCCGTTCCAAAGGCGGACCGTAGCCGATTGCCTAATTTGCACTACGGGCGCCCCTAGCTCGTCTTGCACAAGCTGCAGGTTGGACCTGACCTGCTGATTTTTGGGCGCCAGCCGCTGTGCACGCCGGTAATGCAGCACGGCAGCTGCCAAATCGCCGTTCTTGTAGTGGGCGTTGCCCAGGTTGTACCAAAGGGCTACAGATTCGTAACCCGCATCGCGCACCGCTTCATAGCGGCTAATGGCAGCGGGATAGTCTTTATCCTGATACGCCTCATGGCCTGCCTGTAGCAATTGCTCAGGAGCTGAAGCAATGGCCAGGCTCTGTAGCCCAAAAAGCAAGGCCACAAATATCCAAAACTGCTTATCCATCTTTACTCGGTTGTTTTTTCCTTTCCACCGGCAGTAGCAGGCCGCTCCGGTTTTTTCACCTGCCGCCCGTTGACAGGCAGCGGCTGCAATTCCCGTTTCCGGGAAAGGTCGAACAGGTCGTCCAGCCCTCCGGGCCGGAAATCGGTATCCCAGCGTACCCCCTCCAGCTTTAGCTGCTCGTGATTGGCCTGCCCCATAGGCAGCATTTGCGCCTTGGGCTGATTCATGAATTTGATTTTCTCAACTTCGTTGTCCCCAAAGTAAAGGACCATTTCGCTACAAACGGTCTTGTTGACGCCTACATATTTTTTGCTGTCGTCAATCGCATAGTACACCGACTCCGCATTGCCGTTCACATCCATGCGCCGGAGCTCGTTTTTGCGGAATACCGCCGTGATGAATTTCCCTTTCACTTGGTTGAACAGGATCTCATCCGGGGAGTTGACGATGAAGGCGTTCTGCCGAAGGTAAATGCGGTCGATCTGATCGTTGACCAGCTGAATGTTCACCGTATCGGCGTAAAATTGAGAAGTGTCCGACCAGACTAATGGCTCGCGGAACAGCCGGAAAATGGAATCTGTAGTGCTATAAACCAGGGAGTCGCAAAGCGCCTGCAAATCAGACTTGTAAATGCGTACGTCATGATAAGCCCTGAGCTGCCGTGCGCTATCCTGCCCCAGGCTATCCTGCCCCAGGCTATCGGCCCGGAGGGAGAGCAAAGTATCCGAAGCCATGAAAAGGGAGTCGCCATCAAGCAGGGTAATCAGCAGCGGGCGGCCGTTGCGGCCGCCAAAGGCTTTTAGGTAATCCCGCTGCCGGTCGTATTCTGCTGTATCACAACGAATGGCGAGGTTTGCTGCCGTATCCTGCCAGATGACATCCCCAAGTGCCAGCCCCATCCCGAGCTCTTCGCTGTAATCTACCTGGTTGGCCTCAAGGATTTGAGGGGGGTCGCTGATGCGGGTCCTGCCTCGGGTAGAATAGACCTCGCGCTTAGCATCGTATATGATCTCATCGCCTTGGATGTCCTGTTCGGCATCCCGGTAACGCCCATTGCCACGGATGGAAGTCCGGTCGAGTTCCTCTTCATAGCGGATCACATCCCCCGTTGCTTCCCTTTCGCCTTCTGTAAAAATGGCATTGCCGCGCAGATCGTAGGCTTTTTCCTGCCCATCGTACCGTATAGTATCGGCAACCGCCAACTGCTCTCCGCGTTGGTACTGCGCATTAGACCTAAATTCTGCAATATTGCGCCCGGTATCATAAAAGCCCGTTTCACAGTACAGCCGGGTCGTATCACTGTTGATGAGCGTGGGGCCAAGAAAACGGACTACTCTGCTTTCGGTATTAAAAGCGAGCGTATCCGCCAATAGGTTGAAAGCCGTATCGATGACGATCACACTATCCTTGAAGTAGATTTCTTTATCCGACACATAGTAATAGCCCCGCTTGCTCGTCAGCTGAGTTTCTCCCTGTGTAAGCGTCGCGCCATTTTGGTAGGTCGCCACTTTGGTGCTGAGGTCGTAGGTCAGCCGGTTGGTGAACAGCCGCTGCTCCCCTTTTTGAAGGATGACATCCCCAAAGAGCTCAGCAATGCGGGTACTGCCATCGTAATAGAGAGAGTCTGCAAAAACACTGAGGGAATCCCCCTGCTGAATGAGGACATCGCCCTTGGCGTAAACCTCCATATCATTGCGGATGGTAGCCGTGTCGCAATACATATAAATGCTGTCTTGCCGGAGCTCTACATTGCCATTGAGCTTTTGCAGCACATCGCTCCCAGCTTGCAGGTACTCGAACACATCTGCGTGGTCTACCTCAACTTCCTGCCGTGCAGTATCTTGCGCCGGCGCCTGCTGAGCAGATAACGGCCCTCCCAGCAAGAATAGAGCGGCACCTATCAGTACCCTTTTCTTTACTTCAACTTGAAATCTAATCATGTTGCAAACTTCCGGCTTTCCCGCCATTAACCAGCCCTTTATGGAATACTTTTTTGAAACGCGCACCTCCTGCAAGCCGCTGTGCCCCTATACCAGGTTAACCCTTCTTTAACAAGGGCGCAAACCAGATTGCCGCTTATGGGGCCTGCCCAGCCTGTTTCGCGGTAGGGGGCCTGCCCCTGCCGCAAGGATGGGTCAGCGGGCAGGTGCCGCTATGCTACGGGGCTCGCTGTCCGCTCGGCCCCTCGCCCTACAGGCGTCGGGTCTGGCCTTTGGCCACCCCTGCGCAGCGCTAGGCCGGCGCCAAGGAGGTGGCACTGCCCTACCGGCAGGCTGTTTTTTTTCTATTGGCAAGTAGGCAGCATTGTGGCCTTTTTTCTATATTGTAGCATCGTCTGAGCTACAGCGCGGCGCACCGGGCGCTGCAAGCAGGTTGGCTCAGCCTGGGCAAAGTGGGAAAAAGAACGACAAATTGGGGGGATAAGTGCGTGTATTAGCGAGTTAGTCACCATTAAAAAAATAGAAACAATGAAAAAACATTTAACAATCACATTTGCTTTAATTAGCAGTTTTCTTTCTGCACAAGTAACTTTTACTCCAAACTATGTATCTGGCGGATATAATGGGGCAGAGCCTCTTTCAGTGTTTACGACTGATATTGACGGCGACGGCGATAAAGATATTTTCGTTTCATCAGAGGGACCAGTTGTTCCTGATAATAAAATGTATTGGTTTAGAAATTTAGGCAATGAAAATTTTGAAAGGCTAACCCTCTCCGAAGAGTATGGTTCGACGCTGATTGAGGGAATTGATTTTGATAGCGATGGAGATATTGATATTGTATCAACTGAAGGTGATATTGTCTGGTTTGAAAATGATGGAACTGGTATATTGACAGAAAGAATTGTCCCCTTTGAGGCAGGAGGAATGTTTCCAATGGGTTCAGGTAAATCTGATATAATTGATTTAGACGGAGATGGGGATTTAGACATTTTATTGCCTTCAACTACATTTTACAATATTCCCCCTTGTGATGATTACACATTGTTTTGGATGGAAAATGATGGCAATATGAATTTTACTCCGAAATCAATTACCTGTGATGAATTCGATGACGCAAATGATGTAATAGCAGAAGATTACGATAACGATGGAGATTTGGATTTCGTTGCTGCCGCAGGATGTAATCCTGTTACAATTTCATGGTACGAAAACAATGGGAATGAAGATTTTATCTATCACTTTATTGAGGAGATTCAAACCTGTAATTCAGGAAGACTAACAAAAGGCGATTTGAACAATGATGGAAATAAAGACTTCCTTTTGTCCAATAGCAATTTTATTTATTGGTATAATAACGATGGAAGTGGAAACTTTGCCAAGACAACAATTTCATCTGACGTTTCAGGAATTAGGCAAATATCTGTGATTGATTTGGATGAAAACGGTAACATTGACATTGTAATAGCTCAAGGTGGGTCTAATAGTGTTATGTGGTTTCAAAATAATGGTAGCCAGCAATTCGCAGAAAATATTGTAGGTGAAAATATATTCGGAAGCGCATCATTTGTTTTTACTGACGATATTGATAATGACGGAGACTTTGATATTATTTCCTGCTCATCTGGTGACAATACTATATCATGGTTCGAGAATGATGGACAGGAAAAATTTTTTGAACACCAAGTTCAGAATAAATCATTTGGAGCATCTGATGTTTATGGGGCAGATATTGATGGAGATAATGATATTGATATTGTATCAGCATCGAGATATGATGATAAAATTTCGTGGATTGAAAATTTCAACAATGATGTGTATTCAGAACATGTAGTCGGGAAAATAGATTATGCAACTGCCGTTTTTGCAATAGATATGGATAATGATAATGATGTAGATATTTTAGGAGCAGGACAATATGTAGCTTGGTATGAGAATGATGGTAACAACTATTTCACCGAACATATTGTCACATTAAATACAAGTTCAATAGAAACAGTTCATGCAATTGACTTCGATGGAGATAACGATGTTGACATAATAACAGACCCTTTGGGCATTTTTTGGTATGAAAATGATGGTAGCCAAAACTTTACAGAGCATTCCGTATATGACAATACAGGCTCTTGGTCTGCTTTCCCAATTGACATGAACAATGACAATAAAATTGATGTAATCTCTGCATTTGAATATGATGACCAAGTTGGTATTTTCACCAATGATGGCAGCCAAAATTTCACAGAACAATTTGTCGATTTGAGTTCATTTAATGCCCAAGCAGTTTTTCCCATTGACATTGATAATGATGCGGATATGGATATAATTGTTGCGACAGGCACGCCTTATTCTCTGGTTTTAATCAAAAACAATGGAGGTCAGAGTTTTTCTGAACAAATAGTGACATTAGATATTTTTCAGCCAATTGCAGTTGGCGCTGGAGATATGAATAATGATGGAAATGTGGATATTGTAGCATCTGGGGCTGACGGAATCCTTGCTTGGTATGAAAATGATGGCAATCTCAACTTTGACAAAAAAGTCATTTCTTCTAATTCATTGGATGACCCTGTCAACCTTCTTGTAATTGATGTAGACAAGGACGGAGCTTATGATATTATAACCAACTCTATGCATGATGACCAAGTTGTTGTTTTCTATAATGACATAGAAACAACACCTGTAAATGAAATATATTTAGAACGAGAATTATTAAATATATACCCAAATCCATTATCAAATTATTCGGACTTGTTTTTTACCGTTAAAGAAAATGGTTTGGCAACAATATCCATATATAATCATCTTGGAGTTGAAGTGAAAAAAAATCACTCTGCCCAAGTGACAAATGGAGTTAATTCAATTAATATTAGTGGAGTTAATTTGCCATGCGGTGTTTACACCTTAAATATAAATATTAATAACAAACTACTTGTAGGAAAATTTATTATAATAAAAGACTAAAGAAGAAAACGGTGACTAACAAAGTGCAAAACGGCAATAGCGGCTATGCGCCGCTACTGCGTTTGCACAGAC
>NZ_VOOR01000200.1 GCF_007993045.1 Phaeodactylibacter luteus
TTGCAGGTCGGGCTATACATCATGGAGCTCATGCTGCGGTCCGTGAAAGAGGCAGGCCGGGAACTGGAGCTGGTGCTCCCCATCATATTTTATAACGGAAAAGAGAAATGGGAGCCCCTTACGCTCGCAGAGCTTTTTGCCGGCCACCCACAGCTTGAGCTGCTGCAGCCCTATATCCCGAATTTCAGTTTTGTATTTCAGGACGTCTCGCAGCTCAGCACAGCGGAGCTGCTGCAGCTTGACCTGAGCTTTTTCAGGAGTGCTATCATCGCCTTATCCTTACGGCATCAGCCCTACTTGATTGTTAAGTATCTTAGGGTTATTTTTGAAGGGGCAGACGGCAAGGCTAGCATCAGTGCACTGACCCATTACATCCTCGGAGTGGCAGAGCGCTCCGAAGAAGAATTCAGAGCAATTATTGAAAATACAGACCTCGAAATAATACCAGATGTCATGAGCACACTAGAGCAAATCTTGACCCGCGGCCGCAAAGAAGGCATGGAGAA
>NZ_VOOR01000201.1 GCF_007993045.1 Phaeodactylibacter luteus
CACCGCTACGCTCAATTGCGGGCTGGGTACCCGACAGCAGGTATGGCAAACGGCCGGGCAGCAGCGCGGGCTGTACTATTGCATCCTGCAGCAGGGGGGCTACCGCTCTCCCGCATTGAAAGTACTGCTGATTGACTAACCATTCTATAGCGCCGGTTTTAGTAAGGCTGCTAAAACCGGCGCTCCAAATTTCCCCTCTATTATGAAAAACTTTCTTTGGCACCTGTTACTGATATTGTGCAGCACTACATTTGCACAAACCACTACTTTTAACAAAAGAATAGATACAGGATACCCTTTTCTGAATATCACAGAAGTTTTGCCTACTGATAGCTGCTACTATGCTATAGGAGTAATTACCCATGAAACAGATAGTATCTTTTCTGTTGGCCATCTTTTTTTAAAACTTAGCCTTGAAGGAGAAATCCTATGGCACAAAAAGCTCGGCACCCCACAGAAATCCTATGAATCCTGGGGGTCAGGCCTTTTTTCAA
>NZ_VOOR01000202.1 GCF_007993045.1 Phaeodactylibacter luteus
CATACAGTTCTCCGGCGCCCCGCCCTTCGAGTTCACCCTCGCCATCGACGGCGTGCCACAGCCTGCAATGCTGTCTACTGGCAGCACTTTCGAGCTCCTGGCAACAGCCCCCGGCACCTATACCGTGGCCTCTGTGGCCGACGCCACCGGGTGCGCCGGCACTGGCTCCGGCTCCGCTCAGGCCAGCCTGCTCGGGGCCCCGGCCATATCGGCCATCTCTACCGCATGCGACAACTCCAACGCCTTCTATACCGTCTCCTTCAGCATATCCGGCGGCGATACCGCCTCCTATGCCGTAGCGGGCACACCTGGGGCCCTCATGCCTGGGCAGCCCTACACCTTCACCTCCGTGGAGCTCCCCAGCGGCGCACCCTACAGCTTTGACGTCTCCGATGCCAATGCCTGTGCACAGGCCAGCATCTCCGGCGCTTTCTCCTGCGAGTGCACTGCACAGGCCGGCTCCATGGGCGCTGCACCCATCAATGT
>NZ_VOOR01000203.1 GCF_007993045.1 Phaeodactylibacter luteus
AAACAAACAAAACATCTATTCTACCAAGTAGGAAAAACGAAAAAACTTTTCGACCAAAAAACTGTTTTGGTCGAAAAGTTTGCATTTATTGTAAATCTACCATACCTTTGTCCCGTAATAAAATCAAAAGTAAAGCAGCATGGTAGATGAAGAAAAAGTAAAATCTGAAATTATAGAAACAGCGAGAGGGTTGATTCAGCAGTTCGGCATACAGAAAGTGACGATGCAAGATATTGCAAAAGCCGCAGGAAAGGGAAAAAGCACTCTGTATTATTATTTCAAAAAAAAAGAAGAAATATTGGATGCTGTTTTAGATGAAGAAATGAATGAGTTCTATCTGAAATTCAAGAAGGCGGTTGAGAAAGAAACAGACTTTCATGCCAAACTGAAAACCTATATTGTCACTAAAATAAAAACAGTCGAATCCAAAGTTAAGGCTTACGCTTTTCTAATTGAAAATGACAATCATTATTTCGATTT
>NZ_VOOR01000204.1 GCF_007993045.1 Phaeodactylibacter luteus
GTATCTCCGCGCTACTACCAGACGGCGCAGTTCACAGCTGCCAGCCGCCCAGGCTACTACCAGTACACGCAGATCATCAAGGTATACGACGACATCGACCCTGTGATCAGCTTCACGCAGGCAGACCCGTTCTGCTCACTGGACAACGTAGACTGTGATGCGACGGTGACTTACCCATTCAGCATCGACGAGAACTGCACTACAGACGACCTGACGATCCGGGTGTTCCTGAACCCGTTCAACTCAGGCAACCTGACGCAGCTCCCAGCGAGCGTGCTTTCAGGCAGCTACCCAAGCTACACCATCTCAGGCGTGTTCCCACTGGGCAACCACAGCTTCGAGGTAGATGTCAAGGACGGCTGTGGCAACACAGACCTTGTGGTGATGCCGTTCAGCGTAGTGGACTGCAAAGCTCCAGCGCCAGTATGCATCAACGGCATCTCTATCGAGCTGATGCCAGTTGACGAAGACGGCGACAAC
>NZ_VOOR01000205.1 GCF_007993045.1 Phaeodactylibacter luteus
TACTGGGGTATCCTCGGGCGTGGTATAGCTGTCGTTCATCGCTATTGGCGCATCGTTCACCGGTGTGACAGTCACCGTGGCCACCGCGTCGTCGCAGTCACCGTCTAGGTCACAGATCTGATAGGTGAACGTCTCCGTCCCGCTGAAGTCTGCTGCAGGGGTGTAATCGATACTATCATCTGTGGGGTTATCCGGAGTGCCATTGTCATCGACCGTAGCCGTGCCCCCGTTATCCGGCCCTACCGTGATCACTATCGGCCCAACGCCCGGCCCATTGCTGCCGAAGCTGTCGTTGCCCAGGACATCAACGTCTGTCGTGCCGCTGTCCTCCCCTACTGTGACCGGGTCGTCCATTGCCACAGGCATGCCATCGAGCATACAGTTGTAAGCAGCAGTGCCCGCATCGTTGCCGATATACCGCTCGAAAGCGAACCCGCCGTTGACCTGAATGCTCATGGCATTCGTCAAATCCAA
>NZ_VOOR01000206.1 GCF_007993045.1 Phaeodactylibacter luteus
AGCAACGAAGTCGCTAGCCCAGATTTCAGCCATGCCTGCGCCTGGGTCTGGCAGGTTGTCGCCGTCTTCGTCAACTGGCATCAGCTCGATAGAGATGCCGTTGATGCAGATAGGTGCTGGAGCTTTGCAGTCTACTACGCTGAATGGCAGGATCGCCAGGTCAGAGTTGCCGCAGCCGTCCAGTACGTGTACCTCGAAGCTGTGGTTGCCCAATGGGAACACGCCTGAGATGGTGTAGTCTGGGTAGCTGCCTGAAAGCACGCTCGCTGGGAGCTGAGTCAGGTTGCCTGAGTTGAATGGGTTCAGGAATACCTTGATCGTCAGGTCCTCTGGAGTACAGTTCTCGTCGATGCTGAATGGATAAGTCACCGTCGCATCACAGTCTACGTTGTCCAGTGAGCAGAATGGATCTGCCTGTGTGAAGCTGATCTCAGGTGCGATGTCGTCGTATACCTTGATGATCTGCGTGTACT
>NZ_VOOR01000207.1 GCF_007993045.1 Phaeodactylibacter luteus
CGTCACTACCGCCGTCCAGCTGCTGATCGTTGTGCCCGTAGGCGCCATATCTGCTACCGTTACGCTGCTCGCTACACTTGGCCCGTTGTTCGTCACCGTAATGGTGTAAGGCACCGTTGTGCCCGGCACGTAGGTAGTGGTGTTGTTCGTCTTAACCGTGGTGATGTCCGATACCTCGTCCGGTGTGTCCGGGCCGTCCGTACAATCTGGGCAGTCCGGCGTCGGGTCTTCTGGGTTCGTTACCGTGACTATGTTGGTCAGGCCGCCCGTGAAGTCGGCAGGCACGTCCACGTTCACCGTGTAGGTTACTACTGCGCCGTTGGACATGTTCGTGATCACCTCACTGAAGTCGCCGGTGCCCGAAGCGTTCGCCAGCGTCGCTGTGCCGGTGGTCACTACCGCCGTCCAGCTGCTGATCGTTGTGCCCGTAGGCGCCATATCTGCTACTGTTACGCTGCTCGCAA
>NZ_VOOR01000208.1 GCF_007993045.1 Phaeodactylibacter luteus
GTCCAGAGTAGGATTAAGACATGGTGTTGAAATACCTGCTCTCCCTGCCAATTTTGTCAGAGTCCCTATCCAGTCCAGAGTAGGATTAAGACACTTCATTAATAGGCTGGAAATCTTCGAATAAAGGAGTCAGAGTACCTATCCAGTCCAGAGTAGGATTAAGACCTGCCAATGCCAAAGCTTGATCCGTACTCGTTAGTAGTCAGAGTCCCTATCCAGTCCAGAGTAGGATTAAGACGGAAGAATTTCCCGGTATCAAAATCTTGACGGACAGAGTCAGAGTCCCTATCCAGTCCAGAGTAGGATTTCCCGCTCAAGTGACACTAAGGCTCCTCCGTCGCCAAGTGTCACTAAAGAGCGGGACTGCACAGCGCCAAGCTATTGCGATACAGCTGTGCAGAAGATTAACAAAACCACCATCAAAAACCAGCTGACGCGCAGCGGCAGTCCCGCTCACCAAA
>NZ_VOOR01000209.1 GCF_007993045.1 Phaeodactylibacter luteus
CTTTTCACCCTTCAGTTATGGTTTTCGTCCAGGACGGAGTGCCCACCAGGCATTGCGACAGGCAAAGCGTAACATCAATGAAGGATTCCAGGACATTATTGATCTGGACCTGAAAAGTTTCTTCGACGAAGTCAACCACAGCCTATTGTTGAAACTGCTGAAGCGCAAGGTAAAGGACCCTGTTCTATTGAAACTGATTCGTAGCTTTCTCAGCTCCGGCTTATTGCTCGGCGGGCTGGTTAGCCAGCGGGACAAGGGGACGCCCCAGGGCGGGCCACTTAGCCCACTGCTGTCTAACATCCTACTGGACGAGCTGGACAAGGAACTTGCCCAACGTGGTCATCGCTTTATCCGCTATGCGGACGATTGCAGTATTTTCCTGCAATCAAAGCGAGCCGCCCACCGGGTATTGCGCTCAATCACCCGTTTCATAGAAGAGGAACTGCGCCTATTGG
>NZ_VOOR01000021.1 GCF_007993045.1 Phaeodactylibacter luteus
TAATATCTTTAGGGTAACACCCCATTGTAAAAGCACTCAACAAAACATGACATGGCCAACAACAAACTCATCGTAGACGAACGCCAGAAAGACCTTGGCAACTTCATGGTCGGCCGGCTGTTGCCCTTCCGCAAGAAACGGCAGGTAGGCCCCTTTACGTTCATCGACCACATGGGGCCTGCCCGGATCGGCGATGGCAGTTATGTGGATGTGGACCAGCATCCGCATATTGGCCTAAGCACGCTCACCTATCTTTTTGAAGGAGAAATTGAACACCGGGATAGCATAGGGAGTGTGCAAGTCATCAGACCGGGAGATGTAGGATTCATGACTTCAGGCAGGGGCGTGACGCACACCGAAAGGACCCCACAAGATGGGCGGGGGAAGATGTCCACCCTGCACGGGTATCAGATCTGGGTAGCCTTGCCTAAAGCGCAGGAAGAAATGGAGCCCCGGTTTGATTATTACCCAAGCACAGATATCCCTTCCTGGACACAAGGACCGCTGCAGATCAAGCTGGTAGCCGGAGAGGCTTTTGGCCAATCGGCTCCACTGAAGGGCTACTCCCCCCTTTTCATGGTGGATATTTTCACAGAAGAAGAAACGACGCTGGACCTGAGCGGGCACCTCAAAGGCGAAGTCGCATTTGTTATCGTAAAAGGATCGATCACCAGCCAAGGGCAAAAGGTGGAGGCGGGCCAAATGCTGATCAGCAAAACGGACGAGGAATGTGAGGTTTGCCTTGATGCCAACTCGCAAATCCTGCTCTTCGGAGGCGAGCCGCTACCTGAGGAGCGGTTCTTAATGTGGAACTTTGTTTCGCACAGCAAGGAGCGCCTGAAGCAGGCCAGAGCCGAATGGGTAGATAAGCAGTTTCCCAAGGTGCCGGGGGATGAAACCTACATCCCCTTTCCTGATTTTATACGATGAAATGCGCATTATTTGGATATGGTGCAGCATGTACCGCTAGGGGCAATAGCTAGGTCACCTAAAGCCGCAGCCTTTACCCTGCGCCGTTAGGTGCGGAATGTGATCTTGTCAACATTAAGCGAACCCTGTTTGACCAGGAACGAGCAACAAACATAACCAATACACGCCAAAGCACAAGGCAATATTTTTAGCCGCCCGCGATCAAAAACAAACCATCGATGTTAACAACGCAGGGGTAATTTCTTTCCCTTTCTAATCCTCATATTGATCATCGGCACCCTGCCGTTAGGCGGGGGCGGCCCCCACAAAAACGGGCGCAAACCAGATTGTCGTTTTTTTTTGGGGGCCTGCCCCTGCCCGATGGCAGGTGCCGCTATGCTACGGGGCTCGCTCTTCGCTCGGCCTTATCAGGCCTGCCGCCCCTTCGCAGCGCTAGGCCAATGCCAGGCTAGAGCCCCAAAAGCATAAACGCCTGCGACATTTTGGTTCACGCCCACAAAAACGGGGTTAGGCTGGCGCCCACAGCCGCTGCCTGCCCCACAAGTTTTGTTATCTTTGGCCCATTCAAATCAAAAACCGCCCATGGCAAAAATACTCGTCACCGGTGCGAACGGGCAGTTGGGCAAAGAATTTCAGGTGCTGGCTACCACCGCCCCCGGGCATCAGTTCCTCTTTGCGAACCGTGCTATCCTGGATATTACCCAAGCTGCTGCTGTAAGCCGGCTGTTCAAGGAGCAGGCGCTCGATTACTGTATCAACTGCGCTGCATACACTGCGGTGGACAAGGCGGAGTCTGAGCCTGCGCTAGCAAAAGCCATCAACGAGGACGCGGCCCGCAACTTGGCAGAGGCCTGTGCGGCCCACGCTGTGCGGCTCATTCATTTTTCCTCCGACTACGTCTACCATAACGGCCTCAGCCGCCCGCTGCGCGAAGACGACCCCACCGAGCCCAAAGGCGTCTATGCACAGACCAAGCTGGCCGGGGACGAAGCTGTGCTCAGTGCTCATGACGCCACGATGGTGCTGCGCACCTCCTGGGTCTATTCTTCTTTTGGGCACAACTTCGTCAAGACGATGCTCCGCCTGGGAAAGGAGAAGGATGAGCTCAGGGTTGTGGACGATCAGATCGGCAGCCCGACCTATGCCCGTTCACTGGCGGATGCCTGCCTCCGGCTTATCGCTACCGATCAGCTCGGGGGGCTGCCCAGGGAGCTGTGGCATGGGGTCTATCATTACAGCAATGAAGGGCAGTGCAGCTGGCATGGGCTGGCCTCAAAGGCCTTGCAGCTGGCCAGCGTGCCCTGTACGGTGCGGCCTATACCTACGGCCGGTTACCCCACGCCTGCCCGCCGCCCGCCTTACAGCGTGCTGGACAAGAGCCGTTTCCGGGAGGCCTTCCGTTTTCCTATCCCGCATTGGGAGGACGATCTGAAGCGCATGCTGGCCCTGCTCTAGGGCAGCAGGCAAAACCGCTTGCAGATTTTCCGCCCCCTTGCCCGTGCCATCCAAATTTTTTCTGTTAATTTCCCCCTCCCGGACAGGGGGTGCGTGCTATTGTGCTCATCCCATTATGGAGACCAAGCATTTGAAACGCCAGCCTGCTGCGGCCGGGCTGTGCACCAAACATTAGAATACTACGAGCGATATGAGTTATGTCATCAGCGGGATTCAGCAAATTGGGGTAGGTGTCAAAGATGCGGACGAGGCCTGGAAGTGGTACCGCCGTTTTTTTGGAGCAGATGTGCCCGTCTTTACAGAAAAAGCAGAAGCTGGGCTGATGCTCCCTTATACCGGGGGGCAGCCCCGCAGCCGTTATGCCATCCTGGCCCTCAATATGCAGGGCGGCGGCGGTTTTGAAATCTGGCAGTACACCAGCCGCGAGCCACAGCCTTCCTCCTTCGATATTCAACTAGGCGATTATGGCATCTTCTCCGGGAAGATCAAGAGCCCGGACGTGAAGCGTACTTATGAGTACTATCAGAGCCAGGGCGTGGCCTGCCTTTCGGAGATACACAGGGTAGGGCAGGGGCCCCTCAATTTCTTTGCCCGCGACCCCTACGGCAATATCTTCCAAGTGGTAGAAGCTGCCGATTGGTTCCAAGACCGCAAGCAGTTGACTGGGGGCGTATACGGGGCGGTCATAGGCGTGTCTGATATCGGTAAAGCCCTGACCCTCTACCGGGATGTGCTCGGCTACGATGAAATGGTATACGACGAAACCGGCACTTTCGAGAGCCTTAAAGCGCTGCCGGGCGGTACGGTGCCGGTGCGCCGGGTATTGCTCCGGCACAAAGCTGAACGGGCAGGCGCTTTTGCCCCTTTGCTGGGGCGCAGTGAGCTAGAACTGGTACAGGTCACCGGCGGGCGCGAGCCCCGGAAAATATATGATGGCCGTTTTTGGGGCGACCTGGGCTTCATCCACCTCTGTTTTGATGTCAATGGCATGGACGAGCTGAAGGCCCGCTGCGAAGCCCATGGCTATCCCTTTACGGTAGACAGCAGCAACAGCTTTGATATGGGCGAGGCCGCCGGCCGCTTCAGTTATATTGAAGACCCCGACGGCACCCTCATTGAATTCGTGGAGACCCATAAAGTCCCGATTATGAAAAAGCTCGGCTGGTACCTCAACCTCAAAAAGCGGAAGCCCACCAAGCCTCTGCCAAGGTGGATGATCAAGGCGATGAGCCTGAGCCGCGTTAAAGACTAAAGCCTCATGCCCCTGCAGCGCCTCGAATCCGTGTTCTATGCCCCGAGCCCTTTAGGCGGGCGTGGGGTCTTCACAGCAGCCCCTATCCCTGAAGGGGCCATCATCGAGATTTGCCCGGTCATTGTCATGCCGCGCGAGCACCTGAAATACCTGGACGAAACCGGGCTGTACGATTATTACTTCCTGTGGGGGGAAGAGGACGA
The DNA here is from genome assembly GCF_007993045.1 of Phaeodactylibacter luteus. Classification (GTDB taxonomy): domain Bacteria; phylum Bacteroidota; class Bacteroidia; order Chitinophagales; family Saprospiraceae; genus Phaeodactylibacter; species Phaeodactylibacter luteus. The sequence continues at coordinate 3,841 of NZ_VOOR01000021.1, forward strand.
GGAATGCGCAGTGGCCCTGGGCTATGGTTCCCTCTACAACCACTCTTATGAGCCCAATGCTATGTACCTGCCCGATTTTATGGGCAGCACCTTGCTTTTCACTGCCCTGAAAGATATCGAAGCGGGCACGGAGATCACCGTCAATTATAACGGCGACCCTGAGGATGACGAGGAGGTCTGGTTTATGGCCGGCAGGGACCGGTAGCGGGGGCAGCAGCTGAGAATCGAGCAGGAAGGGGCTTGCAATTGGCGGCTTTTCCTTACCTTAGGTGGGAAAGCAGGGCTAGTGCCCTTTCGGAAAAAACTCCCAACCCCATGCCTACCCAAAATGAAGCATTGATTGCCCTCTTGCAGGATGCGCATACGACCTGCCAAAACCACTTGAGCACTGCGCAGGAAACCGAAGCGCTAGGGGCAGATGAAATTGAAGCGGCCAGGTCGGAGCTGGCATCGGTTTTCCGCGACTTTAGCGAGCCAGCCCTATGGGTGCAGGAGGCTGCCTACGACAAAACAGCCCTCTTGCACAAGCTCATCGCCCTGAAGCGCGCAGCGGAAGGCCCCACAACGCCTTTTCTGGAACACATGGACAAGCTGATCCGCTATTTGCGGGAGGAGCTCCTCTCGGCCATACAGGACAACCTGCAGGCTACGGACACCTCCGCCTGGAACCTCAAAATGCTCGACGAGCTGTTGAAGATCCGGCGGGTGCTCCGGGACACCAAGCGCAAGTTTATAGAAGCCGGGCACCCTCTTGATACGGACGAAGCCTTTCTTGCTGTACAGGACCGGTTCACGGGCCTTTTGGCGGATTACCGCAAGCTATTGCGCGAAAATGCCGTACAGGCCAATGAGGCGGACATCGGCATTATGCAGCTGCTCTACAGCCTGATACAATCTGCGGCTACCGTAGCGGCTTTTGTAGAAGCGTACACCACCCTCAATGATGTGGTGGCCGAGCATTGCAGCCGGGCAGCGCCCCTGCCCGAGCCCGAGCCCGAAGAAAAGTCTTGAAACCATGAAAAAGAGCACCCTTATCTCGGCCTTGCTACTGACAGGGCTATTGGCTTACACTTGCAGCAATCAAAATAATAGCAAAGCCTCTGAAAACAGGGCGCCCGAGGAAGCAGGGCGCGCGCCCGGACTGGAAGAGCTTGTAGATTCGATGGTAGTTACAGCCCCCCTTCCGGCCTGGAACCTCGCTGCGCTCGATCAGCTGTCCGATTTGCGCGTGGCCTGGCGGGAGGCTGAAGGGCGCCTGGCTGCGGCCGACTCCCTTTGGCTTTCGGATATGGCTATAGCCGCAGACCGCGATTTCTCTCTCGCCCACCTGCGGGCCTACCGGGAGCAGGTGCTAGGCGAAGCTTTAGCGGTAAACGAGTCCCACACCTTATTCTTGGAGACATTGACAACACTGATGGAGGATGCCCAAACGCCACAAGAGCTGCAGGCGCTCTGCCAGGTCTTGAATGCATGGCTGCTCGAGCAGGGCGTTCAGGCGCTCCCGCAAGACACCCTACTTCAGTAAGCAGATGCCTTAAACCTATTACAGATGATGGAAAAGAACCCCATAATACTGATTGTAGCCCTGTCCCTGATAGGGCTGGCCCTGCCCGGGCAAAGCCTCTTGGAGGACGCCCACCGGCTGGTGGCTGCGAAAAAGCAATTGTTGCAGCAGCCCTCACAGCTCGATACGCTGGGCATCAAGCGGTCTGAGGCTTACGCCGAAATGCTTGCTATCCTACAGCTTTACGACGCCAAATTTGATGCTCCAGCCCCTTCGGCAGCACAGCTGCAGGCCCTGCCGCAACGCTATTCGGGCAACGCGCTGCTGTCGGATTGGCTTCCGTTGAAGGCGCTTTCTGACGCATCCCAAGCGTTCGATAGCCTCACCCTTGCTGCTTATCGGAGCAAAGATGCGCTGCTGCAGCACGCCCCCCGGCAGCGCATAACACAGCTGATGAAAGGGGTGTACGGCGGCAGCCCGGCGGAATACCTTTCCGTTTCTCGTTCGCTGCAGCGGTACAGTGTGCCCCCCGTTGAGAGCCGGGTACAGCTGCAGGTAGCAGCAGAAGAGAGCAACCAAAACATACAGGCGGGGCTGGTCAATACGCAAGCGCTGCTCGAAGGCGTGTTCCGTTTCGTATTGGAGCGGGCACAGCAGGAGGTGGCCGTCAACTTTATGGACCGCTTCCTGGAAGACGACCTGCCGCCGGTCAAGGTCTTGTTCCCTACCGTTTTCGAGCAGGTCAGCAGCACCGGCTTCAGCTACTCTCACAGCTACCTGGACCGCATCCGCACCGCATTTTATGAGGATTTGCAGCTGCTCAGCGTACGCCTGCCGGTCATTCTGTTGGATGATGAGCGGTTTCAGTCCCTGCAGGCAGACCCCCTGCTTTATAACCTCCTGACTGTTTACACCATTGTCGGGATGGCGCAGCAGGATATGCCGCCTGAGGAAATTATTGCTATTACCCACCGGACGATATACGAGAACTACGGAGAACAGGAAAAGGCCCTCAACCTGGCCCTGGCCAAAAACGGCCAAGAGCAGGCCGGCTATCAGGAGCTGGTAGGGCAGGCCCGGGCGGTGGTCAATCAGCTGGTGGGCATATACCTGAGCTTGAACGAAGCAGAATTTGTACTGGAAGACAGCCTGCAAGCCATCACTGCCCGTTCGGGGGCGCCTGAAGTGCCTGCATTCGACAATCTGTTCCAGCCAGCTTATCAGCTGGATGCCCTCTTGGGCGAGAGCTCGGACGAGGACCCCTACCGCCTCAATTTTCTGCCTTTCCTCCTGGAAGGGCGCTTAGATAGTGCCTATCTGATGGGCCTGAGGGAACTGGCCTCTTACGACCGCTATTTCGCAGAAGACCATACCCCTGAGGAGTACAGAGCAGCCGGGCTGGAGCTGGCGCGCAAGCTGAATGGCACTTGGTACGGGGAGCAGACCCTGCTCAGCCTGCTACGCGACTGGGCAGCTGATTTGCAGCAGTACCACCGCAGCCTCAACGACTGGAAATATGAGGTGCTGCCCGGAGAGCTGCAAGCTGCGGTCTATGGGCAGTTGGAAAACCGCAGGCAGGCCCTGAAGGCTAGCATTGCGCAGGCCCGCGCTTATTGGGCAGGGCGGGACAGCCTCTCTTATCAGCAGGGCCTCGCTTTTGGTGTGCTCGCCAATATTGTGGCAGACCAGTATGACCCCAATAGCCCAGCAGTGCGGGTGCGCCGGCTGAAGGACCCTGCTCTCACCCCGCTGGCCTTGCTGCGGGAATGGGAGGAAAAGCTGAATGGGGCGGAGTCCCGGTTCCTAACGCTCAACCGGCGCATTGCTGGCGATTCGGTCAGTTTCCCGCCTGCCCACCCGGTGCAGATGTACCTGATGAGCCAGGAAACAGCAACGCCCTATGCAGGCATCCTTTTGCAGATCAACACCCTGCAAGAACAGCTGCAGGGGTTGAGCCGTCAGTTGGAAGACATAGATCGGCAGCATGCGGCCTTGGAGAAGAAGCTGCTCCGCAATGCAGAGCCTATGCTCTTCCTTACGGAATCCCTTTCTCATTTGATGTACTGCCTGCGCTCTGCTTCTCCGGATCACTACTGGGTGCAGCCTGCAGAGGTGGACAGTGCGCTGAACGACCCCGAGCTGCGGCCCGCTTTTCTGGGGCTGATGTATCAGCGCATGCAGCAAGTGCGCCACAGCGGCCGCATCTCCCCCGATGGCCTGGCGCAGTTGGTACAGTTGACTGTGCAGGACTTGCCAAAGCTGGAGGTAGCGGCAGATACCGCCTCGGCAAGAGATTCCCTGGCTTTTTTCCGGAAGGCATCCTTTGTCGTGCGCACCCTTAACCGGGTGCTTGAGCTCCCGCTGCTGGCCAGCCCCAGCGGGCGGCTGGAGCCCTTGACGGCGCAGCGCCCTGCATTATCGGGCATACCTGCTGTAGCAGACAAAGCGCTTGACCTGGTCTTCTACCTCAATCAAAAGGACCATCAGCAAGCTATTGGCGCTACCCTTGGGCTTTTCAGTGCTATTTTGCCTGCCTTGCAAAATGACCAGGCCGGGCAGCAGGAAATGGGGCAGTTCCTGACCTTCCTCAATGAATATGGCTACTTCGTAGCAGGACTGGTAGATGCAAAAACATCTTATGAGGTGCAAAGCCTTTTGGAGGGGATTTCGGACCCGCCGGGCAGTTCCCGCCTGAAGCGGAAAAAGAAAGTGACGGTAGCGGTGAACGCCTACCTGGGCGCTACAGCAGGGCAAGAGACTTGGTCCCGTACTTCCACTGGAGAAGAGGAGACTTTTGAGAACATCATGCCCACTATGCCCATTGGGTTTTCCATCAGCCGCCGGCTGGGCAAGCCACGTACACGCATATTTGAAGACGCCTCCCGCCCGCCCAAGCAAGTAGGCGGGCACTCTGCTACGCTTTTCCTAGGCTTATTGGACATGGGCAGCCTGTTTTCTTATGTACCAGGGGGCACCGCTTTCGGGGATACGGAGCTGACAGTCAAAAATGTGTTCAAGCCCAGTGCGCAGCTGCACTATAACTTCCCTAAGGTGCCATTTTATGCTGGGGTAGGAGCACAGTACGGGCCACATTTCCGTGATATGGACGGTGAGCAGCTCAGCCTGCAGTCTACGCGCTTTTTCATCAGCTTGGGCGTGGATGTGCCGATCAAGACCCTCTTTGTCCGTTAGGCCCGGGCTTAGCTTCCGGGCAAAAAAAAAGGGCTGCACACTAGCAATTCTGCTGCGTGCAGCCCTTTCAAGGCTGGTGGAGACGGCGAGAGTCGAACTCGCGTCCAGCGAAAGCACTCATAAGCCTTCTACATGCTTAGTACCGCATTGAGGTTTTCGAGTTTGGGGAAGGTCGCGTTACCCACCTGTGTCCAAACCTTAGCTCCTTAATTTCGCAGCCTGCACGGAGCGGGGCAGCCTGCTATCCTGAAGGGTTGGTTGATATGCGGCACGCTGTGTATCAGGAGTCAAGCGTACGGCACAAAGGCTTTCTAAGACCTAGTCTTAGGCAGCCATGGCATACTGAGTATTGCCATGTGAAATTGTCAATAGCCATTTGTTAACGGAGTGAACTATCGTGCTCCGGCATGCTTACTTATCAGTTGACTTCCCTGTCGATTCCATTACGTCCCCAATGGTTGGAAAGCTGCTGAAGGTTAGCTTTCAAAGAACTTACAATAGGGTAAACACCTGCAGCCCCCCTAATGGTTCGCCCGAAGGAAATATTTTTAAAAAAGCGGGGAAGGTCTATTTTTGCACCGCCTGTTCAGCAAGCAGGCTGAAAAAGTAAAGGGGGATATTCCCCCGTCTTTCTGAATATCCAGCACATGCAAGCAAAACTTACTGCGCTCAGCGGCTACGCCCCTGAGCAGGTAGTGGACAACCACTATTTTGAAAATTTCATCGAGACTTCCGATGAATGGATCCGTACCCGCACGGGCATACGCGAAAGGCGTTTTGCCAAAAGGAATGAGTACACTAGCGATATAGCCGAAGGCGCCGCCCGCGCCCTTGCCCGGGATTGGGGCCAAGACCTCGCTGATGTAGACTTTATCTTGTTGGCCACGGTCTCCCACGATCATGTGATGCCGAGCGTAGCTGCCATCCTGCAGCACCGCTTGGGCATACGCCAAGCCGGCGCGCTCGATATTGCCGCTGCCTGTGCTGGCTTCGCCTATGGCATTGGCCTGGGCAAAGCCATGGTAGAGTCGGGCATGCACCGGAAAGTCTTGGTCATTGGGGCGGAAGTGCTCTCCAAAGTGCTCGACTATTCCGACCGTACATCCTGTATCTTGTTCGGAGATGGCGCGGGCGCTGCTTTGGTAGAGGCAGCCGAAGAGGGCAATATAGGGGCGTGCATGCAAGGTGCAGAAGGGGAAGGGGGGCAAGACCTTTACCTGTCCCATCAGTCTACCATGATCAACGGGGAGCCGGTCAAGGCGAGCGGCCGCATCTACCAGAATGGCCGGAAGGTGTTCAAATGGGCCGTCAGCCGGATTTCCGCAAAAGTGCAGGAACTGCTAGCGCTCAACCAAATGACAGTGGACGATATCGACTGGTTTGTGCCTCACAGCGCAAATATGCGCATCATAGAGGCCATCTGCAAAGGCAGCGGCGTGCCTATGGAAAAGGCATTGGAAAGCGTCTCCATCTATGGCAACACCTCGTCTGCTTCTATCCCTTTGGCCCTACATGAGGGCGTGCGCGCAGGCAAAGTCAAATCTGGGGACAAAGTGCTTATGATGGGTTTTGGCGGAGGCCTGTCTTATGCCGGTACCATCGTGACCTGGCCATAGCATTTTTTCAAAACCAGCGCTAAAAATTGCCCCGGGCAGCCTAAGCGGTACTTACAACTGCTCGCCTTCTTGGGCACTGCCAAGGGGGCGCAGACCATATTGTCGTTTTTGGGGCCTCCCCCTGCCAGAAAGCAGGGGGCGCTATGCTTCGGGGCTCGCTATCCGCTCGGCCCTGCCGGGCTTATACCCCTCCGCAGCGCTAGTCCGGTTCCACCCTGATGCCGGTAAGGCCTAAACGCTTGCGGCATTTTGATGTAGGCACTGCCAAGGGCGGGCGGGGGATGGCGGCAAGCAAAAAGGCCCGTTGGCCGCTTTGGGGCCAGCCCCATCAGGAGGTGCCGGTTGCTGAATCCTTTTGTATTTTTTTGGAACCTGCCCAATTTGGCTATTTTTACCCCAGCCAAAATCAACGCGCTCTGTACCACACGCCATTCTTGACGGAATAGCGGCAGGGCTTTCGAAAAACCAAGCTAATCGAACCGCGCTGAAGCAGACCGGTCAGGGGCAGCCCTGCTGTGGGGGGCTGGGATAAAGCCTTCCGTAGGGCAAGCCCGACAATGCTTAGCGGTGAGCGGCTTTGGGGGCTCCTTTATGTCACCAAAACTGTCAAGAACCATGAAAATCGGTATCATCAGAGAAGGGAAAGTACCGCCCGATTCCCGCGTGCCTTTGATCCCCGAACAATGCGCTCAAATCCTTCAGGAATACCCAGATGTTGCCATCACCGTCGCGCCTTCCCCCAACCGGTGCTATCCGGATGAGGCCTACCGCCACAGGAGCGTCCCTTTGCGGGAAGACCTGAGCAGCTGCGAGGTGCTCATGGGCGTCAAGGAAGTGCCCATCAGCCAGCTTATCCCCAATAAGACCTACTTCTTTTTTTCTCATACCATAAAAGAACAGCCCTACAACCGGGATCTGCTCCGTGCAGTGCTCGATAAAGGCATCCGCCTTATCGATTACGAAGTGCTCACCGACAGCCGGGGCAAGCGGCTGATCGCGTTCGGCAAGTTTGCAGGCATGGTGGGCGCTCATAATGGGATTATGGCTTATGGGCAGCGGACGGGCTTGTTTTCCCTCAAACGGATGAAAGACTGCCTCGACTATGCTGAAGCCCGTAGCATCTATAAAACTATGCAATGGCCAGCCATGAATGTCGTCTTGACCGGCGCAGGCCGGGTAGGGCAGGGCGCTGCTCTGGTTTTGCGGGACATGGGGCTGCAGGAAGTTGCCCCAGAGGAGTTCCTGCACACAACAGCCCGGCAAGCCCGTTTTACCATCCTCAATTGCAAGGATTACGCCGGGCGCAAAGACGGGGGGCCTTTCGACAAAAACGACTTTTATAGTAACCCAACCGCCTACCAAAGCCTTTTTGCCCCTTATGCAGCCGTAGCCGATGTGATGATCAATGGCATCTATTGGGACAATGATGCCCCTGCTTTTTTTACGAAAGCAGAAATGAGGGGAGAGGGCTTCAACATCAAGGTCATTGCAGATGTCACCTGCGATATCGCCCCGGTTTCGTCTATCCCTTCTACCCTGCGCCCGTCCACGATAGCGGAGCCGCTGTTTGGGTACGACCCCGTAGCGGAGGCAGAAACGGAGCCCCACCTCCCCAATGTTGTCGATATGATGACGATAGACAACCTCCCCAACGAGCTGCCCAGGGATGCGTCCAAGGCTTTTGGCCAACAGTTCATAGACCATATCCTGCCGGAGCTTTTGAAAGCCGAAAGCGCCGTTATCGAGCGGGCGACTGTGGCTGCTGCCGGGCAGCTGGGGCCCCATTTTCAGTACCTGAAGCCTTACGTGGAAGGGAAGTAAAGAGCAGATCAGCGGAGCTTTAGGCAACGGGCGGTGTACGGCTTATGGTACACCGCCCGTTGGTGTTGGGGGGGATTGCTGTAGCAGAGTGTTAAAAAAATGTTAAAAAAATAAAATAACAAATAAAATAACAAATAAGATAACAAATAAAATAACAAATAAAATAACAAATTGCATACATTGTTAACACATCTAAAAACACCACGTTATGAAAGGCTTACTATTAATTTTTAGCCTGTTTGCAACCATTTCACTTCCATTTTCATCTTCCAGTACTGAGGGGGCTGACCTCAAACCTGAAAAGGAAGAGACCAGGATAGTCATTGTAAGCGACAATGGCTTTTACAGCGTTGGCTGGTATGATGTCAATGATGGGGCTGATTGTACGATTTATGTTTACGATAGCGGCCATACTGTAGGTTATGGAGATGATTGCTGATCCTGATCAGTACAAAAATTGATCATTTTCACAGGTGCTTACTATCCCCAATCGGGGCTGGTAAGCACCTCAGAGTGCTTGTTTGGAGTAGGTTCGTTTTGAAAATCAAGGGTTGATGTCCAGCTGTTGGGGCGTGAACCAAATTGTCGCAGGCGTTTATGCTTTCCGGGCTTTAGGCTGGCTTTGGCCTAGCGCTGCGCAGGGGGGGCGAAGGCCAGACCCGACGCCTGTAGGGCGAGGGGCCGAGCGGACAGCGAGCCCCGCAGCATAGCGGCACCTGCCCGCTGGCAGGGGCAGGCCCCATCAAAAAAAACGACAATCTGGTTGGCGCCCAGCTATTGTTCCTATGTGGCCGGTAGGGTTCTGGCGGACGATAAAGCATTGATTGGCATAGGGGCGAGCTCCGAACGTGCGCTTAATTGACTTGAAAGATGAAACACCTGAAACTCACGCTCATTACTTTTTTGTTAGGGGTGATGGCATCCGGGCCACTTGCAGGGCAGGGAGCCCCCTTAATAAGCATCGTGTACGAAGACAAAGATTATTTCAATCTCTGTGAGTCCATAGATATGCCCGGAGGGAGCAAACCATTAGCTATAGTGGACTTTACGTATGCCCTGCACATTTATCCTACCTATTCGGTGCGTACCAACGAGGCTTACCGTTTGCGGTCATCGGCAGAAGGGCAGTCTATTGCACTGCTCCCATCTTTGGTTTTTAAGGACTATCGTGGCAAGAAGGTATGGCAGCACCACTTGCTGCATGCCCGTGGAGAGGCAGAGCAGAAAGCTCTTGCGCCAAACCTTCCTGGGCGATGGCAAATAGACGAGGCTGAGCGTAAGGAGATATTGGGGATCAGCTGCCAATTGGCCGTGCTACAAACCCCAGGCTGCCAATTGAGAGCTTGGTTTACACCTGATATCCCCTTTCCTGACGGTGCCACTGTTCAAACTACCGGCCTCCCTGGCCTTACCCTTAAGCTTGAGGTGGGCACCGGCGGAAAAGGTTACGAAGCTGTCCGGCTCCTGCTTTCTTCCCCAGAGCCTTTGCCGCTGCCCAATTTCACCCCTTCGGGCCTTTCTGGCTCGGAAGCAGCCCTGCAAGCCAGGCAAGATGATCAGACGCCTAAAATTGACGGTAGCACGGTAGTGGGGCAATGGCTCCCAATGCCAACCCTGCTTGATCGTTTTGAAGAATGAGGGCACAGGGGCTTTGGTTGGTATTAGGGTTTGTCTTTTTGGGGTTAAAAGGGCACACACAGCAGGTTTTGCAAATAGACGTCCAATTGTCAAATGGCGAGGCTGCTGAGGCTGCTGCTGTACAGTTGTTGGATAGGGAACGGAAAAACCTTGAAGATTTTTGTTTGTACGAAAAAAGGAGTAGCTGCTTTTTTCAGCTCAACGAAAAAACCGCCTACGAGGTACGCGTCCGCTATTTTGGCTATCGGGATACAAGTGTTCAGGTCACAACACTAGTTCAGGATACGCTAAAGTACCATTTTATTCTTGAGCCTATCGCCTATGAGCTTCCTGGCGTTTCGGTTGTCGATAAGCTTATCGGCCTCAAGCGGGCTGGAGATACCCTAAAGTACAATTTGCATGCGTATACTTTAGGTACAGAACAAACACTTGGCGAAATATTGCAGCGCTTGCCAGGGATTGAAGTGGACGAAAACGGGGATGTACTTTTCATGGACGAGAAGGTGGATGCCCTGTTGTTGGATGGCAAGGACCTCGTTAGAGCAGCGCACCAACTAGCCGTCGATGGCGTGCAGGCAGAGGTCGTTGAGGGGGTAGAAGTGATTGAGCGTTTCAGCCGTGGGGCAGATCAGTTAGCTGGAGCTGAAGGTGATGGGCAGACTGCAGTGAACATTCGCCTAAAACCAGAAGCCAAAGGCGCGTGGCGGGGGAATGTGAAAGCTATGGCTGGGCACCCCCAACGTTTGCTCGTTTCGGGTACGCTTTTTCGGGTTACATCAAAAGACGGCATGGCGGTATTCCTTCGGCAGAACAACACCGCCGAAGCGTTGACTCCTGATACTTCTCCCTTTGGCAGGCGCCTAACTTCTAGAGAAAGGAAGGTAAAAAACATTGGTTTTGAACTCTACCCACAAGAGATGGCCATTGCAGGCCATGGGATAACAACAGATGGGCTTCTCCGCAATGACGATTATTTACTGTCGATAAATAAAGATGGAAGCCTAGGCACAAGGGTGGATCAGCAGTTGCATTTGACAGCAGTAGCTGGCAGCCGTCTCAATCAAAGAGAGGAGCGGAGGGTATACTTCAATGGAGGTGTGGAGGAAGAGCGATCGGCAGCTATTCGTTCTTCTTATTGGAGAGGAGGTTTGGAGAATGCCTGGGCCTTTAAAGTCAGAGAGGGCCAAGTATTCGAGGCTTCCATTCAAGGTGCTGTTGAAGCAGAATTATACCGGCAATCTGACCGTGGGGCGTTTGCCGGGGAGCCTTTTGAGCAAAGCCAAAAAATAAGGACAGGTGATTGGCATCTTAGCCCCGAGCTGCGCTACGTATCTCGAGCCAAACATGGGGTCGTCTTTGAGTCTAGTCAGGCGCTTGGCATTCGTAGCCATACAAGCGCAACGGGCTTCAATTCGGGGAGCCTTTTACCAGCATTGGATTCCTCTTTTACTTTTCATCAGACAGCAGTTTTAGCTCAGCAGTGGTCTGAATCAATGTTGTCCTTGCGCTGGGAAAAAGGCAGCCATTCCCTGAAATGGGCCGGAGGTGCACGTTGGCAAAAGGGGCAGTTCAAAGCTAGTGCCCGTGCAGCGGAGCCACTAGGGAGCCCCTTATCTGATGGGCAAACGTTATTGGCCCGGTCCTTCATGCACGCGCTTCGCAGTGAGCACGAATGGAGGAAAACTGATTTAAGGGTCAAGCTCGGGCAGGTTTACTTCGGGCAAGGCAAAGCAGCAGGAGGAGGAGAGGAGCCGGCCCATACCTTTTTGCCCGCTATATTATTTAGGTGGAAGTATAAAGGTGCTCACCGGGTAGGGGGCAGCTTTGAAAGGAAGCTGTTCTGGTTCGGGAGCAGTCAGCTTTTTAAGCCTCATTTGGCTGCAGAGCCTCAAGTCCGTTTTTCCTCTGCATTGCAAAATGGGCATGTACAGTTGCAAAACCAATGGGCACTTACTTTTTCAAGGGATTTTTCGGCATCTGGCTTGAAATATATTGTCAACTTTGGTTTCTCCCAATTAGATGGGGCCATCGCGGTGGCGTCTATCCCCACTAACGGGATCATCCTAAATGAATGGCGGCAGACTCAGCGCACGCATCAGTACAGCTTACAAGCTTTTACGATCTGGCAAAGCGATAAATCAAGGCTTATTGCCAACACATTCATCGCCAAGGATAATGGCTGGGCAATCTTTGGAGCTCAGGAGGCCCCTTTGGCCCGTACGCTGGTCCGGTCAGGAGGGAGCTGGACTTGGACAAAGTGGCAAAAATGGGAGCTGATAAGCCGATTTGATTTCCAGTTGGTCCGGCAAAGCATCTTAGGGCAGGAGCTTAGCTTTAAAACTTTTGAAAGCTCGCTGAAAACGGTCTACAGGTATAATAGTTGGAGTGCGAGTACAGCCTTTGCACATCGTTGGCAGGGCGCAGGGGGCAACCGGACAAGCTGGCTGGCTTGGGATGTTGACCTTTCTTTCAGGATGAATGCAAACTGGAAGTTGGCAGTTCAAGGCCGTAATTTGCTCAATTTAGCAAACCGCGAAAGGATGGAAGCCACCTACATGCCTAATGGCTCTATCGAACGGGCCTACCCTGTGTTCCCCGGATACGCTGTCGTTGGTTTCACCTGGTACTTTTAGCAGCAGTAGCGGGATGGGGCCTGCCCCTGCCTCGCGGCAGGTGCCGCTATGCTGCGGGGCTCGCTATCCGCTCGGCCCTATCGGGCTTCCCACCCCTCCGCAGCGCTAGGCCGGTCTCCCCCTAAGCCGATGAAGCCTGAATACTTGCGACAGTTTAGTATGCGGCCCTTTGGCACAGGCTTACCCTTGGGCTAAATAGCTCATCACATTCCCTTCAATACGCCGGGCTATGGCGGAGGTGTCCGCCCGTTCGAAAGGCTGGCCGGTAATGTGCTCAAAGAGCTCAATGTAGCGCTCAGAAACCTCCTCTACGAAAGCATCTGGCATATCTGGCATCGTCTGCCCTTCAAGCCCCTGAAAGCCATTGGCCATCAGCCATTCCCTTACGAACTCCTTACTGAGCTGCTTTTGGCGCTCCCCGCGCTGCTGACGCTCCTCATACCCTTCTGCATAAAAGTAGCGGGAACTGTCTGGGGTGTGGATCTCATCGATGAGGAAGATTTCTCCGGCTTTGAGCCCAAATTCATACTTGGTGTCCACCAAAATAAGCCCCTGCCGGGCTGCCATAGCCGTACCGAGCTCGAAGAGGGCCCGGGTATATTTTTCGAGCTGCACATAGTGGGCTTCGTTTACAATCCCCTGCGCCAGGATATCCTCGCGGCTGATGTCTTCGTCATGCCCCTCTTCTGCTTTGGTAGCCGGGGTGATGATCGGCTGGGGGAAGGGGTCGTTCTCCTTTAAGCCTTCCGGCATGGGCACGCCACAAATTGCCCGTTTGCCAGCTTTGTACTCCCGCCAGGCATGGCCTGCTAAGTAACCCCGGATGACCATTTCTACCTTGAAGGGCTCGCATGCGTGCCCGATAGCCACGTTGGGGTCGGGCGTGGCTTCTAGCCAATTGGGGACGATGTCTGCGCTGGCACGCAAAAAATGCGCTGCAATCTGGTTGAGGACTTGCCCTTTGTAAGGGATAGCCCGTGGCAGCACATGGTCGAATGCGGAAATACGGTCTGAAGCGACCATGATCAGGCGGCCGCCCACGGTGTACACATCGCGTACTTTGCCCCGGTAAAAGGCGGTTTGCCCGGGCAACTGAAAGTTGGTTTCTGCTATAGCGTTGGCAATCGGCATGAGAATCTGTATTTTGCTGTAAAAGTACCGCCTGCAGTTTAAAATGGCCGCATAAGGGCAAGGGCTTTTGTTATTGAATTTTTGCGTATCGCAACGGGCCTTGCCATTTTCGGGCTCATCGTCTGGCCAGAAAAAAGCGGGAAGGGCTTACCTTCAGTCCATAAATGGGCAATGCCCAACCCCATCATCATTATCAAAATATCGATTGGTATGAAAATGAAATTTAGCTTCCTTCTCTTCTTTGCCTGTTGCTTATGGCTTTCTGCCTCCGCTCAGGTTCAATCTTATCCGGCAGAGGCCGGGCAAGCCCAGTTCCTCGGCACAAGCCGCCCCCTCTCAGTGCTGGCCGGCGAGCATGCCTTCACGCGCACCAGCAAAGCGAAGCTCCGGCAAGTGGTCCCTAAAACCATCCCCAACTTCACGCAGCGGCAGCGTGTGCCGCGCCATGCAGAAGCCTCTGCCCGGCCCTTTGGCCCCGACCCCTTAGCGGTAGAGGCGGGGCAGCGCTCACAAAACCTCTTGGTCGAGCCCCGCATCGTCGCGGAAGGTGTAGACCGGGACTTGGTGGGCGGCGTCTCTCCTCCCGACCCCTGTGGCGACCACAACGGCGAGCATTACATCCAAATGGCCAATGCCAGCGGCGGGGCGATCCTCACTATTTACGATAATGAGGGCAACCTGACTTTCACACTGCCTTCCTTGAATATGCTGTGGTCCCAATTTGGCGCTAGCGGATTGGGCGACCCCATCGTCCTTTGGGATCAGGCGGCCGGCCGCTGGCTGATTTCTGAGTTCCAGGATTTTGGCGGCAACTCTTTGCTTGTGGCCGTTTCACAAACGGCTGACCCCACTGGCAGCTGGTACGCTTACCGCTTCCAAACGCCTTCCTTCCCGGATTACCCCAAATACTCCATCTGGCACAACGCCTACCTGGTAACTACCAACGAAGGCGGCGATAACATCCCCATCTATGCTCTTGAGCGGGCCGCTATGTTGGAGGGGGAAGAAGCTGGCGTGCAGCGCCTGGGCATCCCAAAGTTCAGCGGCGGCGGCTTTCAGGTGGCCACCCCAGTTGACTGGGACGGCAATACCCCTCCACCGCCTGGCAGCCCTGGCCATGTGGTGCGCATGTACGATGACGCCTGGGAGGGCGGACAAGATAAAGTAGAGATCTGGGATATCGTGCTCGACTGGAACAACCCCGATAACAGCTTTGCTTCTGGCCCTACCGATCTCATTGGGGGGGCGTTTGATTCCAACATTTGCCCCAATGGGGCTTTCTTCGATTGCATAGAGCAGCCCAATGGGCAGCGCGTCGACGGGCTGCAGGAAATCATTCTGCACCGGGTGCCTTACCTCAACTTTGGCTCCTATGAGTCCATTGTCCTCCATTTTGCAGTGGATGTGGATGGGGCCGACCGTGCTGGCCTGCGATGGATGGAACTGCGCCGCGACAGCCCTGAAGCTCCTTGGAGCCTATACCAGGAGGGGACATTCAGCAAAGACGATGGGCTGAGCCGGTTTGCAGGTGGCATCGCAATGGATTTCAACGGCAATATTTTCATGGCTTACTCCGTAGGCGGGCCGGGCCGCGACCTTTCCCTGCGCTACACTGGCCGCCTGGCAAACGACCCCCTAGGGCAAATGACCATCGAAGAATATGAATTTGCAGAAGGCTTGAGCTCACAGCAGGGCGCCCGGTGGGGCGACTATGCTTCTATGTCAGTAGACCCCCTGACCGGAAACAGCTTTTGGTTCACCGGCGAATACATGCGCGCCAATGGCGACTGGGGCACAAAGATCATGTCTGCTACCATTCGCCGCGATTCCAATGACGTAGGCGTAGCAGCCCTTGCTGCTCCCCGGAATTCTGGCTACCTGACCGCTACGGAGGAGGTACAGGTAGTGGTCCGTAATTATGGCTACAAACCGATGTCAGATATTCAGGTTTTCTACCAGTTCGAAGATGGCCCTTTGGTGGAGGAGCTCATTACAGATACGATCCCTGCAGACAGCACCTATCTGCATACCTTTGCCCCTACCGTTGATTTATCTGCCTTGGGCAATTACGAGTTTACGCTCATCACCGCCCACCCCCTGGATACCGCGCTGTTCAACGACACCCTTCGCACTGTGGTCACACAGCTGCCGCGCAACGATGTGGGCATAGCGAATATACAATGGCTGGGCAGTGTCGTTTGCGATTCCTCTGTCTTGACTACCCTGTCCATTATCAACGAAGGCGTGGATACCCTCACCTCTGCTTTCATTTCTTATGGGCTGAACGGTGAGGTGCAGCCCGATATCAATTGGTCTGGCAGCTTGGCGCCGGGGCAGACCGCAGACATCGTAGTAGAGGTTGGGCCGCTGCTGGATGGGCCAAATGAGCTGGCGTTCAGCGTTGGCTTCCCCAATGGGGTAGTGGATGAAAACCCTGCCAACGATAGCCGGGAACTGACCTTTGAGGCAGCGCTCTCCGGGCAAGGGGTAAGCTTCCTGCTCAATACCGACGTTTACCCAGAAGAGACGACTTGGGCCCTGGTGGACGAGAACGGGCAGGAGGTGGCTACAGGCGGGCCTTATTTCACGGATCTCGTATTGGAAACGGCTGATTTCTGCTTGCGCGATGGCTGTTATACCCTCCGTTTGTTTGACAGCTTCGGAGATGGGCTTATCGGCCCTCCCCCCGGCAATGCACAGATTGTAGATGAAGAGGGCAACGTCTTGGCGCTTTTAGGCGAAATCAATTTTGGGGCCTCCACAACCCTCCCTTTCTGTCTCCCCTTTGAGTGTACCCTGGCATTGGAAGCTTCCGCAGAGAACGAGTCGGAGCCGGGGGCAGAAGATGGCCGCATTATATTGAGCGCAGACAATGGCATAGGCGATTTTGAATACAGCATCGACGGGGGCGCTTCATTCCAGAGCAGCCCGGTTTTCAACAACCTTGCAGGTGGTACTTATACTTGCCTTGTGCAAGACCTCAATGGCTGTACCGCTGAGGCCGAGATATTGGTGCCCACCTGCGCGATTCAACTGACGGCAGAAGTCACTCCGGATACCGATGAGGACGAGAGCCCTACAGGCAGTATCCTGGTCAATGTTTCTGGTGCTCAGGGCGGTATTTCTTACCAGCTAGACAATGGGCCGGTACAGGAGTCCAACCTTTTTGAAGGCTTGGCCCCCGGTAGTTATGTGATTACGGTACGTGACGATTTGGGCTGCGAACGGGAGCTGCTGGTAGAGGTGGATTTTGTTTCTGATGCCCGCTCTGTATTCTATGGCACTTCGGTAAAGATTGCCCCCAACCCCACCGAGGGGTTTGTGGAGGTCTCCATTAAGGGCTTGAAGGGCGTTAGCTTCTTGCCTTACCGGATTGTCACAGCTCAGGGGCAGGTGGCACGTCACGGGCAGCTCGTGACTTATGGAGAGACGACCCGAGGGCCGGTCTCTTTCTTTAACCTGCCTGCGGGCACCTATTACCTTTGGTTTGATGGCCTACAGACACTTTACCCTGTTGTCAAGAAATAACCGGGTTTGATCTTGAGATAAGTAAGGGGGGGGCGCAGAGGTATAACTGCTGCTCCCCCTTACTTTTTATAAGCTGATCAGAAGCTGCTGCGAGTGCCAGGCCCGTTTCCTGAAACATTGCCCGAGGCACATCGCCATAGCGAAGGGGAAGAACTCAGCACGTATTGGGCTTGTTAGCCATTGTCGCCCCATGCTTTATGAGCATAGCCCCTCGCTAAATTTTAATTTAGCCCGCTAAACTCAACTATATCGGCTTCGATAGAACCCTGCCGGCCATGCTGGCAGAGCAAGCGGGCATAAACCCTTGATATTCAAAAGAGCCTGTTTGGGGTTCTGGCCTTCTGGGCGGAAAATTGCAGTTTTTTGTTTTTAAGCTAGTTTACAAGGGCGGGGCCTGCTCCTGCCAGCGGGCAGGAGCCGCTATGCTACGGGGCTCGCTATCCGCTCGGCCCTATCGGGCTTATACCCCTGCGCAGCGCTAGGCCGATGGGCAATTTTTTTGGCTCTTAACTACTTATCTTATTTTTGGGGGGCACACACGCTTTATGAGCCTTTCAACCTTCAGAAAATCAAGACGATGGCTATTTCTTTTGATTTGAACGCAGACGTTGGGGAGTCTACCCACGAGCATCCGGTGGGGCAGGATGAAGCCCTGATGCCCTACCTGACTTCTTGCAATATTGCCTGTGGCTTCCACGGTGGCGACCCGGTTTTTCTGCAAGAGGCCATCCGTTTGGCCATTAAGCATCATGTCCGCATCGGTGCTCACCCTTCTTATCCAGACCGGGCCAACTTTGGGCGCAGCCCTATGGCTTTGCCGGAGGGAGAGCTCATTGCGCTCGTGCAATATCAGGTCAGTGCCCTTGGGGGGATGGTGGAGGCAGCCGGCAGCCGGTTAGCTTACGTAAAGCCCCACGGCGCGCTCTACCACGCTGTATCTTTTGAGGAGGAAGTGGCCCTGCCATTTCTGGAAGCGCTGCGGTCATTGCCCCGGGCGCGCCTGCCGGTGATGGGGCTGGCTGGCAGCCCGCTAGAAGGCTGGGCTGCCGCTGCAGGTATAGGCTTTATCCCGGAAGGTTTTGCCGACCGCCGCTATACCCCGGAAGGCCGGCTTGTGCCCCGTACAGCACCAGGTGCGGTATTGTCTGAGCCAGAGGAGGCGGTACGGCAAGTCCAAGCGCTGCAAGGGCAGGGCATAGAAAGTTATTGTGTTCATGGCGACAACCCGGCCGCGCTGTCCATCCTTCAGGCTTTGCATAGCGCACAGGAAAGGGGCAATCCGCTTCCTGATGGCGATTGAGATCACCCCCTATGGCCAAAGGGCACTGCTCATCAATTGGCCGCAGCGCATTTCTGCTGCCCTGAACGGGGAAGTCCACCAAATGGCAGAGCTGATCTGCCGTTGGGCCGGCGTGGAGGGCTGTACCCCTGCTTATTGTACCCTGTTGGTCCGCTTTCACCCACGGCAAAGGCAATTGCATGAACTGTCAGCGGCCATTCATCAGGCTTACAGAGAGCTGGGCAGCACTGTGCCACGGCCTTCCCGGGAGGTGGCCATCCCCGTAGATTATTCCATGGCCGCTGCCCCCGATATGGCAGAGGTCATGCGCCTGACCGGGCTGGCTCACCGGGAGGTGGTCGCCCTGCATACCGAGCAAACTTATCAAGTTTTTATGCTGGGCTTCCTGCCCGGCTTCCCTTACCTTGGGCCTTTGCCCAGCGCTCTGCACTGCCCAAGGAAGGCCATCCCCCGTCAGTCGGTGCCGCCCTTGTCTGTAGCTATTGCCGGTGGGCAGACCGGAATATACCCGGTAAGCGCCCCCGGTGGCTGGCAGTTGATCGGAAAAGCTCAGCTGCCGGTCTTCGACCCTGCTGCTGACCCCCCGTTTTTGCTAAAGCCCGGCGACCGGGTGAAGTTTAAAGCAGTTTAGAGATGGAGGTGACTATCCTTTCTACGGGCTTGCAGACCAGCTATCAAGATGGTGGCCGGCCGGGCTACGAAGCCTTTGGCGTGCCTGTCGGAGGGGCGTTGGATGCCCGCTCTGCTATGCTGGCCAATCAGCTAGTCGGCCATGCACCGGGCGCGCCCTTGTTGGAGATAACCGTGCAGGGCCCCCGGCTGTACTTTTCAGCTCCGGCTCAGGTAGCTCTCACGGGCGCAGATTGCCCCTTGCTCCTCAACGGGGTGCGCATGCCTGCCTGGCATACCGTGGATGTGCCTGCGGAAGGGGTGTTGTACATTGGCCGTGCCCGGCAAGGCTGCCGGGCTTATCTGGCTATCCGAGGGCATTGGGAAGTGCCGCGTTGGCTTGGCAGTGTCTCCCGCCTGCCTGGGGCTGAAGGGCTGCTCCCGGCTGTTGAGCGGGGCAGCACAATCCGTATAACCCCAATGCCAAGGATGGCCCCCCGTGCCATCCCTGTCTACCTGCAGCCCCGTTTCCATAGCCCAGCAGCCCTGCGCCTGTTGCCTGGGCCAGAGCATGGTATTTGGGCTGAGGCTGTGCTTCGTCCCTTTTGGGCTTCGTCCCACCGGGTGAGCAAGGTGGCAGGCCGTATGGGCTGCCGGTTGGAGTCGAGCCTTCCCTGGCCAGCCGGTGTGGAAGAGCTTATTTCTTCGCCAGTGCTGCCGGGCACCCTCCAGGTTACACGCAGCGGGCAGCCGATATTGCTGTTGGCGGATGCTCAAACGACAGGGGGCTACCCTCGGCTTGGGCAGCTGCACGAAGCCGATATACCGCTGGCTGCTCAGTTAGGCCCTGGCGCCACTTTTACTTTTCACCCGGAGGGCTGGCCCAGCCAAAAGTGACGTAGGCCCCTTTTTTCAGGGCTTGCCCATATTCATTGACGATGCCCTCTCCGATAAACTCGAATGCTAGTCTTTGCTGCTCTGCGCCCTGCTGGGGTTGGGCCGTCAGGGTCACGGGGAAGGTCCCTGTCTTTGGGGTGACCCGGCTAAACCCCTCCCCCCCGGTAAGCCGCCAATTGCCATTGGGGGCGAGTAGTAGGAAGGTGAATTGCCCATCTGCGGTGTCCCTGAGCACGGCTATTGGCCGGCGGAAGTCATAGGGCCCCCATTTTCCGGTCAGGATGAATGCCTGCCCACTGCGCAGGGGCGGAGCGAGGTGGAAGGGCGGCCTGCCCGGCAAGGGCGCTGGCCGGTAGCCATCCTCTTCCATTGCCCTCCATTGCTCGGCTTCCAGCGTACCTGCAAGGCTTTTGATACGGGGGTTGCTGCGAGCAAATGGCGCAGCCTGCCCTAAGCTGCCTGGCCCAATCCGGTTTTTGACGAGCACCAGCCCTTCATTGGGTGCAGGGGCGGACAAAAGCACTTCAAAGCCCCAAAAGAGGTTGTCGTCGTTGATGGCCAAGCCGCTGCAAAGGCCTGCTGAGAGGGGGTACTGCACAGCTGTAAACCGATTGTGCTGCAAGTGTTCTTCCCGGCAGCCATCGAGCTGCACGCCTGTGCCGCCTTCCTGAAAGGTATTATAGCGCAGGGTATTGCCTTGGGCCGAGCGCAGGGCGATGCCTGTGCCACAATTCTGGAAGCTATTGGCAGCCAATAAACTCTGAGCGGTGCTGTCGCCTGTGATGCCATACTGGCAGTTGTGCAGTTGATTGGCGGCAGCGATATGCTCTTGCCCATTGAGGGCGATGCCGCTGCCGAGGGCAAAGGAGCAGTCGTTGCCATAAATGATATTGCGGCTACAGCTGCCGGTGAGGGCGATGCCTTGTTGGTTGTGGGTGGCGGAGTTGTAGGCCAGGGTGTTGCCATGGGAAGGCCCGCTCAGCAGTATGCCTGCGCTGAGGGGTGCGCCAACGTTCCAGTCGAGCAGATTGTGGCGGATGTGGTTGTTGCTGCTCTGTTGAAGCCCAATGCCGATGCCTGAATTAAAGCGGATGTCGTTATCGGAGAGCTGCCCGTTGTGGCAGTCTTCGAGCAGCAGGCCATGCTGCCCGCCTGTCACGGTAAGGTGTTGGAGGGCAGGGGCTTGACAGTTGTATAGGTAAACAGCAGCGGCTTTCTCAGGCCACGCTTTGCCGCCCTGTGCGGGCAAGGCAGGGCGGTAGTTGTAGCTGAGGTTGGAGTGTTCGATGGTGAGGCTGTCGCAGTTTTCGGCCAAGATGGCCATCTGATAGCCTCTGGCGTTCAGGTTGCGAAGGGTGATATTTTTGCTGTTGCGCACCCTTATGGCCAGGCCGCTGAAGCTGTCGGGCAAGCTGTCGTTGGCCGATCCGATGAGGAGGGCGCCCCCGAAGTCAACGGTGATGCCGTCGCCTTCGATGGTGAGGACGGGCTGGCTGAGGCTTCCGCTGCGGGCCAGCAGGGTATCTGCCTGGAAGGTCATAGATTGGTTGATGGCCATGCCGGGGCTGAGCAGGGGAGGGCTATCGGTTTGGCAGGCGGCAAGCAGTAGGGTGAACCCAAAGAGGGGAAAAAGGTTTTGTAAAGACATTTAAAAAACGCTTTTGTGATGTACGTTTCGATTTCAATTGGAGAAGAGGATTTAGAGCTGATCATGGGCAAAGCTTATGGCTCTGCTTACCCGGCGGCTTTGCAGTCGGCCCACTGCCCCCGCTGCCGGCTGCCGGATAATGCTGAGCTGCTGCCAGAACGGCTTTGGCTGAACCCGGCAGGCGATGTATTGGTGCAGGGGGCTTGCCGGCAGTGCGGTGGGGCTGTAGAGAAGCTGATAGAGACGGGCATAGACCCTGTACAGTTCGATCAGGCTATGGCCATACGCGATTACAAGATAGAGATTTCTAAAGATTATGAGGTGAAAGTGTGAACAGGCACTTGCCTGGCCGCGCGAGCGATGCGGAAGGGTGCGGCCCTATGGCCGCAGACAGCGCGGGCAGCGCTGGCCGGGCCCTGTAGCGTAGCGGCCCCGCTGCCGGGGTGCTGCCTTGGGCGGGGTGCGCCCTAATCAACCAAGAACGGCTTGTGCATCAATAGCCAAAGTGTTTGAGTGAGCGCTCGTCGTTGCGCCAGTTTTCTTTGACTTTGACGTGGAGCTCCAGGAACACTTTGCTTTCGAGCCACTCTTCCATGTCTTTGCGTGCTTCCATGCCGAGCTTGCGGATGGCGCCGCCGCCTTTTCCGATGATGATGGACTTTTGGGTTTTACGGGCGACGAAGATTTCGGCTCCGATGCGGATGAGGGGGTCGCCGTTTTTGGTCGTATCTTCTTTGAAGGAAGTGACGATGACTTCGCAGGAATAGGGGATTTCCTGTTGGTAAAGGAGGAGGATTTTTTCGCGGATGATCTCGCTGATGAAGAACCGTTCGGGCCGGTCGGTGAGCTGATCTTTGGGGTAGTAGGCGGGCCCTTCTGGCAAGTGCTGCAGGATGACCTGAAGGAGCCGATCGGTATTGGTCTGCTGCATGGCAGATACGGGGAGGGTTTCTGTGAAGGGGATGCGCTGATTCCACTCTTGGATGAGCTGCAGCAGGGCTTCATCGGCGAGGGTGTCGATTTTGTTAATGACAAGGAAGAGGGGGACCTGCACTTCGCGGAGGCGCTGCAGGATGGGGTCTTCGTCTTCGTATTTTTCGGCAGGCTCGGTAACGAAGAGCATGATATCGCCATCTTCGAAGGTGGAGTGGGCGAAGCGGTTCATGGCTTCCTGCATGAGATAGGAGGGGGTATCGATGATGCCCGGCGTATCAGAGAAGACGGCCTGGAAGTCGTCTCCGCTGACGAGCCCGATGATGCGGTGGCGGGTGGTCTGCGGTTTATTGGTGATGATGGACATGCGCTCCCCGACGAGGGCGTTCATGAGGGTAGACTTGCCGACGTTGGGCCGGCCGATGATGTTGACGAATCCAGATTTATGCATGCAGGTGCGGTTGTTGCGTTAGGCTTCTTCGGGCAAGTAGCGCCGGAGTTCGCCGTTGACCAGGGCGTCCACTGCCTTGAAAAAGAGTTGGGGCTTGTGGGGCCGCCAATTGAGGCTGTTAAATTCTTCCCCAAAGTTAACAAACTGTTGCAATTGGGTCTCTTTCATTTCATCAGCTACGTGGGGCAGGGTATTGACTACACAGACCCAACCGCCTTCATCGGCCACATCTTCGTACCACTCTTCGTAGTAGGCATCGTCTGAGCCATGGAAATTCAGGACGTTCTCAACGATAAGGATGAACTTGTGTAGCCCTTCCTTGATCATAGGGTCGATGACATCGCGCTTGAGGAACATGATGTCGTTGTCTATGCAGTCGTTCCATTCTCCGATGAGCTCTATGATGACGAACCCCTCCTCATAGTCGGCAAAAAGGACCTTGAGGTAGAGGGTAGCGGAGCCGAATTCGTCCCATTGAGGGTGGATGTAATAGTTGTAGACTTTATTGGTGAAGGTAAACTCGCTGTAGGTCCGCCCATAGAAAGGCGAGCGGCTGTCGCGGGCTGCGATGTATTTATTGCGCCATTTGTAGTAAGGCTCGATATCATGCATAGCGGTTGGTCCCTTTATGTTTTTTTGGGTATAACCGTTGAGCTTCCGGAAAGTTGGTGGGGCGATTGGTTTGTTGGGTTTTGCCCGTTGAGGGGCTGCTCTGCTTTAGGGGGCTGGCTTGCGTAGGCTTGTTTGTCGAGGGTGAGGTTGGGGCTGCCGAAGAGGATGCGCCGCCAGGCGCGGGGGGAGCGGTAGGTGCGCAGGTCGCGCGCAATGTCTAGTGCTTCATGAAAAACAAGGTATACGGGGTTGTAGGAGTTGACGGGCTTGAGGATGCCGTAGTCCGGGGCCTCTTCTTCTTCTTGGAAGGTGCCGAACAAGCGGTCCCAAATGATAAAGGTGGAGCCATAGTTCTTGTCGAGGTATTTTTCGTTGGTGGCATGGTGCACCCGGTGGTGGGATGGAGTGGTGAACAGGAATTCAATGGGCCGGGGCAGCTTGCCGATCAGCTCGGTGTGCAGCCAAAACTGGTACAGCACTTCGATTTGATGCACGATAAAGAATACGACAGGGTGGACGCCCATGAGGGCTACGGGCAGGAAGAAGACGACCTTCAGCTGTTGTATCCACGACAAGCGGAAGGCTACCGTGAGGTTGTACTGTTCTGAGCTGTGGTGGGTGACGTGGGTGGCCCACCAAAAGCGCTGCTCATGGGCGAGGCGGTGGGCCCAGTACCTGCAAAAGTCTAGCACAACGAGGCAGAGCAGGAAGGACCACCAAGTCACGGGCAGGCTCCAGGGCACGAGGTTGTAGCAGAACAAGACCACGCCAAAGGTAGCCGCTTTGGTCAGGGCAGAGGAAATGATGTTGCCGATGCCGACGGCAGTGGCGGCCCAAGCGTCTTTGGTGTCGTAGGGGCCTTTCATCTTCCGCAGGCGGATGTAGTATTCGGCAAAGACCAGGGCGAACATGATAGGGGCGGCGTAAATGATGATGGGCGGGAGGTCCATGGCGAATACCTGCTCCAGGGTGAGCTTGGGGTGGTCCATATTGTACAGTGTGCTTTTGCGTAATCTGTGCTAATTACGGGTTTTCTGCTCCGATCCCCAAGCTACAAGGGTATTCCCTGTCCTTCTTTTTATAATTTGACGTATTTGTGAATTTTTGTTTGGTATTTATGCTGTTCTCTGTCTTTTAAAAAGG
Source organism: Phaeodactylibacter luteus (assembly GCF_007993045.1). GTDB lineage: Bacteria > Bacteroidota > Bacteroidia > Chitinophagales > Saprospiraceae > Phaeodactylibacter > Phaeodactylibacter luteus. Next base: position 28,497 of record NZ_VOOR01000021.1, read on the forward strand.
GCAGTTGTTTTATCTTGATTTTTAAATTTGGGCAAAGCTAAATGGCTGGCCACTATTTGGTTACCATACTGTTAAAGCGGTGCCAAGCCCTGCAACCCGTAAAAAACAGCGCCCTCTTTGCTAAGGCGGGCCAGTTTGAACGAGAATCCATCCAGGCTTGTCTAAGAAATTGGCAATTCACGCCCAATCCCAGCTCTTTTGCCGTAACAAAACCACAACGCCCCTCGTCATGCACAAAAGGGGCGGGCGAAATCCAATATCCTGTCCTGCTCGTATAAATAACTGATAGACAAGGCGTGAACCATATCCGCTTTCCCTTGTCCAAAGTAATAAGCTGAACCCCGGGACACCCGAATCACAACTGACTGACTGATGAACACGATTGTTAAGACCCTTGCTTTGATCATTATGCTCTTGCCCTTATCTGCTCAGGCAGAGCAGCCTTCCCTCTTCGATATGTTTGGGCATACAACAGTCCTTGAGATTGAGCTGCAGCTCAATATGGACACCTTGCACGCCAATGTCTCGAACAACCGGGAGCAACCGGCGCTGTTCCGTTTCAAAAACAGCGACGGCTCTTGGGTGGAGCTGCTCAGTGAGGTCCGCGCCCGCGGGCGTTTCCGCCGCCGTACCTGCGACTTCCCGCCCTTGCGCATCGATTTTTCCAAAAAGGACTTGCGCGAACGGGGGCTGGAGGATTTTGATGACCTCAAACTTGTGACCCACTGCATGGAGGGCGAAAGCGGCAAAGAGGCGGTGCTGCGCGAATACCTCAGCTATGAGCTTTACAGCCAACTGACTGCCTATGCCTACCGTGCACAGCTTGTGCAGGTGACTTATGTGGATGCATGGACTGGCAGCCGCCTGACCAGCTATGGGATTTTGCTGGAAGATACAGATGAGCTGGCGGCCCGCATGGGCAGCAAGGAATGCGAGGAATGCTATGGTATGTCTGCTGTAGATTTTGATGCTCAGAACCTGCACATCCACAGCCTTTTTCAATATATGATCGGCAATATGGACTGGTCGGTCCCTATGGTGCGCAACATCAAGGTGATGAAGCCCGCAGATGGCGGAAAATATTGGCTGGCGCCTTACGATTTCGACTTCTCCGGTATAGTAGATGCCCCCTACGCTATCCCCAATCCGGATATTGGGCAGCGCACCGTGGGCGACCGCGTTTATCAGGGGCCTGTGCTGACTGCTGCCGAAATGGAGGAAGTGGCCAGCCATTTCAAGCAGCAGAAAATTGCCCTTCTGGAAACCGTGAAGCAGTTCGACGAGCTCAGCAAACGTTCGCGCCGGGAAATCTGGCAGTACCTGCGCGATTTTTACGACGACCTGGAGAGCGGGGTGCTGCACAATGAGATTACGGCCTCTACCAAATAAGATCAGGCAAAGGCACACAAAAAAGCGCCCCGGCAATCCTGCCGGGGCGCTTTTGAGGTTAAGGCGGTAGCTGCACCGCTAAAACCAGCCGGCACCGAGCCCTCGGAAAGGCCAAGGGATACCGAGCAAAATCAGGAACAGCCCAATGAGGTAAAAGGTGAAGACCGATTTGCCTGCATCGGCATCGTTGCTCTTGCGCTTGCCACGGCTGTACCCAACGGTGATGAGGATGATGGCCAGCAGCATGATGGCCAAGTGCTCAACGGTATAAAAGCGGGTCACGCTGTTTTTCATAAACCCCTCCCCAAAAGAGACTAAAGGGCTGAAAACGCCATAAAGCAACAGCCCGATCAGCAGCTGCACGTGGGTGAAAATCAGCCCGAACAGGCTGGCTTTTTTGGAAAAGCCCTGCCCGCCTTTCCAAGCTTGGTAGCCTTTGATGATAGCAAAAATCAGCGCGAGCAGCAGCACCCACCTCAGGCCAGAGTGTGCGTGTTTTAGCATATTGTACATACAATCAAGTTTTGGTTCGCAATGGAAGCAGCAGCCCCTGCAACTGCAAGGGCAGGAGTGGGCAGGAACCCCTTTTTTATACTGGGATACTAGAGATTTCTTTGTGCCCCTGCCGTTGCAAAGCTAAGAACTCCCCGGCAGTTTTACGGACTTTATTACCTTTATCGGAAAAACGATGGCCCGCTTTCCCCTTACGCTCTTTTTAGGCCTTGCCGCCTTTACGCTTTCCTTCGCTCAGCCCGTCCCCAATCGTTCGCCTCTGACCGTCGAGCAGATCATGCAGGGGGAGCGCTTTGTCGGTTTCCTGCCCGAAGATATCTCCTGGCACCCCAATAGCCAGGAGGTTCATTTTTCTTGGAACCCAGGCATGGATACCCTGCGGAGCGGCTACCGCACCACAGCTCAAGGGGCGGAGCCCAAACCACTGAGCCTGCAGGAGCAGATGGCCCTGCCACGGCTTGGCGCCTACAACGAAGACTACTCCCGCATGGTGTACAGCAAAAACGGTGACCTCTTCCTCTACGAAGTAGGGGCTGGCCTTGCCCGTCAGCTGACGAACACCCTGGGCGGGGAGTACAGCCCGGCTTTCGCCCCCGGCGGGCAGGCCGTGGTGTACCAATCTGGCGACAACCTCTTCCAGCTCTCCCTCCAAGACGGGCAGCTGGAGCAGCTGACCAACTTCCGGGAAGGGGCGGAGCGCAAAGAAGGAACGCCTGGCGGACAGGACAGCTGGCTTGAAGCACAACAGGACGAGCTGTTTGAGGTGCTCCGCTGGCGTGCGGCGCAAGACCGCCTGCGCAAAGCCGAGCGGGAGGCCTTGGAGCCCAAGCGCCCCGCTCCGTTTTACCTGAAAGGCCAACGCCTGTCCAACCTACAGCACACCCCCGATGCCCGCTACGTCACCTTCCGCCTCACCCAATCTGCAGAGGCTAAACGGACGCAGGTCCCCGCATTTGTCGATGGCTCAGGTTATCTGGACATCAGCAAGGCCCGCCCAAAGGTAGGGCACCCGCAGGATACGCATGAGATGGGCATTTACGACCGCGGCCGGGACACTTTCTATATGGTAAGCACCGAAGCCCTGAGCGGCATCCGCCAAAAGCCAGCGTACAAACTGGAAGTCTATGGAGATACGGCACGGGCTTATGACAACCCCCGAGCAGTCATCATACATAGCCCCGTATTCAGCGAAGAGGGGCAGGCTGTAGTGACGGTACGCGCGCAAGACAACAAAAGCCGTTGGATTGCCCGCCTAGACTTGGCTACAGGCGCTTTGGAGGAGATAGATCATCAGCGGGACGAGGCCTGGGTCGGTGGCCCTGGCATCTCTGGCTGGAACTTTTCCACTGGCACGCTAGGCTGGCTCAATGAAGAGGAAGTGTACTTTCAGTCGGAAGCTACAGGTTATAGCCACCTTTACGTCCACAACCTTTCCACCGGCGAGCGCAGAGCGCTCACGAGCGGCCCTTTTGAGGTGAGGGAAGCAAGCCTTTCCCGGGACAAGGAGACTTTTTTCCTGACCGTTAACGCAGAAGGGCCCCACGAGCAGCACTTTTACCACCTTTCGGTAAAGACAGGGGAGCTGCAGCGCATTACCACGGCTCCCGGCAAACACGAAGTCAGCCTTTCGCCCGATGAAAAACACCTGGCTATCCGCTATTCCTACAGCAATAAGCCCTGGGAGCTCTTTGTCATGCCCAACCGCGCAGGTGCCACGCCCAAGCAGGTGACCTCCTCTACTACGCCTGATTTTGACGCTTACCCCTGGCGGGAGCCCAAGGTCATTACCTTCTCTGCAGCCGATGGCGCAAAAGTGCCTGCCCGTTTATATCAGCCTAAGGGCGGGAGCAAGGGCGGCCCCGCCGTAATCTTTGTCCACGGGGCCGGCTACTTGCAAAATGTGCACCGATGGTGGAGCAGCTATTACCGGGAATATATGTTTCACAACCTGCTGGCAGACAACGGCTATACCGTGCTCGATATCGACTACCGCGGCAGCGACGGCTACGGCCGCGACTGGCGGACAGGCATTTACCGGTATATGGGCGGCAAAGACCTGAGCGATCAGGTGGACGGCGCACGCTACCTGGCAGAGGAGCTAGGCTGCGACCCTTCGCGTATGGGCATCTACGGCGGCTCTTACGGCGGCTTCATCACCCTTATGGCCTTATTCAACAGCCCGGAGACTTTTGCCTGCGGGGCTGCCCTGCGTTCCGTTACCGACTGGGCCCACTACAATCATCCTTATACCTCCAATATCCTGAACACCCCACAGGAAGACAGCATCGCTTTCCGCCGCAGCTCGCCCATCTATCATGCGGAGGGCTTACAAGGGCACTTGCTCATCCTGCATGGCATGGTAGACGACAACGTTCAGTTTCAGGATGTGGTGCGCTTGTCCCAACGCCTCATCGAACTGGGCAAAGACAACTGGGAGATGGCCCTCTTCCCGATGGAGCCCCACGGCTTTGTGGAGCCGAGCAGCTGGGCCGACGAGTACAAGCGCATCTTTAAATTATTCCAAACCCAGCTCCGCAAGTAGCCCTAGGAGCACAAACTAAAATCCTATGTTAGGTATGCTACAGGTTGTGATCGGCCTGGTTTTCGTCCTCCTCCTGCTGAGCCTCCTCGCCACCACGCTGATGGAGCTCATCGCTTCCCTTTTTGCACTGCGCGGCCGCAACCTTGAGAAAGCCTTGCGCAATATGCTGGCAACGACTGATGTAGACGACCGCCTGCTGTCTGCATTCAAAGACAATGCCCTTTACAAGCAGCTGTCCTACAAATACGGCAAGCGGCGGTATGCTCCATCCTACCTCAGCGCCCGCTCCTTTCAGTCTATCCTCATGGATGTTGTCCTGGACGGCAAAGCTTTTGATGAGCTGGAAGGCCGCATTGAGACCCTGCCAGACGACGACCTCAAGAAGGTGCTGCGGCAGTTCCTCAGGGAAGCAGAGTCAGATGTAGACGTATTCAAGGGCAAGGTGCAGACCTGGTACAACGATGTCATGGACCGGGCCTCAGGCTGGTACAAACGTTACACCCAAAAAATATTGGTGGGCATGGGCTTCCTTATCGCCATCGTCTTCAATGCCGATACCCTGGCCATCTACGAACGGTTGGAATCTGACCCCGAGACCCTTCAGCAGGTCATTGCCCTGGCCGAGGATTATGCGGACGGGCAGAGTGGGGCGCAGATCGATCCGGTGCAGCTATCGCCTGAATTCAACGCTTCCCTGGCCAAACTCGAAGGCCTGGTGAACAATCAGATTGAAACCGTGAGCTCTCCCCTCGGCCTGGGCTGGAAAAACGTCATTTGGTCAGAGGTGACCCCTTACGATGCCTTGCTGAAGCTCCTGGGGTGGACCGTGACGGCCCTGGCGGTGTCCCTGGGCGCCCCGTTCTGGTTCGACCTGCTGCGCAAGCTGGTCAACATACGCAGCTCCGGCAATAAGCCGGAATAAGCGCGTTCAAGCGTTTCAAACATGCTTTAAACGATTACCCTTATGCCTGCCCACCTTTACCCTTTGCTGGAGACCGCCCGCTTGCGCATGGCAGCAACGGATGTGCACCACGCCCCTTTTATCCTTGAGCTGCTCAATACCCCCAAATGGCTGCAATACATCGGCGACCGGGGCGTGTACGATGTGGCCGCTGCAGAAGCCTATATCCGGGAGCGTATGCGCCCCCAATATGACCGCCTGGGCTTTGCCAATTATACACTGGCGCGGCAGTCAGATGGCGAGCTGATTGGCTGCTGTGGGCTCTACGAACGACAGGGGCTGGAAATAGTGGACCTGGGGTTTGCCCTGCTCCCTCAGTACGAAGGGCAAGGCTATGCGCGGGAAGCCGCAGCCCGCCTGCTTGAGCTGGCTTTCGGCCCCTTGCAAATGCCGCAGGTAGCTGCTATAACAAGCGAAGGGAACGAAGCTTCGCAAGGGCTGCTGAAGCGCCTTGGCTTTGTGTTCGACCGTATCCGGTTCCTGCCCAACGATCCTGAGCCTGTGCGCTACTACCTCGTCTCCCCCGCACAGTTTAGGCAGGCGGCCACTGCCGGGTAAGGCACAAACCCTGCCCTGCTTGAAATTTTCGGCAGGGGAAGGGCGTTCTACCCTCCCACAGCACGAAGAGAACCCCATACTATGAGAATTGTACAACTTACAGATCTGCACATCGGCCGGGAAGGGGAAGATACCTACGGCGTGGATGTGCGCGGCAACTTTTTAAAAGCCCTGCAAGCGGCTAGCGATCAAAAACCGGACCTGCTTGTCATTTCTGGCGACCTTTGCTACCGCGACGGGGACGTGGAGATCTACCGCTGGATCCGCCCCAAGCTCGACCAAACAGGCATCCCTTACGAGGTCATGTCTGGCAATCACGACGACCCCAGCCTACTGGCCCAGGCATTTGGGGTGGCCGCCCGGCTAAAAGACGGTGCCCTTTACTTCAGGCAGGACTATGGCGGCCTTTCTGCCTTTTTTTTGGATACCACCTACTACGAGCTGCCAGCCAGCCAACAAGCATGGCTGAAGGAAGAACTCTCTGCCTTAAGGAGGGAAGCCCTCATTTTCATGCACCATCCGCCCCTGCCAGGCGGCGTACCATTTATGGATTCGAAGCACAGCCTCCGCAATATGGAAGAGGTGCAGCGCATCCTATTCGCCCATCCTTATCCGGTACATGTCTTTACCGGGCATTACCACGCTGAGAAGACCGTCTCCATGCGCAATACCTCGGTCCACATTACCCCTTCCTGCTTTTTCCAGATCAGCCAGGCCTCTGAAGTATTTGGCGTAGATCACTACCGCCCTGGCCTAAGGGTCATAGATTACAATGAAGAAGGGCTGATGCATACAGTCCGTTATTTTTGATACCTTGTTCTAAAGCCTGGCACAAAATCAGGCTGCCTTTGGGTGTGGCCTCCCCCTGCCTAGCGGCAGGGGTCGCTATGCTCCGGGGCTCGCTCTTCGCTCGGCCCTAACGGGCTGCCACCCCTGCGCAGCGCTAGTCCGGCTATGCCCTGGCACTAAAGCTTGCAGCATATTGGTTCATCCCCCTAAATTTTACCCCCGATAGGAAAGAATACCATCTGGAATCGCTGCTGTACTTCAGCAAGATCACCTTCGACAGGGAGCACATCTTGAAAGCCTCTTCCCAAGACATCCAACAGAAGCTCAATGAGTACGCAGCTGAAGGCTGGCGCTTGGCCTCTACGGATGTGGAAGATTTTGGCGAAGGCATGTACTTTTACCTTTATTTCGAACGCGATAAGCAATAGGCTCGATGCGTCAGGGGCGTGGAGCAGGAAAAATGAGCTATTTTTAACCACGCTCAGGCATAGCGTAGGCGGGGAAGCAACGTTATACCCCTGCAATAACCCTTAGCGCATCAAGTTTGGTAAATCATGGAGCAACCACAGTACCCATCACAGCCTGATTTTGGCTGGCTTGATACCTTGTCTAACCTCATGGACAGCCGTTTCCGGGTGCCGGGCACGTCTATCCGTTTTGGGCTGGATTTCATCATAGGCCTGTTCCCTGGCGTGGGGGACTTTGCCGGGCTGGCCATATCTGGCATTTTAGTCATCGGCATGGCCAGGCAGGGCGCTAGCGGTAGGGTCGTGGCCAAAATGCTCGGCAATATCCTTTTGGACACCCTGGCCGGCCTCATCCCTGTATTGGGCGACCTGTTCGACTTGAGCTTTAAGGCCAACCGGCGCAATATCGCTTTGCTGCGGGAGCATTATCAGGAAGGGCGGCACCAAGGCAGTGCCTGGAGCGTACTGATCGGTGCAGCCCTGCTCGTCCTAATAGTGCTGTCTGCTTTTGCGTGGCTGGCCGTATGGGCCGTGGGCAGTGTTTTGGGCTATATTTTTTGAATGCCGTGGTAAAGTTGTGCCTACACCGAGTTAGGTATATTCTGAGTATTCTGCTCAATCGTGGCACAGCATCCGGGATTGCCTATTTATCTTTACCTTAAGGTAAAAAAGCAGGCTTATGGGCAGGTTCGCTACAGTGGTTATGTTTCTCTTTTGCGCTTACGGGGGCTGGTCTCAGGTGCAAACCGTTTCTGGCACAGTGCGCAGTACTTCGGGAGAGCCCCTCATCGGTGCAACGATACTGCTCAAAGGCACTGGGCGGGGCACAGCTACCGATTTCGAAGGGCGGTACAGCCTTGCCCTGCCGGACAGCAGTGCCGTACTGCTGTTCTCTTATACGGGCATGCAGCCTCAGACGATAACGGTGGCTGGGCGTTCCCGGGTGGACGTGCTACTGCGGGAGGACGTACAGATGATAGACGAGGTCGTGGTCACTGCCTACACAGGGGAGCAGAAGCAGAGGGACATCGTGGGCAGCTATGAGCAGGTGAGCGGAGACGAGCTGCTGCCGCAGCGCCCTGTGGAAAGTTTTGATAAAATGCTCGATGGCCAGATAGCGGGCGTACAAGTTGAGCTCAATACCGGGGAGCCGGGGCTGCCCGTGCAGGTGCGCATACGCGGCAACAACTCTCTGCCTCCGGTCAATTCCAATGACGTAGTAGCATCCGGGCAGCCGTTGTTCGTTTTGGACGGGGTGCCCCTGTACGATGTGTCTGAGACGAACACCGCCAATACCCCTTTCAGCACCACCCTGGACCAACAGCTCAACCCACTGATGTTTGTCCGCCCGGAGGACATTGAGTCGATCACCGTTTTGAAGGATGCTTCGGCTACAGCCATTTATGGGGCCAACGCAGCCAATGGGGTCATCCTGATTACCACCAAGCAGGGCAAAGCAGGGCGTACCAAGATCACCGGGGGGGTGAGCACGGGTTTTTCCCGCCTGATCAACCCTGTACGCTACCTGGATACAGAAGAGTATATCTCTCTGGCCAGGGAAACCCTCTTCAACTCTGGCGGCAACCCGGAGGATGCCGGCCCTATTGATGTAGAGACCGATTGGCCGGCACTGACGCAGCGGCAGGGCTCCGTGACCAATGCCAGCCTTTCCCTGAATGGGGGCAACGACAAAACAAAGTTTTACTTGTCGGCAGGCTATTTCAAAGAGAATGCCATTTCAAGGGGCAACGGGCTGGAGCGCATCACACTGCGCTCCAACCTCAATACGGGCCTGAGCGATAAGCTGAGCCTCCGTTTTGGCTTTTCCGGCGGCTATGTGTACAAAGCTTCTTTCAGCGACTTTGGCGCTTTCACTTATCCGCCCAACCAATCCCCTTTCAACGCAGACGGCTCCTTCAATAACGGCGGCTTTTTCATCAACCGGCCCAACCCGTTGGCAGCTTTGGCTCAGAACGAGTTTTTTCACCACGCTTATTCGGTCAACAACAACCTGCAGCTTACCTATGAGCCAGTGCCGGGCCTGCAGCTCAGGGCCATGGGGGGCATAGACGGCTACCTTCAGCTGCAGTATCAGTACTTCTCTGCTCTTAATGGCTCTGGCCGCACCGTCAACGGGCGGGGGCGGCGGTTCACCCGCGGCAACCTGCAGTGGGTGGCCAACGCTCAGGCCAGCTATCAAAAAGCCTTCGGAGAGCACCACCTCAGTGCACTTGCTGGCACAGAGGCTAATCAGCAGACGACCTACAGGCAGCGCATCACGGCCTCCAATTTCCCTTCCGATCAGCTGAGGGAGTTCTGGACGGTGGATGTGTCAGACATTGATGCTGACGAGTCCAACTACCAAGATGCTACGCAGTCGTTTTATGCTCAGGCTTCCTACGACTATGCCTACCGTTATTACTTTACCGTGAGCGCCCGGCGGGATGCTTCCTCTATATTTGGGGGCGATGTGCAGGCGGGCAACTTTTTCTCTGCCGGCCTGGCTTGGGCTTTTTCCGAAGAGGCAGCCTTGGCAGAGGCCGGCTGGCTCAGCTTTGGCAAGCTCCGCTTTTCTTATGGCCTTACCGGAAATTCCCGTTTGGGCACCTACAGCGCACGGGGGCTGTACGGCTATAGCCCCGCCTACCTCTATGGTGGCAACATCGGGCTAGCCCCCACCGCCCCGGCCAATGAATCCCTTACTTGGGAGCTGGTGCGCAAGTACAACTTCGCTATCGACCTGGAGTTTTTGCAGGGGCGGCTCAAAGCTACGGTAGAGCATTACCGCAATTTTACAGAAGATGCCATTTACACCATACCAGTGCCTTTGGAGAGCGGCTTCGCTAATATTGTGACCAATGCTGCCGATCAGCGGAACGTTGGCTGGGAAGCCAGCATACAGACGGTGAACATTCAGGGAGAGCTGAGGTGGTCCACCCGGTTCAATATTGCCCGCAACCGCAATCAGCTGACCCGCATTGATGCAGAGCGCTTCCCCGCAAGCACGTTCAACAGCCGCGGGCTGGTCGTTGGCGAAAATTCGAGCGTGCTGTACGGCGTCCCTTTTGCTGGCATTGACCCCTACAACGGTAAGCAGCTCTTCTTCCTGCCCGATGGCAGTATCACAGATGACCACCGGCTGCTCAACGAGCCTGAAAATTGGGTGCCTGTGGGGCAGTCTGCGCCCGATTGGTACGGAGGGGTGTCCAATACCTTTTCTTACAAAGGGCTTACCCTGGACGTCTTGGTCAGCTACTCTTATGGCGGGGATGTACTGGTCGACCCCCTCACTTTTACCGACGGGCGGCAAATCCTGATCAACAACCAAAGTGCCAATCAGCTGGACCGCTGGCAGCAGCCCGGTGATCTGACCGACACGCCCCGCCTGCATCAGAGCACGCCCATACAGCGCAACAACACCCGCTATCTGTTCGACAACGACTTCCTGCGCTTAGCCAATGCCAGCCTGCAATATCAGCTGCCGGCCAGATGGCTGGATGCCATTGGTATCACCCGGCTTTCTGTGCAAGCGCAAGCCAACAACCTGGGCTATCTGTACAGCACCCGCGCCCGGGCAGGCCGCAATGGGGTAGCAGCTTATCGTTTCCGTTTCCCCGAAGCCCAGGCTTTTATGTTTGGGCTCAACCTGACCCTCTAAATGACAAATGGTTATGAGATCTCTCACTTTGTTTTTTAGCGCTACCCTACTACTGGGCACAGCTTGCCAAGGCCTGCTCGATGTCGCCCCACAAGACCAAATCTCCAATGAAGAAGCATTGAGCAGCCCGGAGGGCATTCAGGCAGCGATGGCTGGCGCTTACAGCACCCTGGGGGAGAGCGGTTATTATCTGCGGGCCATGGTAGCTTACCCGGAGCTGGCCGGCCATCTTGCCCCCAACCCCGATGCAGTCAGTTCAGGCGATTTTTCTGGCAACCTGGCCACGCCTATTGTCGACTTAAGGGATGCTCATTCTTTCGCATTGCAGCCCACTTACGAGGACAGCAGCCTCGATGAGTTTTACCGGGTTTTGTACATCTTGCTGGGGCGGGTGAACAACATCCTCGAAGCGCTCCCCGCTGTAGAAGGGCTCACGGAGGCGGAGCGGAACAGCCTGCAAGGGGAGGCGCTGGCCCTCAGGGCCCTAGCTCATTTTGACCTCCTCCGGCTGTATGCACAGCCTTATCGTTTCACTCCCAATGCGGCCCATCCTGGAGTGGTCTTATTGGATGCTCCGTTGCCGGTGACCGCCCGCCCTGCCCGGAGCACAGTAGCGGAGGGGTTCAGCTTGGTCGAGGCCGATCTGCTGCAGGCCATCACCCTGCTCAATTCATTTGCGCAGCGTACTACTGAAGCAGTCTGGCTGACGCCTACTGCCGCGAGGGGGCTCCTGGCCCGGATATACGCTTACCGCGAAAATTGGGAAGGGGTGGTAGAACAGGCGAGCCGCGTGATCGAAAGCGGAGGCCTTGCCCTGCTCAACCCCGGGGAGTATGTCGATACCTGGGCACAGCAATTGCCCAGCCCGGAGGCCATCTGGTACGTTGACTTGCAGCGCCACCGCAATGCAGATCCTAGTTCTACCGGGCTTATCTTCTCCATGGCCCGCGTGGCCGGCGTGCCCGAAGACCTGGAAGTAGTGCCTTATGCGCGGGTGAGCAATGACCTGCTGTCTTTGTACGGAGAAGAAGACTTGCGGCGGGAGCTCTTCATAGAAGTTGGTGGGCAGGCCTACTGCCGCAAATATAGTCTGCGCCCCAATTATGTCAGCAACTTCCCAATACTGCGCCTCTCCGAGCTTTTCCTGCTGCGCGCAGAAGCCTACGCGGCCCTTGGGCAGGATGCCCTTGCACAGGCAGATTACAACCTCATACACCAAAGGGCTGTAGATGATGCCCCTGCTATTGGCCTGACTGGGCAGGCGCTTCGAGATGAAATCTTCAAGGAGCGCCGCAGGGAGCTCGCCTTAGAAGGCCATTTGCTATTTGACCTGGCACGCACCGGAAGGGGAGTGGAGCGGCAGGACTGCCTGCCTGGCAATTTGAACTGCAGCCTTCCTTTCCCAGATTTCCGCTTTGTGCTGCCTATCCCCCAATCGGCCTTGAACGCTAATCCAAATTTAACCCAGAATGAAGGTTATTAATACCAAAGACATGGCACTTTTCTTTGCCCGAGGCGCTGCCTTTGGCCCCATCCTGGCTATAGCATTGGCGCTGTCGGGCTGTGAAGACCCTCGGCCGACGCAGCGGGAAGGCAACCTCTTTGACCCCGATAACGCATTTATCCGTTTTAACTACGACAATCAAGTGAATGAGCCGGCGAAAGACAGTGTAGTGCTGAGCAGGTCATCAGCAGAGGATACCCTATTGGCCATCCCGGTTGCACTTTCTGCGGCCCCTCAGGAAGAGGAAGTGCTCTTTTCGCTTTCTGTCACTGCTCCCGACAGCCTGGCGCCTGGCCTGTTTTATACGCTGGCCGGGGAAGACGGGGAAGCTGTCATCGGGCGCAACCTGAGCCTGCCACCGGGCACATTTGATTATGAAATCACCTTTCACCGCGCAGACACCCTGCCCTTGAGCGGCCGGGCCACCTTGCAGCTGGAGCGTGTCAGCCCTGATTTTATCCACCTAGGGTTCCCCGGATCGGGCAGGGGGCGTACTTTCGAACTTATTTTTAAAGATTAGCCTATGAAGACCGTCAATATGTTTGCTTGCTTATGTTTATTGTTGGGCTGGCTGGGCTGTGAGCAAGAGCAGCCCCTTGGCAATCCTGCCCCGCCAACAGCCGGCTTTGGCAACCTAACCGCGGCGGTAGTAGTCGATAGTTTCTTGGATGTGCAGCTGCTGTTGAGCAAGCCGTTGGAGAGGCCGCTGGAAGTAGAGGCCGCTGTAGAAGGGGATGCAGTAGCCGGAGAAGATTTTGTCTTGGAAGGGGGCAACCGCTTTGTCTTGGAACCTGGGCAGCTCAACGGCGTGGTCCGGGTGCGGGCTTTGCCCAGCGACGACCCTACCCGCCTAGACCGTATAGTGCAGTTGCGTTTGCTGCCTACCGAAGGAGTAAGGCTTGCCGAAGGCCGGGAAGTGCTTACGCTGGTATTCTCTTTGGGCGGGCAGGTCAACCTGGAGCTTTGGGCGCCCAATGAGACTTTCCCGCAATTGTTTGGGTATACCTCTTTTGGCCCGGAGCCGGTAGCTACTGGCCGTACCAACGAGTTTTTCGCTTTCGCTTTCGCCAGCCGGACTACCCCGGATGTCATCGGCTTTTACCACCCCAACCCTGATTGGGGGGTTAATGCTTTCAATATGATACGGATATACAGCGACTTTAATGTCTCCTCTGCTTCCGCTTTCATCCGTATCCCGGAAGCCCTCAAGTTTTCCCCCGACAGCCCCGGGGCATCCTTCGGCACTGTGGAGGTCATCCCGCAAATGGTGACGGTGACCCGTATGGAAAGTTCTGGACTGCCGCCCTTTGAAATTGGCATTAGCGGTGGCGGGGCCTACGATGAGCGCACCGGCACTATACAGCTGGACGTGTTTTTTGATGAGACGGCCATAGGCGGAGCAGAAAATGTATTACGCAAGTACGTCTTGGAGGCGGAGCGCAGATGACTATGTATATCTATCTCTTTGTTTAACAGCGGCAGGGCGCAGGCCGGCCGCTATAAAAATCAATTTGATGAAATCTTTTTTCACACTTTTTCCCATTTTTTTGGCGCTTGGGCTTGCGGCACAGCCAGTCTTGGTCAAAGACATTTATCCGGGCGACGATGCCGGCCCGCGCAATTTCACCCCTTTTGGGGATATGCTCATCTTCCGGGCAGAATCCCCTGATGCAGGGGTGGAGCCTTGGATTACAGATGGCACTGAAGCAGGTACCTTTATGCTGGGCGACCTCAACCCGGACCCAGAAGTAGCCAACGGCAACTCCAACCCCAGTGATTTTACCATCTACAATGGGCTAGTCTACTTCAAGGCGGATGATGGGGTGTTGGGCGATGAGTTTTTTGTCACCGATGGCACCGTAGCGGGGACGCAGTTTTTCCTGGACATCCAGGAAGGCGATGGCAACGGCAACCCATTTGACATCGTCCTTTACAATGGGCTCATGTACTTTACGGCCAACGACGGGGAGGTCAGCTCTGAGCTCTGGTCCTCAGATGGCACTGCTGCGGGCACTAGCCTGGTCATCGACATTCAAGAGGGCAGTGGCCCGGGCAACCCCAACTTCAAGACCGTATTCAACGGGGAGCTCTTTTTTACGGCCAATGACGGGCTGGTTGGCTCTGAGCTTTGGAAAAGCGACGGCACTGCTGCGGGCACGGTCTTGGTAAAGGACATCCGCGATGGCGGCAACTCCCTGCCTTCTCAGTTTACAGCGGTAGGCGACCTGCTGTTCTTCCGTGCTAAAGATGGCGTGAACGGGACCGAGCTTTGGGCTACCGATGGCACCACCGAAGGGACCTACCTGGTAAAAGACATCAACCCGGGCAGTGGCAGTGGCTCTCCGGGCAACTTGTTCAGCTTTGGCGGGCTGCTCTTCTTCGAGGCCGATAATGGCGCAGATGGCGATGAGCTGTGGGTCAGCGATGGCACCGAGGCAGGCACGATGATGGTGCTGGACATCAACCCGGGCAGTGATAATAGCGATCCTGGGCAGTTTACGAATATCTTGGGCATCCTGGCTTTATTTACAGCAGACGACGGCGCTGCCGGCGAGGAGCTATGGGAATTGTCTGTGGAAGAGGAAGGCAACCCTGCTTCTGTAGTAGTCGGGCTGCTCGATGATATAAACCCTGGACCGGAAGGCAGCGATCCTGAAGATCTAGTTTTTAGCGGCTCTGCGATCTACTTCAGCGCTACCACTGCCGATTTTGGACAGGAGCTCTACGAGTACGCCGTGGATATGGATAGTGCCGTCCGTATTTCAGACATCAACACAGCTGGCGATGCTGACATAGACGATATCGTGCGGGTGGGCAACCGGCTGTTTTTCGAAGCTACAGACGGAACCTCGGGCGATGAGCTCTGGACTTTGGAGATACCGATCGCTGAGCTGACGATAGCTAGGGATGGTGCCGATCTTGTTTCAGGAGATACGCTCGATTTCGGTCAGGTTTTCATCAGTGAGGCCGGTGCTGCGGAGCTTCAGTTGAGCAATGCGGGCAACGGTGTACTAGTCCTTTATGATGGCGACCTCACTGGGGGGCTGCCTTTGCCGTTTACGATACAGGAACTGGAGGAAGAGCTCGAGCTCTTGGGCAGCGGGGAAAGCCTTTCGCTTACTGCTGGCTTCCTGCCTACCGAGCCAGGCACTTTCGTGCAAAACCTGCGCATCCTCAGCTCTGACCCCAATGCCCCGGTATTTGAACTGGTGCTGAGAGGGGAAGCGGTGGTGCCCGCTGCTGTCCTGGAAGTCTCACTGGATGAGATGCCCTTGGAAAGCGCATTCAGCTATGATTTTGGCACGGTACTGCTGGGCGGGCAGGCCACTGAGGAGTTTGCCATTTCCAACTTGGGCAACATCCCCCTGAACATCGCGGGCGTTACGCTCAGCGACGAGGTGCAGTTCTCCATCACTGAGCTGGAGAGCCCGCTGGCGGCAGGGTCACAGGACACCTTCCTGCTCGCTTTTGCGCCTGCATCTATAGGGCTTCAGCAGGCTACGCTGGCCATTGCTACAGATGCTCTGGAGGGCGGTGAATTCACCTTTAACCTGTCTGGCACAGGCGAAATGGAGTCGGGTACGCAAGAGCTGAATCTATTGGAAGCATTGGTATTCCCCAACCCCGCTATGGAGGCCCTTCAGGTGCGTTTGGAAAGAGGGCTAGATGGGGCACAAGCCCGCGTGTTCGATGGGCAGGGGCGTCTGGTTTGGGCTGCTGAAGTGCCTGCGCAGGCACAGCTGTTGCAAGTGGCAGTGGGCAATCTGCCGGCTGGTGCTTACGTTCTGGATATCCGCAATGCCGCCTACCGAGGCACTTATCCTTTTGTAAAGCAGTAAGCCTCTCGTTTGTCGGGCTGGGCAAGTCTTTTGGCTCTTACCCGGTTTTTGGCAAAAACTGCGTAAATTGAAAGCGGGGGAACAGCGCTTGAGTAGGGCTGTCTCCCGCCTTCTTTCATTTGACGTGATGCGCCGGGCAGTACAGTGGGGCGGAATGGGGGCAGACACAAGCACTTTTTCTAGGCGCTAAGAGATGCTATGTTATTATCCTAATAAGCCCTTAGCTCAAGCTGAGCGACTGAAAAAGGATAGTATGGAAAGGGGGGGATAGCGATTCCCGCCCATACTGTAATTATCTGCGGAGGCGAAAACCGAAACACCGCAGGCGTTCATACCCTTCGTGCCTTAGGCTGGCATTGGCCTAGCGCTGCGCAGGGGCGGCAGGCCCGATAGGGCCGAGCGGATAGCGAGCCCCGGAGCATAGCGGCACCTGCCCCTTGGCAGGGGCAGGCCCCCATCCTTGCGGCAGGTCCAAGAAAATGAGAATTTGGTTTGCGCCCAACTCCGGGGCATTAATTCATTTAATACAGGCAGTTATGAATAGGCTCCTTTTGTTTGTTGTCCCTTTACTGTTGATGTTGGCCCTGATGGCCCTCAGCGCTACCACACCTGGCCCTGAAGAGCTGAGAAGCGCCTATGCTAAGCCGCCTTCGGAGTGGCCGGCAGCAACGGTAGACGAGGGGGTGGATTTTAAGGAGCTGGGCACTTTGCCGCCTGTTGCATACCCTGCCCACAACCCCTACAACAAGGCCAAGGCGGCTTTAGGGGAGATGTTGTTTTTTGACCCTCGGCTGTCTGGCTCCAACCAAATAGCATGTGCTTCTTGCCACGATCCTGAAGTAGGGTGGGGGGACGGCCGCCGTACTTCCTTTGGGCACGGCAGGCAGCTTGGCCCCCGCAATGCTCCAACCTTGCTCAATGTAGGCCATTGGCTGGCTTTTTTCTGGGACGGGCGCGCCCAATCGCTTGAAGAGCAGGCGCTCTTCCCCATAAAAGACCCCCTGGAAATGAATCAAGATCTAGGCTCCCTCCCGTCAGAGCTAGAGGAGGCTGAAGGCTATGCCGCCCACTTTGCCGAAGCTTTTGGCGACAGCAGCATCACGGTAGAGCGTATTGCCCAAGCCCTGGCTACCTATGAGCGTGGGATCCGCAGCAGGAAGAGCCGGTTCGATCAGTTTGTGGAGGGGCGCTATACTGCGCTGACCGACGATGAACTGGCTGGGCTTCACTTGTTCCGCACCAAAGCACGGTGCATCAACTGCCATCATGGGCCATTTTTTACCGATCAGGCTTTTCATAACAATGGGCAATCTCACTTTGGCCGCCCTGGAGAAGACTTGGGGCGGTTTGCCATTACTGGCGATACACTAGATATGGGGCTGTTCCGTACGCCAACCCTGCGGGATATCGCCTTCACCGGGCCCTATATGCACCACGGCAATATCGCTGAGCTAGAGGAGGTGCTCTTTATGTACGATCAGGGCATGCCACAGATTATCCCCCGCAGTGTGAAGTCAGCCCGCAGGCCTGTGCATGACCCCTTGCTGAAGCCACTTGGGCTGACCGCCCGTGAGCGGGCGCAGCTCCTTAGCTTCTTGCAGGCGCTGTCGACCCGGCCTCGCCCTGTCAACCCGCCCGGCTTGCCAATTTAGAAGGGTTTAACCCCATGTTAACACTTTGGGTGATCTTGGTCACTTTGCAACCTAGCATCAGGGCGCTACCTTCACAAGAAAAACATGATGAAGTACGCATGGGCGCTGATCGCGCTATTCTCTCTCGCGGGCCAGGCCATGGCCCAAACCCCTGCAGTGCTCGAAGCCAGCCTCAAGGCAGAACGTGCCGATTTGGCTCTTTTTGAGGCTGCTGCCCAAAAGTGGGGCACACAGGTATTCGTACAGGCCGCTGCTGCTGCTCAGGAGCGGTCAGCTATTTTGGAAGGCCTCTACCAAGGGGAAGCCCCTGCTGTTGCTGTCAAAGGAATGCCAGGAACTACGACACTTTCTGCAGCCCTGGAAGCGGCGGCTTTGCGTTCGGAACACGCCTGGCAGCGTTATCAGGAGGGCTGGGCAGCAGAGCTGCAAGCCTCAGCGGGCAGTAGCCTGAGCGCTTTCGTGCGCAGCCTCAGCAAGCAAGGCGTAGCCTACACCCCGCAGGCCCTGTCTGCCGAAGATTTTAGCGCAGCTACTCAGGCCGGCCAAAAAGCGGACTGCGGGAGCAAAGCCGGTAAAGGCTGTGGGGACAAAGCTGGACAGGGCTGTCAGCCCAAAGCCGGTAAAGGCTGTGGGCAGGGTGCTGGCAAAAAAGGCGGCTGCTGCAGCGGCCCAAAATCTTAAAACACCTGCTGCAGGCCTCTTTTATGCCCCTTTTTGAGCTTAAGCTTGAAAAGGGGCATAATTTTTGGCGGTAATGGATTGGCCATGATTATTTTGTGGCGGCATGCACAACCCATTTACCATGAAAACTACCATTGCTATTGCTTTCTTCCTGGGCTGTACCTTCGCCCTTTTGGCACAGCCGGTGCCCTTGACCTTGGCTGAAGCCTTTGACGTGGCAGCCCGCAACTACCCTCTGTTGGAGCGCGAGCGCTTGAGCATTGCACAACAGGAGGCCCGCCTCGGTCTGCGCAGCCCGCTCTCCCGTACGGATATTTTTTTGGCCGGCGCCCAGGTAGACCCCTCGAATCCGGCCATAGGCATTCACGGTGCCGGCTTCATTCAGCGCTTCAACTGGCCCGGCTCCGCCCGTTACCGCGAGCCTGCCCTGCGCGAGCAGCTGCTGTCTGGCAATGCGCGCCTTCAGCTGACGGCTTTCGAACTGAAGAACCTGGTGGCAGAAGCCTACCTTCAGCTGGTCTATGCGCAGCATTTGCGTAAGCATTACCAAGAGGTGCAAAACCTGATGAGCGAGCTCGTCTCCTTTGCCGAGCTCCGCTTTGAGCTAGGGGAAACGGGCAAAATACCTGTCCTGTCTGCGCAGGGGAAGCAAAAGCTGGCGAGCCTTGGGCAGCAACAGGCACAGCAGGCTTTCGAAGTGGCGTACACGGTGTTCAACAATCTCATGTACTCGGATACCGTCTATCAGTCGGTGGCGACAGAGCTGCCCGGGCTTACACCGGAAGGCCCATGGTTTGTGAATGCAGGCCACCCACGGCTGCTTGCCGAACAGCAGGACATTAGGGTGGCGGAAGCCGAGGCCCTCTATGTTCAGAGCCAATACCTGCCCCAAGTTATTGCCGGTGCACAGCTGCAGGTCATCAATGAGAGCCTGCCCTTCCTGGCGTATCAAATCGGGCTGAGCGTGCCCTTGAGCCGCAAGCCTTTGAAAGCACAGGTGGAGATAGCGCGCCGGGAGGTAGATATCCAACAGGCCGAGTACGATGCAGCGCAGCGGGAGCTGGAGAACGAGCGGCGGGAAGGCATCGCCCGGGTCAATCAGGCCCGGGCAAAAGTCCGCTTCCTGCTGGAGGAATTGCTCCCGTTGGCCGCCGATCAGATCGAGTCTTCCAGGAAAGCTTATACACAGGGCGCTGTGGGGTATCAAGATTACTTGGTCAATTTGGAGCAGGCCATCGAGAGCCGCCGTCAGTACATCGATGCGCTGTATGAGTACCACGCTGCCCGGGTATGCCTCGAGCTGCTGAGCGGCCGACGTTGAGGCGGCAGGTTGTCAGGGAAACGGCCCTGATTTCCGTTTTCAAAACTGGGCCTATTGCCCAACACCGCTTTGTATCCCATCCAATAGGGCTGTTGAGCAGCAGGCTGTAAATTCAGATACTGCCCAAAAAGAGCTATCGGGCAGGTAGAATTTTTATTAAATTAGCACGGGTAATCTACAGCTTTGAATGGCTGTGCCCAAAAAACATTAGCTATGTCCACTCTCGTGAAACGCGCCCTTGGCGGCCTGCTGGGCGTATTCGTACTGCTTCAGTTTTTTCAGATTGACAAAACCAATCCGCCCATAACTGCGGGGCAGGACCTGCTGCAGTTGACAAGCCCGCCCTCCGATGTGGCTGCCCTCATTAAGAGCGCTTGCTACGATTGCCACGCACATACTACTGCTTACCCTTGGTATGCTAGCATTCAACCGGTAGGGTGGTGGCTCAAAGGGCACATTGAAGAAGGGCGGGAGCACCTCAATTTTTCCGATTGGGGGAGCTACCCTGCTGACAAACGTGCGCACAAGGCAGAAGAGTGTGCAGAAGAGATCCGGGAGCAGGAGATGCCCCTTAAAGTTTACCCCATCACACATCCGGAAGCACGGCTTTCGCCCGAACAGCGGGATCGCCTAGCTGCATGGTTCGAAGTCTTGCAGGCATCGGCCGGGCAGGACACGCCTGCTCGCCTGCGCAAGGATATGCCAATGGACAAACTGCCCAAGGCGCCTCAGCCTGTAGGGGCCGACAACCCCGTGGAATAGGTTGCTGCCTGCAACGGAACATAGGCAGCCATCTTGGCTCTCCCGCTATCAGGAAGACCTGGGCGAATTCGTCTACGGCGGCATAGACGGCAGCGTCACGACCTTTGCTGTTGTGGCGGGCGCAGTGGGCGCGGGGCTTGACAGCTCTGTGATCATCATCCTTGGGTTTGCTAATTTGCTGGCCGACGGCTTCTCTATGTCGGTAGGCGCCTACCTGTCTGCCAAATCGGAGCAGCAGAACTACCTCAAGCATTGCCGCACCGCCCGGCAGGGGCTGAGGATGGCCCCGGAGCAGTACCGGCAGATGGTGGAGCAGGTATACGCTGCCAAAGGGTTTACAGGGCCTTTGCTTTCGGAAGCTGTACAGGCCATCACCAAAGACGAAAAGCGCTGGGCAGATGTGGTCGTGCAGGAAGCTGAGGGCCGCCCGATGCCCTCCCGGGCGCCCTTGCGCATCGGTATTGTGACGTATTTTGCATTTCTGATTATTGGGTTCATCCCCTTATCGCTCTACCTCTTTGATTACATTTGGGGGTATGCCGGCAATTTGTTCCTGGCGACTTCCCTGCTGACCGGCGCTGGGTTCTTCCTCGTTGGCTGGCTCAAGGCTTACGTGACGGAGTCCTCTCTCTGGAAAGGCATCCTGGAGACCGTTGCCTTGGGGGCTCTGGCCGCCGTGGTCGCTTATTTTGTCGGTGACATACTGGAACAGATGATTACCAATGGCTAAACCCCACGGCTATGTTCGAGAAGCTCATCCCCTACGATACTGCCCACCTCATACTGCGCGGCTATCAGAATTATTATTACGTCTACAAGCGTATTACTAAGCGCGCTCAAATCCGCTTTGAGCGCCGCGATTGGCGCGGGACACAGGCCGATGCACGAGAACGCCTCACCCTCTACCGGGATCAGGTGGCCCACACCACTAAAGAGGTGACGGGCCTGCTCGGCGGCCTGCACAAAGACGATTACACCTGGAAAAAAATCAAGCAGTACTACTTAGAGGAGGTCGCCAACTTCAATACCCGCAATATCGCGGAGACCTTCTTCAACTCCGTTTTCCGCCACAGCCATAGAGGGCTCAGCGTAGACCGTGACCTGATGTTCGTCCTCGCAACAGGTACCTACCGGGAATTCCGCTCTACGGTCCCTATTTTTCAGACTTTCTTTCTGGTAGAACCGCTTGAGCACATTTTCCGTCAGGTTTTTTCCTACTTCATCTTTGATGCACCTTGGGAGGACATGGAGCGGGACATCCGCTTCATCTGCGATACCTTAAGGGAGAAATTGCCAGACCGGGAGCTGCCCCGTCATGCCCGCATTGAGCTGCTGAACTCTGTGTTTTACCGGAACAAAGGGGCCTACATCGTTGGGCGGCTGCAACTGGAAGACCGGACCTATCCTTTCATTCTGCCGTTGCTACATCAGGAAGGGGGCATTTTTGTGGACGCCCTTTTGCTGGACTACAACGATGTCTCCTCCATCTTCAGCTACAACCGCTCCTATTTCTTGGTAGATGTAGACATTGTCAGTGAGACTGTCGACTTCCTCAAGTCCATACTTCCTACCAAAAGCCTCGGCGAGCTGTACAATTCTATTGGGTTTGAAAAACATGGCAAGACGGTGCTTTACCGGGACTACCTCCGGCACATGGAGCGCACCTTGGATAAGTTTGACCATGCACCGGGCATAAAGGGCATGGTGATGGCGGTGTTCACCCTGCCTTCCTACAATATGGTCTTCAAGGTTATCAAGGATAAATTCGCAGCCCCAAAGCAGGTTACGGAGCAGGAGGTGAGGGAGAAATATGAGCTGGTCTTCTTCCACGACCGGGTAGGGCGTATGGCAGACAGCCATATGTTCGAGAACTTCATCTTTGAGCGCAAGCGCTTTTCAGACGAGCTGCTGCGCGACCTGCTCGAGGATGCCCCAAGCAAGGTGCGTATTGTGGGCGATACCGTTGAGATCCGCCATTTGTATATTGAGAAAAAGATGATCCCGCTCAACCTCTACCTCGAAGAGGCCACTCCTGAAGAGGCAGAAGAAGTCATCAACGACTACGGGAAAGCCATCAAACAGTTGGCCGCTGTCAATATCTTCCCTGGCGATATGCTGCTGAAAAATTTCGGGGTCACCCGCCTCAAACGTGTTGTTTTTTACGACTATGACGAAATTGGCTTCCTGACCGATTATAAGTTCCGCCGCATACCGGAGCCGAGGGATTACGAAGACGAGTGGGCTGCTGAGCCCTACTATTCCGTAGGGCCAGATGATATCTTCCCGGAAGAATTCCCCAAATTCCTTATTGGCAGGCAGGATATCCGATCGATCTTCCACCGCCTGCACGGCAACCTTTACGATGTCAAATTTTGGATTGACACCCAAAAGCGCCTGAGGGCAGGGGACCTATTTGACGTCTACCCTTATCGGCAGCGGTTGCGCTTTGCCAAGAAGTACCGGCATCAGCACCCCGGCCCCTAAAAGATGGTCTTATCGTACTTAGAGCTGGAGTTTTCAGAATCTTCCAGGCTTTTGTCGTAGCGCATGGAAAAGTGCAGGTAGAGGGAGCGCGACAGCCGCATGATCTTGAAATAGGTCAGCCCGGCAAAAGCCAGCGTGAAGCCCATAGCAGCCATCACCGACCATTTAAAATACAGCACCAGGGCCAGCGCAGGCAGCAGCAGCATCCAAGAAGAGATGCCGTACGAAATGATCAGGGCACCAAAATAGAAGCCCGGCTCTGGCTCAAAGTCGAGCTTGCAATTGGAGCAGTGGCTGTTCATAGCGATGGGGTCCGTCCATTTGAACGGCTTTTTGAACATATCGCCTTCCCCGCAGCGCGGGCACTTATAGTTCCATATCCCTTTCCAAGAGAGTTTCATAGTATTGGATTTTCAACGGCAGGCTTCATGTCCTGCAAAATAAAAAATTAGCTCGGCAAGTTTGCAGCAGCCCCAAGTGGGCTGTTTGGGTTTCGCTATGCGAAGAAACACGGTTTTATCCCTCCAAACATAGTCTAATTCCGGGCAATTATGGCACTTTTTACAGGAATCCTCAACCTTGTTTTTATTTATGAACATAATTTCATAGGTTTGAAGGTAAATCAAAATTTAGATTTGGGGTTGGGCTTGTTTTAGAAATAAAAAACCGGCAAACGAATCTATGCTTTGTGTTCGTGCTGCTTGATTGGCTATGTGCCCCATTACATTTAAATCCTAGACCAATATGGAAACCAATGGTAGCGTGCATTGGGCGCAGACGGAGGCTGGGCATCAGCTTCAGCAGCGGCTCAATGACGAACGGACCCTTAGGTCCCTCGATCACTTGCTGCAGCGGATAGAAACGCTAGAGCAAGCCGTCGACCGCTTGGCCACCGCACTAGAGCAGGGGCCTGGGCTGGCCAGCATGGCTGCCGATGCGGCGGACGAAGCCGTGGCAAAGGCTCAGCAGCGTGGGGTAGACCTCGAGGAGCGTCTTGGCAATGCCCTTCACTTGGCAGAACAGCTGACTTCACCAGCTATGGTGGCCCGCATCGATCAGCTCAATGGGCTGGCCGAGCAGCTGCCCGGGCTGGCCAGCATGGCCGCCGATGCGGCGGACGAAGGGTATCAGCAGGCTGCGCTCAAAGGCATAGACCTTTCCGAACGCCTTGGCATTGCCCTTGGGCTAGCCGAGCAGCTCACCCGCCCGGAGACCGCCGGCCGCTTGGGCCAATTGCTAGCGCTCAGTGAACAGCTCCCTGGGCTGGCAGCGATGGGCGTCGATATCCTGGACGAGGGTGCACGTCAGGCTGCAGAGAGCGGCATTGACTGGTCTGTCCTCAGTGGGCGGGGCGTCGAAATGCTGGGGCAGCTGTCCACCCTGCTCGCATCCGAAGAGTTCAAGGCCCTTATGCAGAGCGGTGTGCTTGACCCCTGCACCCTAAAAGTCATCGCCAAAGCGGGCGAGGCTATGGTGGACAGCAACCGCGAGGACATAAAGCCTGCTGGCATGTGGGGCGCCCTGCGGGCCCTGGGAGATAAGGACCGCCAAAAAGCGCTCGGTTTCCTGCTTTCTTTCAGCAAGCATTTCGGCAAAAGATTCTGATCTTCTAATCCTATACAACCTTACTATATTATGGCACATTTCCAAGTCGTCATCGTCGGCGGTGGCTCCGCCGGCCTCACTGTGGCTGCTCAGCTCATGAACAAGCCCAACCCACCCCAAATCGCAATTGTAGACCCCGCAGAAAAGCACTATTATCAGCCGCTGTGGACCCTCATCGGGGCAGGGGTCTTCCCCCGCGAAGAATCTGAGCGCGATCAGGCCGATTTTATCCCGGATGGCGCTACTTGGGTCAAATCGTCCGTTACAGGTTTTGACCCGGACAACAACGCCCTCTCCCTCAACAGTGGCGAATCACTGACCTATGATGCCCTCGTGGTAGCCGCTGGCATCCAAATCGACTGGGGCAAGATCCCTGGCCTTAAGGAAAGCGTGGGCAAGCCCGGCACCGGCGTCTGCAGCAACTACGATTACGAAACGGTAGATTCTACCTTCGAGAACATCAAAAACCTGAAGGGGGGCACTGCTATTTTTACCCACCCCTCTACCCCTATCAAGTGCGGGGGCGCGCCCTTGAAGATCTGCTTTTTGGCCGAACATTATTGGCGCAAGCACGGGGTCAGCAACAGCATCAATATCAAATTCGTCAAAGGGGGGCCAGGCATTTTCGCAGTCAAAAAATATGCTGATGCCCTGACCGAGGTGGCTGACCGCAAGCATATAGACCGCGTCTGGATGATGGACCTTGCCGAGCTCCGCCCGGATAAGAAAGAAGCCATTTTCCGGCATATAGAGACTGGGGAGGAGCAGGTCATGAGCTATGATATGATACACGTCACCCCTCCAATGAGCGCCCCAAAGTTCATAGCCGACAGCCCGCTCGCGGCTGATTCTGGCTGGGTAGAGGTAGACAAATCGACCACGCAGCACACCCGTTACCCCAATGTCTTTGCCTTGGGCGATTGCAGCAACCTGCCTACCTCCAAGACAGGGGCGGCTATCCGGAAACAAGCCCCGGTTACTGTGGCCAACCTCCGGGCCTACCTGGCCGGGCAGGCGCTGGGCAAAAAGTATGATGGCTACACTTCCTGCCCGCTCGTGACCGGCTATGGCAGCCTCATCCTTGCCGAGTTCGACTACGACAAACAGCCTATGGAGTCCTTCCCTTTCAATCAGGCCCAAGAGCGTTACAGTATGTATGCTTTAAAAGCTTACGGCCTGCCCCGTATGTACTGGCACGGCATGCTCAAAGGGCGGGAGTTCTAGCCTTTTGCGGATGGAGCGGTGATCGCCTCTCAGTGGCAGGAGGTGTTCCAAGTGCAGGAAACGGCTCTGCAATTCCGGCTAGCCCACTAAGTATTTTCTATTCATAGCGTAAGGGCAGCCCCCTGTATTGGCTAGAGGCCGGCCCTTTATAGAGATGCAGCTGCTTACGGGCGGCTGCATTTTTGTG
This sequence comes from Phaeodactylibacter luteus, assembly GCF_007993045.1. Taxonomy (GTDB): domain Bacteria; phylum Bacteroidota; class Bacteroidia; order Chitinophagales; family Saprospiraceae; genus Phaeodactylibacter; species Phaeodactylibacter luteus. Next base: position 54,633 of record NZ_VOOR01000021.1, read on the forward strand.
TCAAAAGGGCAGAGGGAGTGGAGCGGCTACATTGCGCGGCTCACTGTACTGCCCGGCCGCTGTCTATCATTCCCCTCTTCACCGCTCGTGCGGCACGGCGGTGCTGCTGTTGAAACCTCTAAAATGCAGTTTGCCCCAAACCACCTGTCCCACAGCGGCTGTTGTGCATGAAATAGCGGCCGCCCCCGTCTTCGCGTTAAAATAGGGATGCTCCAAAATGGGCAGCCCCACCGGGCGTTTAAAATACACCTGTAACTTGTCAGGCTTGATGCGCTGGGGATCATTGCAGGGTTAAAAAGGCGTTTTTCTGCCCACGCTATGCTTTATTCGATCATTTAGCTTAAGCTGAGCTCCTGAAAAAGCCGGCACATGGTTGAAAACAGCTCCTTTTCCCAATACGCTAGCCCAATACATCAAGCCGATTATAAAGTTGAGGCGTTGAATACACAATTTCCTGCCCAGCTACGACCCAAGGACGCTCATGAAAATACACCTTACTGCCGCTTTGCTGCTCTTTTTTTCCATCCTTTGCCCGCGCCCAGCCACTGCACAGTGGTCCTGGGGCCCAAGCGTTGGCCTCAATGCTGCTGGCATGCAGACGGAGACCATCCCCAACCGTGTTGAGTCTGCCATAATCTTAGGCGGCCAAATGGGCGGGCAGGTTGGGCTTGCCGCGCGCTACGCCTTCGGCCCTCGCATCGCAGTACGCCTGGGCGGGCAGCTGCAGTTCCGGACCAACTACCTTGAGCAGGATACCTTTTTCCTAGAGGACGCCTTCGCCTATCAGCTTTGGTCGGTGCAGGTGCCCCTTACCTTCGAGCTCACCCCCACAGAGCGGTGGTTCATCCTTGCCGGGCTGGAATGCGGCTCGCTCCTTGGGCCACTGCCCAACCGGGAAGACTGGCAGCGGTTAGACTTTGGCTTCACCTTTGGGGCGGGCTTTGCTATTTCCCCCAACCTGCACCTGCACTTCAACTACCTTGTCGGCCTGCCCCGGGTAGCTGAGGGCCGCTTCCGCGATGAGGAAACCCAGGTTCAAGGCGTTTACTACTTCCGCTCCCGTACCTTGCAGGCTGGCCTTACGTTCTACTTGCCCACCGAGCCGTAGGGGATATCGTGCCCGGCTGTGTTGAATACATTGCCCGGCTTGGAGCGCTGCGCCTTTTTTGCCCATATTGGTGTCTATTTGGGCTGCACTTCAGAGGCGAAATCCAGATTGTTGTTTTTTAGGAGCCTGCCCCTGCCAGCGGGCAGGTGCCGCTATGCTACGGGGCTCGCTCTTCGCTCGGCCCTATCGGGCTTATCACCCCTTCGCAGCGCTAGGCCGGAGCCATCATAGCGCTAAGGCCTGCGGCTGATCGTGCTGCAAACAACATTTTCCTTCCGGCAGGCAGGTAGTGCTTACCGGTACAGATGAAACCCCTGGGCGCTGCGAGCAGCACAATAGCGTTCTGTTTTCGGTAGAGGCCAAGTTTTCAAAGGCAGCTTCTAGTCTGGCCAATCTGGCTTGGCGTTGAAAGTGTAGGGCACTGCCGGGGCTGCGCCAGCGATGCGGAGCAGTGCAGGCGCAGCCTGCAGCCCGCAGGGCCGGGAGCTGCGTAGCGTAGCGCCCCGCCGTCGGGGGAAGGCAGATAGGGGCGGGGGGCGCCCAGCAGTTATTCAAAGATGCCAGAAGAGAGGTAGCGGTCGCCCCGGTCGCAGATGATGCATACGATGAGGCCTTCCTCCAGCTCTTGGGCGAGCCGGATGGCAGCAGCTGCGGAACCGCCGCTGCTCATGCCTGCGAATATGGCTTCTTCGGTAGCGAGGCGGCGCATGGTTAGGGTAGCTTCCTCCTGGGATACATCCAAGGTGCGGTCTACCCATTGGGGGTCATAGATTTTGGGGAGGAAAGCGGGAGACCATCGTCGGATGCCGGGAATGCTTGAGCCGTCGGTGGGCTGTACGCCTACAGATTGCACGGCTGGGTTTTGGGCTTTGAGGAAGCGGGAGGTGCCCATGATGGTTCCCGTGGTGCCCATGGAGGAGACGAAGTGGGTGATTTGGCCCTTAGTGTCCCGCCAGATCTCGGGCCCGGTGGTGCGGTAGTGAGCGCCCCAGTTGTCGGGGTTGGCAAATTGGTTGAGCATGAAGTGGCCGCCCTGAGCAGCCATTTCTTCAGCAGCCTGGCGGGAGTATTCTATGCCGCCTTTGCTGGCGGGGGTTAGGATGACTTCAGCCCCGTATGCCCGCATGGCCTGGGCCCGTTCGGCGGTGGAGTTGTCGGGCATGAGCAGGGTAATGCCAATGCCAAAGCTTCGGGCGATCATAGCGAGGGCGATGCCGGTATTCCCGCTAGTAGCTTCTACGAGCTTCATGCCGGGCTTGATTTCCCCTCTTTCCACAGCCCCTTTGATCATGCCGTAGGCTGCGCGGTCTTTGACACTGCCGCCGGGGTTTTGCCCTTCTAGTTTTCCAAAGATGCGGACATTGGGGTTGGGGTTGAGGGCGGTAAGCTCTACCATTGGGGTATTGCCGACGAGGTCGAGGATAGCAGCCATAGGTTTCAATTTCGAGTAAGAGATCGAAGTGCAGCCCAAAGCTAATGCAATGGGCTGCAACCGGCAAACTTTGCCTGGCACTTTGTGCTGTGGGCTAGCCTTCGGCCCTGCTACCCCCACTTCTCGAGCGCTCCCCCGCGCTTGAATAAGCGGTCGGCTTTGGCGGTGGCTGCGGGGTCTTGTACCAGTGGCGGTGCGTGGTGGGGCTTGATGCGGGCATCGATGATCATTGGCCCTCGGCAGCCCCAGTGTTTATGTTCGGTAAACGCCCGTACCCCATGGATGTCATGGGAAGGGTTGGCCCTGGTGAAGGTGGCCCAAAGGAAGTTGTTGAGGGTTTGCCCAAGGAATTGGCTATCATCGCACAGGACGACCAAAGGGATGCCCGGCCAGTCGTATTGTTCGAGGTGGCGGGCCAACAGTTGGGGGTCATCGTAGGCGTCTGGCCCGGCAAATGCCGGGCCTTGGATAGCCAAGACGCCCGGTTGTGCCATTTGAGGAGCGGAGAACCCGGCAGGCAAGGCAATGCCGGTTGGCAGCTCGGTAGCGAGGCTTCTGATTTTCTCTCCACAGCAGGCGATGGTGACTTTAGAGCCTGCATTCCAGCCAGAGCCGGAGTAGTCGAGCGTATCGATGGTGGTATTGGTCTGGAAGTGCAGGTCGCGGGCAAGGTCTACCCGTTCGAGCACATGGGAGAGGAAAGCGGGGATATCGTGGGTGGTCAGCCCGGGGGCATCGCCCTCAGCGGCGATAAACAGGAACTTGGCGAGGGAAGTCTGGCCAGACCCCAGGATGCGGTTGGCCTGGGTAAGGATCTCCTCAGGCTTCCGTTCCCGGAATGGCATATAGCGTTCGCTGCCGATGGCGAGCAGGAGAGGATGGACGCCCGCTGCGTCTACGGCGTTGATCTCTCGGATGCCGGGGAACTCCTGCGGGGTCAGCAGTTTGACGAGCTGGTGTATGAGGTAGCCGAAGCTGGAGTCTTCCTGCGGCGGCCGGCCGACTACGGTAAAGTGCCAGACCGCATCTTTACGGTGGTAGACGCGGTCTACGTCCATGACAGGGAAATCGTGTTGCAGGCTGTAGTAGCCGAGGTGGTCTCCAAATGGGCCTTCGGGTTTTTTCTCCCCTTTGCGTATGGTGCCAGTGATGACGAAGTCGGCATCAGCAGACAGGACATGCCCGCGGTGGCGGAGGTATCGGAACCGGCGCCCGCCGAGCATGCCGGCGAAGGTCATTTCGGAGAGCCCTTCTGGCAGGGGCATGATGGCAGCGAAAGCATGGGACGGGGGGCCGCCTACAAAGATGGAGCACCGGAAGGGCTCGTCGCTTTGGTTGTACTGAGTGTGGTGCACACCGATGCCCCTATGTATCTGGTAGTGCATGCCTATTTCTTGGTCGGGAAGGTATTCATTGCCAGAGAGCTGTATGCGGTACATACCGATATTGGACTGCATGACGCTGGAAGTGCCCGGCGGCAGGGTGAGCACTTGGGGCAAGGTAACGAAGGCCCCGCCGTCCATAGGCCAAGATTTGATCTGAGGCAGCTGGCTGATGGTGGTCTGCCCGTGCAGTATGGGCGCGGAAAGGCGTTGCTGCATAGGGAGGGCAGAGAGGGCGGTGAAGGGGGCAGAGAGGTATCGAGCAGGGTTTTTGAAGAAATTGGCCGGGTCGGCTTTCAGCTCGATGACTTTCTGCACTTGGGCGATGGTATGCCGGAAGAGGAAGTCGGTCCGTTCGTAAGTGCCATAGATATTGGACACAGCGGGGAAGGGGCTGCCTTTGACCTTTTCGAAAAATAGGGCAGGCCCTTCAGCCTCGAAAATACGGCGGTGGATTTCGGCCATTTCGAGGTCGGGGTCTACTTCTTCCTTAATGCGGACGAGCTTGCCGTGCTTTTCGAGGTCGCGCACAGCGTCCATCATACTGCGGTAGGCCATAGCGGATAGTATTGTTTTGTACCCCAACAGCGGGGAGTGGCCAAAGTTGGTAAGGTTTAGGCCATGAATTACTTCAGGTAGCTGAGGCTGGCCTGGCGGTAAGCATCTTTTTTGAGCATTTCGCGCATTCCTTTTACCGTGTTGAGCGGCCCGTTGTCGACGACCATATTGACGAGCCAGGTGGGGATGTCCCCTGCTGGGTCAGAGTGCAGGATGTAGGTCATCTGAACCTGTTCATTCGGCAGTGGCTTCAAGGCATAGGAGATTTTTAGTTCTGGGATGCGCACCACGTCCTGTACAGGCTCGCGGTCATTGGGCAGCCCTTCTACCTCGATATAGACCGTGCGGTCGTTTTCGTCTTGCCAGAGCTTGCTCTTTGCGATGAAGTCCCGGTCGCTCATAGGCCAGGGGAAGTCGACGCGGCAGTAGTAGTGGCTGGAGTTCTGTGTGGAAGGCTGCAGGCGTTTGGCAGACTGGCATTTGTAGATCCATTCTTGGTAGGCATCAATGTCTTTCAGCACAGAGACTACTGCGTCGAGAGAGGCATTGAGGGTAGCCTCGATTTTGATCTGCTTGATGGGAGAGCCGGGCACGTCCCTGAGGTATACCTGCATGCCGTCGGTATCGCGTTTGAGGGACCAATCCTGTGCTTGTGCGAAAGCTGAAGGGGCAGCTGTACAGACAGCCAAGAGGAGGTAGAGCAGTTTGAAATTCATGTTTCGGGTTATGAGGGAGTTACAGATTTGCGAGGAAGCGGGCGTTGCAGAATGAGCCAAATATGACATCCGGGCGCTCCACTTTTTGTATCTTTAACACCTTTTGAAAATCTAGGTTGCCGATTTCTAAAAGTTTATCGGTTTTATTATGCAGCAGTACCAGGAGTTATTACAGCACATTTTGGACAAAGGCCTGCGCAAGGAGGACCGTACCGGCACCGGCACCCTGAGTGTTTTTGGCTATCAGCTCCGGGCCGATTTGGCCGAGGGCTTCCCTTTGCTCACCACCAAGAAGGTTTATTACAAAGCCATCATACACGAGCTGTTGTGGTTTTTGCGGGGCGACACCAATATCCGCTATCTGGTGCAGCACGGCGTGAAGATTTGGAATGAGTGGCCTTTTCAGCATTACTTGCAGGCCAATGGGCTCGAGGAGCGGTTCCCGAAGTACAGCGAGGCCTGGAAATCTGAAATGAAAGTTTTTGTTGCGCGCATTATCGAAGAAGAAGCCTTTGCTTTGGAGTGGGGTGAGCTGGGCCCCGTCTATGGGCGGCAGTGGCGCAACTTTGGAGGGGTGGACCAAATGCAGGAGGTGGTAGAACAGATCAAGCGGAGCCCCGATTCCCGGCGGCATATCGTGAGTGCTTGGAACCCGCCCGATATCCCTGCTATGGTGAAATCAGGGCTGCCGCCCTGTCATGTCCTTTTTCAGTTTTATGTAGGGGAAGGCAAGCTGTCGTGTCAGCTGTATCAGCGCTCGGCTGATGTTTTCCTGGGCGTGCCCTTTAACATCGCTTCCTATGCCCTGCTGACGATGATGGTGGCGCAGGCTTGTGGCCTACAGGCTGGGGAGTTTGTGCACACTTTCGGAGATGCGCATTTGTACCTCAACCACTTGGAGCAGGCCCGCTTGCAGCTGTCGCGTGAGCCCCGCCCACTTCCAATGATGAAAATCAACCCGGAGGTCACCGGGCTGTTCGATTTCCGTTTTGAAGATTTCGAGCTGCAAGGCTACGACCCTCATCCGCCTATACGCGCACAGGTGGCGGTTTAGGTACTAAATTTGCAGGAAGGCGCATATAGAAATTTAAATTTGTTCATATATTTGAAGATAGATCAAAAATTGGGCAGAACGCCTTGGGCGCGGTTTTTGAAAAAGGCAATGATAATAAGGGGTTTGACCTCTTGTTTAGAAGAAATCTAAATAATTGAACCTTTCCTTAATTTATTGTTAAAAACAGTGTACCGCATTCTATATTTGCGCTGACAATAGAATGACACAGTTGAAAATTGTCGATTCATAAAAAATCAAGCATCAGAAGATGATATATAAGCAGTTCATTAGCCGAGTCTTTTTGCTCCTGACGGTGGTAGCTTTTGCGCTGCCTGCTGCAGCTCAGGAAGGCGGACAGGTCAACTTGGATGAGGGCAAGACCCTTTTCCGGAACTATTGCGCGACCTGCCACAATAAAAACATGGTTGATAACCTCACGGGCCCTGCGCTGGGCGGCGTGGAGGAGCGTTGGGCCGATTACCCGCGGGAAGACCTGTACAAGTGGATCCGTCAGTCTCAAGCCATGATCAGTGAAGGCCACCCTAAGGCGGTAGAGCTTTGGGCGGAATGGAAGCCTACGGTCATGAACAACTTCCTCAACCTTACGGACCAGGAAATCGAAAATGTACTGGGCTATATCGATGCCGTGTACAAAGGCGAGCTGGGCCCCAAGAAGCCTGCAGGTGATGAGGCTGGTGTACAGGCTGTGGCTGAGAAGCCGAATAACACCCCGCTCTTCATCGCATTGGCGGTTATTTTGGGCATCCTGGCGATTGTCTTGGCTCGCATCGTTAGCAACCTGAACTACATGATGCAGGTGCGGGAGGGCAACGAGAACGCCCGCAAGAAGAGCCTGGTGGAGACTTTGACGAGCAAGGGGCTGATCGCCTTCGTTGTTTTCGCCTTGGTTGTACTGGGCGGTTACACTACGGTCAATAATGCCATTATGCTGGGCCGTCAGCAGGGCTACGAGCCGGAGCAGCCGATCAAATTCTCTCACGCTACGCACGCGGGGCTTCAGAAAATCGATTGTCAGTACTGCCACGACGGCGCCCGCCGTTCAAAGCACTCGGTCATCCCTGCGGCAAATACCTGTATGAATTGCCACCGCGCCATCAAGGTAGGCTCTAAGTACGGGACTGCCGAGCTGACCAAGATCTATGCTTCTATTGGCTATGACCCAAGCACAGACAGCTACATTAATGATTACGAAGAAATGTCTCAAGGCGAGGTGGAGAAAATCTACAAGAAGTGGATTGCCGACACTTACGTAAAAGAGAACGGTTCGATAGACAGCAAAGGGGAAGAGCTGATTGAAGATCAGTGGGACGGCATTGTATCCTCATTGACCAATGAGACTAAGCCTAAGGTGCAGGGCCCGATCGAGTGGGTGCGTATCCACAACCTCCCCGACCATGCTTACTTCAACCACGCGCAGCACGTCACGGTAGGGCAGTTGGAGTGTCAGACCTGCCACGGCCCTGTAGAGGAGATGGAAGTGGTGAAGCAGCACTCTCCGCTGTCTATGGGATGGTGCATCAACTGCCACCGTCAGACAGAAGTGAAATTTGAGGACAACGAGTACTATAAGTCTTACACGCGTTACCACGAGGAGATCGCCAAGGGTGAGCGCGAGAAGGTAACCGTTGAAGACATCGGTGGCTTGGAGTGCCAGAAGTGCCATTACTAATCCTCCACCGCAATTGCTGAGTTGAACTTGAAAAAAGAAGAAATGAAAAATAACAATAACGGTGTTTGGATCGGTGTAGAGCAACTGCAGAATGACCCAAGCTACCAAGAAGCAAACAAAAACGAATTCGCCGAGCTCCCTGTCGTAGATAGCCTTTCCAACGAGAATACTCTTGGTGCCGAGGCTAGCCGACGTGATTTCCTGAAGTACCTTGGCTTTGGCTTGGGCGCAGCTACTTTGGCTGCGAGCTGTGAAATCCCTGTAAAACGGGCGATCCCTTATGTTGTCAAGCCAGACGAGATCGTCCCTGGCGTGGCCACTTACTATGCTTCTTCTTTTGTGCAGGGCGGGGATTATTGCTCCATCCTGGTCAAGACCCGCGAGGGGCGCCCAATCAAGATCGAGGGCAATACGCTTTCTGGCATCACCAAAGGCGGCACAAGCGCCCGTGCGCAGGCTTTGGTCCTTGGTTTGTACGATACCAACCGCCTCGATGGCCCTTACCGTATTGCAGATGGCAAGATTCAGCGCTCTGCCAACCGCAACGACCGCGGTCCGTCTTGGGCTGAAATAGATAAGGAGGTGATGGGCAAGCTTTCTGCTTCGTCTAGCATCCGTATTTTGGGCAACACCATCATGAGCCCAACGACTAAAAAGGCATTGGCGGACTTCAAAGCGGCTTACCCGAACGCAGAAGTGGTCATGTACGATCCGGTATCAAGCTCTGCCCTGCTAGAGGCCAATGAGGCTTCTTTCGGTCAGGCTGTTGTGCCTGATTATCATTTCGACAAAGCCAACGTCATCGTCAGCTTTGACGCGGACTTCTTGGGCACCTGGGTTTCCCCGGTCGAGTTTGCTGCTCAGTATGTCAAGAACCGCAAGGCAAAGAAAGGGGCAAAGATGTCCCGCCACATTCAGGTAGAAAGCCACATGAGCCTTACGGGCTCTAATGCGGACAACCGTATTCTGGTTCGCCCCTCTGAGCAGGGCGCAGCGATTGTAGCCCTTTACAACGCTGTGGCTGCAAAGACAGGCAACGCGGCTGTAAACGGGCCAAAGCTCAGCGGCGATCAGGCTAAAAAATTGCAAAAGGTTGCTGATGAGCTGTACAGCAACCGCGGCGCATCTTTGATCGTTTCGGGCTCCAACAATAAAGGAGAGCAGATCCTGATCAACGGCATCAACAATATGTTGGGCAACTACGGCAAGACGCTCGATTTTGCGCATGCATCTATGCAGCGGCAGGGGCGCGACAAAGCGGTTCAGGACCTGATCAGCGACATGAACAACGGCCGGGTAGATGCCCTGTTTGTTATGGACGGTGCTAACCCAGCTTTCGATCTGCCCAATAAGGAGCAGTTCGCAGCCGCAGCTTCGAAGGTGAAGCTGAAGGTTTCCTTCTCGACTGTACCGAACGAGACCGTGGCCCTATGCGATTATATCGCACCTACCCACCACCTGCTGGAAAGCTGGGGGGATGTAGAAGCCAAGCGCGGGCAATTCAGCTTGGTACAGCCTGCTATAGCGCCTATCTTCAACACTATAGGCCGTGCTGGCACCCGTCAGGCAGAAGAGAGCCTGTTGCGCTGGGCCAATTATGATATGATGGCCGGTATGCCAGCTGACAGTACAGCTGTGGATGCACCAAACGGCTATTACGATAAGCTGCACGCTGATGCGGGCGCTTTCTACTTTGAATACTTGAAGCAGCATTGGCAGGAGGCGATCTTCCCAATGCAGCGCAACTTTGCGACTTTCCAGGCATTCTGGGACAGCGCCCTCCACGACGGGGTATTCGAGGTTGCACAGGAAGCCCCGGTCATGGCCTTTGCTGCAGATGTTAGCCAGGCTGCGGGCATGGTGCGCAAGCCATCAAACGCAGAACTTGAAATCTCCTTTTTTGAGACGGTCAATATGGGCGGCGGCGTTTACGGCAACAACCCGTGGCTGCTGGAGATGCCCGATCCGGTCAATCGTTGTAGCTGGGGCAACTACTTGGCTATCCCTGTAGGCTGGGACGGCGGCAACGAGTTCACTTCCTTCATGGGGCTCAACCCTGATGAGGTGAAAGGCAAGGCGGACATCGTAGAGGTAACCGTAGCTGGCAAAGCTCAGCGCTGTACCGTAGTGCGGCAGTTTGGGCAGATGCCTGGCACAGTCTCTATCGCACTGGGCTATGGCCGCACGGAGACTGGAATGCTCGGCAACGCAGTTGGCAACAACGTAGGGGTAGATACCTACCCTTGGATGTCGCTCGACCAATACGGCAACGTACAGTATTATGCGACGGTAGACAGCGTTTCGGAGCGTGTTGGCGTGGAGGATGAGTTTGCTTGTGTGCAGTATCACCACTCTATGGGCCTGAAGGGCATCGACCCCGAATCTGGCGAAGAGATTAATGTGGACGAAAAGACCGTTATGACTCTGGGCAGCGGTTTCCAGGGTGGACTGACCAACCGTTCCATCATTTACCAAGGCAATATAGCGGAGCTGGATGAACTAGAGCACCACATCGAGGAGAAGCGCTCGGAGGCTCAGAAGCTGAACAGCCATACGCTCTACCCATATGACGAGTACAAAGAGAACGTTTACGGGCAGGGCCATCACTGGGCGATGCACATTGACCTTAGTGCATGTATTGGCTGTGGGGCTTGCCAGGTAGCTTGTATAGCGGAGAACAACGTACCTGTTGTAGGCAAGAAAGAGGTGGCGCGCCATCATGAGATGACTTGGCTGCGCATCGACCGCTACTTCTACGGCGACTATGAGAACCCTAATGTGGTTTACCAGCCGATGATGTGCCAGCACTGCGACAACGCACCTTGTGAGAACGTATGTCCGGTAGCAGCCACAAACCACAGCTCAGAAGGCCTCAACCAGATGACTTACAACCGCTGTATCGGCACGCGCTACTGTGCGAACAACTGCCCGTACAAAGTGCGCCGTTTCAACTGGCTTGACTACACTACCGCTGACCTTTTCGGTGCGAACGAGTACGAGCTGAACGGGGAGGAGGCACTGCCATTTGGCGCAGATAACCTGACCCGGATGGTCTTGAACCCAGACGTGACTGTTCGTTCACGTGGGGTGATCGAGAAGTGCAGCTTCTGTGTGCAGCGCATTCAGGAAGGCAAACTGACCGCCAAGCGCGAGCAGCGTCAGCTCCGCGATCAGGATGTCAAGACTGCTTGTCAGACTGCCTGCCCGACCGGCGCAATCGTCTTTGGCGACAGCAACAACAAGGAAGGCTTGATCGCCGAGCGTATGGAGAGCCCGCTGAACTACCTCGTGTTGGAAGAGATCAACACGCAGTCTGCCGTCCGCTATCAGGCGCGGGTCAACAATAAGAACGAAGAACTTGATGCATAATTTGGAGGGGGCTTGCCCCCTTCATCCTACGCATTTTAATTCCATAACTTTTAACGACTCTATATAATGAGTGCAGTAGTATCTCCGATTCGTGAGCCATTAGTAACTGGGGGTAAGTCTTACCATCAGATTACAGAAGATATTTGCTCGCCCACAGAGCGTACGCCAAGTGCGGCATGGGTGCTGGCCTTCATCGTTGCGGTGACTGGCCTTGCCTTGTTCGTTTTCGGTGTGGCCTGGACCATCTGGAAAGGTATCGGTTCTTGGAACCTGAACCGCACAATCGGATGGAGCTGGGACATTACCAACTTTGTTTGGTGGGTAGGTATCGGCCACGCCGGTACATTGATCTCAGCCATCCTCCTCCTTTTCCGTCAGAAGTGGCGGACCGGTGTAAACCGGGCAGCGGAGGCGATGACCATTTTCGCCGTTATCTGTGCGGGGCAGTTCCCGTTGATCCACATGGGGCGTATTTGGCTGGCTTTCTTTATCTTCCCTTACCCCAACACACGGGGCCCACTGTGGGTGAACTTCAACTCGCCGCTGCTGTGGGACGTATTTGCGATCTCTACCTACTTTACGGTATCCTTGCTGTTCTGGTATACCGGTTTGGTACCTGACTTTGCAACGGTACGGGACCGTGCGAAGGGGATCCGCCGCAAGATTTACAACCTGCTTTCGTTCGGTTGGACGGGCAGCGCTAAGCACTGGCAGCGTTGGGAAGCCCTTTCTCTTGTACTGGCAGGCTTGGCTACGCCACTTGTACTTTCTGTACACACTATCGTATCTTTCGACTTTGCCACTTCTGTAATCCCTGGCTGGCACACCACGATTTTCCCACCCTACTTTGTGGCGGGCGCGATCTTCTCAGGTTTCGCTATGGTACAGACCCTTATGATCATGACGCGCAAAATCCTCAAGCTAGAGGATTACATTACGCTTGCGCACATTGAGAGCATGAACAAGGTAATTTTGGCGACAGGTACCATTGTGGGTGTAGCATACCTGACAGAGTTGTTCATTGCTTGGTACTCTGGCTACATTTACGAGCAGTTTGCATTCTACAACCGGGTGTTGGGCCCTTACTATTGGTCATATATCGGCATGATGTCGTGCAACGTACTGTCACCACAGATTTTCTGGTGGAGGAGCCTACGCCGCAATATTTTCGTCACCTTCGTGATGTCCATTTTTGTAAATATCGGGATGTGGTTCGAGCGCTTTGTGATTATTGCTACCACACTGGCGCGAGATTATCTGCCCTCAAGCTGGAGCTACTACGTTCCGACATGGGTAGAGATCATCATATTCATAGGCTCTCTGGGCTTGTTCTTTACGCTTTACCTCATTTTCGTACGGGTAGCCCCTGTAGTTGCGGTAGCAGAGATCAAGAGCATCCTCAAGAGCGGAGGCGATCAGTATGTTGGCCCTGAGGCTAACCGCACTCATGCTTCTACTAAGGAGGCGGCACACTAACCCCATTGTTGAACAATCGATAATTAAGGATAATGAGCAAGGAAAATAAAGAAGTCCTATACGGCCTGTACGACGATGAGGAGTACCTGCTCAAGGCGGTAGATCAGGCGAAAGCGGAGCATCTGGAGATTTCGGAAGTATTCACGCCATTCCCTGTACACGGTTTGGACCCCAAGCTGGGGCTGGCAGAAAGCCGCCTTCACATTGCGGGTTTTGTGTACGGTGCACTGGGCACGCTGACGGCATTTTTGTTCATGACGTGGGTGTTCACCCGCGACTGGCCTATCATTTTTGGAGGTAAGCCTTATTTTTCTGCACCGGCCTTTATCCCCATCACATTCGAGCTGACGGTATTGTTTGCGGCGGTGGGCATGGTGGTGTCTTTCTACATCGTCTGCGGCCTCGGCCCGGGCGTGGTGAACAAGACATTAGACGACCGGATTACAGATGACAAGTTTTGTATTGCATTTGATGTAACGGGGGCAGAGCCTACTTTCATTGATAAGGTGAAAGGGTTCCTGAGCCAGTCTGGCGCATCGGAGGTCAATACCAAGTCTATTTAAGAGCCATCTCAAACTGAGTATAATGAAAACTTTCAAGCATATCCTGTTTGCATTCGTTGCGGTTGTTGTCCTGCATGCTTGTTCTCCGGCTGAGGGCAACTATCCGGGCAGCGAGTACATGCCTGACATGGGCCACTCGGTTGCACAGGAAGCCAACGTATATTCCTATTACTATTACAATACTTGGGACAGCGCCTCTGTGGTAAAGCTCAAGGATATTGCCAATCCTGGCCTTCCGGTTTCAGGTACGGTGCCCCGTGGCTATGCGGGCGCTTACTTGGCGAGCCAAAGCACGGACGGCCCTTCGGCGCAAGCCGTTATGGCTTCCCTAAACGGGGATGACGAAGTCAATGGGATTTCAGTGCCTGTGAACGGCCACGTGCCTTATTACTATAAGGACACCGAGCCTGAGCGCGAGCGTGCCACAGCGGAGCTGATTGCCAACCCTTACCCGATTACAGCCGAAGGCTTGGAGCGCGGCAAGGACTTATACAATAAATTCTGCGGCATTTGCCACGGCGAGAAAGGCGACGGTGTGGGCTATCTGGTAAGCGAGGAGAACCCAAATGCTGCTTACCCTGCAGCGCCGGCCAACTTCCTGCTCGATCAGTTCTTAGAAGCCTCCAACGGCCGTTATTACCATGCAATCATGTATGGCAAGAACGTAATGGGCGGCTATGCGGACAAAATCTCCTACGAAGAGCGCTGGCAGGTAATCCACTGGATCCGCGCCCTGCAAGCCAAAGAAAAGAAAGCAGAATACACGGCTGAGTCCAACACCCTCAACCCTGCATTTGGCACACCTGCAAGCAAGGTAGCCCCTATTGCACAGCAAGTGACAGACGAGGAAGTGGCGCCTGAGGAGGCAGCTCCTGCAGAAGGAGGCAGCCACGGAGAAGAGGACGGTTCGCACGGTGGCGATAGCCACGGGGGCGGGCATGGAAAGAAGTAAGCGCGAGCTTTCCGGAAACAGTTTTGATAAACTATACAAACTAAAGATATCTAATGGACCAATTCACCATCACTAGCAAGCAAAGGAATGTCCTTTTTGGGTTCATGGGGCTTGGGCTGCTGTGCATGATCATCACCTTTCTCGGGGATGACATGTTCCATACGCGATTCTGGACCAACTTCCTGCACAACTCGGTTTTCTTTACCGGGATTGCATTCATGGGTTTGTTCACCATAGCTGCATTTACAACCGCCATGGCTGGCTGGTATACCCTGATCAAGCGGATCTGGGAAGCGTATTCTATGTTCCTTATCCCTGGCCTTATTCTTATGGGGATTGTTGTCATTAGCGTGGTTGGCCATTTGAACCACCTTTACCACTGGACCGATGCGGAAGCTGTAGCTAACGACACCATTTTGAATGGCAAGTCGGGCTTCCTGAACAGCGGTTGGTACGCTGGCGGCACAGCGGTCATCGTTGGCCTTTGGGTCTTCTTTGCCTGGAAGATGCGCTCCATTTCTTTGGACGAGGACAAGAACGGCACGACTGCTTACACTCACCACAAACAATACCGCATCTGGGCGGCTGCTTTCCTGCCTATCGCTGGCTTTTCAAGCGCAGCAGTGATCTGGCAGTGGATTATGTCCCTTGACGCCCACTGGTATAGTACGCTCTTTGCTTGGTACGCTGGCGCAAGCTGGTTCGTATCGAGCATTGCCCTTACCATCATCCTCATTACTTACCTGAAGAGCAAGGGCTACCTAGAGAAAGTGACCCAAGAGCACTTGCACGACCTTGGCAAGTTCCTATTTGCTTTCAGCATTTTCTGGACTTACTTGTGGTTCTCGCAGTATATGTTGATCTGGTACGGCAACGTCGGTGAAGAGACGGTTTACTTCCAACAGCGCCAAGAGGACTATCCGGTGTTGTTTTACGGCAATCTTCTGCTGAACTTTATTGCGCCTTTCTTCGTCCTCATGCGCAATGATACCAAGCGTAAGTATGGCACTATGGTATTTGCTTCTATCGTAGTGCTCTTTGGCCACTGGTGGGATTTCTTCCAGATGATCAAGCCTGGCGCCCGCATTACGGCGATGGAGGCCATGGCGCACCACGGAGGCGACCACGGTGCACACGAAGCAGGCCACAGTGCAATGGAATTTGCGATGGGCTATAGCCTG
The DNA here is from genome assembly GCF_007993045.1 of Phaeodactylibacter luteus. GTDB lineage: Bacteria > Bacteroidota > Bacteroidia > Chitinophagales > Saprospiraceae > Phaeodactylibacter > Phaeodactylibacter luteus. The sequence continues at coordinate 70,114 of NZ_VOOR01000021.1, forward strand.
CCTGGGCTGCTCGAGATCGGCACGATGCTCGGATTCCTGGCACTTTTCCTTTTTGTTGTCCTGAATCAGCTGGCTAAAGCGCCGTTGGTTCCTAAGAACGACCCGTACCTGGAGGAATCCCTGCATCACCACGTGGAGCTGCACGGAGACGACGGGCACTAGAAGACAGCTTATTTAGACTGATTCTAAACAGCTTGTCTTTGAAATCACAATTTTCCCTTTTCGTGTTATAAGGGTGTATTTTTGATCATACGACAGCACAGATTACAATAATAAATTAAGCGTAGACATAATGACTGCTTTATTAGTTCTACTTTGCGTCATACTAATCGGGATCATTGTCGTTCAAATCGGCAAGGTAACGGAACTGGCGAGCAAAATCCGTGGTGAAGAGGAAGCACAGGAACGCACCAACCGCACTCAGGCCGGATATTCCATGATCTTCATGGTATTATTCCTGATCGGAACGGTTGTATCGGCTCTATATTACAAAGATTCGATGCTGTGGTACGGCCCCAACGAGTCAGCCTCTGCACATGGCGGTAGCATAGACTACATCTTCAACCTTACCTTGTTCTTTACGGGCATTGTATTCATCATTACGCAGATCCTGCTTTTCTATTTTGCTTATAAGTACCGTGCACGCCGCGGTGTGAAGGCAGAGTACATTTCTCACAACAACCGTCTAGAGGTCATTTGGACTGCTATCCCTGCAGTTGTCATGACGTTCCTCGTTGTGGGCGGTCTTGAAGCTTGGAATGAAGTAATGGCTGATGTAGCGGAAGGAGAAGATTTTATTGAAATAGAAGGCACTGGTTATCAGTTTGCATGGCACCTGCGCTACCCTGGTCCTGATGGGAAGCTGGGCGCCCGGGATTACAAGCTGATTTCTGCATCTAATCCGCTTGGGCAGGTTTGGTCTGACGAAAAGAACTTGGACGATTTCCATCCGAGCGAGATTGTCCTGCCTGTAGGCAAAAAGGTACGTGCGCGGATTACTTCGCGGGACGTACTGCACAACTTTTACATTCCGCACTTCCGGGTGAAGATGGATGCTGTGCCTGGCATGCCGACTTACTTTGTATTTACGCCGACGATCACTACGGAGGAGTACCGGGCGAAACTGGGCGCGCTGGATGAAAATGGGCAGCCTAAGTATCCCGAATGGCATCAGCCTTCTGACCCGGATGATCCTGAAAGCCCTGCGAAGTTCGAGGTATTCGATTACGAGCTGGCTTGTGCAGAGCTTTGCGGTACAGGCCACTACGCTATGCGCCGTGTGGTGAAAGTAGTAAGCGAGGCCGAATATCAAGATTGGCTATCTAAGCAGCAGTCTTATTATGAGTCAACCATCAAGGGCACAGACAACGATCCGTTTGCTACTGAAGCCCCGGCGGAAGCAGAAGCCCTTACGGACGCTTCTCAGGATATGGAAGAAGCACCTGCAGAGGAGGCGGCAGCGGAGTAAGCTGTCAACATCTTCAGCAAAACATTGTTAGAACAATTGCATTAGTTTAAGAACTAGGATAACATTAAATAAAATTTTCAGCAGATGGCTAACGTAATAACCGAGCCGGTAGTACACGAAGATGACCTTCTCATAGAGGAGCACGGCTACGATGATCACTTTCACGATCATCACCACGGAGATAAGTTTCAGTCGAACTTTATTACGACTTACATTTTCAGCCAGGACCACAAGATGATTGCCAAGCAGTTCCTGATTACAGGTATGTTCTGGGCAATTGTGGGGGGCCTGATGTCCCTTGTTTTCCGCCTTCAGCTGGGTTTTCCAGAGGAGAATATGGCATGGCTGAAGCCTGTCCTCGGTAAATGGATTACCGTAAACGATGCGGGCATTGGTTCTCTTGCGCCTGAATTCTACTATGCATTGGTCACAATGCACGGTACTATTCTGGTATTCTTTGTATTGACTGCGGGCCTGAGCGGTACGTTCTCGAATCTGCTCATCCCCTTGCAGATTGGCGCTCGCGACATGGCGTCGCCCTTCATGAATATGCTCTCGTACTGGTTTTTCTTCCTGGCGGGTGTTATCATGTTCTTCTCTTTGTTTTTGAACACAGGGCCTTTCTCAGGAGGATGGACTGCCTATCCGCCGCTTAGTGCGCTGCCGCAAGCCTCTACGGGGTCTGGCGCGGGCATGACGCTGTGGATCGTCTCGCTGGTCTTCTTTATCGTATCCGTATTGTTGGGTGGGGTGAACTATATCACTACCGTACTGAACATGCGCACGAAAGGGATGAGCATGTGGCGTATGCCGCTGACCATTTGGGCCTTTTTCATTACTGCGGTTATCGGTCTGCTCTCTTTCCCGGTACTCGTATCAGCCATGTTGCTGTTAACTTTCGACCGCAGCTTGGGCACGAGCTTCTTCCTCAGTGAAATTTTCATTGGGGGGCAAGCCCTTGACCACGTAGGTGGCAGCCCGATCCTGTATCAGCACTTGTTCTGGTTCTTGGGCCACCCGGAGGTGTACATCATCATCCTCCCTGCGATGGGCATTGTCTCAGAGGTGCTTTCTGTACACTCCCGCAAGCCGATCTTCGGTTACAAAGCTATGGTGTATTCTATCCTGGCGATTGCCTTCCTGTCGTTCATTGTGTGGGCACACCACATGTTCATGTCTGGTGTGAACCCTTTCATATCTAATTTCTTTGTGATCTTCACGCTCATCATTGCAGTACCATCTGCGGTGAAGGTCTTCAACTGGATTGCAACGCTGTACGGCGGTAGTATCCGTTTCAACTCTGCGAGCCTTTTCGGCATCGGTTTCGTTTCTCTGTTCATTTCAGGTGGCCTTACCGGTATCTTCTTGGGCAACTCTGCCATCGACATTCAGCTGCACGATACCTATTTCGTGGTAGCCCACTTCCACATTGTGATGGGTGTTGCGGCATTCTTTGGCATGTTTGCAGGCATTTACAACTGGTTCCCTAAGATGTACGGCCGTTTTATGAATGAGACCTTGGGCAAGCTCCACTTCTGGGGCACCCTTATTGGCTCCTACGCAATATTCTGGCCTATGCACTACTTGGGCATGGCAGGGGTGCCACGCCGCTACTATCGCTTTGATAGCTTCGCAGCATTCGGCACCTTCGATGCTATGAATCAGTTCATCACGATTGCTGCGATTGTTACCTTCGGCTTCCAGCTTCTGTTTGTAGTCAATTTCTTCTACAGCATTTGGAAAGGCAAGAAGATGACCACGCGCAACCCATGGAAAGCGACCACACTGGAGTGGACGACGCCTATTAAGCCGGGCCACGGCAACTGGGATGGCAAAATCCCCGCTGTACAGCGTTGGGCCTATGATTATGGCAAGGACGGGAAGGATTACATCTCCCAGATCAAGCCGGTCGGGGCAGATGAGTCCAAGGATGCCCATTAATTGAAAGCTGGGCAACATAGAAAATCATTCAATCATTTTGCAGGAGGTAATGCCTCAGCCGGGGCTTACCTCCTGTAATACAATAGCACTGACGTGTTCACAAAATCCGGACAGCTTAGCTGGCTAGAGCAGATTCTACAGAAGGTACGCGACTACAAGATGCTGGTGAAATTCCGGCTTACAGTTACCGTTGTTTTTTCTTCTGTGGTTGCTTTCCTGATTGCTTCTCAGGCAAGCGATCTGCTTGCTGTAGGTATTTTGGCGGCGGGCGGTTTTCTGGTAACAGGAGCTGCCAACACGCTGAATCAGGTACTGGAGAAAGATTTTGACCGTTTGATGAAGCGTACGGCAGACCGCCCGTTGGCGGCGGGCCGTATGGCTGTATCGGAGGCGGTCTTGTCTGCTGGCATGATGAGCTTGGCAGGGATTACCTTACTGGCTATGTTCAATCCATGGACTGCCTTTTTTGGTACATTCTCTCTGGTGCTGTATGCATTTGTATACACGCCGATGAAGCGGATATCCCCTTCGGCGGTGTTCATCGGTGCTATACCTGGAGCTTTGCCAACCCTGATCGGGGTGGTAGCGGCACAAGGCGGGCTGACCCCTTTAGCCCTCAGCCTGTTCGCGCTGCAGTTCTTATGGCAGTTTCCTCATTTCTGGTCGATTGGCTGGCTGGGTTTTGAGGATTACCGCAAGGCGGGCTACAGTTTGGTGCCGGCATCAGCAGAGGGCAAACCCGACGCTGTGATCGGCAAGCAAGCTCTGTATTATTCGTTGATGCTGCTGCCGGTGAGCATGCTCCCTTACTACTTGGGCACGACCGGCGTGGTTTCTCTAGGAATTGTGATATTACTCAGCCTTTGCTATGTAGCGTTCAGCTGGAATTTTTTCCGAAAGGCGGACCGGCGGTCAGCTTTACAGCTTATGTTTTTCTCTTTTCTGTATATCCCGGTTTCGCTTATCGCCTTTTGGGCCGATAAAATCTAACAACAATGAGTCTGACTGTGGCAACAGAATATAGAAGAAATAAGATTCACCCCAAGAAGTTTGCCCTTTGGGTGGGCTGCGCTAGCATTTTGATGATGTTCGCGGCGTTTACGAGCGCTTACATCGTCAGGCAGGCTGCGGGGAATTGGCTAGAGTTCCGGATGCCCGATGTGTTTTACATCAGCACCGTAGTCATTTTATTGAGCAGTGCTACGTTGCACAGCTCCTATTTGGCTTTTAAGCGTGGGCAGACACGGCTTTACCGAGTATTGCTCCCGATTACTTTAATTTTGGGGCTTGCTTTCTTAGTTTTGCAGTATCAGGGCTGGCTGGCGTTGACTGCGATAGGTGTAGAACTGACGACGAACCCCTCGGGCTCTTTCGTTTATGTGATTTCGGGCATCCACGCGGCACACATCCTGGGCGGCATTGCGGTACTCTTGATCGCTTCGGTACACGCGATGGCCTTGCCGCACAAAGTGACCAACGCCCGTAAGCTCCGCTTTGAGCTGACGCTGATATACTGGCATTTCGTCGACTTCCTATGGGTTTATCTGCTGGTGTTTTTCACGCTGCAGCAGTCATAAAGAACAAAGAACGGGCCGCCTACAGCGGCTTATAAACTGAAACAAACAAAACTTTCGATAACCGATGGCGACAACAGATACCGTAATCGAAAAACAAGGCATGCAGAATCAATCTGGTTCGGCATGGGACGGTGGCAACGAGCCGTTCAAGGCAAGCTACGGCAAGCTGATGATGTGGTACTTCCTGCTTTCTGATGCATTCACCTTTGCAGGTTTTCTGATTGCTTATGGCGCGCTGCGATTCAGCAGCCCGACTTGGCCGGTGCCTGATTTTGTGTTCTCCACAGCCCCTTTCGGCATTCACGATGCCCCATTGATTTTCGTTACCGTCATGTCTTTCCTGCTGATCATCAGCTCTGTCACGATGGTACGTGCAGTACAGGAAGGGCAAAGGGAGAATAAGAACGGCGTAGTATTTTGGATGTTGCTGACGATACTCGGCGGGATCGGCTTCCTCGGTTGTCAGGCTTGGGAATGGACCAACCTGATTGCTACTGAGCACATGACTGTGGACGTCAACCCTTTCGGCACGCACACGGAAGCTGGAGTCTATTTGGATGCTGATGGCAAAGAGACAGAAGAAGTTATCGAGGTGGGCGACAGCTACCTGATCCATAAAGCGGGTGCTGGGCATGGCGAAGGCGACCACGGCGGCGATCATGCTGCGCACGACTATTCCGCAGGCGATCATGCCGGCTACTTTGTGAATGAAGAAGGCTTCATTCAGCGCAAATTCTTGGTTACGGAAGGCCCTGATGCGGGTATGGTAAAGATGGAGAGCTTCGGCCCTAAGGCATTTGGCGCCCTCTTTTTCTTCATCACCGGCTTCCACGGCTTCCACGTGTTCTCAGGAGTGGTGTTCCTCTTTATCATCATGATCAATGCCGGCAGCGGCTTGTACATGGCGCGCAAGAACGGGCACGAGATGGTAGAAAAAATCGGGCTGTACTGGCACTTTGTAGACTTGGTGTGGGTATTTGTGTTCCTGGTGTTTTACCTACTGTAACCCGCTGTGCTGCGGCTTTATAATCACAAAAAAACAAGCAAAAGATAATGGGACATTTAAGTTACGAAGAATCAAAGAAGCTGGTTTACAAGGGGCTGGTGCTGCTTGCAGTCGTTACTCTGGTGGAAGTATTCTTTTCACTCTTAGGCAAAGGGCACATCATAGCTGGCCTGGAAGATTACAACTGGCTAGCCTATGTGGTGGGCCTCATCCTTATAGTGCTTTCGCTTTATAAGGCTTACTTCATAATTTATGATTTCATGCACATGCGGTATGAGGTAAAAGGGCTGGCGGTTAGCGTGCTGCTCCCTTGTGCACTGTTGATTTGGGCGATCATCGCCTTTTTTCAGGAAGGGACAAGCTGGAAAAACCGTCGTGAGCTGATCAAGGAGAAGGACGAACTGCCCGCCAAAGATCAGTCAAAAGAGAACTTGCAAGGTATGATGCTGGAAGGCAAGGTTGTGGAGTTCGAATTCCGCGGCTAAGCTTCGCGCCAGTCATTGGGAATAACCTAAAAGGGCAGGGGGGCAATAGCTTTTCTGCCCTTTTTCAATAGCAACAATTGCCGGGCCGGGGTGTTTCTTTTCCGGGCAGCAGCGATAAGGTTGCATGGCGAATAAAAAAGGATATGGCGATTATTAAAGGTAAAAACTTGGTTCAGATTGCAGGGCTTTTCCTCTTTCTGGTCTTTCTCCCGTTAGGGTCTTGGTATTATCTACAGACTGGGCTTGACTACCGCCTGCAGGCACGGTCAGAGCTTCAGGATATAGCGCCCTTGCCGGAATTCCACCTCAAGAATTACAACGATGCTGTGGTCCATAGCAACCGCTTTGCTGACCTCTTGGTCGTAGGCTACTTTTACAGCCCGGCGCACAAGGCAGCTTACGGGGACGTGCTATCCCGGTTGAAGCAGCAGTTTGATGGCCGTCCGGATGTTTGTTTTGTTGCTTTTTCAGAAGGGCCGCAGCGCAGTGCTCAGGCCTTCCTGCAGGAGTTTGAAGTTGCGGATACCTCGCAGGTCTTCTTCCTGGAGGGCACAGGAGAGGAGCTAGGGCAACTGGCTCAGGCTGCAGCCCTTCCGGAGGCTACCGGAGGGCTGGCCCGCAACAGCCACTTGTTTTTTGCCGATAGCAGTATGATCAGAGGCTACTACGATCTGCTCCGGCCAGATGATTTGAAATTACTTGTAAAGCATATTACCCTGAACTTGCACCCGCTGGAGGAGCCTGATATTATCTTCCTACGGGAAACCGAAAAATAAGCACAACATGGCAGCGAATTTACAACTGGCCCGGAAACTGAATGCGGCAGCATGGGTGTTCACGGGAGTCGTATTGGTTTTGGTAGGGCTGATGCGCCGGGTTAAAATCCCTTTGCCGGAGGGCGTCGATCTCTCCTTCCTTGCCCCTTTCCACGCAGGGGTCAACGCAGTGACAGCGGTAGTGCTGTTGGTGGCGCTATATTTCATCAAGCAAAAGAATATGGAAGCCCACCGGATGGCCATGTACACTGCCTTGGGGCTGAGCGTTTTGTTTTTGCTGTCCTACGTGGCGTACCACTTTACGACCCCGGAGACCATCTTCGGCGATCTGAACCACGATGGGCTGCTCGACGAAGCAGAGCTGGCTGCCGTTGGCAGTGCACGTACTGGCTACCTTGTACTGCTCCTGAGCCATATTGTCTTGGCTGCTGTCAGTTTGCCGTTTATCTTGTTTACGTTCATTAGAGCGTATACGGGGCAGTTTGACCGCCACCGCAAAATGGCACGTTGGGTTTGGCCGGTATGGTTTTATGTAGCGGTGACCGGCCCGGTGGCTTATTTCATGTTAATGCCATATTACCCTTGATCGGCATCTTTTTAGGAGCCTTGGCGGTTAGATATTGTGAACGCTGTGTAGCACAGTGGGGCATTCCGCACGTTTGAAAAATTGAGACAATGAGCAACAAAATCACTTTTTATAGCCGTATTTTGGTATTGAGCCTGGCACTGGCTTTTACTGCTGCCCCTCAGGTGGCTGAGGCACAGTGCCCAATGTGCCGTATGTCTGCTGAAAGCAACCTCAAGAATGGGGGCACAGACGGGCGGGGGCTGAACAACGGGATCCTCTATATGCTCGCGACGCCCTATATGATCATAGGCGTTATTGGTTTTATGTGGTGGCGCAACCGTCGCAGGGAAGGAGAGGACGACCTGATTTTGGAAGATTAAGGCCTGTTTGGAGCCCGTTCCTGTTGCCAATCAACGCCTGATGGGCCCGGCTTCTTTTCTAAATTTTCATAGGCGCAAACTAGAATTCCGTTTTTTCTTGCCTGCCCCCTCCGCAAGGATAGGGGCCTGCCCCTGCCATCGGGCAGGTGCCGCTATGCTGCGGGGCTCGCTATCCGCTCGGCCCTATCGGGCCTGCCGCCCCTGCGCAGCGCTAGGCCAATGCCAGGCTAGTGCCTTAAGTCATAAATCTATGATACTTAAGTTGAAGTTATTTTCCGGCTAATCAAGGCGAAGGTTCGCGACTTTAGCCCGAGCTAAAGGAGCGGTTCTTTAACGAAGAGTAGGCGGAAAAGAACGAAACTTGGGGTGGCAAGGATTTATGGCTTGAGGCACTAGAGCCCGGAGAGCATAAACGCCTGCGGCATATTGGTTTGCGCTCTAAGCGCCTTGGTTTTTGGACGGAACCGCTCCAACCAGCTCCAAGCGCTGCTGTTTACAGTTGGCCTAAGAATTGCTGCCCAATGTATAGCCTTGTGGAACATACAAGCCAAAGCCCTGCCCGGAGACTTCCCGGGCAGGGCTTTTGGCATCCCAAGGCATAAGCTTGGCTAGAGGGGGAAGAGCAAGCCCGCAGAAAGGCTAAGGCCGCGGTTTTTGATCTCTACATCATTATCTTGATTGTCCACATCGTTCAGCCCGTAGAGGTAGCGGGCGTCTGCAAAGAGGAAGCTCTGCCCAAGCGGGAGCTGTAGGCCTGCGCCCAAAGCAAGGCTGAGGTCGCCCCTTTCATAAGATTCCATCCTGTCGAACTCAATTTCGTTAGTCTGGCTTACGTTGCCGACGTTGAAGGTCGTCTCGCCGCTTAGGGCATAGCTGTAGAAAGCGCCCGCGCCCAAGTAGGCGTGGAGCCCTTCGTCATTGGTCTTGACCTTCAAGAGCCCTCCAAAGTCCAGGTAATTGAGCTTCAGTTCTCTAGCGACATTGGCCCCTAGGATTTCGCTTTCCGAAGTATAGCCCCGCACCACATAGTTGACTTCTGGCTGGAGTTTGAGGTGGCGCGTTATGGGCAGTTCAAGTGCTGCCCCGTAAAGGACGGCGGTCCGGTTATCGGAGTCCGGTTCATTTTCCCCATCCCACTTCACGTTGGCAAAGTGAGCGCCAATTCTGGGGCCGAGGTATACGCTCTGTGCGTACAGTGCAGGTGTGGCGAATAAGAGGGCAAGAGCGGCAAAAAGCGTGTTTTTCATAATTCGTTTGATTATTAGGTACGCTGCTTGAACGCCGGCCGGAGGAGGGATGTGCGAAGCACAATTGTTAAAGTGGAGCATAGGGCTTGTTGCCTGGCTGTGCTAGTGGTCTGTCAAGGCTAAAACTAGGGGTTGCCTGCGGCGACTTTTGAGGCTACTCTTCGTTGGACAACCCCTTACGTAGCGCTGCTATGCGCGGGAACATCCGCCTTGATTAGCCTCAAAATTCGCTCCCACTCAACCCATAAATTAACACTCGACAGACCACTAGTCCATGATCAGCCAGGCTGGGCGGTGGGGCAAAATTATGCAGGGCTGGACTAGCGATGCGGAGGGGTGGCAAGCCCGATAGGGCCGAGCGAGAAGCGAGCCCCGCAGCGTAGCGACCCGAGCCGCAGGGCGAGGGTAGGCCCATGAAGGGCAGTACCTGATCAGCGGGTCAGTTTTCGCTGTGCTTTTTGCGGTAAGTTTTCTGGTTGTCCTGAAAGGTCGCAAAGAGGAGGCAGCCCCAGCCGGCGATAAAAAAAACGCCTCCGATAGGGGTGACGGGGCCGATCCAAGATACATCGAGCCCGAGCAGCTCCCTTGCAGAAAGCAGGTAGAGGGAGCCTGAGAAAGCGAGGATGCCGGCGGTGAACAGCCACCCGCCCCAATGCAGGAGGTTGGTTTTGCGCCAGTAGAGGAGGAGCCCAATGGCGATAAGGCCAAGGGCGTGATAAAATTGGTAGCGGACGCCAATTTCGAAGGTATTGAGGGCTTCGGGCGAAAGTGCTGCCTTGAGGGCATGGGCGCCGAATGCGCCGAGCATGACTGCTGTCATCGCAGCGAGGCTGCCTAGGCGGAGAAAAGTTTTTCTCATGGTCTTTAGATTGAGTATCCTGCGCCTGCCCGTGAGGTTCTGGGCCGAATACTGGTACAATTATTTGTTGGGTACGTGGCTGCTCGCGTACATTCGCAGCGGGGCATTTGTGCCGCTTTCGAAGCAAAATTCAAGAAAATAGGGTCATGATAAAGGTCAAGCACTGGGCAGCGGTTGCTGCACTGATGATGCCGGCAGCGGCTGTGTACTACTTTTTTATTTATCCGTTTGATGCCAGGGAGGCGCTGCCGGAGAGCGCGGCCCTGATATGGGCTCCACACGCGGCTAAAAATAAGGATAATCTAGTGGATTCCGTAACGGGGCAGGTGCTTTTCCGGTTGTTCCCGGAGCTGGAGGAAGACCTCACGGCGGTTCAGCAGGTCATAGGCTCTGGCCGTTTGCCCGAGCTGCTGATGGCCAACCGGGTATCTGCGGGCCGTTATGCGCTGGCCGGGGTAGACAGCCGGTGCGAGTGGGCGCCCTCAGGAGCGCCCGTCTCAGTGTACCGTGGCGTAGGGGTATACGCAGCCGGCTCAGGCTGTATGGCGGCAAGGGTGAGGAACCTGGTCCTGTTTGGGCGGATGCCGGCACAGGTAGAGGCGATGATAAAGGAACTGGACAATGGGGGGAGTGTACTTTGGCAAGGCGGTGTGCAGGAAGGGCGTTTTTGGCTGGGCACAGAAAACCTTTTGGCCTGGGGCAGCGGCTTCTTTGGGGCCCCTTGGCGGGAGCTTTTGAAATCAGCTGGAAGGGGCACCGCATTGACCGGTGCCCTCCGGAGTGAAGGCGGGGGCATATATGCGGAGGGGCACACTTTGGGCACTGGGCCAGCAAAAAGCCCCGGGCAAAGCGCGGGCTTTTTGCAGAGCGGAGTGCTGGCACACTTGCCGGTGAACATCGCTTGGGCATCGTGGCGGGCTCAGGGCGCACAGCCAAAGGCAGGGCGGTTTTACGAGCAGTACGTATCGCCTTGGGCAGGGCCACACTATGCGGTAGCGCAGCTGCCTCTGCCGGGGCAGTTGGCCAACAACAGGGTCTTGTACCTACCTGTCGCAGCAGAGGCAGCCCTGGCGGAGGCGCTAGAGCAGGTAAGGGCAGACATAGGGTATTTGAAGGAGTACCCCTTTCAGGTCTTCCAAGTACAGCAAGTATTGGGCGACGGCCTGTTCGAAGAGTATATAGCAGGCGGTTTGCGCAATCCCTATTGGGCAGATTTGGGCAGCTATCTGGCGGTAAGCCCCTCTGCAGTGGCCCTGGAGCAGGCGCTTAGCGCATATTGGCTTGGGCTGACCCTTGGGGGGCGCCCTGAAGCGGCAGCACCGGAAGGCGGGGCGCTCAGCGCCTGGTGGTTTGTCGATGTAGAAAAGTCGGCAGGGGTATGGCCACAAGCTTTTGAGCGCAGGCAGGAAGAGGTTGGCGCATTGCTCAGCGGGTTCTCCTACCTGCAAGGGCATAAGTGGCCGGATGGCAAATGGGCGTTGCAGGCTGGGCCGGCCGGGCAGAAAGGCAGGGCTTCAGCCCTGTCTTTGCTTTGGCAAAAGCCCCTTGATGGGATGGCCGTTTCCGGGCCGTATGTTGTTGGAGATCAGGTACTCCTGGAGCTGAGCGGTGGGCGGGTGCAGAGCATAGGGGCCGATGGCACAGTAAGCTGGGAGGCCAGGCTGCAGGATACGCTGGTTGGCCCGCCCGTGGTACTGAGCAATGAGCAGACGGGGGCCGGGCAGCGTATTTTGCTTACTACCCCCAGGGCAGGTTATCTGTTGGATGAGCGGGGCCGGGCAGAAGCGGGCTTCCCGGTGATCTGGCCAGGGGTATGCACCGCAGCCGCTACAATGAGCGTGCTGGAGAAGCCCGGCGTGCTGGGGATATGGGCACCGCTGAGCAATAAGCGCATAGTAGGGTACGATCAGCGGGGGAGGCTGCTTGAAGGCTGGGGGGATAGGGCTCTAGTTGACACCACGGTGCATAGCCGGCTGCAGCACGCGCAGCGCGATGGGAAGGATTACCTTTTTGCGTTATCGGACACGGGGCTGCTCCACGCTTTCCGCAGGGATGGAGCGCCCCGGTTTTTGCCGGTGCCACTCGGGAAAGGGTTTGGGCAGTCGCTGCAATTGCAAGCCGAGCCCCCTCACTACAGGCTGTTGGCCGGCGGAGCAGACGGGCGCGTTGCCGCGGTCAATTTTGAGGGCGAATTTTTCCGGCTCAGCCTCGGGCAGCAGGCTAAAGGGGCAAGCGGGGTGTTGTTTGTGCCATTGTGGGGAGATGAGCGGTACGATTACCTCAGCTGGGACGGGAAGTACATAAGGCTGCACGGGTACAGTGGGCAGGCGTTTCGGCAGGTATGGGAAACGGCCCACCGCGTAAAGGGGCCGATCGGGGTGTTCACTTGTGCCCTGGGGGTTGGGTGGATAGACAAGGAGCGCAGGAAGGTCTATCTGGCAGATAGCCAAGGGCAGCTGCTGAGCGGGTTCCCGGTTTCAGGCCAATCCCCTTTGGCCGTCGCCGATGGAGTAGCCTATTGCGTGTACGGGGAAGCCCTGTACGCGTATGCGCTGCGTGAATAAAGGAGAAGCCGGGAGCGGCAAGCACAACGTTTTTAGGGGGCTACCCCCGCCTAAGGGCGTGGGTCGCTACGCTACGGGGCTCGCTGCCCGCTCGGCCCTGACGGGCTGGCCACCCCTTCGCATCGCTAGCCCGATGGCAAGGCCTGCACGTGCTCCCGCCGGGCCGTCTATATCTATTGGCAAATAGGTAGCATTGTGGCTTTTTTGTATATTGTAGCATTGCCTGGGCTTTAGCTTGGCACGCCTGGCGCTGCAAGTAGGCAGGCTCAGCCTAGGGCAAAGTGGGAAAAAGAACGACAAATGGGGGGGAAGTGCGTGTATTAGCGAGTTAGATGCCATTTTATCAACTGATAATCAAGGGTATATGTTAAGGTTAGTTGAAACTAGCCTAAAAAATCAACTTGAAGAGAAACCAATCTCTTCAAATAGTTGTAAATTACCTAAAAAGGATAACTTATGACGATTGAAAGGACTGATGGCGAAATTATTATAAGGATACCAGATTCTGTTGAATTTTCAGAGATTCAAAGGCTAATCGATTTTATAACCTATAAAGAGATAACTAAAGAATCGAAAGCTACACAAGAAGATGTAGATAGATTGGCATCAGAAATAAATAAAAACTGGTGGGAAGCAAATAAAGATAGATTTCTGAAGAATGAATAGGTTTATAGTTGATACAAATATTGTTTTCAGTGGGATTTTGAATACCAATAGCTCAATTGGAGATTTACTTCTAAATTCTGAACCTTTCCTGAAATTTTACTCACTTACCTACATGAGAGTAGAAATCGACAAGCATTTAGATAAAATTGTTGAGATGTCAGGAATGTCAATTAATGAAGTTGAATATTGTAAATTTCAGATAACCAAGAAAATAGAATTTATTTCAGAGGAACAGATCCCTTTTAGAATTTGGCACAAATCAGCCAATTATGTAAGAGATATAGATATGGATGACATAGCTTTTGTTGCATTGAGTGAATACATGGGATATAACCTTTGGACTGGAGATAAGAAATTGATGAAAGGATTGATAGATAAAGGCTTTTCTAATTGCATATCTACACAAGAATTGGTGAAACTAAGAGAAGAAATTGAGAAATCAAATAAGTGAACAGGCACCTAACAATGGCTAGCCGACAATACTCCGTTTCACTAGGTACTGCGGCTAGCCGGGCCGTTAGGTGCCATTAGAAAAAAAATAAAAACCCAATGAGAAGGAAAAAGGAACTCGACGAATCAAGATGAGGTTTTTACGGTTATTCAATTAATCCAAATAAACTAACATGAAACCAAATTTGTGGATTTATTCAACCGAAGAAACAATCAATAAAACGGCAGCCTCATTAATAGTTTTTGGGGCAGAAGTATTTCACAGAGCAAAAATCGTTAAAGATTTAGATTTACTTGAAAGAGTGACAAAGGGCTTAGATAATCGGTCTATCCCTCCAAATCATGAAGAATTGCACGAATTCTTTTTTTCGTATTTGACCGATACGATAAAAATCTTGATTTTCTTTGAGAATTATATGAAAGCCGAATTGATGATAAGAGGATATTGTGTTCATCGAATCAAAAAAGATATTCAAGAGTTTAAGGAAATTGCAAAAAGACAATTTAAGGAACCAATTTTAATGAAGGATATAAATTCGATTGAACCGTTTGAGGTCAACCTTGAAAAAGAAGAAATCTTCCATCGAGGAATAAAAGAAACTACGATTGGGATGAAAGAATTGACTGGCTCAGAATCATATTTAAGCAACTATCAATTGAGTGACGAAATACTGAATTTCATCAAAGAACTAACGATATTTCGGAATAAATTACACTTTCACGATTCAATCAATTTTGCGACTTCAATGGAGAAAATAAACAAAATAAAAATAGTCAAAGATTTCGTGAACGAGACGATACAAAACAGAATAAAAAGGCTCTATTCGGATTTGTATGAGTACCATGCCGCCTAAACAGGGGCAGGGCCCAAACAATCAGGCAGGTGCCCGGCAATCTGCCTCTGCCCGGCTGGGGGAGCAGCTTTTTTTGGTGAAAACAAATCAAAAGGGGCGTGAACGAAATTGTCGAAGGCGTTTACGCTTTCCGGGCTCTAGTACCTCAAGCCATAAATCCTTGCCACCCCAAGTTTCGTTCTTTTCCGCCTACTCTTCGTTAAAGAACCGCTCCTTTAGCTCGGGCTAAAGTCGCGAACCTTCGCCTTGATTAGCCGGAAAATAGCTTCAACTTAAGTATCAGAGATTTATGGCTTAAGGCACTAGCCTGGCATCGGCCTAGCGCTGCGAAGGGGTTTAAGCCCGACAGGGCCGAGCGGACAGCGAGCCCCGTAGCATAGCGGCACCTGCCCGTTGGCAGGGGCAGGCCCCTTTCCTTGCGGAGGGGGCAGGCCCCATCCAAAAAAACGACAATCTGGTTTGCCCCCATCAAAAGTTGCATTAATAAACGCTATTTTAGGCTTGAATTCAACAACCAAACAACCGGCAATATGGATCTCACACCAAGTGAAAAAGGCCAGGAGCTACAAGCACAGGCCAGGGCGTTCGTAAAGGAAAAGGTCATTCCCTTGGAGGGTGAGCTGTTGCTGAAAGCGCATAAAGCGCACTTGAGCCCCAATTGGCAGGAATGGGAAGTGCATCCTAAAATCGAAGCATTGAAAAAAGAGGCGCAGTCTATTGGGCTGTGGAATCTTTTCCTGCCCGATATAGGCATTTCAAATCTGGATTATGCGCCTATTGCAGAAGAGACGGGCAGGTCGCTGCTCGCCCCTGAGCTATTTAATTGCAATGCCCCCGATAGCGGGAATATGGAGGTGCTTTGGAAATATGCCTCCGAAGAACAAAAGGATGCCTGGCTGAAACCTTTGCTCGCTGGCGAGATCCGTTCTGCATTTTGCATGACAGAGCCCTACGTGGCTTCAAGCGATGCGACCAATATGCAGGCCACGATTACTTCCGATGGGGAGGAAGTGGTTTTGAACGGCCGCAAATGGTGGAGTACAGGCATTGGGCACCCCAATTGCAAAGTGCTGATTTTTATGGGGCTGTCAGATCCGGAGGCAGATAGGCACCGCCGGCATTCTATGGTCCTTGTGCCGCTTGCTGCCAAAGGGGTCAAGGTAGAGCGTATGTTGCCTGTTTTCGGCACTTATGACCCGCCCTATGGGCATGGCGAGGTAAGCTTTGATCAGGTGCGATTGCCAAAATCTGCTGTCATTGCAGGTTTGGGGAAAGGTTTTGAAATTGCTCAAGGCCGCCTGGGGCCCGGCAGGGTACACCACTGTATGCGCTTGATCGGAGCTGCTGAGCGCGCGCTCGAAATGATGGTCCGAAGAGGGCTTGAGCGGACCGCCTTTGGCAAGCCCCTGGCCAAGCTTGGGGGCAACCTGGATGTGATCGCAAAGGCGCGCATGCACATCGATATGGCCCGCCTGCTAGTCATGAAAACCGCCTGGCTGCTAGACAATAAAGGCATACGGGGTGCGCTGAGCGAAGTGTCTCAAATCAAAGCCATTGTGCCTGAAATCGCTTGCAAGGTTATTGATGACGCGATACAAATGCACGGGGGCATGGGCTTAAGCCAGGATACGGCCTTGGCGGCTTTGTACAATTACGCCCGGGTCATGCGGCTTGCAGACGGGCCAGACGAGGTGCACCGGGCGCAGGTGGCTTATTACGAACTGAAAAAATTCAAGCCCTAATGTCAAGTACGAGCTTAGATCAAGCAGGGAGGGTAAGGCCTGGCGAGGAATTGGACCCGCAAGCCGTCAAAGACTTCTTAAGTGGCCATGTTTCAGGCCTGGCAGGGCTGCCGAAGATCAAACAGTTCAAAGGCGGTGCTTCCAATCTCACGTATCAAATCGACTTCCCTCATCAATCTTATATCTTGAGGCGGCCGCCAATTGGCAAAAAAGCCAAAGGCGCTCATAATATGCAGCGGGAAAGCGATATCATGAATAAGCTCAGGCCCCACTACCCCTACGTGCCCAGCATCATTGCCTACTGTGACGATGAAGCCCTCTTAGGCGGGGAATTTTATGTCATGGAAAAATTTACGGGCATGATCCCGCGCGCTGATTTTCCTAAAAGCTTGAGCCTGTCCGAACATCAGGTGCACGGCCTCTGCCTGTCCGCAGTGGACAAATTGATAGAACTGCACGAAGTAGACTACCG
The DNA here is from genome assembly GCF_007993045.1 of Phaeodactylibacter luteus. Classification (GTDB taxonomy): domain Bacteria; phylum Bacteroidota; class Bacteroidia; order Chitinophagales; family Saprospiraceae; genus Phaeodactylibacter; species Phaeodactylibacter luteus. Next base: position 87,169 of record NZ_VOOR01000021.1, read on the forward strand.
TGCAGCGGGTTTCGAAAGCTACTACAAAGGAGAGGGCTACGTTGAAAGGCAAGTGGCCGGATGGTCGCATCGGTACCGCCAAGCAAAAACACCTGATGTACCGGATTATGAGTACATCATGGATTGGTTGCAGGCTGAAATGCCTGCGGACCTGAAGCCGTGCATCATCCACAACGATTTCAGGTTCGACAATTTGGTTTTCGGCCCCACAGACGACTTCAGCATCATCGGTGTGCTGGATTGGGAAATGGCCACAGTGGGCGACCCCCTGATGGACCTCGGCGGCAGCTTGGCCTATTGGATAGAGGCTAAAGATGCCTACTGCTGGCGCTTGTTGCGAAGGCAGCCCACTCACTTGAAAGGGATGCTCACGCGCGATGAGCTGGTAGACTATTACTTGTCAAAAAGGGGGCTCTCCGTTGGCAACAAAAAATTCTACTTCGTTTTTGGGCTATTCAGGTTAGCGGCCATCATTCAACAGATTTATTACCGCTATTACCACAAGCAAACGTCCAACCCACAGTTTAAATCATTCGGCATTGCTGCCAACATGCTGGAAACCTATTGCCGCAAATTGATCAAAAGCAAAAGCCATAACCTGAGCCAATACCCTTTGAGCATCTGGGACAATTTGAAGTACTCAACGCAGTTTGCCATGAACACAGCCTTGAAAAAGTAGCTTCCTGGACGGTAAGCCCCTGTTCAAAATGATGGGGCCTGCCCCTGCCAACGGGCAGGTGCCGCTATGCTGCGGGGCTCGCTGTCCGCTCGGCCCTATCGGGCTTCCACCCCTCCGCAGCGCTAGTCCGGCCAGTATAGTGCTGCAAGGCTGATGCACAGCAGCATTAGGAGGCGGCATTTAAGAGAGCGTGTTGGGACTTTAGTAATCGGCCTGTCCCGCTAGGCAGCGGGACACTTTTTTGATTATACTTCGCCCCGAAAACCCTTCCCGCTTTTGTGCATAAAAAGCGGGGCTTGGCTAAACTCCGGTTTTCGACTAGAAGGCCAAAATCCAAATACGCTCTGAGCCAAGCGGTCTATGCCTTGATCAAAAGATCGAGGGTGATGGTAATCTGCTCATCTACTTTGATCAAGCCGCCCATAGGCGCAGGAGGCTGAATGCCAAAATCTTCCATATCAAGGTCGTGGCAAGCTTTGATCTGCCATAACCGTTGCCCTTCCTGCTTCGCCAGTGCATGGAGCTGCACCACTTTTTCTACCCCTCCGATACTGATTTTTACCAGGCTGCTCACAGCCTTCCAGCCATCTTTTGCCGGCAGGAGCCTGGCTTCAAGCGGGGTGATGGTGATGTACGGGTATCTTGGGGCGCCTAGCGCCTCGTAAAGGTCGCGGTTCATCAGCCGGTTCCCACAGTCTAGCGCTCGGACAGGGATGGGCAGCCGGGTGCGAGAAAAGTACAGCGCCTGGTTTTCTTCAATACTCACTTGGTAGGGCAGGGGAGGGAACTGCCCTTCGCACCCGCATTGGAACCCCTTGACGTTAGTCTCTCCTTCAAGAAGCAGGGTACTGCCCGGAAGTATGATCAGCTGCTTGTTTTCAGCCGGGGCATGCAGCCCGGCCACCGCATGGAGGAAGTGGACGAAAAAGATGAGGTATTGCATAGCAGCAGATGTTTAAAGCCCGGCCAGCTTTTGCTGGCCGGGCTGTTTGCAAGGCGGGAATCTGCACGGGGGCATCTAGAAGCCTACAACGGCCTCTACCATCATGCCATTAAAGTTGCCGTCAGAGAGCAGGGAGCCCGGAGCAAAGCCTTTGTAATCCTGATTGACATACTCCAGCTTGAACAGGATGTTCTCAGTGACAAACCAGCCGCCGCCCAGTTGGTAGCGGTTGATGGTGACTTCCTGCCCGCCAGCTTCTTCTGCTGTCATGGTGTTGTAACGGGCGCCCAGGTAGAAGTCCTCATTTTTGCCAATGCGGTAGACCAGGTCGCCAGCCAGTTGTGTCATGCTGCGGGCCTCGGTTTCGAACCAGTTGCGGCCGCTGCCCATCTCGTAAGTGCCGAAGAATTCCAGCCCGCCAAATTTGACGAATGCGTTGCCCATAAATGCAGTCACCTGATCGGTAAACCCAGGGCTGTAACGGCCAGAGGAGAATACGCCGCGGTCGCCTGCGCCAGAGCCGGGAGCTGCCATGACGAGGTAGTAGCGGGAGCCGCCCCGGTCGCCACTGTAAAGGTGGTTTACAGCAGAGCTTGCGGTATAGTAGGCAGAGCCGGTCAGGCGGAGGCGCAGCTGCTCAGAGATCTGGCCATCGTATGCGATTTTACCGATGATAGAAGGGGAGCGCTTGCTGTTTTCGTCTACTTCGCTGGTATTGGCCTCTGTGATGTTGCCATTGATCTCCCCTCCGGTAACGGCCAGCATAGCAGAGAGGTCGCCCTGCTTATAGTAGGCTTCTGCACCGATTTCTGTATTGAAGGCGTCTACGATGTAGTTGCCTACAAAGGGGTTGAACATGGCGTTGCCGTTGTCCGTACGGCGGAAATGGGCATCGCCGTAGTTGATCTCCATATGGCCTACCCGGAGGGTCACCTTGTCCATGATGCCATCCACAAAGTCGCTCTCAAAGAAAGGCAGCTCGTCAAATTGGATGTAGCCGCCTTTTACCCAAGCTTCCGGGTGGTGGCGTGAAGACAGGTACGTGATTAGGTTGAGGCGGATGCCCTTTGCCAGCTGCACATCAATATTGAGGTTGGCGGTGGCCAGGTTGAAGCCAGGCTTGAGGGCATAGAGCTCATTGTCAAAAGCGCCATCACCGTCGAGGTCAACAAGGGTGTTGACATGGTCGAGCGCTTGGAACTGCTGTGCGAAGTTGCCGCCTATGCGCACTTTGAGCCCATCAAAGTCGTAGTCGTTCTTTTTCAGGTACTCAAATTCATTGACGCCTGACTGCCCGTATGGACGGAGGTTGGAGATGGTAGGTTGCTGTGCTGCCAGTGTGGTAGCAAGGAATAGCCCAAGCAAAGGCAGTAGGAAAGAAAGCTGTTTCATGTCTAATGGTTTTTGTTTGTTGCCAGGCGGGCTTCCTGCTCACGAGGCTGCCGGCCTGTAGTTTTCTAGTGGATAAACGTTGGTGATCGTAGTTATTTGCCGATGCCCGCTCCTGAGCCGGACAGGCCGAAGGTGACCTTATAGGAAATGAGGACTTCGTTGCCGGTTTTGAGGGTGCCCATCATGGCAGTCGGAGGCTCAATCCCGAAATCGGTCATTTTGATGGGGTAGGTACCCGAAAAGGTGAAGGTGGCATTTGCCCCGGGCACGCCCTTGGCGCTCAGGCTGACCTTGCGGGCCTGCCCTGCGAGGCGGAGGCTGCCGGTAGCTTGTACCCAATATTTCCCTCCTTCTTTGGTAATGTCGGCCCGCTCAAGCTGAAAGGCTATGTTGGGGTGTTGCTCCGCCATCAGTGCATCCCAAGTCTTGCCATCCATTATCCGCCCTTTAGCGCTCTGTATGCTCTTGACAGGGATGCTGACCTGCAGCTGATCGATGCCAGCTAGTGCGCCTTCTTCCCAATGAAGGGCTGCCGTCGCTTCGGCTTGTGTGACATCAGACACCCAGTCGTGGAGCGAAGAGGTGCCCGAAACCGTCATTTCAAATTGCCGAAGTTCGTATTCCTGGGCTCCGCCTGCCAGGGTGAATAAGGTTAAGGCTAGGGTTAAAATGTTGATCTTCATGGTATTAACCGTTTGGTATGCTGCAAATATAGCCTAGTGAACAACTAGGGTTAGTTGACTTAGATCAAAGGGGAGTGTGACCTTTGTCACTTTCCGGGGCGGCATGGAGGGGAGCAATTTTTGCGGGTTTAGGACAGGGGCCCTTTTTGGCAGGCAATATTTGGGGAAGGTGATAGAATCATGGTATTTTTATTCATTACCTGATTAATTTTCCAAATGCACCCTTAATTCACTGTACAGATGAAGCAATTCAAAATTTTCAGCTGTGTGCTCTTTTTTTTCGCGGCAGCCGCCGCAGTGCATGCACAGCAAGGTTACCAAAACCCACCGGAACCCATTGCCAGCCTGGTAGATGCCCCGCTTGCGCCCGGTCTTAGCCTCAGCCCCGAGCGTACGTGGATGCTGCTCATGGAGCGCCCGGGCTATCCTTCAATACAAGAACTGGCTCAGCCAGAGCTGCGGATCGCTGGCTTGCGCCTAAACCCGGCTACCAATGGGGCAAGCCGGAGCTCAAGCTACACGGGCCTGGAGCTGCGCCATATCGAAAGCGGGCGCACTTTCTCGGTCACAGGGCTACCTGCCGCCCCTCAATTGGAAAACATCTCCTGGTCCCAAGACGGCAAGCATGTCGCTTTTACCCATAGCCGCCCGGATGGGATTGAGCTTTGGGTAGTGGATATCGCCTCAAAGGCTGCGCGCCGCCTTACGGAGTCGGATATCAACGACGCTATGGGCGGCCGGCCCTACTACTGGCTGGGCAATAACGCTATCCTGGCCAAAACGGTCCCGGAAGGCCGGGGCGAAGCGCCTGTTGCGAAAGCAGCCCCGGCCGGGCCTGTAGTGCAGGAGTCTGCAGGTGAGAAAACGACCCTGCGCACCTATCAGGACCTGCTGCAGAACCCTCACGATGAGGACCTCTTCGAGCATTACGCTACCGCAGAACTGCAGCGGATCGATGTATCCACGGGCAAGGCCAAGCCCTTCGCCAAGCCGGGCATGCTGGCTGGGGCATCCCCTTCCCCTGATGGGCAGTACGTCTTGGTTGAAACCATCAGCCGCCCCTTTTCTTACCTTGTGCCTTATTACCGCTTCCCGACCGCTTATGACCTGTACACCGCCGATGGGGCATTCGTCCGGCAGGTGGATCAACAGCCCCTTATCGAGCAGCTGCCGCAAGGCTTCGGGGCTGTGCCCGAAGGCAAGCGCCGCATCTCATGGCGCAGCGATAAGCCTGCTACGCTCTATTGGGTAGAAGCAAGAGATGGGGGCGACCCCAAGCGCGATGCGCCGGTCCGCGATCAGCTCTTTTATTGGGAAGCTCCTTTCAAAGATGGGGCGGAGCAGCCCGGGCCGGAATTTGAGCTGCGCTTCAGCGGCGTGGCATGGGGCGACGATGAATTGGCCATCGCTTACGAATATTGGTGGGCCACCCGTCAGATCAAAACGAGCCGTTTCGCCCCCGCTAAGCCCTCGGAAAAAACGGTGCTTTTTGAGCGTTCTTACCAAGACCGCTACAGCGACCCCGGCAGCTTCGTCACTGAGGACAATGAGTTTGGGCAGCCGGTACTGGCCCGTGGGCAGGGGGGCAGCACTTTGTACCTCACCGGGCAAGGCGCTTCGCCTGAGGGCAACCAGCCTTTTATCCGCTCGTATGACTTAAAGTCTGGCGAAACTCAGGAGCTCTGGCGCTCCGAAGCGCCTTACTATGAGATGGCAGTGGATATCCTGGACTTGGAGAAGGGGCTGGCGATTACCCGCCGGGAGTCCCGGGAGGAGCCGCCGAATTACTACATCCGCAATTGGAATACTGGCAGCCTTAAACCCTTGACCAGCTTTCCACACCCTTATCCAGCTCTGCAGGGCATAGAAAAGGAAGTGGTGCAGTTCAAACGGAAAGACGGGCTAGACCTTCAGGGGGATTTGTATTTGCCGAAAGGCTACGATGAGCAGGCCGACGGGCCACTGCCAGTGCTCATGTGGGCTTACCCCCGAGAGTACAAAAGCAAAGGCGATGCAGGGCAAGTACAAGGCTCTCCTTACGAGTTTGTGCGTTTGTACTGGGGGTCTCCTTTGTATTGGGTGACCCGAGGCTATGCGGTTTTCGACCGGGTGGCCATGCCCATCGTTGGGGAAGAAGGGGAAGAGCCTAACGACTTTTTCCGGGAACAGCTGGTGGGCAATGCAGAAGCTGCAATAGATGTACTGGCGGAGCGCGGCATCGCCGACCGGGAGCGGATTGCTGTCGGCGGGCACTCCTATGGCGCCTTTATGACCGCCAACCTGCTGGCTCATTCCGACTTGTTCGCAGCAGGCATTGCACGCAGCGGGGCATACAACCGGACGCTTACCCCCTTTGGGTTTCAGAGCGAAGAGCGGACTTATTGGGACGCACCGGAAGTGTACTATACGATGTCCCCCTTTATGCATGCCGACAAGGTCAATGAGCCTTTGCTGATGATTCATGGCGAAGCAGACAACAATAGTGGCACCTTCCCGCTACAGAGTGAGCGGATGTACCAGGCGATCAATGGCTTGGGCGGCAAGGCCCGCTTGGTCATGCTTCCCCACGAAAGCCATGGCTACCGCGCCCGGGAATCTATAGGGCATATGCTGTGGGAAATGGATCAATGGCTGGAAACGTATGTGAAAAATAAGGGAGAAGCCCGGCCATAAACCGGTTAGGCAAAAGAGGGGGGGGCAGGCCATTGACAAATGGGCTGCCCCCCTTCTTCTTTAGCGCTCGAAGCTAAGGGACAGGTTGACCTTTGCGCTCAGCCCGATGAACGGCCGCACGAGCAGCGTCTTGCTATCGTCACTATTGCTTTGTTCTAGCAGCGTGGCCCCGATATTGAGGTAGACAAACTGGAAGAGCTTATGGTCGAGGCTGGCATAGATAGGGCGCCCAACGATAGGGCCGGTGAGGGTTTCGTCCTTTGCGTTTTCAAAATCCTGAAGGAACAGCCCAAAGCCCAAATAGGTATTGCTCAGGAACCTAGGGGCAAAAGCGCTGTTGCCAAGCGGAAAAGAAAGGCCAGCGTAGGGCGCTGTGCCATAGTCCAGCTCCTTGTCTAGGTTGCCGCTGAAATAAGCCCCGCCAAAACCGGCATTTACGGCAATGGCGCCCCGTTTTTCTTCCGTGGGGCAGTCCTCAAGGTAACGGCTATCCGCCACTTGGTAAAGGCGCGCTCCAATGATCTGCCGAAGCTCCCCTTCCATCAGCTGCTGCAGGGTCTGCTGCTCTTGTGCTTGCAGGGCGGCAGCTTGGGCTGAGTCTGCTGGCATGCGCAGGCCCTCCATTTTTTCGAGCTGAAGGGCGATGAGCGCAGAGAGGCCCGATTGGCTGGCACTGATGCCAGCTCGGTAGTTGGACAAATCTTGGCGGAGCAGCTCGTTCATGCCCTGCAGCAAGCGTTTGGGCTTTTCTTGCCACTTAAAGCCCCGGTTGGCCGGCTCCCGTTGGCTCTCCAAGAACAGGCCCAGCCGGTTTTGTGTGGTTTTGATCAGCTCCTCCCTTTGTGCAGAGGTTACAGAGCGGAAAAACAGCACTTCAATATCGTATTGGCTTGACGGCCTCAGCTTATAATTGACCGGTAGGCTGTACACGGCGGCCGAGTTATCGAGCGGGCGTTGCCAAACGGCAGTATGCAGCGGAGCCTTCGCGCCGCGCCTGGGCAAGATGTTGAACTCAATGCGGTCGATATAGGTGGGGATGGCACCGCTGAACAATAGATTGACCTCAGCGGGCAGGGCGTCGTTCTCGCTAATGTAGGCGCTTTCAAAGTCTAGGTTCACTTTGGTGAACTGCGCCTGAAGGCTTACACTTCCTAGCAACAAAAAAATGGAGAAAAATCGTAATGTGGTGTTCATAATTTGGGTTTGCGTCTAGTAACATAAGTAAAATGGTTCGCTTGTTGTTCATTCAGACGCTACCCCGGTTGTGGGGTCACGGGTCACCTCAGGAGCTGTAGGTCGCCCGTCCGTCTGAACTGTTGCCCAGCCTGCACATATTGCAGCACCCAATTGTATACGCCCATAGGCATTCGTTCGCCTTTCCGTGCCCCATCCCATCCGAGCCCCGGAGCCTGCGCCTCAAATACGAGCCCTCCCCATCGGTCGTACACTTGCAGCATGTAGCCTTCCACCGGGCATAAGTTTACAGGGAGGAAGAGGTCGTTTCGCCCGTCGTCATTGGGGGAAAATGCGTTGGGGATGTAAAAGCAGTTTTCGCAGCCGATGGGCTGTAGGTCTACGCTGTCAGCTACCACGGCACAGCGGTTCTCGGCTGTGGCAACATAGATGCCAGGGGATTTGGCGGTCAGCTCGGGCAGGGTGCTCCCATCAGACCACCGCAGGCTGGCTTCCGGGCTGGTAGTAGCCAGAAGCTTGACTTCACCGCCAGGGCAGAGCGGCTCTGCCCCTTCTAGAAGGAGCAATGGCCCTGTAAGGCTATCGATTTGGAACAGGGTGTCGAGCTGGCCACACCCATTGGTGATGCTAAGCCCATAGCTGCCCCCACCGGTGAGGGTTATACTGTCGCCTACTGCACCGTTGGACCAGGCGTACTGTAGGGCGCCAGCTGAGAAGGCAGTGGCCGTGCCGGTTTCATCCGGGCACAGTGCGGAAGGGGCAGCCAGCTCAATGGCAGGGTCCTCAATGACGATCAGCTCGAAGCTATCTACGGCCGTGCGGCCGCAAAAGTCGGTAATGGTAGCTACGTACAGCCCGGGCTCCACAGCGCTAATGGCAGGGAGGGTGTCTCCGCTAGACCAGGACCATAAGCCGCTTAGGTTGGTGGCCGCCTGTAAGACAGCAGTGTCCCCACGGCAGATGCTTGCCGGGCCAGAAATGCTTGCCGTAGGGGTATCCGCATTTTGGAAGACCTCAATGGTATCGGCAACAAAACCGCATTCAGAGGATACCGTCAGGCTGTATATCCCAGGAGAAGTAACGGTGAGGGTAGGAGAGGTATCTCCTGTCGACCAGAGGAACTCATCGCCTTGGGTTTGGGGGGCCAGGGTAATCGGGCCGTTATTGCAATTGAGGAGGGTGTCCGGCCCAAGGTCGGCAATCAGCGTTTCTTCGGTATTGAAAATATAGTCCATAAAGTTGGGCAGCCCAAAGAAAGGTACGCTTTCAAAGGGGAAGAGCAGCACATTTTCCGAAAGGGTAGCTTGGGGGGAGTTGGGGCAGTTGATGGCATTGAAACTCACATTCTGCCCGTTGGCGGGGGAATAAGAAAGCCAGTAGAGCTTCCCGTCAGGGGCGAGCTGCATCTGCCCTTGTATGGCAGGGCCGAGGGTGGCAAATATGGTACGGGTAGGCAAGGGGTTGGCAGAAAGCGCATCGTAGCGCACAGCCAAGGCCCCGGAAACTGTGGGCTCGATGACATAAAGGTAGCTGCCGTCAGGAGAGAAGGAGTAGGTATTGGAGTTCAGCGTGCCAGGAAGCACTCTGGGGTTGCTGACATTGCCGTTGCTGCTGTTGAGGTTGTAAAGCACTCCGCCAATGAACATGCGGTTGCGGGCCGGCGAGATCTTTAGCGGGCCAGTGATGGAATCAGAGACTGCCCTGGGCTGCAATACCGGGCCGGTAATGCCGCCCGCGTCTACCCGGTACCGGAAAAAGTCTCCAGTATTGTCATCAACGATATAAATCCAGTAATCAGTGCCGTTGGCATGACGGGTAGCGCTCAGCGTTTCATAGGAAGGCACGTGCAGGCGCTCATCGTCAATGATGGTCCCGCCAAGCCCACCATTAAGGGTGCGGTCGAGCAGGAAGTAAGTCAGCCCGCGGCCCTGTGTCTGCCCGGCAGGCAGGCCATCGGAAGCGTATTCCCGTTCTTCCATAGTGAACAGGTAGTACTGATCGGTATTGGCTGGGTTGGGGATGAAAATGCTGGACTGTGTTGCTCCAAAAGCACCGCCCTTCAGCCCTTCCATATCGTAGAGCACCTCGTGGTTGCGGTTCCAGATGCTGCCCTGAGGGGAGGTGGTGGAAATCCGGCCGCCGCCGTTGGTATAGAACAGCAGGCTGCCATCAACATCACAAATAGAGGCGCAGCCCTCGAAGGTGGTCAGTGCCCCATCGGTAATGGCCTCCGGGCTGCCGGAGGCGAAACTTACCCCGTGCTCTTGGCCAAAGTACCAGATGTTGCCTTCCTGTTGGGCAGACAGGCAAGAGGAGGGCAGGAGGGCCAAAAAGAGTATGGCATAGACAAGGGTTCTCATGGGCACCAGTTTTTAGGCTTCAAACTTACGGCATAGGGGCGGTAAAATGTGTTGTGCAGTTGTCCAAACTTTAATCCCAACCACAATTCAGGCTGATGTGTTGGGAGGGAAGTGTAAGCGGTTGCAGTTCATTCTGATTTAAAAATTGCTCTTTGTTATTCGCAGGAGGAATGAATCTTTCTATTGGCTTAAGTTATCGAATTAACATAACATCACCAGTATATTGTTGTCTATTCCCTAAAGGAAGAAGTACATCTAGCACCCAAACAAATATTCCAGGCGTTAGTTGTTTACCATCTAATGTGCCATTCCAGCCCTCAAACTCAGATAAGGGAAATCCTGTTTTTTGAAAAACTAGTCCTCCCCACCTATTGTAAATACTAAATTCTAAAACTTTTTCGACTTCACAATTACTGAATGGTCTAAAGAAATCATTAACGCCATCGTTATTAGGACTAAATGCATTGGGGACATATATAGATTCACTGTTGTCATAATTTACGGTTACGGTAGCTGTATCAGAACACACAGCTTGGGTGTCAGTGATAATAAGTTGATAGTTATTTGTTTCGGCGGATAGTACTACAGGACTCAAACAGTCCATGCAGCTTAAATTAGTTGCAGGGCTCCATACAAATGCATAATTTCCAGTTCCACCCTGAGTAATTGGAGTAATCGATATTGGTGAACATTCAAATGCCATTTCATTGGGTAGCATGACCTTGATAGGCGGCAGTTCTTCCATCCATATGGATGAAGTGTTTACGCAATCGCCATTGTTTGCGCTCACTAGTAGTTGCCCAGAGCTGATCATGTTGGTTTGGACCACTATACTACTGTTGCTTTTGGCAAGCAGCTCATTTGAAAAGAATACTTCATAAGTAACTGAAGGGGGAGGTGAATCTAGTTCGATTTTTATTTCTTGCCCTTGGCAGAACAGAATAGTATCTGGTAAATGTAGATTGGGGGCGTCGTTTATAGTCAAAGTAAGTTCGGCGGAGTCGGAACAAACACCGTCATGAACAATAACAGTATAAATGCCCCCCAAAGTGGTGGAGTCAACACTTAATAATAATGTATCACCATTTACAAGAAAGCCTTGAGGTCCAAACCACTGGATCGAATCTGGGTTTCCTTCAATTGTAGCTGCTAAAAGGGCGGTATCGTTTATACAAATCGTAGCGGATGGGTTGATATTTACACTAGTATTACTGTTTGAAGCGACTTCAAACATCGGATTGTTTGGATAGATACATTCCTCTTCGGATGTTATTAATTGTAGTACATATGAGCCAGGAGCGAGCCCTTGGATGATTATGGAGTTATCATCAGTTGAGATATTGTATTCAAGTAGTTGTCCTGCCTCATTAAGTATGTTTATTTGGTAGGTGCTACCGGGAGAAATAGTTGGCCAGCTTAAGCTTATTGTACTGTTAAAAGGGGAGAAACATGAACTTGGAGATGTATTTTGAATTAATACATCTGTAGGTGAGCCGCCAATAACTATAAAAGGATTGGGGTCGCCTTGGAGTATTGTTTCTGTGTTATTAGACCTCTGCGTGACTCCAAGAGTAGAGGGAAGTTCCTTTATGAACGCTTGATTTTCATAGTTTCCTGCGGGTAGATTAGATACTGATAAAGTAATGTCTAAAAAATAGGCTTGGTCTGGAGCTAATGTGATTGTTGTTATCTCTAAAATATTTGAGGCAGTTGTGCTAGACACAACTCCTGGTAAATTAGTTGAAACTGAAATTATTTCAGATCCTTCAGGGAAGGTATCAGTTAGAATTAGATTGTTTAAAACTTCTTGGTGGCGAGCCTCTATTGAGAACGAGAATGATATTTGGGGCTCGTCGCATGTTTGAATCTCCTGAGTTGTAGTTTGATCAAAGATAATCCCATATGGGCAAGAGCACCCATCGTTACCAGTTGCCCCAGGTCCTGTACCTATTAGGGTAGCATTACCAGTGTTTTTATCAATATGAACTAAACGATTTTGAGTTAGGTTTGGAAGACCATCTAAAGACCCATAACCGAAAAGGTTTCCGTTCTTACCAAAAAATAGTGCTCCAATATGAATTACAACATCGGATGGTACAAAGCCAATTAGGTCGACTTGTCCAGCCTCAGGTGAATCCAAATCTACGTTAATTCTTAAAAGCGCTCCTTGTGTGGATATCGGTCCAGACCCAGACCCTGGGTAGTTACGTTGAAAGGTGTAAGCGACCCCAGGAATGAATGGGTCAAAGGCAATATCGTCTACTCTGGGAGTGAAAGTGCCAGAATTTCCAGTGCTTTCTCCCCAAAAAAGAGGAATACTTGCAACTTGCTCAAAACCATCTACTACATCAAAAAATAGGAGTGTATTGCTTTGATTCTCTTTGAATGCATAGTACCCTTGAGGTGAACAATCACCTGCTCCTGCAGTAGAAGAGCCTAATCCTGGAACCTGACCTGCTACTTCATAGCTGCCATCGCTAAAAAGTCTGAGGACGTTATTAGATTCCTGTTGAAAAGCATACATGTAGTTGTCAATTCGATTGTAGCCTAATGCGTTGAAGAAAAGTCCTTGATATGTTGCAAGATCAGTGAAATTAATTGTTGAACCTTGAACATCAATCCAGTAACTATAATTTGGGGGTGAGTTGGGGGGATAAAGGGAAATGATCAGTCTATCGTCACAAGGGATCTTTTGCTGGGGATAAATTTCAGAAAGACTTAAGAGTATTAAGAATAATATGTGTATAAATCGCATGTTCACAAGTTTTAGGCTACTCTCAAAATGTAGGATTTTCTGGGTGTTTCCGCTCTTAAAGGTAAATGTTTTTTCAGTTTGAGCTCACACCCTTCCACCATTTTTTTGCCTGCTGCAGGGCATTCAGCGCCAGCTCGTTCACATCTGTCGAGAGGCGGCTGTAGAACATCATGGGCAGGAATACCCCAGCGATAAGGGCTGAGCGGAGCACGATGCTGAGCAGGGGGTGAACAAAACTATCGGGTATGAGCTCGCCCGCGCCGTAAGCTAAGGCTGTGATGCCCAGCGCCCAGGCGTGGGCAAGGGTGAAAGGCTGCATTCTCCATTTCCACCACACAAAAAGCATGCGGGCTGTATTGGCCAGCAGCATAGAGAGCACCGTGGCGAGGGCTGCGCCGGATATACCGATGCGGGGGATGAAGTAAAGGTTGAAGGCTACATTGCATACTGCCAGCAATAGGACCGTAACGAAATTGAACCTATAATAGCGTGAATAGTAAATGATAAGCCCGTTGGTACTGCTCGCCATGTCGACAAGCTTGGCCAGAGCGGTAAGAAAGACCACACTCGCAGCAGCGCTCAGGGATTCGTAGTCTCGCGTCAGGCGGAATAAATCGTCTAGGCTGCCCATGACCAGGGCGGTCAGGAAGAGCCCAACAAGGCTGAGGTTGAGGGAGGTCTTTTGGTAGATCATAAGGACTTCCTCATACTGGTCTGCTTTCAGTGCTTGATTCAGGATTGGGCGTACTATTCCATAAAGTGCTCGTTTAGGGATTTCAATAGAAGCGCCAATGAACTGTGCGATGCCAAAAATGCCAGCTGTGCCCAGCCCCAAAATAGTGGAGATCATGATGAGGTCTATCCGGAAGGCGAGCACATTGCCCACAGAGGAGAAAATACCGTACACGGCATACTCCCCCATTTCACGGATCTTCCTCCAGGTAAAGGTCTGCCAGTCTATGCGCATGGCCACGCCCCCGAGGAGGTACAAGTAGGCCGCTATGCCCGCCACGCCCAAAGCATGATAGACGATAACCCCGAGGGTGAAGCCATCCCTGCCGAGCAGCTGCCAGGCCGAAAGCAGTACCAGTACAGGCAGCGCGAGCTTGAACAAAAGGTTGGAAAAGAGCACCGGCACCACAATCCGATGGTAATTGCTGGTGTATTCTGTGAGGAAGTTGATCTGAGTGGTCAAAAAGGTTAGCGCTAATATGGGGCCGATATAGTTGAAGACAAGCTGCGCATCCATATTCATGCGCTCCAGCGCCCAGATTACCCATTCCTGCCCCCAGGCCCCAAAAGTGAGGAAAATTGGGAAAGCCAGCAAAATGCCCAGTTGCAGCAGCCCGAAAAAGCCTTTGTGTTTGCCGTCAGCTGTCTTGAATTCAGGGAAATAGCGGACCGCCAGGCTGGGGATGCCGCCTGACATGATGGTGGACAAAAGGAAGGCGGTATTGGTCAGGAACAAAGCCAAGCCATAGACCTCTTCGTCCAATGGGTAGATAAACAGACCGCTCAATGCCCCTACCGCTGTAGCCGTATACCCGACGATGCTGTGTTTTATCCCTTGCCGCTTAATGACTCCCATGTAAAGTGATTATCTTGCAAACCTAAGGAGAAAACAGGGGATTTGGTACGTTATAAACTGCCCCTTTCCTGAATGGCCTGTGTAGGGTGGCTGTATCTGTGCCCACTCTTAAAAACAAGCGGGCTAACACAAAAGATTAGCATATATGATCCCTGTCACCAAGCCTTTTTTGCCGCCCGAAGAGGAGTACCTCTCCCTGCTCAGGGGAGTTTGGGAGCGCAATTGGCTGACCAACAACGGCCCTCTAGTCAATGAACTGGAGCTGGCTTTAAAGGAATACCTGGGCTTGAGCCACCTGCTTTTCTTAGGCAACGGCACCATCGCCCTACAATTGGCCATCAAAGCTTTGCAGCTCGACGGGGAGGTCATTACGACCCCGTTCAGCTATGTGGCTACCACAAGCAGCTTGGTTTGGGAAGGCTGCAGCCCTGTCTTTGCAGACATAGACCCGGAGACCCTGAATATTTCCCCCGCAGCCATCGAGGCTTGCATCACTTCGAAGACACAGGCCATCCTTGCTACCCACTGCTATGGCAACCCTTGTGATGTGGAGGCTATCCGCCAAATTGCGGACAAGCATGGCCTGAAGGTCATCTACGATGCGGCCCATTGCTTTGGCACAACCTACAAAGGGGAGAGCATTTTTAAGTGGGGCGATATCAGTACAGTGAGCTTCCATGCCACAAAGCTGTTCCATACCGTAGAGGGGGGGGCAGTCATGTCTAATAGCCCTGAACTGATCCGGCGTATGTCAAGGCTGCGCAACTTCGGCCACGATGGCCCGGAGCAGTTTGATGGGGTAGGGGTGAACGGGAAAAACTCGGAATTCCATGCTGCCATGGGGCTGGCTGTGCTGCCTCATATGGAAGAGGTCGCCCGCAGGCGAAAAGAGCAGGCGCTGATTTATGATGAGTACCTGGGCAAGCTCAACTTGGGCAAGCCCGCCGCCTTGCCGGGGGCGGAGCCCAACGCTGCATACTATCCGCTGGTTTTCCCTTCAGAAGAGGTGCTGCTGAGTGTGGTAGATGAGCTCAACCGGGCCAAAGTATTCCCCCGCCGTTACTTTTTCCCTAGCCTCAATCAGCTGCCTTATATCGAGCAGCAGCCGGCTTGCCCTGTGGCTGAGTCGGTCAGCAGGCGGGTGCTCTGCCTGCCCGTTTACCACAGCCTGACCCGGGAAGAGCAGCGGATGGTCACTCGTCTCATTCTGAGAGCTTGGAGGTATTTAAAAAAATAATAATAATTGTATGCTCTTGATGACCAATTTTAAATTTGAAAGGCTGTTCCAACGGTCCTATGTTTTCTTTACTTCCATTGGTAGAAAGAAGAATGCAGCTTCTAAGGCTAGAGCGTTTTGAGGGGCTCTAACCGGAGAGATTTAGTCCACAGTTAAGAGTGTCTTGGGGCGTAAACCAAAATATCGCTTGCGTTTAAGCTTTTGGGGCTTTAGCTTGGCGTTGGCCTAGCGCTGCGCAGGGGTGTAAGCCCGATAAGGCCGAGCGGATAGCGAGCCCCGTAGCATAGCGGCACCTGCAATCGGGCAGGGGCAGGCCCCTATCCTTGCGGAGGGGCAGGCCAAAAGAGCGACAATCTGGTTTGCGCCCGTGTAGGTTCTATTTCAGAATGGCAAGATTTTTATAAAGCTGTGTGCTAGTATCAGATTTGTGTTTACTGTTTTGGACTAGGAAAATATAGAAAACACCAATAGGCTCTATAGCGGAAGTGTTTCAGTTGGTGTGGGGCTGTTAAATTGAGAGTTGCTAGTAAGACATTATTAACATTGAATCTTTTTTATTGAATTTATCTTTTGAATTATGAATGTGCATTTGGTCAATGACGAAAAGTTCGTCAACCTCTCCGTCAAAAGGTTTGAGCAATACTACCCCGGCAAAAATCTGTTCGTAGTAGGGGTGCCCAAAGGGCATTCGGGGCCATTGCAGCATGTAGCGCCCCATCCCCGTGTTAAGGTCTTGAACTTTAACAGCCGTAATGCAGAGAAGAAGATTTTGGAATGGGCCGGCGGACAAGAAAAGATCAATCTGTTCGTGCACTTTCTCATCCCGAGCAAGGCCCGGGTCGCCCTAAGGCTGCAGGGCAGCGGTAGAAGCGTCAAAACGTATTGGATTTTCTACGGTTTCGGGTTGTATAATTTATTGGAGGAAAGAGGAGATTATGAAGTTTTTGACAACAAAAAGCCCCATTCTTGGCAGAGCGTTACCCTAAATTGGCTAAAAAATGCAGCGCTCTCTCTTTTGCTGAGGTGTAATATGTTCACGGTTTGTGAAGAATTTATTCAAAAACTTGATTATTTTTGTTTTTGGAACCACTACGATTACCAGCTCTTGCTACGGCATTTTGAAACGGATGCCAAGTTCAGGTTCTTTCGATATTACGAAATGCCTCTGCAAAAGGCAAAGCCTCAAGCGCCTAAGTCTAAGGGTACGGTCTTCCTCAATCATTCCGCATCGGCCTCCGGCAATCATGACAGCCTGATCCGTTGGCTCCGCCCTTGGGTAGAAAAAGGGGAAGTCAACAGGGTGGTCGCCCCTCTTAGCTATGGCAGCCCACAGGTGGCAGCGGAAGTTTGCCGGCAGGGGGAGGAAGAGCTGGGCAGCACCTTTGAGCCTTGGCTGGATTTTATGCCCAAAGAGGAGTATTTCAGCGCGCTGAACGAAATCAGCGTGGCCTGGTTCGGGCACAATAGGCAGGAGGGCGCGAGTAATATCTTTTTCTTTTTAGCGAATGGGACTAAAGTGTTTCTGCGCTCCAATAATAACCTATTAAAGCTGTTGAAAGATAAAGGATATTATGTTTTTGAATTAGAAGAGTATGTGGAAAAAGCAGATGCTATGGATGTGATGAGTATGGATGAAATGATGCACAATTATCAATTGGTTAAGCAAGAGTTCTCACAAGTTGCTATAGATAAATCATACCAACAATTGATAGAGAGATAGCTTTTTGATTTTAAGGTGTAAATTTAGTCAGTTAAGTCAATAAATATTTATATGGGCCTCCCCGCTCAAGTATTCCGGTATTTTCGTCATCTTGTTAGCTCGCCTAATCCTGAGGCTCTTTGGGTTTTTGGAATGCAAAAGAGCGGGACATCCGTTATTTCTGCTCTATTGGCAGCTAAAACAGGGAAAAGCCTACAGCTTGATACTAAGTATTTATGGGAACCCTTCAGTAAGATGGTGAAAAACGGTGAATTAAGTGTAGAGGAGCTTGCTAATAAATATAGTTATGATTTTTCAAAAGAAATAATTAAAGAGCCTTCCGCAACGTTTTTTATCAAGCACATTGATTCTTTTTTTGAGCTCAATCAATATGTTTTTATAGTTAGAAATCCTTATGATACAATCCGCAGTATTCTCAATCGGCTTGACTTGGCAGGGGATCAACAAAAAATTGAAGTTGAAGATGTTGTGCCTAGTTGGCGGTATTTGTATCGTGAAATGCAAGGACGAGATTATATCGCTGTAATGGCTAGACGATGGGTGCAGGCAAACTATCAGCCCAGATGGATTGAAAGTGATAGATGCGTACTTGTTAAATATGAAGATTTTAATAAGGAGAAAGAACCATTTATTGAGGATTTAGCCGATGTGTTAGGAATGCCAAAAAAGAAGGATATTAGCCATTTATTAGACAAAGACTTTCAGCCTAGAGGCAATAGCAATGTTGATTTAAAGGTGTTTTTTGGGAAGCGGAATTACGATATTATTA
>NZ_VOOR01000210.1 GCF_007993045.1 Phaeodactylibacter luteus
GCTACCTCTGTGAAGCTGTCGGTAGCGGTGATGTCGAGGTCGGTATCGCAGTTGTCCACTGCTGATGGCGCGCCTGCGAAGGCGTACGTAGAAACAATCTCTGCAGTCTCCTGGGCTACGCTGCCTTCATCGCCAGCATAGATGGCGTCGAATGAGCTGATCAGGAAGTCCGCTGGGTTGTCCGCTGGGCAAGTGATCACTGGATCGGCCTTGTCCTCCCCGGTAACATAGCCCCAGCAGTTTTCGAAACCGCCGTAGATGTCGTCGTCGCCGATGATCTGCTCAGGTACGACAAAGCTGAAGTTGCTGATAGAGCCGGACGCAGTCGATGGGTTGAAGTTATCGCTGTCACGCAAGGTGAACACCAGGATATCACCTGCTTCCATGTCGATGGTTTCAGAACCGGTAACTGTGTTGCCATCTGTGTCTACAGCAAGAATGGTCTCTAC
>NZ_VOOR01000211.1 GCF_007993045.1 Phaeodactylibacter luteus
AGTATTATGTGGAAAGCCCCGGCGGTAAGCAGAGGCTCTTTTAAGTCTGTTGCTATATAAGTTCTTCTTCGAATTCTATTTTCCTTTTGAAGTAAACATCTAAGGCTTCTCCTTCCCTATCCAAAAGTTGTTCATAATGATTTGCATCTAAACATAATTCTGAATAGCCCCACATTGCCTCTTTATCAAAAGGGAAAATACCATCATCTTCGTGATATAATCTAAAATACCAATTAACATGGATAGACGGATTTACAACTTGGAAAAGTTGATAAGGGAAAAAACTCGGCTTGCCTTTTTCATCAACCAAATACCAAAGTTGCTTTTCAGCTAATGCCATTCCCATCACCAAATACTCTTTTTCTACTTCAAGTCCGAAATTGAAGTTACTTGGAACTCCTGAAGGTACATCGCCAGGGTTGTTGTATTTACACAAAACTTTCATTAT
>NZ_VOOR01000212.1 GCF_007993045.1 Phaeodactylibacter luteus
CGAACGTGATGTCAGGGTTGCCGTCCGTTGGCGCTACGTCTGTAGCTACCGCCAGCGTCTCGTCCGACTCGTCGCCGTTGCTGATGCCGTCACCATCGAAGTCCAGGCTGCCGTCTGGCGTGCCGTCCGTCGTCTCGGGGTCCAGCGGGTCTGTGCCCACCAAAAGCTCGTCCGCGTCGTTCACCCCGTCGTTGTCGTCGTCCGTGTCCACATCGTTCGCAATGCCGTCGCCGTCCGTATCCGCGAACGTGATGTCAGGGTTGCCGTCCGTTGGCGCTACGTCTGTAGCTACTGCCAGCGTCTCGTCCGACTCGTCGCCGTTGCTGATGCCGTCGTTGTCGCTGTCAAGGCTGCCGTCTGGCGTGCCGTCCGTCGTCTCAGGGTCCAGCGGGTCTGTGCCCACCAAGAGCTCGTCCGAGTCGTTCACCCCGTCGTTGTCGTC
>NZ_VOOR01000213.1 GCF_007993045.1 Phaeodactylibacter luteus
CCTGCCATACGGCTTCCAGGCAGAAAACCCGGCACAGCGCGAAGAGCTGTTCGGCATGGCTACCGGAGCGGACAACTGTGGCGTAGCAAACATTGCAGAGATCAGCTACAGCGCTGACCTGGAGTGCGGCTACGGCAGCATCACCCGTGTATTCCAGGTGACTGACGTACAGGGGCTGAACAGCCAGAACACTTGTGTACAGGTGATCACGGTCAACGAAGTGCACAACTACGAGATCTTCTTCCCAGAAGATGACGATTACACTTGCGGCAACGAAGAGGAGCCAGCAGGGGTAGAATACAACGAGCTCGGCTGCGACCTGCTGGCCGTGACAAGCGAAGACGAGATCTTCTCCGCAAGCGGGGACGAGTGCTACAAGATCTTCCGTACGTGGCGCGTGATCAACTGGTGCGAGTACGACGGCGAGGGCGACCC
>NZ_VOOR01000214.1 GCF_007993045.1 Phaeodactylibacter luteus
CCTTTGAACTAAAGCATTCCAAAGTACTGGATTCGCATCTGATATATTAAATGTTTTTTTCATAAGGAAAATTGAATAGATTTAAAATCTAAAAGGTGTATACCTCCAAGTCGAAAGAGCATCCCATTTTCGAGGATTAAATATCAGGTGAAATTTATTGACATTTAAATGCGCTGCGTTTATGCTACCTGAATAACCTCTACCTTTTATTGGATTCAAATAATGCTTATGCAACTGAACCCTAAGACTATTATTGATTAGAACACCACCATTTATTTTTCGAAAATGTATAAATCCTGCTTGTACAGGCTCCCCCAAAAATTGTACTTACTTTACAACATTGCCAAAAAGTCCAGTACCACTTTTAGCTGCTGCGGAATATCCTTTAGGTAATGGTAGCGGAGCTAACGTCAAAAGTCCGTCAAGTCCTAT
>NZ_VOOR01000215.1 GCF_007993045.1 Phaeodactylibacter luteus
GCTTTGAGTCATTCAGATGTAATAAAATTCAATATTCTTTATAACGATAAAGAACTTGAGTGCTTTATAAGTGGCTTAAAGGGTGCTGCAAAAATTGAAAAATCCTGTAATAAATTTTATTTTACTGGAGAGACTTTGAGTTTGGTGCTTGAAGGTTGCGATGTAGAAGTTCTCAGTTCTTTAAAAAAGTTTGACTATTGGGAAAATAAGTTTATTGAAGACCCATCTTTTTGGAAAGGAGATAACGAATTATTAGCCAGTATTACCCATGAAGATTTGGTGATGGTGGACATGAGCTATTTCGAAGGTATGGTAGAAAGTTTAAATTTATATGATTTACCAGATTCGGTTTGATACTTGGACATTAGTAGAAGATAAAGAAGCCTTGCCGTTAGGCGAGGCTTTTTCAAATCAAATTGATCTTAGCGGC
>NZ_VOOR01000216.1 GCF_007993045.1 Phaeodactylibacter luteus
CAGAAGTATGAGTTGCACCCCTAGCAGATTACAACATGGAAGACGCATTTCATAGCGAATGCAGCCCAAGTATTTGACAATGGGAGCGCTCCATCAGGGAAGGGTCAATTTATGGAAAAAGAACGCGATGGCCCAGCCACCCATCCGGGAGCGGGGCCAGGGGTTTGTTGGCTGCCGCTGCCTTGCCCCCCCCTGAACAGCCTCTTATACGGTTCCTGTCCAGCCTGCCCTGTAGCTTTAGCGTATCAGGGCCCGTACCAGCATTTGCAGTGAGGCCCGGAGCCGCCCCACGCGCCCTTGCGGCTTGCCAGGCAGCTTCACCAACTCGCTGACAGTGGACTTGCACCACTTAGAAACCTCGCTATCTTTATAGCGAGGGGAGCCCATTCCGGGCCCACACACAGGCTAGCCGAGAGCCTTATATCAA
>NZ_VOOR01000217.1 GCF_007993045.1 Phaeodactylibacter luteus
ATAGAGACCATTCTTGCTGTAGACTCAGATGGCAACACAGTTACCGGTTCTGAAACCATCGACATGGAAGCAGGTGATATCCTGGTGTTTACCTTGCGTGACAGCGATAACTTCAACCCATCGGCCGCTTCCGGCTCTATCAGCAACTTCTCATACGTAGTACCTGAGCAGATCATCGGCGACGACGACATCTACGGCGGTTTCGAAAACTGCTGGGGCTACATCACTGGCGAAGACAAGACGGACCCGATCATCTCTTGCCCAGCTAACGATCCTGCAGACTTCCTGTGCAGCGCGTTTGACGTACTGTACGGCGGCGACGCAGGCAACGTAGCACAAGAGACTGCGTTCATCGAAGGCACTTACATCTTCACAGGCGCGCCATCAGCAGTGGACAACTGCGATACTGACCTG
>NZ_VOOR01000218.1 GCF_007993045.1 Phaeodactylibacter luteus
TTATATGCAACATAAACATAATTAAAAGTGAATACAATCCCTAAAAATTATTATATTATGGGCAAAAAGGCATGATAACTCGTACTTTGGCCAAAAGAATTAGAAATAAGATAGGAAAGGGGAAAGCCATAATGGTTATAGGCCCTCGTCAGGTTGGCAAAACCACTCTTATCCGGAATGAACTAGCTAACCAAGATGTAGCTTTTTTCGATGGAGATGATCCTACGGTTAGAAATTTGTTAGACTCCCCAAATACTGAGAAAATCCGCAGCCTAATTGGAAACAAGAAAGTGGTGTTTATAGACGAAGCTCAGCGAATCAATGGTATTGGGTTAACACTCAAAATAATTACTGATCAATTTAAAGATGTCCAACTATGGATAAGCGGCTCTTCATCATTTACTTTAGCGC
>NZ_VOOR01000219.1 GCF_007993045.1 Phaeodactylibacter luteus
CTCCGTGGCGGACACCCTGGTGAACTTCCCGGTCACTTTCGAAAACGGCAAAACTTACGTGGTCTTTGCGAACGGCATCGTAGGCAGCGAAGAGACGCCCTTCACCCTTGCGGTGACGGACATGGCGCAGGAAGCGAGCACTGATGCAGCAGCGGTGCAGTTCCAAGCCTTTCACGGCTCACCGGGCGCTCCTGCGGTAGATGTTGATGCGCGCACGGTGGGCAACCTGCTGAGCAACCTGCCGTACGGCAGCTTTTCCGACGGCTACCTGAGCGTTCCGCCCGCGTTGTACTATTTGGATGTACGGGCAGCGGGCAGCCCAGACATCGTAGCGACTTTCGAGGCCGACCTTTCCGGCCTGGGCGGGGGCGCTGCTACAGTTTTCGCTTCTGGCCTGTTGGGCGG
>NZ_VOOR01000022.1 GCF_007993045.1 Phaeodactylibacter luteus
TAAAACTTTGTCCGTAGGCACTAGAATCAGGCATGTCAGAGGTACAGGCAGTGATGTATCCTATAATTTTTTGGTGGGCATCAGGATTTAGTATGATGTCTTGATTTAATCAATGCACTTGAGGCTTACCCCAATTGCTGCTTCATGGCCTGCTCTGTCTCAATGAAGGCGTCAGGCTGCTTTTGGGGTAAGCTTAGCTTGGCCGGAGGAGGATTTAGCTGGGATGAGCGGATGCAAGAATCCGGTAGATTTACCGTTTACTATTTATTTGGTGGAGCCTTTTATTACAGCGTAGGGCATAGGGTGAAAGTGCAAACAGGCTATTACAACTATAGACCGTCCAATCGATCATTAGCCTCTGCTTTCGCCCAGCCTTTTTTGGGCTTGTCATTAGAAATTGGAAAACTAAAAAGCCTATGAAACCGCTTTATTTCATAGCGATAGCGCTGACTATCCCGCTGTTATGCTGTGCTCAGGGTGAGGGTGCATTTGGGAAACGCCTGGTCATAGGCTCGTCTGTAACGCATATATGGGAAGACAACCCTGAGGTCAGTAACACACATAATGAGACAACATGGGAGAAAAACATTGCTGTGAGCCTGACGCCTTCCCTATACTTTGGGCTGTCTCATAAGCATATTTTTACTTGGGGGTCGAGTGTGGAACAAGGGCTGAACGACAAAGCCCGGTACAACCTGTTCGGTGCTTTTATACAGTATGACTTCCTGCCCCGTGATGTCAGCCGGCTGATTGCGGAAGCCTCTTACTATGTAGGTGATTATTGTACCTGTGGTGACCTGGACCCCTACCGGGTAGCCGGGCTAAGTTACCTTGGGTGGGGGCTGGCCTATGACCTGCCAATCTGGCGCGGGCTTTCCTTGGATCTGGGGTTTACCGCACATTATATACTCAATAATATTCAGCCTTTCAGTTACACCTACACGCAATACATAATTGGGCTCAATTATACGCTAAATCGGGGGGCGTGAATCAAAATATTGCAGGCATTTATGCTTTTGGGGCTCTAGCCTAGCATTGGCCTAGCGCTGCGGAGGGGTGGTAAGCCCGTTAGGGCCGAGCGGACAGCGAGCCCCGCAGCATAGCGGCACCTGCCCGCTGGCAGGGGCAGGCCCCTATCCTTGCGGAGGGGGCAAGCCTCATCCCGCGAAGCAGGCTGGGCAAGCTCAAAAAAAACGACAATCTGGTTTGCGCCCAAATCGGGACAAATAGCAAACAATGATGGGCAGTGTAGCCTTACTTGGTATTTGAAAGCAGGAATAAAAACCCAGCAATTCTCAATTTGGTATTTCTCCAGTTATACCTCGTAGCTTGTCGCTGCAGCACCTAGTGGATTGAGCCGTAAATTTTTGACAATTAAAGGTCACGCACCCGAAAAGGCTTAATCGTGGAAATACAATCAAACAATTCGGTCTAATCGTACTAGGGTCTTGTTGGTAGGGGTGATACGGAGGTTGTGACCTCACACATTCAAATAAGCCATCAGCGAGTCATAACGGTCGCGAAGCGAGTCAAGGTACTCAGTCTCGTTGAAAGTCGCCTTCACCTCATAATCGAACCGGTTGAACGTGGCAATGATTGCCTGTACATTCTGACGGTTGATCTTCAAGGTGACATCAATGCGGGTAGAGTCCAGATTGGAGGTTACGAATGAGCTCAGTATGGCCGCGCTCTCCGACTCTACGATGCGGGCAATCTCAGAAAGCTGATAATCCCGCCGGTTGATTTCCAAAACGAGGATGCTGCCGGGCTCGGAAAAAGAAGCTGTACGGGCGAAGTATTGGAGCGTATCCTCCATTGTGACGAGCCCGATGTAGTTCTCATCATGGTCCACCACAGGTATGAGCGTCAGCTGATACTCTGCAATCAAACGGAGGATTTCGTAGATGTGGTCGTTCGAATGCACATAGGGCCGCACCAAGGACAGCCGGTAAGAGCCGACCGCCTCTTCCACATCGTGCTCTAGGATATCGTCTTCAGATATCAAGCCCAACAACTGTTTATCGTTGACAATAGGAAGGTGGCGGATGTAGAAATCATTCATCAGGCCGAGGGCTTCCTCTCCAGTATCGGAAGTGCGCAGCGGTATGATAGAGTCTGAAATGAGTTGTTCGGCCGTCATGGGGATAGAGATTCTAATGCATCATGTACTGTAAATATAACGTACGCACCGGCAGCCTGTTGAGGATTAAGCGGGAAATGTAACCCAATTGGCGATAATTACCCCAGCAGCCGTTTTTTCTGCAGCGCAAACTCGTCCTCGGTCAGCAGCCCCTTCTCTTTGAGCTCCGCCAGCTGCTTAAGCTGTTCAAGAATGTGCGAGTGGTCTTCCACGGGCTCTGCTGTTGCCTGAGGGGAAGGCGTACGGGCAGGGCTGTCTTCCAAGCGGAAGCCATTTTTTTCAAAAGCCTCGTATTCGTCCTGAATGCGCAAAAAAGCCAGCTTATCGTGCTCGCGTATGCGGTCGAAGTCGTCAAAACCCAAACTGACCGCCAGGTCGAGGTGGCGCAGCGACAGCTCCGTCTGTTCAGTGACAGAATATGCACAAGCCAAATTGAAGTGGGTCGCAATATCATTGGGCTCTACCTTCAGCGCTTTCTTGAAATCCTGTATGGCCCCCGCGTAGTCATACTCCTTAAATTTGGCGACACCAGTATTCTTATGCACGTTTTCCGGTTTGCGCACCGGGCGCCGGGGGGCTGACGGGCGCGCATTTGGTGCAGGATTGGCCGGGCGGTAATACGCTTTCCCTTTGCGTTTGCGGCTCTCCCGGTAGTCGCGGTACTCTTCTTTGTACTGCCGTTGGGCCTCCCGCCCCTGCCGGAATAAAGCCTCCCGGTTGTACTTGCGGTCAAAGGCCTCGCCATCCATAGAAAAGAACACGATGGCGTCGATCAGGCCTACAATCCACATGACCGGGAACCAGAAAAAGAGCAGGTAGAAAATGCCCAGCCCGGTCTGGCCCAAATAGAAACGGTGTATGCCCAGTCCGCCCAGAAAAAGGGCTAATATGCCTGCTACGTTCTTCTCTTTCATGTGTGGTTTTGCTATCGAAATATCCATATTAATTATCTAACAAGCAAAAGGCACAGTAGTTATCTGTATTCGATGGGCTGTGCCAGCAGTTGGACGAACCGGGGCTCCCGGCAGACAGCCCTCCCGCCTGCCCGACCTATCCTTGGCTTTTGGGCTGTACCAGCAAGGGCTCAGGGCACAGTTGCCATTTTTGGGCTTGCCCCCTCCGCAAGGATAGGGGCCTGCCCCTGCCTGAGGGCAGGTGCCGCTATGCTCCGGGGCTCGCTGTACGCTCGGCCCTAACGGGCTTACCACCCCTCCGCAGCGCTAGGCCGGCCTCATCAGGTAGCCAACAGGGCAGCAATATTTTGCCCCACCCCAGCCAGCAGCAAATGTGCGCTTAAACCTAGCCCGGCAGAGGTTTTTTCTACCCGTAAAAAGGGCTACCTTTGCGGCGTATTTTCCTAGCAGGGGCTTAGCCAAAGGGCCAGGCCGCTCCACCTTTTTGAACCAAACCTCCAAGGCAGCAGCCATGAGCGAACAGATCAAACACGAATGCGGCATCGCAATGATCCGCCTCCTCAAACCGTTGGACTACTATCAGAAAAAGTACGGCACTGCGTTCTACGGCATCAATCAGCTCCAGCTGCTGATGCAAAAACAGCGCAACCGGGGGCAGGACGGCGCCGGCATGGCCACCATCAAACTCGATGTGGAGCCGGGCAAAAAGTACATCAGCCGCAAGCGGAGCGTCGCCTCCAATTATCTGGACGACCTGTTCAAGCAAATCCACCTCCACTTTCAGGGCCTAAGCCAAGATCAGCTCAGCGATGCCACCTGGCTCAAAGACAATAAGCCTTACATGGGGGAGCTCCTCCTCGGCCACCTGCGCTATGGCACCCACGGCGATAATAGCGTAGAGACCTGCCACCCTTTCCTGCGCCAAAACAACTGGGTGACCCGCAACCTCATCCTCGCCGGCAATTTCAACCTCACCAACGTGGATGAGCTCTTCCAAGAACTGGTAGACCTCGGGCAGTACCCCAAAGAAAAATCAGATACCGTCACCGTGCTGGAAAAAATTGGCCATTTCCTCGACGACGAGGTGCAGCGCCTCCACACTTGGTACAAGCCTGATGGCTACTCCAACCGGGAAATCAATGAGCTGATCTACGAAAATCTCGATATTCAGCGCCTGTTGAGGCGTGCCTCCAAAAAATTCGACGGCGGCTTTGTCATGGCTGGCCTCATCGGGCACGGCGATGCCTTTGTCCTGCGCGACCCTGCCGGTATACGGCCTGCTTTCTACTACCAAGATGATGAAGTGGTAGTGGTCGCCTCTGAGCGCCCGGCCATTCAGACGGTTTTCAACAAGCACGTCAGCGAGGTCAAAGAGCTGCAGCGCGGGCATGCGCTGATTGTCAAAAAAGATGGCCGCATCAGCGAAGTGCCTTACATCGATCAGCTCGAACGCCGTGCCTGCTCTTTCGAGCGCATCTACTTCTCCCGGGGCAACGACCGCAATATCTACCTGGAGCGCAAGCAGCTTGGCCGGCAGCTCACTGATGCCGTCCTGGAAGAAGTAGACTACGACTTTCGCCACAGTGTGTTCTCTTTTGTGCCCAACACTGCCGAAACGGCCTTCTACGGCCTGATGGAAGGGCTGACCGACCGCCTTGATGAAATCAAGCGCGATAAAATCCTCAAGAAAGGCGCAGAGCTCAAACCGGGCAAACTGGAAAAAATCCTGTCCCTCAAGCCGCGCATGGAAAAACTGATCGTTAAGGATGCCAAACAGCGCACCTTTATCGCCGATACCCGTTCCCGGGAAGCTATGGTCGCTCATGTATACGACGTGACCTACGGCATCGTGGAAAATGACAAGGATACCTTAGTGCTGCTCGACGACTCCATCGTAAGGGGCACTACCCTCAAAGACAGCATCATCCAAATCGCTTCCCGCCTGCGGCCCAAGAAAATCGTCATCGTTTCTTCCGCTCCCCAAATCCGATATCCAGACTGCTACGGCATCGATATGTCCAAAATGAAGGAGTTCGTCGCTTTCCGAGCCCTCGTAGAGCTGCTCAAAGAAAACGGGAAAGAACACCTGCTGCAAGAGGCTTACGAGCGCTGCAAAGCTCAAGAGCACCTGCCCAAGGAAGAAATCACCAACGAGGTGAGATCCTTGTACGACGAGTTCCCCTACGAAGCTGTATCCGATAAAATTGCGGAGATCGTAACCCCTAAGGGCATTCAGCCCAAGGTAAAAGTCATCTACCAAACCATCGAAGGCCTGCGCGAAGCTTGCCCCGAAAACAACGGCGACTGGTACTTCTCTGGCGAGTACCCTACCCCGGGCGGCAATAAAGTCGTCAACCGGGCTTTCATCAACTTCATGGAGGGGCGGGACGAAAGGGGCTATCTCTAGCAGGCTGCCCCACAGCGGGCAACCTGGCTTTTCAGCCAGGCGCGCCCAGCTATATATGCTGAACTGCCCCTTTGGCCCGCCCCTGTGCAGGGCAAGGCACACAAGCATATCCTGCTGCTAACAACGGCTTTGCCCAGTTGGGGGCTTTGGCTGCCTCCGCTCCCAAAGCCCCCAACATGCTCTACTGAACGCTACGCATCAAATCGATTATGCCCAAACCAACCCTGCAGCACCGGGTCCGAAAGATAGCCCCCGGCACCACACTAACGGATTACTGCCAACAGGCCATCCCCCTTCTCGGGAGCCGCACTGCCGTTAAAAAAGCTGTCCACAGTAAACGCTTGTTGCTCAATGGCCGCCCCGCCCGCCTGAACGATCCTTTACAAACTGGCGATCAGTTGACACTGACCGGCACCGGCCTGCCCAAGGCCCGTAAGTTCGAACAGGAAATACCCGTTGTATGGGAAGACAGCCACCTGATCGTGGTCAATAAGCCTGCCGGGATTGCCGTTAACGGTGACCGGATACGCACCTTGGAGAATGCGCTGGCGGGCAGCGTTGAGCCCTCAGGGGAGCCTGACGCCCTGCCCCGGCCAGTAGCAGTGCACCGTATCGACCTGCCCACCCAAGGGCTTGTGCTTTTGGCTAAAACCAAACAGGCCTTGATGGCCATGAGCCAGGCTTTTGAGCACAACAAAGTCCACAAACAGTACATTGCAGTCGTACATGGCCGCCCGGCACCGCAAGGCACAACACGCGCGCCTTTGCAGGGCAAACCTGCAGAAACAAAATGGGAGTACCGCCGGACTGTCCCTTCCCGGGATTTTGGCCACCTTTCCCTGCTCGAGCTAAGCCCGGTCACCGGTCGTACCCATCAGCTCCGCCTGCACATGCAACAGCTTGGCCACCTCATCGTAGGGGACAAACAATATGCCGGGCCACAGAAAACGGTCTTGAACAAAGGGCTGATGCTCTGTGCCTGCTACCTTTCTTTTCAGCACCCCACGACACAGAAGCCTATTGCCATAAAAATCCTGCCACCTCCCAAATTCGAAAAACTGTTGGACAGGGAAGAGGCCTGGGCAAAAAAACAGTGAGCAGCGCAAGGCTCAATGCCCCCCAAGCCTTTTTTCATATCCCATAGGCGTCTTTCAGGAACTGCCGCGCAGCTTCCATCGTACGGTCTTGGCCTGCGGCCACTTCTTCCGGGAGGTTGCTCAACGGGAATTCCGGGGCTATGCCTATGCCTTCCAAGGTGGAGCCATCCGGTGCTGTGATCAGCTGCACACTGTACTCATACCGCCAGCCGTTGGGCAAAAAGCGGGCGGGGCCGACTAGCGAGAGTGCCCCCGCTGTTGTACCGCCCATATGGGTTACATGGTCAAAAGCTTTCATGTTCAGCGCAAAAATCTCCCCTTCGCTTATCGTCAGGCGGTCGGTCAGCAGCACTACGGGCCTGTTGAAGGCACCCTCTACCGGCGCATAAGTATGGTAAGCTTCCTTTTCTGCAAAATCCTGGTGTGCCTCCCCTGACCGGAAATGCGCATCATACAAATGGTGTACGCCATCGGAAAAATAAGCAGCATAAGCGCCGCCCAATCGGTCGTAGCCGCCCACACAGCCGCGAAGGTCTACGACCAGGGCCTCTACGGGGCCCATCGCTTGTAAGGCCCTCGCCACACAGCTGTGGTCTTCGTCCAATAAGGCTGCAATGTAAAGGTAGCCGACCTTCCCGTCAGCACTTTTGCCGTAGAGCATAAAATCATTGACCGCCCCTACCGAGCCCGGCTGTAGATAAGCCTGTGCCACCAGCTCGAGGCTGAAAGCTGCCGCTGTAGCTTCTGCCCCCTCAAAGCCAGATACAAAGGACCGCTGATGCTCGTCATCGTACAACTTTACATGCTCATCGTTGAGGGCATTGAGCAGGCCCGTCAAAACCAGCCAAAG
The DNA here is from genome assembly GCF_007993045.1 of Phaeodactylibacter luteus. Lineage (GTDB taxonomy): Bacteria > Bacteroidota > Bacteroidia > Chitinophagales > Saprospiraceae > Phaeodactylibacter > Phaeodactylibacter luteus. The sequence goes on from NZ_VOOR01000022.1 coordinate 7,409, forward strand.
CTCCAGCTCAGTTGTGGCCGGCCCAACCTGAGGCCGGTAAACGGCATACAGGCTGTCCCAGTTGGCAGGCTGAGCGGCAAACCCGCTATAGTGCAGGTCAAAGTCTTCCCAAAGCCCCTCAAAGACCGCCTCTGGGCTATAGCCGGGCCCGGTATCGGCGGACCGGGGCTCACAGGATGAAAAAATGGCGGCCAACAGCAGCAGCAGGGCCAAAGTCAAGGTAATCGGTCGCATAGTAATTACAGTTTTAGGGTAACACCGAGCAAAACGCTGCCCAGCTGTTGCTTGCTCGCAGATATGCCATTGCTGGTACGGGTATAAGCCCAGCGGTAGGCGATGCCCGGCGACAAGCCATTGGAAAAGGTGTAGGAAAGTTGAAAAGCCGCTTCCGGTGCCCGGAAACCATTGGGGCCCAGCCATTGGGCTTCATCAAAATTAAACAGCAGGCCTTTGCCATTGTCCGGGCTGCCTCCTGGGCGATAGCCCGGCCGGCCCACGCGGCCTGCAAATGGCCAGGAGGCCTCTGCCCCTGCCGACCAATGGCCCGCTTGCCAACCGGCAAAAGCCAGCAGGCCAGCCTGAAATGTGTTCTGATAGGTCCAGGCACTACTGTAGCCCTCATCTTCCTCCCAGGCCACTTGTTGGCCCCTGATTTGAAAAGAGGGGCCTGCACTAAAGCTCGCTCCCCCGCTCTGCCAGAGCACAGACTGCAGGGCTATCCCCGCCTGTAAAGCCGCAAAGCTGCTGCCAAGGTGGGGCTGCCCTTTTCGGGATAACTGCCCTAGCTCCGTTTGTGCCCGCAGGAGCACCCGCAGGCCTTTCTCTGATTCGTATTGGTAGGCTCCACGGGCCAGGGCTCCGCCCAAGTGGTAATCAAATGGGGCATATGCTCCATCAGACCAAGTGCCGCTAAGGTAGCCGGCTTGTAAGCGCAGTTCTTGTTGCTGGGCGTGCAAGCCCAAAGCTGCCCACCAAAGGGCCAGCGCAAATAACATTCGCATAATGGATTGGGTTGATGTGATAAAATATCCCGGGCGGTGCCCGGCGGGCCAGTGGTGCGCCGGCGTCCCTTACAGCACCTTTTTCAGGGTCATACAAAGCTTGGAGAGGAAAACCACATGCCTGCGCGCATAACTGACCTGATTGAAGCTGCCTGCCATAAAGACATCCAGCTCAGGGCAATAGTACAGAAAAGACCCAGTGGAGCCAGAATGCCCGATCAGCGTCAAGTCTGGCAACAGAGGGGATAACCCGCGCAGTTGGAAGCGGCGTAAGCCAAAGCCATAGCTCATCCCCTTGGTTTCTGGCACCCAGGCTTGCATGCTCTGCCAGGTGCTTTTGGGCAACACCTCACCGTAAGCCAGCGCTTGCATAAAACGGGCCAGGTCGTCGGCAGTAGCCAACAAGCCACCGCCTGCCCAATCTGCGCTCAGGCTACGGTAAGTACTAACTTCCAGCTCTTCCAGGTACAGTGGGGCAGGAGCTGCTGCAAAAGCCCTTAACGGTGCCGACCTTAAATGCATACTGACCTGCTCAAGCCCCAACGGCTCTAAGAGCTGCCGCTGCAAGACCTCGTGCAAGGGCTGCCCATAATGCGCCTCTAGCAAAAGGCCCAAGAGGAAGTAGCCTGTATCTGAATAATGGAACCCCTGTCCGGGCGCGAAGTGTGCGCTAAGCTGCTGACGGGCATAAGCCAGCACCTCACTTGGCTCCCAAAACTTGCCCGGGCTGGCAAGCATCTGCTCCAGAAAGCTAGGCCCCTGCTTTGGCTGATCCTCAAACCAATCTGCCAGCCCGGATGTATGCTGCAGCAGCTGCCCGATCGTGATCTCCTTGCTGTAGTCTCTCCCCTTCCAGACATGCAGCCCTCGTAGCAGGGAATCGGGCAAGAAACCTCCTATGGGGTCTGACGGGCGGAGCTGCCCTTCAGCAGCCAACTGCATGACCAGGGTGGCGGTGAAAGTTTTGCCGATGCTAGCTATCAAGAAAGGAGTGTTGCCCTGTACCGGCTGCCCGTCCAGCCCTTCTCCGCCAAAAAACTGCCAGTGGAGGCCATTGCTGGGCGAGGCTACGGTCAGGAAAGCGTTGTGCACTGGCTTGCGGCCCAGCTCACGCTCAAATAGCTTGCGGGCTTTCTGTTCCGCCCTGCCCATGTCTTGCCCATAGCCTTGGCATGGAGGGCATAAAAAAGTAAGCAGCAGCAACGAGGCGATAAAACCGTTCATCCTATCTGTTTTGATGATAGTGCCCAATATGGCGCACTGATAGGACAAAGGTATAGGCCGGGCGGGCCCCAATCGTCCGAAAATGAATAACCGGACTTTTTGGGCCAAGGCTTCTTTAACCAACTAAGGCTGACAAATGAAAGGCAGGCTCTCTATTGCCCCGCCAGAAGCTATCGTCAGTACATAACTGCCGGCAGGCAGCCCCAAAGGCGTCGCCACTGTATGCCGGCCGGGCAGGCCCTGCTCTTCCCCAGCCAATAAGGGCTGCCCTAGCAAGTTGCAGACTTCCCAGCGGACCTCCTGCGGAAAAGGCAAATGGACCGACCAAGACAGCACCTGGCCCGAAGGGTTGGGGGAAATGACAGGCTGTAAGGGCGACGGCTCCCCCTGAGGCGGGTAAATCCGCTTGATAAGGGCCTGCTCGGCGGGGCTCAGGTGGGTGTCGTCCAAATGCCCTCCGTTCATGTAAACGTTTAGCATTATGCCTTCTTCAGTAAACCCTATGCGCTCCAGGCTGCTCCGAGGGCCAAAGACAAGCTCCTGCCCAGGCCCGAGCGCAACGTAGGCCTGATTGCCGGGGCTCAGTTCGTGGTTCCATAGCACTACCCGGTTGTTGACCTCCATGCGGCTGCCTTTGCCCAACACCAGCCAACTGCCCAGGCCAAGGCCCAATATCCCCTCCCCATCTGAACCGTAATGCAGGGACTGCCCATCGCCAACCCTCAGCTCAGAACCGTTGAGGAACATCAGGCAGGAGGTAGGGCCATTAAAATTCAGCTGCCCGCCTTGGTACACAAAGTTGACCGTACCGTCAAATACCAAATCTATAATGCTCCCAATGCAGTAGCTGGCCCCGTTGCTGATGATGTTCACCTCATGCCGTAGAGAGTCGCTGCCAGCGGCCAGCCCGCCGCGGAGCTGCGTAAAGGGCTGAAAATAAAGGGAGGCAAAGTCATCTGTGACTAGGTTGAGCACCTGAGGCAAAGGGGCCTCCTCTTCAGGGAAGGCCTCTATATAGCTGATGGCTTGTGGCCCGGGGTAGGTGGTATCGGCGTACAGCCCGAGGTAAACCGCCCCAAAGCTCTGCGGGGGGATGACATCGATGATATGCCCTTCGTGAACGGTGCCCGTATTCGTCCACTCGGGGAAGACAATGGTGGAAAAAGTGTCCACTCCGCCCCAAGGCGGCTCTACTCCACTGTAAAACAGGCTGATGTCTTCACCGGCAAGATCTGCCCCAGGCTCAAAGGTGAACTTGATGATGAATTCTTCCAGAAACTGTGATTCGAAGCGCTCCGTGGTGATACAGGCCTCTATATAAGCAAACACCGGATCGCTGTCCAGACTGCCAGAGTAGGCCCGCGCTGCCCGCTCCCCAGGTTCCTCCGCCGGTATATTGACAATGGTTTTGATGCCACTGCAGAGCTCCCCTGCACAATCGTTGCCCGTTTGTAGTATAGCGCCTGTAGCAGGCTGCACGCTGGAAGTGGCCAGGTAGGTAAAGTTGGGCTGAAGGGCGCTGCTGTTAATATTGGTGCTGCGGATAAAAAGGGGCAAGCCAGGATCTACCTGCGATAAGGGGATGACAGGGTTGAACCCGCCCCCTTCCACCGAAATGCACCGGCTGCTGTCGATGGGGCCGTCCCACAGCCCATTTGTCGTCTGGTAAATAGCCCAGTCAACAGGCCAGCGTACTTCCGTCTCTGCATGGTAAGGGCACGGGCGGCTCTCAACATTATTGAAGCCTCCATTGCTGGGGGATTGGCAGAAGGCAGTGGCAGAAGGGAGAAGGCAAAACACGGCTATAGCAGGCCAACAAGCGATAGGGAGTATTCTCATCATGGTCATTGGGGTTTAGCCTTACGGCAAAGGGTAACAAATACAGCCTTAATTTAAGGAGCTCAGGGCTATCTTTCAACCCCGTGGGTAGTCTGCCGAAGGACAAATCAGAGGGTCGGGGCTAGGCGCAAACTAAAATATAGCAGGCTTTGGCTTCAAGGTGGCACCGGACTAGCGCTGCGAAGGGGTGGCAGCCCGATAGGGCCGAGCGGGCAGCGAGCCCCGTAGCATAGCGACCCCTGCCCTCAAGCAGGGGTAGGCCCCTCATCCTTGCGGCAGGGGCAGGCACAAAGAAAAGGCCATCTGGTTTGCGGCTGGGCATTTTGAGGACAAGGCCGAACGAAAAGCACGGCCCTACTGTTGATTACCAGTCAAATACTGTACTTTTGCAGGTCCAAAACACAACAGATAACAGCATGTTCCCAACATACGATGTCATAGTAGTCGGTGCCGGCCATTCCGGTTGTGAAGCAGCAGTAGCTGCGGCCAATATGGGCTCCAAAGTATTGCTCGCTACCATGAACATGAACACCATAGCGCAGATGTCCTGCAACCCCGCTATGGGGGGTGTCGCCAAAGGGCAGATTGTGCGAGAGATCGATGCTTTGGGCGGCTACTCGGGCATCATCACAGACCATACTGCTGTACAGTTCCGTATGCTCAACCGCTCCAAAGGGCCGGCTATGTGGAGCCCGCGCGCGCAGAGCGACCGCATGCTGTTTGCTGCCAAGTGGCGGGAAATGCTCGAAGCCCACCCCAATATCGACTTCTGGCAGGAGATGGTGACTGGCGTTATCGTCAAAGGCGGGAGGGCTTGCGGCGTGTACACTAGCCTCGGGCTGGAAATACAGAGCCGGGCTGTCATACTGACCAATGGCACCTTTCTAAACGGTATCATCCACATCGGTGAGAAACAATTTGGGGGCGGCCGGGCCGGAGAACGGGCGGCGAAAGGGATTACTGAGCAGCTCAAAGAGCTGGGCTTCGAAGCTGGCCGCATGAAGACTGGCACCCCGCCCCGTATCGATGGGCGCAGCATCAATTGGGATGCCCTCGAGACACAGCCGGGGGACGAGGAGCCGGGCAAGTTTTCCTATACGGATACCCCGCGCCTGGCCAGGCAGCTCCCCTGCCATATCGCTTACACTTCTCAGGAAGTGCACGATACCCTGAGAGAGGGCTTCGACCGCTCGCCTATGTTCAATGGCCGCATACAAGGGCTGGGGCCGCGTTACTGCCCTTCCATAGAAGATAAGATCGAGCGCTTTGCCGACCGCGACCGGCATCAGCTGTTTGTTGAGCCGGAGGGTTGGAACACCTGCGAGATTTACGTCAACGGTTTCTCCTCTTCCCTGCCCGAGGACGTGCAGTTCAAGGCCTTGCGCAAGATAGAGGGCTTTGAAAATGCAAAGATGTTCCGGCCAGGATATGCCATTGAGTACGACTTTTTCCCGCCCACGCAATTGAAGCTGACCTTGGAGACCAAGCTTGTCAGCAATTTGTTTTTTGCCGGGCAGATCAACGGCACTACCGGGTACGAGGAAGCGGGCTGCCAAGGGCTCATGGCGGGCATCAATGCCCACCTCGCCATACGGGAGGAAGCGCCTTTTGTGCTTCGCCGCAGCGATGCGTATATCGGTGTCCTGATTGATGACCTCGTCAATAAAGGCACCAAGGAGCCTTACCGCATGTTCACTTCCCGGGCTGAGTACCGCATCTTGCTGCGGCAGGATAATGCGGACTTGCGCCTGACCCCCCTCGCCAATCAGCTAGGGATGCAGGGGCTGCAGGAGCGTATGCAGCGCGTAGCTGCCAAGCAGGAGGCGGCAGAGGAGATTGGCCGGTTTGTACGGAAAGCCAGTGTAGAGCCCGGGCAGGTGAACCGTTACCTTACGGGCATTGGCTCTCAAGAGCTAACGCAAAAGGTGAAACTGCACAGTGTCCTTATACGGCCGCATGTAGACCTCCAAAGCCTCCGGCAGGTATTGCCAGAGCTCAATCAATTCTTGGGCAACTACGAACAGGAATTTATCGAGCTGGCTGAAATCGACATGAAGTACGAGGGCTATATCGAGCGGGAAAGGGAGCGGGCTGATAAAATGAACCGCTTGGAGAATGTCCGTCTGTCTGACCAATTTGACTACCACGAGCTGACCGCCCTGTCTAAGGAAGCCCGGGAAAAGCTCACTGCTGCCCGGCCAGCAACGGTGGGGCAGGCCAGCCGGATAAGCGGGGTCTCTCCGGCAGATATTTCCGTACTGCTCGTCCACATGGGCAGGTAGCAGCAGTGACAAGCATCAGCGGCGCTGTTGCGCGATGTCATGGTTTTAAGGCTGAAGGTAGGGTACCTTATGGTTGTCATCAAAAAACAATTGCCATGCGTACCCACACCACACTTTACCAAGCGATTTTCACCTTCATGGGCGGTGCTGTCGCCGCCATTTGGCTCCTGCTGACCATTGCTGGCTACCTTGGGATTTTCGGCCATATCGTATTCTTGGGCGCAGCCGCGTGGTTTTTTGAGCTGTACTCTGTAGCGCAGCGGGAAACGCTTGGGCACCGAGCGCCCCAAAAGCCGAAGCAGCGGGAAAGTGCCCCTACAGCCTGACCTCCATTTGGCCAGATGCCTGGGCTTTGGTAGTATTCCCACGCTTAAGCCTTCTTTGGTATGTGGCCTTTAATGGTCAAAAATTTACGGCTCAGTCCACTAGCCCTGTAGCTTTGCCACAACACCGGGCCAGGCGCTACTGTGCCCCGGCAGGTGCTGTCTGCTGTGCTACTTTTTCGTCTATTTTGCCCAAGACGCGCAGGGCTTCCTGCAGGCCCCGCACCCCATCTTTGATCAGCATAAAGTGGCGGGTCGATTTCTTAAAGCTGAGCCCGCGCCTAGCGCCTTCCTGCTGTACGAACTTCAGGGTACGCTGAAACTGCTCGCTTTCATAAAACATCGACTGTGGGTTTTCTACAAAATAGCAGCGCAGCTTGCCGTTCTTGAGGATGACCCGCTCGAAGCCCAGGCGTTTGCACACCCAGCGCAGGCGGAGCCCATTGAAAAGCTCGAACACCGGGGCGGGGATGCGCCCAAACCGGTCGCGCAGGCTCTGCTCAAAAGCCTGTAACGCCGCTTCGTCAGCTATGCTGTCCAGCTCGGTGTACAAGTTCAGGCGCTCCTGAATACTGCTGACGTATTCATCGGGGATGAGCATCTCGGCGTCGGTGTCAATCTGCACTTCACGCACGTATTCCCGCTTTTGGTCGAGCTCTTCTTTGAACAAGTCCTTGAATTCATTCTCTTTGAGCTCCTGTATGGCTTCTTCCAAGATTTTCTGGTAAGTCTCGTAGCCAATGTCAGAGATAAAGCCGCTTTGTTCCCCGCCCAAGAGGTTGCCCGCTCCCCGGATATCGAGGTCGCGCATAGCAATATCGAACCCGCTGCCGAGGTCGGAGAACTCCTCCAGCGTCTTAAGCCGCTTGCGGGCTTCTGAGGTCAGGGTAGACATAGGTGGGCTAAAGAGGTAGCAAAAGGCTTTTTGATTGGACCGCCCCACTCGCCCCCGGAGCTGATGCAGATCGCTCATACCAAACTGATTAGCGTTATTGATCATCATAGTATTGGCATTGGGGATATCGAGGCCCGTTTCGATGATATTGGTGCAGACCAGTACATCAAAGCGGCCATCAATGAAGTGGATGAGCGTTTTTTCGAGCTCTTTGGGGTCCATCTGCCCGTGAGCGCTGCCGATTTCCACGTCCGGGCACATCCGCCGGATCATAGCTGTGACATCAGGCAGCGTTTTGACCCGGTTGTGGACGAAGAAGACCTGCCCGCCCCGGTTCACTTCGTAGTAAATGGCTTCCTTCACCACCTCCTCGTTGAAAATGCGCACTTCGGTATGTATAGGCTGCCGGTTGGGCGGCGGCGTACGGATGATAGACAGGTCGCGGGCGGCCATAAGAGAAAACTGCAAGGTGCGGGGTATGGGCGTGGCCGTGAGGGTCAGGGTATCCACATTGACTTTGATGTTGCGGAGCTTTTCCTTGGCGGCCACCCCAAACTTTTGCTCCTCGTCGATGATGAGCAGCCCGAGGTCCTTAAAGCCTATCTTTTTGTTGAGGATGGCATGTGTGCCAATGACCATATCAAGCTCTCCGGACTTGAGGCGCTGGAAAATTTCATTTTTCTCCTTGGTACTGCGGAAGCGGTTGATGTAATCTACGCTGACGCCAAAATCGGCGAGCCGCTCCTTGAATGTCCGGTAGTGCTGCAGAGCAAGGATAGTAGTAGGGACGAGCACTGCAACTTGTTTGCCCCCTACTACAGCTTTGAATGCCCCCCGTATGGCCACTTCTGTTTTCCCAAATCCTACATCCCCACAAATGAGGCGGTCCATAGGGTAGCTCTTCATCATATCCTCTTTCATCTCATTGGTAGCTTTGAGCTGATCGGGGGTATCTTCATAGATGAAAGAGGCTTCCAGCTCGTTCTGTAGGTAGCCATCGGCCGGGAAAGCTACGCCCGGGGCGGCCTTGCGTTTTGCGTACAGCTTGATCAGTTCGCCGGCAATGTCCTTGACTTTCTTTTTGGTGCGGCGCTTGAGGTTCTTCCAGGCGTCGGAGCCCAGCTTATCCACTTTGGGGGCGGTGCCATCTTTGCCTACGAATTTGGAAATCTTGTGCAGGGAATTGATGCTGACGTAAAGGATGTCATTGTTTTTGTAAATCAGCCGGACGGATTCCTGCACATGCCCGTTGATGTCAATTTTCTGCAGGCCAGAATATTTGCCTACGCCGTGATCGATGTGGGTAACGTAGTCGCCGGGCTGAAGCTCGCGCAGCATCCGGAGGTTGAGCGCCTGATCGCGGGTAAAACCACGCCTGAGCTTGTAGCGGTGGAAGCGCTGGAAAACTTGATGATCGGTATAGCAGGCTACCTTTAGGTCAAGGTCGATAAAGCCTTGGTCCACAGATTTGGGGATAGGGTGGAAGCGGACGTGTGCCTCGAGGTCTTCGAAGATAGCATAGAAACGCTCGATCTGCTTGGGGTTTTCAGCAAAGAGATAATTCTCCAGCCCCGCCTCTGTATTTTCGTTGAGGTTGCTGATGAGGAGGTTAAAGTTTTTGTTGAAGCTAGGCTGTGGCCGTGCGGCAAATACGACCCGCTCATCAAAGGATATTGGCTGTGCCAGCTCAGAAAGGCCAATAATGGGGAAAGCCGCAATATCCTCAATGATCTCGTTAGGCCTGATGAAGGCCCGGTCGCGGAAGATCTCTTTCAGCTCCTCTTCTTCGAGCAGCGCAATGCCTTTGGCAAACTCTTCTGCCTTTTCGAAGCACTGGGTAAGTTTATCGATGACCACTTGGAGATCGCGGGCCCACACCACCGAGCCCGGCTGCAAAATGCGCAACATAGATACCTTCTGCTCCTGTGAAAAGCGGGTATTGATATTGGGGATGATGGTGACTGTGCCAATGTTGCTGACCGATAGCTGAGTAGTGGGGTTGAAGGTCCGTATGCTTTCCACTTCTTCATCGAACAGCTCTATCCGGTAAGGGTACTCATTGCCGAAAGAGAAAATATCGATGATGCCGCCCCGGATGGAAAACTGCCCCGGCTCGTAAACGAAGTCCTCCCGGGCAAAGCCGTACTCTACGAGTACTTCAATCAGGAAGTCGACGTCCAACTCTTCCCCTTTGACGATCGCAATCCGCCTTTCGTTGAGCACTTGTGGGGAAACGACCTGCTCAAATAGGGCTTCGGGGTAAGTCACGACAATCTCGCCTCCTGCTCTGGCATTGACCAGCTTGTTGATGGTCTCTGTGCGTTGCAGCACGTTGGTATTGTTGAGCTCCTCAAAGTGCATGGGCCGCTTGAAGGAGTCTGGGAAAAAGCCAATGGCTTTTCCGTGCATCAGGTTGGAAAGGTTGTTCTGCAGGTAAGCCGCCTCTTCTTTGTCGTTGGCAATAAAAAGATGGTTTCGGGGCTCGTTTTGATAGCTGGCGGTAAGCACAAAAGCAGTCTGTGCGCCAATGAGCCCGCTGAGGAGCACCCTGCTCGGCTGCCCTTCCTGGGCAAGGAATTGATTGAGCGTAGCGATCCGGGGGTCTTCCCGGTAAAGGTCCTGCAGGCGGTCAAGGTTGTTTTCCAAAGTGCTGAAACGATTGAAAGCCGAAACACACCTGTGGCGCATTCGGCAACGGACGAAGAAAAAAAGGCCAGGCTCCCCTGTCAAGAACCTACACAGAGCGAGGCCTGTTCAAAACATGAAGGCAGTGCAAGTCAAGGTTTGCCCTTGCTCGAGCGGGAGCTCTGCCTCCCAAGGGGAAACAGCATGCCCGCCCGATAGTTTACCGCCGGGCTTAGCTTTCCAAGGCTTGTACTTTCTCATAATATTCCGTTATTTTTGAAAAAAAACCGACTATGACACACCGCTTAAGTTTAAGCCTGCTCCTAATGGCTGCGATTTTCCTACTGCCATCCTGCGTGAGCAAAAAGGAATTCATAGCTCTGCAAACCGAGCTCGATGCTGCCAATAAAGACTTGGGGCGGATGGGGGAAAGCCTCAATGACTATATGAACCGCCTTTCTGCCTGCGAAGATGAAAAACGGCAGCTGCGCAGCCGGGTGCAATCTGCAGAGAGCAGCCTACAAATCCGTGAAGAACAGGTCAACGACCTGAAAGACCTCATAGCTGACCTGCGCACGCAGCGCGATGCACAGCTCAATCAGGTAGACGACCTCACCACCCTTTCCCAGTCTGCCAGCGACAACATCAAGGAGACCCTTTCTCAACTTCAGAACAAGGATAAGTACATCCAAATGCTGCAGGCGGCCAAGACCCGGGCCGACTCTATCAACCTCGCCTTGGCCGTCAATCTCAAAGGGGTGCTGAGCGATGGGATAGAAGATGAGGACGTGGAGGTCAAAGTGGACAAGACCGTCGTTTTTGTCAATCTTTCTGACAAGATGCTGTACAAGAGCGGCAGCGCAGAAATCACTTCCCGTGCAGATGAGGTGTTGGGCAAAATCGCCAAGATCATCAAATCGCGCCCGGGCCTGGAAGTCATGGTGGAAGGCTACACCGATAATCAGCCCATCAACACGGCTTGCATCAAAGACAACTGGGACCTCAGTGTGAAGCGGGCAACCTCGGTGGTACGGGCCTTGCAGGTCAATCATAATATCGACCCCAACCGCCTGATCGCAGCAGGGCGTGGCGAGTACAACACCCTGGCCGATAATGCCACTGCAGAAGGGCGCGCGATGAACCGCCGCACCCGCATCATCATCCTGCCTAAGCTGGATCAGTTCTACGACTTGCTCAACCCGAACAACGTACCGGAATAGGAGCCGCGTGATGGGTGTTACAGAACAAAGCCTACAGAGCCTTTAGCTTTGTACAAAAACCGTAAACACATGAAAAAGCTATTGTTTTTCCTCTTGCTGTCTGTCAGCGCGCTTACTTCCTGCCAAAGCCAGCCGGCCCCGGGCCAGTCTGATGGCACTGCTGTACTAGAGGCAGAGGCTTACAAAGCCAAGATGGCTGCATTGGGGGAGGTGCAGCTGCTCGATGTGCGCACTCCCGAGGAGTACGGCGCTGGCCATATTGAGGGGGCTACACTTATCAATTTTTTCGATGCTGATTTTGTGGAGCGCACAGCAGCTGCTTTTGACAAAGAAAAGCCCCTGATGCTCTACTGCCGTTCGGGCAACCGCAGTGCCAAAGCCACCGCAAAACTAAAGGCAGCGGGATTTAAAGAGATCATCGACCTCAAGGGCGGGTACAACGCTTGGCCCAAGCAGTAGGCAATGAGCTTTGCTGCATAAAAGGTGCTTCGGGCAGGTCCTGGAGCACCTTTTTTGTTGATAGGCAGCCGGCTTGAACTCAGTCAACATAATGTCAAAATTCTTAAACAAAAGATAAAAGGCGCTGTTTCTTCCTTGTTTCAACAAAACGGAAGCGCCTTGTCTAAGAAAGTTATCGTTATAGGCTCCGGCTTTGCCGGTCTCTCTGCTGCCAGCCACCTTGCCCAGAAAGGGTATGAGGTCACTATACTCGAAAAGAACAGCATCCCTGGCGGCCGGGCCCGCAAGTTCGAGCACGAAGGGTTTATGTTCGATATGGGGCCAAGCTGGTATTGGATGCCCGATGTTTTCGAGCAGTACTTCGCGCAGTTTGGCAAAAAGCCTTCGGACTATTATGAGCTCAAGCGGTTAGACCCTTCCTATGCTGTTGTTTTTGGCGAAGGGGATACCATGGAGGTCCCTGCGGATATGCAGAAGCTGGAAGCCATGTTCGAGCGTTATGAGCCGGGCAGCAGCGCCAAGCTGCGTCAATTCCTGAAAGAGGCACAGTACAAATATGAGGTGGGGATGAACGAGTTTGTCCAGAAACCTGCCCACTCTATCATGGAGTTTGCCGATGTACGCATCCTGATGAGCCTCTTCCGCCTGCAGATGTTCACTTCGATTTCTCGCCATATCCGCAAGCTGTTCAAGCATGAGCAGCTCATACAGCTGCTTGAATTCCCTGTGCTCTTCCTCGGCGCAACACCGGAAAACACCCCTGCCCTCTACAGTATGATGAATTATGCCGACATGGCCCTCGGCACTTGGTACCCTATGGGTGGTATGCACAAAATAGTGGAAGGCATGGTCAGCCTAGCCAAAGAGCTGGGCGTAGAAATCCGGCTCAATGAGGAGGTACAGCAAATTTATGTGCCCAACGGGCATGCTACCAAAGTCATCACACAGCATGGGGAATATGCCGCTGATATCGTAGTTGGCGGGGCAGACTACCACCACGTAGAGCAGCGCCTGCTGCAGCCCGAGCACCGTATGTACTCCGAGCAATACTGGGACAAACGCACGATGGCGCCTTCTTCTTTGTTGTTCTATTTAGGGGTGGACAAAAAAATTGAGGGCTTGCACCACCACAACCTTTATTTTGACGCAGATTTCAAGAAGCACGCTGTAGAGATCTACGACAACCCCAAGTGGCCGTCCGATCCTCTTTTTTACGTATGCGCCCCTTCTGTAACCGACCCGAGCGTGGCACCTGAAGGCATGGAAAACCTTTTCATCCTCATTCCGCTGGCCCCCGGGCTGGAAGATACCGAGGCAAAGCGGGAGGAGTATTTTAATGTCGTAATGAGCCGCTTAGAAAATCTGACTGGCCAAAATATACGTAACCATATCGTCTACAAACGTGGTTTCGCCCACCGGGATTTCGAGCAGGACTACCACGCTTACAAGGGCAATGCCTACGGGCTGGCGAATACGCTGCTGCAGACGGCATTCTTGAAGCCCAAGCTAAAAAGCAAAAAGGTGAGCAACCTTTACTATACTGGGCAGCTCACTACGCCTGGGCCTGGCGTGCCCCCTTCCCTAATCTCAGGTGGGGTGGTCGCCAATGAAATATTTAAAGCGATGAAACCTTAACAGCGGTGCACGCAGCCGCCTATCCTGCCCGCTGGCAATTGGGCAGGGCAGCGCGGGGCGACACCACAACAGCTGTTGCAACTGATAATGCTATGATGGAACTGTATAACGAGGTCTGCCAGGAGTGCAGCAGGCACATCACCAAACGCTACAGCACTTCCTTTTCTATGGGGATCAGCGTATTTGATAAGCGCTTCCGCGCCCCTATCTACGCCGTATATGGCTTTGTGCGTTTCGCGGATGAGATTGTCGATACTTTCCATGACCACCCCAAACAGCAGCTGTTGGAACGGTTCCGGGAGGATACCTACCGGGCCATTTCCGAACGCATCAGCCTCAACCCGGTACTGCACGCTTTCCAAGAGACGGTACACCACTATCAAATCGAGCGGGAGCTGATCGATGCTTTTCTGGACAGCATGGAAATGGACCTCCACTTCGACCGCTATCACGATAGCCTCTACAAGCAGTACATCTATGGCTCTGCCGAAGTCGTAGGGCTCATGTGCCTGCGCGTTTTCTGTGAAGGGGACAATGAAATGTACGAGCGCCTGAAAGCTCCGGCCTGTAGCTTGGGCTCTGCTTTCCAGAAAATCAATTTCCTGAGGGATATGAAAAGCGACTTTGATGAAAGGGGCCGGGTTTACTTCCCCGGTGTCGATTTCAACCGCTTTTCAAATGAAGATAAAATAGCGATCGAAGCGGACATCAAAAAAGATTTCGACGACGCTTACTTAGGCATTATTCAGTTGCCGCAGGGTGCCCGGTTTGGGGTTTACCTGGCTTACATTTATTATATCAACCTGTTCAAAAAGATACGGTCTGCACCAGCCGACCGGGTTACACAGGAGCGTATCCGAGTGCCCAACCGTAGGAAAGCGGTGCTGCTGTTCAGTTCTGCTCTGCGCAACAGCCTGAACCTGCTCTAAAGCGATAAGCCCCGAAATACAGCTGATAATCAGCCGATAGCAGCCTGCAAACAGGAGCTGCTATTCAATACCGTATAGCCTATGCCTGCTAACGCGCTAACCTACAAACGCTCTTTTTCCCGGGCTTCCCGCTTGGCGGCAGCCCTTTTGCCGGTCTTGTTGGTAGGCGCTCAGTGGCTTACCGATGTGGTCCTGCCCGGCAACCTGCTTTTTGAGGTGCCTGTGGTGCAGCAGTATGAGTGGCTAGAGCGCCGCTGGGCTTACTTTTATCTTCATATTCTTACTTTTCTGCCGGTATTACTGTTGAGCTTCGACCGCAACGTACACTACTACAAAAAATGGGGCGCCCTTTTCCCCGCAATTATTGTGGTAGCGGCAATTTTTATTGGCTGGGATGTCTTTTTCACCGCACAGGGGGTATGGGGCTTCAACGAGCGCTACCTTGCAGGCTGGCACCTGCTCGGGCTGCCGGTTGAAGAATGGCTGTTCTTTTTCACGGTACCTTTTGCCTGCGCTTTCATCTATGAATGCCTCAATTTCTATGTCAAGCCAGACTTACTGGGGCGGGCCGAGAAGGTGTTGACTCCAATGATGGGCTTTGGCTTTTTCCTAGTCGGGCTGTTGCATTGGGGGCAGCTGTACACCAGCACTACCTTTCTGCTCACCGGAGGTTTTACCCTCTACCACTGGCGCTTTTTGGATGTGCCCTACCGCAGCCGTTTTTATTTATCTTACCTCGTAGCGCTAATCCCCTTCCTCATTGTCAATGGAGTACTTACCGGCGGATATACCGAGCAGCCCGTCGTGGTATACAACCCAGAAGAGTACCTGGGCATACGCATTACCTCTGTGCCCCTGGATGACGCCGTCTATGGCTTCCTGATGATGTTTGGTGTCATCACCCTATTCGAAAAGTGGCGGGCCTAAACGTCCAGGGACTGCAGCCGTGTTTTGAACAAATACTTAGGAGTAGAAGCATAAAGCTCCCGGTACCGCTGCGTTGCAGCTTCCCGGTAGGCAGTATCATTGGGGTGGAGCCGCCACAGCTCATAGTAAATTGCGGCTTCTTGGTCGGTACCTTCGGCCGTGCGCAGCAACTCCTGTAAAAGCCCGAATGCTTTTTCGTTCTGCCCCAAAGCCAATGCCTGGCGCGCCCGCAAAATCTGGGCTTCAAAAATAAGATCGGGGTTGCCCAGAGCCTCAGCGATCTGTGCCGCCTCCTCTACTACCGGCTCCAAGGCCTTCAAGTCGCCAATAGCCAGCAGGACCATCCCTTTCTCTGCCAGGCTAGCGCCCAACACAAGGCGGTTGTTGATGATGCGGGTGACCACAATAGCCCGGTCATAAAAATCTAGAGACCGATTGTAATCCTCAGTGAAATAGAAAACATCTCCCAGGGTGTTGAGCGCTTTGGCAATCCCTTTCTGGTAACCGAGCTCCTCGCACAGCATAAGGTTTTTCTGCAGGTATTCTATGGCTTTGGGAAAGTGCCCCTCTATGCTGTACAGCTCGCCGATGAGGCCCAGTGCAATAGCTGTGCCCTGTTTGTCACCAAGCTCTTCGCACAGCTCAAGGTCCTCCTGAAAATTTTCCATCGCGCGCAGGTAGTCGCCCTGCCGTTCGTACACGCTGCCGATACAGCCTATGGCAATAGAAGTCAGCTGCTTATTGCCCAATTCTTCACTTAGGGCAAGCCCTTTCTGGTAGCTCTCCAAGGCTTCATCATAGTCTCCTTTTTCAAAATAAACGATGCCGAGGTTGGTATAGAGGTTGGCCATGCCCTGCTTATCGTTGTACCTTTCGCTGATGCTCAGCTGTTCTCGTTGGCAGGCAATGCCGGCATCATAATTTCCTTGGTTCATGTGGGTAAGGCCAAGGTTGGCAGCTACTTGGGCACTGCCTGTAGGGTCAGCCCCGCTCAAATCAATAGAGAGGCTGCGCTCAAAGTACCCCTTAGCTTCGTCATACTTCCCTTGGCGGAAAAAGACCTCCCCCAAACTGCCGTAGGCTTTGGCGATGCCCAGGCGGTCGTCTACCGATTCGAAAAGCCCGGCAGCTGTATGCAGGTAGCTCAGCGCCTGCGAATAGCCGCCCTTGAGCATCAGAAGGCGCCCGAGGTGGTTGTTGGCCTGCCCGAGCAACAGGACATCCCTAGACTTTTTGGCCTGATCCAGAGCTTCTTCATACGCCTTTTGACAAGCTTCCCAATCTCCAATCAGCTCTAGCACCCTGCCTTTGCTGAGGTAGGCCTGTATCTGGTCTGCAGTCTCCCGGCGGTTGCCGAGTTTGGACAACAGCTTCTCGTAATAATCCAGCGCCTGTTGGTTCTGATAGTTGCTCCGGGCATAATCCGCGGCTTTCTGTAGGTACTCACAGGTTTTGTCATAAATATTGGCCTGCTCGTAATGAAAGGCCAGATCCGCATAGCGCTCCTCTATCTGATCGTGGTACAAGCGCTCTATGGCTTCCGCGATGAGCCCATGCAATTGTTCCAAGCGGGTGCGCAATTGCATACCGTATACCGCTTCCCGCAACAAGGCATGGCGGAAGATATAGCGCAGCTCATTCATGGCATGCCAGATCTGCCCTTGCTCAGCCCGTTTGACTTGCTCCCGCAAAAGGGTGGGGGCATTGCTGTTGGTATGCGAAAAGCCTTCCTGTGTCTTCATGACCTCAGACAGGATAGGGATATCAAACTCCCTGCCAATGACCGCAGCAGCCTTGACCGTCTCCTTGACAAGGCTGGAAAGGCGATCGATACGTGCCGTCAGAATGGCGTTAATGGAGTTGGAAAGCTTAATGTCTTTATCGTGTATCGTCCATTGGCCATCTTCTTTTTCCACCAATTCCCGTTCTGTAAAGTATTCGAGGATCTGTTCAAGGTAGAAAGGGTTGCTATTGGATGCCCGTAGGAGGAGCTCCATGAAATCTTGATGGATAGGGCCTCCAAGCCTGAGCTCAGCAAATTCTTTAACGGCTTCGGGCTGCAGGGTATTGAGATCAGTCTCTCTTACGGGCAGGCCGAGCTGCCGGATCTGTTCATCTGGCAGGAGCTGAGGCTTGGTCCCGTCGTCGAGATAGCGGGAGGTCATGATGAGGGCAAACGGAAAGCGGGGCATTTGCCGGGCAAACTCAGCGAGCAGCTCCCGGCTGTTCTCGTCCATCCAATGAGCGTCTTCTATTTCCAGCACCACCGGCCGGATGATCGATTCTGCCACTATCAGATTGATGATGGCCGAGATGGTGTTCTGGTATCGCCCTTTTGCGTCAAGCAGATCCCAAATAGAATCCTTGAGGTTGAGCCCAATCAGAGCCGCGAGCACCGTTTTAGTCCGCACAAGCTCCCGTTGAGCATTGCGCGCTTCCACCCGCTTGGCCCGGCTGAGGTCATCCAGCAGCTGAGCATAACGCGATTCGAAATTTTCAATATTGGAAAGGGAAGAGCTTTCGGGCGACTGCCCAAAGTAATTCCTGAGGAAATAGAGAAAAGGATTAAAAGGCTTGCGAAGTATCTGATCAGCTTGGCAGGTATGCCATTGCAGCAGATCCTGACTAAGCAGCACTTGCCGTAGCTCGTGCAGCAGGCGGCTTTTCCCCACGCCAGCTTCCCCGTAAACGTAGGCGACGCCGGCCGGCTCCTCCTCGAACAGCGGCTTGATGAACTCTAGCAGGTAGTTGAACTCATGCTGCCGCCCTACCATTTTGCTGACATAGGCCGGGCGGGCTTCATAGTTGCGCCCCATGAGCTTGTAGGTCGGCACTTTGCCTTTGATGCCCTTGTAGTGGATGTCGCCACGGTGCTGAAAGAGGAAATGCTGGTTTTTCTGTATTTCGCTGTCCACAAGCACTTCGCCCCAGCCAGCGTAGGTCATAAGCCGGGCTGCAAGGTTGACCCGGTTGCCGACGGCTGCGTACTGGCAGCGCTCTTTCCCGCCTACAATACCCGTATAAGCCGTGCCCGTAGTGACCCCGATCCGGAACTCCAGCGGCGTCTCTGCCTGAAGCCGGCGGAGGTTCTCCTGCACACTGAAAATAAACTCCAGAGCGCGGTCATTGTTGTTCTCAAAGGAAACAGGAGCGCCGAAGAAACCAACCATCACCCCGCCTTTGTCCCCAAAATCTACCTCTTTGAAATAGCCGGAAAAATTGTGCATATCCTCCAGCACAACAGTAGCGAACTGATCGAGCAGCGCATGAGTCGCCACCCCCCGGAAGGACAGAAAGATAGAAACGACCGTCCGGAACTCCCCTTCTTGTTGGTATTGGGCAACCGCCTCCGGCAAAAACTGGCAGGCGGCTTCTTTTTGGATTTCCGGCAGCTGTACCGGCTGAGGTGCAGTGGCGCTTCCTTCTGGCAGCAGCCCCCATACTTTGTAATAGCCCGGCTCTAGTTTGCGCAGGTAAAACCCTTCTTCTTTGATGAGCTTGCAAAAGGCTTCATCAATGACAATATCCTGGTCTTCGGCCTTGGTCTGGCACTGAGCGCAGCCGTCGATAGGCAGCCCCCGGAAATAAAAAGACTTGCGGGAGCCAGCACCGACAACCCCCCATTCCACTGTGCCAAATGAAAGCCCGAATTTGATACCGATCGTAAAGTCGCCAAAGCGGAATGCACGCTTACTGAATAAATGCCTCGCCAATAGGGCTACCTGCACAATGTCCCGCCCGTTCTCGGCACTCTGCCCTGAAGGGAATATGGCGGTAAAGGCATCGCCGGCGAAGTAAGGGATGAAGCCGCCCCGGGCATAGACCAAGCTGACAAGAGGCTCGAAAATTTCATTCAGGACGTTGGTAAGCTGCTCTGCCCCACGGCTACCTTGCCGCATCAGGGCTTCGGTCAGGGGCGTAAAGCCGGATAGGTCGACAAACAGGGTATAAGCTTGTAGCTGCCCTTTGGATTTGCCGCCAAGGTGCTGCTCCTGAATGAAATGTGGGATGAGGTTTTTCACAAATTAGCTTGCTGCTTCCTTTTGGGTTTGTTGGGCCGGGCGCCGGCAATAGGCCAGTATGACAAACATGCCGGCAAATTACGAATTTTAGGCAGGCAGACCAATTGAGCACCGCTTATCCTCGGGGTATTGCATAAGAATATGCTGCTCCGGTAAAAGCTGTGGCCGGCCCTCGCTTGACGCTTGCCGCCCTTTTTGATATTTTGTGGGAACAGCAGGCCTTGTAAAAGGGCTGAACCACAAAAACACTGCTTCATGAAAAGGCTCCTGATTGGAATTGACTTCTCGGCTGCATCCCTGCACGCTTTACATTATAGCCGTCAGCTTGCTGCTGCTCTTGGCTTAGAGCTTACCCTGGCTTTTGCCAACCCCTATACTACGGCTGAATCCGCTCTGCCTGAGCGGGCTCATAAGGCTATGATCTCCCGGGAGGCCACTGCCTACCGCCAAAAGCTGAACCGCCTGATGACAGATTACCCACATGAAGGGGAAGGCCTGCCTGAGGTCCCCTTTTCTGTTGAGGTGCTTGCAGGCCCGCCAGAAAGTGCCCTTGCTGCAGCTGCACAGCAGCATCAGGCTGATTTTATTGCCATCGGCAGCCGGCAGAAGCATTCCTTGGGCGAGCAGCTGTTTGGCAGCGTGAGCACAGGACTGATTTATAGGGCGGCTTGCCCAGTCCTTCTGATACCGGAAGGGGCCCTTTACACGCCTGTTGCACAAATTGCACTGGCGGTTGACCCCGAGGCAGCGCAAGTGCCAGACCTGCCTGTATTGAAGCAGGTGGCCAGTAGGCTGAATGCAGGTGTCCGGCCATTCTCTGTGAGCCTGTCTGTAGATGGGGTACAAGCACCACACCGGCGCAGCTACAACGGCGTTTGGGCAGATGTGGTGCCGGCCGGTAGCATACCGGGGGGCATTCAGGCCTATATGCAAGGTATGCCTGCACAATGGCTGGCTATGCAGCTGCCAAAGCGTACCCTATTGCAGCATTGGCTTCATGGCCAGCTCCTGCGCCACATGGCCTGGAAGTCCCCCTGCCCGCTTTGGATCGCAGTACCTGGCAACCAAGCCAACCCCTCATCAACGGCTTAAAGCTTGTTAGGATTTCGCCCATTCGGAGGCCAAACCCTAACAAGCTCTTCAAAGGCGCTATTTGGCCTCATCCGCAAAATCATCGCAGTGGTAGTGCCGGTACTGCCGTTGACTGCTCACCGGCTGAGTCTTGCCGCCCCCCTTCTTTTCGTCCAACATTTTCTGGATCAGCCGGTTGCGCTCAGCTGCAAGCTGCTTGCGCAGTTCCTGGTCTGCTTGGCGGTCGAAGAATTTGATGCCATCAATATAAGTCTGTTCTGCCCGGCTGTAATTGGACAGGGGGTGGCCGGACCAGAGTACTACATCAGCCTGCTTGCCGACTTTGATGCTGCCCACTTTATCATCAATATGGAGCAGCTTGGCAGGGTTGAGGGTAACGAACTTTAGGGCGTCCTCTTCAGAAACGCCGCCAAACAGTACAGCCTTAGCTGCCTCCTGATTGAGGCGGCGGGCCATTTCTGCATCATCAGAATTGAAAGCGACGGTCACCCCCTGTTCGTGCATGAGCGCTCCGTTGTAAGGGATGGCCTCCTGTACCTCGTATTTGTAAGCCCACCAATCTGCAAAGCTCGAACCTCCAGCCCCGTGCGCTGCCATCTTATCGGCTACTTTGTAACCTTCAAGGATGTGCGTAAAGGTATTGACCCGGAACCCAAAATGCTCGGCCACCTTCATCAGCATATTGATTTCGCTTTGGCGGTAGGAGTGGCAAGTGATGAAGCGCTCGCTGTTCACAATTTCGAGCAACGCTTCCAGGTCGAGATCTCGGCGGTAGGGCTTGCCAGATTCCTTTAGTTCGCCATAGGCGACCGCTTTGGTGAACTTGTCCATGTACACCTGCTCCACGCCCATGCGCGTCTGAGGGAAGCGGATGGTGTAGTCATCGCCCCAATTGGACTGCTTGACATTCTCCCCCAAGGCAAATTTGATAAAAGGGGCTGCCCCTTCAAACTTCATATCTTCCGGCTCGTAGCCCCAGCGGAGCTTGATGAGGGCAGACTGCCCCCCTATCGGGTTGGCAGAGCCATGCAGCAACTGAGAAGTAGTGACCCCACCGGAAAGCTGACGGTAAATATTGACGTCTTCGGAGTTGACCACATCGCCTATGCGCACTTCCGCCGTGCTGCTCTGTGAGCTTTCGTTCACCCCTCGGCTGATGGCAATGTGGGAATGCTCATCGATGATGCCTGGCGTAAGGTGCATGCCCGAAGCGTCTACTACCGTGGCTCCTTTAGCTTTCAGCCCCTTCCCAACGCCAGCAATTTTGCCATCCTTAATGAGGACGTCTGTGGCTTCAAGTATACCGTCAGCCTCATTGGTCCATACCGTTGCATTTTGGATGAGGTACGTGCCCGGCTGAGGCTTTTCCGTCCATCCAAAAGCCGTAAACGGGTAGATGACTTCCCCTATCTCAGGGGCAGCAGCTGCCTGCTCCCCGTCTTCTTCTCCAGCTGCACCCTTTTCTTCGGAGCTGCCGGTACGGGCTGCGCTCCAGCTGACCCACTCCCCGGAAGCGCGCTGCCCTCTGCCCGACCACTGAGCGCCGCTTACCGTACCAGAAAGGCGGGTTTTGCCATCTTCTTCTGGCAGGTTGAAAGAAAGCGTGACCAGGGCATCATCCCGGCTGAACTTCACCTTGGCGGAGGTAGAATCGTTGATCTGCAAAGCCGCTTTTGGGGCTTCATCTGTGCCGCTCACCTCCAGAGCATAGCGGGCATTGCCGAGCATCAGCTCGTAGCTGCCAGTCAGGCTCATCTGTGCCACAGCTTTGTGCGTATACGCCTTACCTTTTACCCAAGTCTGGTAGATCTGTGTCTGCTCGTCAAAGAGGTCACCATTGGCAACGATGAAGTTGGCCAGTTTGCCTTTGCTCAGCGTGCCAATATGGTCAGAAGCCCCCATCAGGCGGGCAGGGGTTTCTGTCATAGCCCGTAGCGCTACCGTCTTGTCCAGCCCATAATTTACCGCTTTGCGGATATGGCTCAGGAAGGCCGACTTTTTCTTCAGCCCATCGGCTGTGAAAGCAAAGGTAACGCCTGCATCGGCGAGCATAGCCGCGTTGGCAGGGGCCATTTCCCAGTGCTTCAGCTGAGCAAGGGTAACTACCTCTGCATCGTAGGGGTCTTCTACATCATAAGCATCCGGATAATCGACAGGGATGATGAGAGGTGTGTTCAGCTTGGCGATAGCTCCGATACGCTGATACTCATCCCCACTACCCTTCAGGATGTAGGATTTGCCGAACTCCCCTCCGAGCTTTGCCGCCCGCAAGGCCTCGAGGCGGTCATCTACAGCAAAGACCTGTGGCAGCCCCTGTACTTCTTCCCAGGCCTCTAGGGATAGGTTGACCTCCAGCCCTTCCTGTTGTTGGTACCACTCGCTGTCGTAGTAGGTCTGCCGGAGCAGTGCGATAGTGCCCATGAGGGAGTTGGGGTAATTCTGGGTGGATGTCCCTTTGCGGAAAGAGAGGAAGTGCCCTGCCTTTTCCGTGATGATCATTTCGTGTGCCCGCTCGTCGCCCAAGCCTACAACAGCGCCGGTGCCACGGGAGATGCCATCCATACGGTGGGCTGCTACCGCGCCAAATCCAGCCTCCCGCAGTGCTTTAGCAGCTTTGGCATCAGGGGTAAAGTGAGCGTGGGCGTGAAACTCAGGTTTAAGGGCTTCGTTCCAAGCATACGCTCCAGGCTTATTGGAGAGCATCTGAGGCTGCCGTTCCGGGCGCTTGCCCTCGGCTTTAGGCTCAGGCATGCCATAATCTGCGTAGGGGTCTACGAAGGCCGGATAGATGTGCTTGCCGTCGAGCGGCACCTCTACCGCACCATCGGGGATGCTGCCATTAGCCACAACAGAGCGCACCCGCCCATCGCGGATCAGCAGGGTAGCGTTTTCAATGACCGTTGTGGCATCGGTGTGCACCGTAGCACCGGTCAGTGCATAGTACCGTTCACGATGGTCCTCTACACCGTTGTAGGGAAAAGTTTCCTGAGCTGCAGCACCGAATGCAAGAGCTAGGAAAAACAGGAGTACAATTGGTTTCTTCATACGAGTCGCTATTGAATGCAGGGAATTTTTTTTCGAAAAGCGCCAAGCACAGGCTTGACAAGGTATAAAATCGTAAAGGGCCTATTTTGTTCCCCCTTGCCGGGCAGATAGAAGGAGCGCAAACCAGATTGTCGTTTTTTAGGCCTGCCCCTACTGTAAGGAGGGGGCCTGCCCCTGCCCGATGGCAGGTGCCGCTATGCTGCGGGGCTCGCTATCCGCTCGGCCTTATCAGGCCTGCCGCCCCTTCGCAGCGCTAGGCCAATGCTAGGCTAGAGCCCCAAAAGCATCAACACCTGCGACATTTTGGTTCACGCCCGATAGAAGAAGCATCAGCTGATTATTGCAAACCATCGCCCCAAGCGCATATCTTTACGCTACGTCACCGAAAAAAGAGCAATATGGACCCAAAGGCACAATTTCTGGCGCAGTTCCGCCAAAGCATAGCCGACGGCCACTTCATTAAGCTGACCTTGAGCAAAGCCGGAGGGGAAGATAAAGAATTTAAAAATGTCTATGCCCGTCTGATCACTTTAAAAGGCGAGCCCCACCTTTCATTTACCCTTAGGTATGCCACCCGCGATATTACCAAGAACCATCCACCGCAAGAGGCAGAAGCCATGCTTGGGCTTTGGCTCGGCCAGGATTTCCTGCACGGGGTGCTCTTCACCCGAGATACAGATATCACCTTACAGTACAACCGCAAGCGGAAGCCGCGCCTGTTTTCGGCGAAAGCCAGCCTGCACGAGGCTCCTGCCCAAAACCACGACCAAGCCAAGCAATACCTGATAGCAGCGGAGGGCAGCCCTTACCTACAGGCCATGGGGATTGCCTCATCCACTGGGAAAATCAAGGCTGATGGGCAGCGCAAGTTCCGGCAGATCAATAAATACATCGAGATTTTTGATACACTGCTCAGCCAAGCCAAAAGCCTGCCCAACGACCCTCATATAGTGGACATGGGCGCGGGGAAGGGCTACCTGACTTTTGCCCTGTATGACCACTTGGTGAACAACCGCAGGCTACGGCCGGTCATTACGGGCATAGAGCTGAGGGAAAACCTGGTTGTTTTCGGGAATGAACTGGCGGCAAAAGCCGGATACGAAAGCCTTTCCTTCCGGGCACAGGACATCTTCGACTTCCGGCCTGAGCGCATTGATGTGCTCATTGCGCTCCACGCTTGCGATATTGCTACTGATATTGCTATAGCGAAAGGGGTGCAGGCTGGGGCGGAGATCATCGTGGTAGCGCCATGCTGCCACAAGCAGGTGCGCAAAGCTATGGCCCCGCCGGAGGAGCTGCAGCCGGTGCTCCGACACGGTATACTCTTGGAGCGGCAAGCCGAGCTGCTGACCGATGGCATCCGTGCCTTGGTGATGGAAGCGAATGGCTACGAGACAAAGGTGTTTGAGTTCATCTCCACTGAGCATACCTCCAAAAACCTGATGATCGTGGGCGTGAAGGGCAAAGCCAACGAAAAGGCCATGGCAGAGATAGCCCAGCTAAAGGCCCGTTTTGGCATTTCTGAGCATTACCTGGAAACCCTGCTCCGGCAGCACGCTAAAGTTGATTAACTTGGGCCACAACGCAAAGAACAGCCTATGATGCTGGCAATAGATATCGGCAACTCAAACGTTACCTTTGGCCTGTACCCTTCAGGGGCTGCAGCCCCTGAACAGGTCTGGCGGCTGCCTACCAAGTCGGACGGTGAGTCCGCTGTGTTTTACCATATGCAGTTGAGCAATGCCCTGTTGGAGCGCAGCATTTCCGCTGCTGAAGTCGGGCAAGTGGTGATCAGCACTGTAGTGCCCGATCTGCGCACTGTTTTCACCGCCTTGTGCAGCCGCTTGTTCTTTAAGCCGCCCCTTTGGGTAGATGCGGAAATCTACCCTCGCCTAAAGCTGCGGATTGACCGGCCCGATGAGCTCGGCACTGATCTGTACGCCAATGCAGTTGCAGCCTACTACCGCTATAGGCAAGACTGCATCGTCGTGGATTTTGGCACAGCCCTGACCTTCACCGTTATCAATGCGGAGGGGCAGTTGCTGGGGGTATCCATTGCTCCAGGGCTGAAAACTGCCATTGGCGCACTTTTTCAGAAAACAGCACAGCTGCCGGAAGTGCCGTTGGAACTGCCGCCCTCTGCCGTGGGCACCAACACGGTGGGCGCCATCCAAAGCGGGGTGCTCTTGGGCTATATTGGGCTGGTGCGCCATATGCTTGCGGCCATACGCGCAGAATTGGGCGGACAGTATATTGCCATCGCGACGGGCGGGCTTTCCGCCATCCTGCACCCCCTTTCTGGCGATTTTCATGAGGTGGCCCCCAACCTGACCCTCGATGGGCTCCGCATCATTGCAGCGGAAGCCGCAGAGGGGTAAAACCAAGAACTATGCTACTGACCTCCAAACTGCCCGATGTGGGCACCACCATCTTTTCTGTAATGTCGGCTTTGGCTCAAGAGCACAATGCCATCAACCTTTCACAGGGTTTCCCCAATTTCCCCCCTGACGCCCAGCTTATCGATCGTGTAAGCTACTACATGCGGGAAGGTTACAACCAATATGCGCCTATGCCTGGCTGGCCAGCCCTGAGGCAGGCCCTTGCAGATAAAGCTGCACTTGCGTATGGGCAGCCGGTAGACTGGGCAGAGGAGGTGACAATAACTGCCGGCGCTACGCAGGCCATCTATTGTGCCATTGCGGCTACCGTTCGCCCGGGAGATGAAGTCATATTGTTCGAGCCCGCTTACGATAGCTACCGGCCGGCTGTGGAGGTAAATGGGGGCATACCAGTCATTTATGAGCTCCGTGCACCGGACTACCGAGTAGACTGGGGCATGGTAGAATCCTTGATCACCTCTGCTACCCGGATGATCATCATCAACACCCCTCATAACCCCACTGGGAGTACACTGAAGCGGGAAGATATGCTCGCTTTGCAGGCCCTTACGGATGGGACGGATGTCCTGGTTTTGAGCGATGAGGTGTATGAGCACCTGATTTATGACGGGGCAGCGCATCAAAGCGCCCTGCGCTTCCCTGGGCTGCGCAGCCGAAGTTTTGTGACTTTTTCTTTTGGGAAGACCTTTCATGCCACTGGGTGGAAAGTCGGCTACTGCATAGCGCCGCCTCAGCTCATGGCAGAGTTCAGGAAGGTACATCAGTACAACACTTTTTCTGTGCATACGCCTACTCAGTGCGCGCTGGCCGACTACCTTCGGGATCCAAAGCATTATGAGCAGCTCCCTGCTTTTTATCAGGCCAAGCGCGACCTTTTGCTGGAACAGCTAGAGCCCTCTCGGTTCGATGCCCTGCCTTGTGAAGGGACTTATTTCTGCAACTTCAGCTATAAAAGCATCAGCAAAGAGCCGGATACAGCATTTGCCCTCCGCCTGATAAAAGAGTATGGCGTAGCGGCAATACCGGTTTCCGCTTTCTATTCTAGCGGCAAAGACGAGCAGGTCATAAGGCTGTGCTTCGCAAAAACAGAAGGCACCCTCAGGGCTGCTGCTGCTGCATTGTGCCGGGTATAATACTAGTAGGCTGGGCCGGGGCAATCTCGTGTTGCCGGCACGGGCACTTACCAAGACCGTAAAAGCGGGCAGCCTCCGAAGAGGCTACCCGCTTTCATGGCCTGACCCCCCAAGATTTCACTAAGCTTAGTATAAATCCTAGGTTATCCAGAATATACTGCTTTTAGGAGAGGCCGTGAAAAGTGCTATTCATTGATGGTTGTTTCGAAGAAGCCATCGGTCACGTTGTACGTTTGCCCATCTTGGTCTTCCCCGCTGAAAAAGAAGGTCCCACGGATTTTCCCTTCCGTCAGCTCTTCTATATCAACAATGCCATCTACGGCTTCTACCACAATAGAGCCATTGGGGTTGCTAAAGCTAAAATCGCTATAGGTCATGGACATACCGCAGCCTGAATCAAGTTTGGCGATATTCAATTCAGGGTCAAATTCGGTACAGCCAAACGATAGCGTAATCGATTCCGTGCCGCCCGACAAGTCTACAATGGTTCCTAATATGGTCAGTATCCTTGTCTCCTGCACTCCAAGCCCCTCATAATTGACGCTAGAGATGGAAAAGGTACCTGTTGTGGTTTCGGCTGTAAACTCCTCGCCATTTATAACAGCGGTAAGGCAGTTGCCTTCTTTTTGCATTTCCTCCTCCTTATCGCAGGACATAATGACGGATGCAAATAATAGGAATAGGAGAGTCATTCTCATAATTCTAGGTGTATTGAAAAGTTGATGAAATCAAAACAAACGCAATAAGTCCACAATGATAAAAACATTGTGGGATAACTCAACAAATCCTTGTTTGTTTTTTTTGATTTTTGCAGCTCAATGGCACCGCAGGCGGGCTAGCGATGCGAAGGGGTGGCAAGCCCGCAGGGCCGAGCGGATAGCGAGCCCCGAAGCGTAGCGCCCCACGCCTTCAGGCGGGGGAGCCCCCCAAAAACACCAATACGGGCAGCGCCAACTAAGCGGTGCGCTTAATCGAGCTATACGGCTTACATGCAACAGCCCGGGCGCTTTCAATAGCGCCCGGGCTGTTTGTCCATCCCGTTTGTTTATCCATTTTACTGTTTGACAAACCGGGCAGCGTAAGCTGCCGCATCTCCATTCAGCAGCTGAACGACGTATGCCCCTTTTGGCAGGTGGCCAACGGGCAGCTCGGCTTGCCCCAACCACGGTTCGTCGGCAAGGATCTTCCCGGTGGGCGAGATGACCCTCACACGGGCTGCCGGAGCAGCAGTGCCTGTGAAGCGCAGCTGAATGCGCTCGCGGGCTACGGTAGGGAACGCCAGCCACTGAGGGGGCTCCTCGAGGCTAACCTCTACAGCGGCCACCGGGAAATAATTGACTTGCCCGTCGAAGTCGGCCTGACGCAGGCGGTAATAGTTTAGCCCATCTGCGGGGTGAGCATGCACCAAGAAATAGTGCTGCGGCTCTTGTGTTGTGCCCGCACCGCTCCTGCGGCCGATTTCTGCAAAATTGCGCCCATCTGTGCTGTGCTCTACCGCCATGTAATCATTATTAAGCTCAGTGGCCGTGCGCCACTGCAGCAGTACTTCCTTCCCTTCAGGGCGGGCAGTGAAAGACAGGAGCTCGACCGGGAGCGCAGCACCGCCTTCTGGACCGCCTTCGGTCTGGGGCACGCCTGCCTGCCATACCAGGCCACTAGGGCAAACCCCGCTGCAGGTGCCTGTCCGTTGGATGGAGGTAGCAATAGGCACCAACGGCTCTGTCACTCCTATATTTGTGCTGCTTTCGCCATCTGCAGGCCCTTCTATTGCATTGATGGTGCCGCCATAGCTGATGAACTCCAGCAGGATATTATCGTAATACAAGGCCATGCCAGCTACTTCAGCTTCGAGGTCTATGCCGCCGGCTACGAGGTAAGTCAGCCCGCCCGATGTTGTTTCTACTGTAAAGTTAGTGCTCAGGTTCAAGCTGCCGTATAGCGTACCGTCCCCATTAGAAGGCCGCCCCTTGTAAAGGTAAACATTCAACCGCCCCCGCTCTGACAGGCGGGAGGCTTCCAGGGCAACTTCCAAAAAGTTGGGCCGAGCCAGTAGGGACTCCCGGTAGGTAAATTCACTGAAATAGGCTACCGGAAGGTCGATCACATCGAATGGCGCGCTGACTGCCGCTGCGCCAATGCCTACATCGGTTAGATTGAGGGTGGCACCGGTGGCCGTGCCGGCAAAAGAGAGCGCAGAGAAAGCAGCGATACCCCCTGCTGCTGCTGCCGTGGGCTGTGCGCCCCCATCAAAAGCAACGCCCAAAGGGGTAGCGGTCACAGTGCCGGTGTAATCCAAATCATCGCGCCCATGGCTGTCAGTAGCTTGTACCACCACGGCTGGAGCAATGGCATCGCCCACTTCCACATTTGTGGGCTGCTGTACGATCCTAAAGGCAGAAGCCATTACCTCAATACGATTGTTGTCGCCGGTAACGGAGGTAAAAGCGCCTCCGCCATTGGACAGTGCGTAAACCGAGGTAGCGCCATTGCCAAGGGAGTTTACGGTGCGGACCGAGACCTGTACTTGCTCGTTGTCGACCACCCCCAGCTCATTGAAGGTCGCGTATACGCCGAAGGACTTAGTGCCTTCATCTGGGGCTTCTAAGGTAAGGCCAGAGAAAGTGACCTCGCCGTTGGCAGGGATGAAAGCCTGCTCGCTGATATTGGAGCTGCCATCAAAAAGGGCCAACGCTTTGATGGCATTGGGCAGGTTGACACTTAAGGTGAGGGCTGTTAGCTTGGTAGGGTCCAAATCGGCATCTGTACCGTCAGCACCTCCGTCCCGTATAGTGAAGGAGCCGATTTGCAAGGCATTCGCTGTACTGAGCCCGCTTGCAACGGTATAGGGCTTATAGTCGAAATTGTCCGGCTCATCGAACCCTGGGTCTCTGACGATATCGGATTCCGTGCTGCTGTTCGTCAGGCTGGTCACTGTACCGAGCAGCTCCAAGGAATTGGCAAACATGGTCCAAGTATTCCTGACCGTTTCAGCATTATAACCATACCAGCGCACATACAAAGTCTGCCCGGGGCTCACATTGATATTGAGCCCGATGATATCCCCTGATTGGATATTCTCGTTGTCTGCAACGGTCCGGGTTGTGATGTTGAAAGGAGCGCTGAAGTCTGGGGAATAAGAAAAGGCGACCGTATAATTCCCAATGCCCACATCATCGCGGAAGTGGCTAAAATTGAGCCGGCTGACGTTGATGCTGAAACCGGGGCTAGGGCTGACCCCCACCTGGAAGTAGCTGCCGCCGTCGGGAGCCCCCCCGGTTGTCCAGTTAGATTTCTCTGCTCCATCTGAGCCAAAACTGACAGTGGGCAGCAGGCCCAAGAAGGTTTGGTTTGCGGTGAACGGCTGTGCTTCCACGCCAAGTATAGGCGGATTGGGAGCCCCACTGGAGGTGAGGGGGTAGGAAACAAGGAGAGACTGTGCGCACAGGGCGTTGCCTAGGAATAAAAGGGCCAGTAGCGTAGTTGTCCATCTCATAGCGGTGTCTGGGATTTTATTTTGTGCAATATTTATCATGCCTGCACTATGCGGGCAAGGGGTAATAACTATTTACGAGAGCGCTAGAGCGGAAGGTTCCTCTTCAGCGTTCTTTAGACCATGTCCGGGTCTTGAGCTTTTAGCCGCAGGCATTCTTTTGATGACACAAGGCCAAAAACCAGAGCTTCACCTAAGCTATATGAGGTTTTTGGGGGGAGGAGCATAAACAAAAAAGTGCAGTTTGCCAGCCAATTACTATAGCCTCGACATGCTCGTGATCTATAGGAAGCCAAGCCTTTGCAGGGCAAAGGCTTTATGGATGTGGACACTTTCGCGTTGCGCCTGGAATGCTGCAACGCAGGAGAGTAGGTAGTTGCCAACCAAGCCTGCTGTGCTAATTTTGACCAGCAAACTGTTGCTTGGGCGCAAACCAAGTTGTCGTCTTTGGGGCCTGCCCCTGCCTGCGGGCAGGTGCCGCTATGCTACGGGGCTCGCTATCCGCTCGGCCCTACCGGGCTTACACCCCTGCGCAGCGCTAGGCCTGCCAAGCTGAACCCCGAAAAGCATAACCGCCTGAGACATTTTGGTTTACACCTTGTTGCTTTGTGTGTAGGTTTCTCAAGTTCAAAGATAAACATATCCCGGACAATGCACAATGGTTTAGTTTTATTAATATATATCCGGTTTACCTTCGCCCCTGCGTGACACCTCTCACCCGATAAGCTGACGATTATCACCGCAGCCTTTCCCTAAGCCCCTTACCTTTGAAAAGCAACTTTTTGGATGCTGCCCTGGCATCGCTCAAGCTCGCAAAAGCAATCAACCCATGGAAGACAAACTGCAATTGCTCATCGATACCATCCGTCAGGAGGGGGTCGGCCGGGCGCAAGCTATGGCCGATAACATTCTAGAAGAAGCCGAAAAGGAAGCGGCACAGATCCGGCAGGGAGCGGCCAAAGAAGCAGAAGCCCTGATACAAGAAGCCCGGTTGGAAGCGGAACGCCTCCGGGAGAACACAGCGGCAGAGCTGCAGCTTGCCGCCCGTCAGGCAAAAGCCACGCTACAGGAAGACATCGCCAGCCTGCTGGCCACAGCAGCTTTTTCCAGCCCACTGCAACAGGTATTCAACGATAAAGCCTTCTTGCAAGAGCTGATACAACGATTAGCAGAGAGGTGGCAGGAATCTGGCGGGGCTGCCCTACAGGTTTCTCCCGAAGCAGAACCCGAGCTCTGGTCATTCTTCAGCCAAAAAGCTAAAGCCCAACTGCAAGAAGGCATTTCCCTCTCTCCTATACCTGGGCTAAAGCCGGGGTTCCGCATAGGCCCCGACGGAGAACAGTATGTCATCACCTTTTCCGAGGCTGATTTCCATGCCTTTTTCACCCATTTTCTGCGGCCCCACACTAAGGCGCTACTATTCGGCGAATAAATGCAACCTATGCCCTTCCTACCTGCATACCGCTACTATGCTTTTGTCGCTGGCCTGCCAGAGCTGCTGCCCGGCCAAAGCCAGGCGCCTATGAGCGCTCAAGCGTTGGATGAAGCCCTCGCACAGTTGCTGCGGCCCCAAGACCTCGAGCAGCTTCGATTGTTGCAGTACCCCAAAAGCCATGCCGGGCTGCTGGCAAAAGTGCAAGGCCAGCCCAAGCCGGAAGGGGAAAGCTATGGGGTTTTCCCCCCCTTGGAATTCGAAGAGCGCCTGCAACTAGGGGAAGGGCTGCCCATTTACATGCACCAGTTTTACAGCCGTTTCCAAGGGCAGGGCGCTACCCTGCCAGCGCTGCAGCACGAGCTCAGCAAGCTGTACTATCAATACGCAAGCTTAAAGGCCATCCCTTTCACCCTCGAGTGGCTTGCTTTCGATAATCGCCTGCGCAACTTCCTCTCTGCCTGGAACCTTGCCCAATGGGGTGGGGGCACAAACGCATGGTATTTCCTTGATGCCCCAGAGCTGCTGCGCGAGCTGCCATCTCAGGCGCAACTCAGCAGAGATTATCCTTTCCTTGGGCGCCTATTGCAGGAGTTCAGCCGGCAGCCTGCTGCCCATGAGCGGGAAAAGGCCGCCCTCCGCCTACGCTGGGCATACCTAGACCAACTCCTGACCTTCGAAGACTTTACCCTGCCGGTTCTGCTCGGCTATTGGCTGAAGCTCAACTGGCTGGAAGAGTCGCTGGCTCATACTGCCCAAGCCGGCCGCCGCCGCGTGAGCCAGTTTATCCATCAACATACTCAAAACCTGCTCCGCTCATGAATACGGTACAATCTGGAACGAAAGGCACCGTCCACGGCATCATCTCCAACCTGGTGCTGGCCCATATCGATGGGCCGGTCGCCCAAAACGAAATAGCTTATGTGGAGCACGAAGGGGCCGAGCTCATGGCAGAGGTCATCAAAATATCCGGTGGCCTGGCTTACCTGCAAGCTTTCGAAAGCACGAGAGGGCTCCGCCCTGGCGCAGGCATCCGCTTCACCGGGCACTTGCTGGAAGCGACTCTTGGCCCGGGTATCCTTTCGCAGATTTATGATGGGCTGATGCACGACCTGCACGCTATGACCGGGCTATTCCTTCAGAGGGGCGACTACACCTCTGCCCTGGACTTGGACAAGGAATGGGCGTTCAAACCGCTGGCCGAGGTAGGGCAGCAAGTGCGGGCTGGCGATTGGCTGGGCAATGTAGACGAGCGCGGGCTGGCCCACAAAATCATGGTCCCTTTCAAACTAACTGGCCAGTACACGATCGCCAGCCTGGCTACAGAGGGGCTTTACAAAGTACAGGACACTGTAGCCACCCTGACCGACGAAACAGGGCAAGAGGTGGCTGTCAGCATGCTGCAAAAGTTCCCTGTGAAACGTGCCGTGCGCGCTTACCGCGAAAAGCCCCGCCCTTTCCGGCTGCTCGAAACCGGAGTGCGCACTATTGATACCCTCAACCCTATGGCAGAAGGCGGGACTGGGTTCATCCCTGGCCCTTTCGGCAGTGGGAAAACCGTGCTGCAGCAAGCCATTTCCCGTCAGGCCGAGGCCGATGTCGTCATTGTGGCAGCCTGTGGGGAGCGGGCCAACGAAGTAGTCGACCTCTTTGTGGAATTCCCTGAATTGGACGACCCCTGGTCAGACCGCAAGCTGATGGAGCGCACCACCATCATCGCCAACACCTCCAATATGCCTGTAGCCGCGCGTGAGGCGTCGGTCTATACCGCTATGGCCATTGCAGAGTATTACCGGGCTATGGGGCTTAAAGTCCTGCTCCTGGCTGACTCTACCTCACGCTGGGCTCAAGCGCTGCGCGAAATGTCCAACCGTATGGAAGAATTGCCCGGCCCGGATGCCTTCCCCATGGACCTGCCCGCCATCATCTCCAACTTTTATGCCCGCGCGGGCATGGTGTACCTGAACAACGGGGCCACTGGCTCCATCACCTTTATCGGCACGGTGTCCCCCGCTGGGGGCAACCTGAAGGAGCCCGTGACAGAGTCCACAAAAAAGGTAGCCCGCTGCTTCTATGCCCTTTCTCAGCGGCGGGCGGACAGCAAGCGCTACCCGGCTATCGACCCCATTGAGAGCTATTCCAAGTACTTGGAATACCCGGAGCTTCAGCAGACCCTCAATGAGCAGATTGCCCCGGGCTGGACTCAACAGGTGAACGAGCTGAAAAGCCTTTTGATGCGGGGCAAGGAGGCGGCTGAGCAGATCAATATCCTCGGGGATGACGGTGTTGCCCTTGACACCCACCTTGCGTACTGGCGTGCGGAAGTAGTGGACGAAGCCATCCTTCAGCAGAATGCTTTTGACGAAGTGGACGCCCGTACGCCATTACAACGGCAAAAGTATTTGGTTGAGCTGATCTTGCAGGTAGCGCGCACCTCGCTCCACTTCGAACAATACGAAGACATCGCCCCCTACTTCAAACAGCTCATCAACCACCTCAAACAGATGAATTATTCGCCATTCGATTCGGATGCATTCCAAAAGTACCGGTCTGCCCTTGATGACATTTTAGCCGAAAGGCTGCTTCAAAACACATAGCCTTATGCCCACTGCATTCCAACGCATATATACCCGGATAGAGGACATTACCAAAGCCACCTGCACGGTGAAGGCTACTGGCGTCGGCTACGAAGAGCTGGCTACAGTGCACGGCCAGCTGGCGCAGGTCGTGAAAATTGTGGGCGATGAGATCACCTTACAGGTTTTCACAGGCACAGAGGGCATACCTACAAATGCAGAGGTCGTCTTTTTGGGAAAACCTCCGGGCCTGCAGGTCAGCGATGCTCTGGCCGGCCGTTTCTTTGATGCCTATGGCCAGCCAATAGACGGCGGCCCGCAAGTGCCCGGGCAATGGAGAGAAATAGGCGGGCCATCGGTCAACCCGGTCAGGCGGGAACAGCCCTCGGAGCTCATCACCACCGGCATTGCCGGCATAGACCTGAACAACACCCTGGTGACCGGGCAGAAAATCCCCTTTTTCGCTGACCCCGATCAGCCGTTCAACCCTGTTATGGCTACCGTGGCCCTGCGCACCGCTGCTGACCGCATCATCTTGGGCGGTATCGGGCTGACCAATGACGACTACCTCTATTTCCGGCAGGTGTTCGAACAGGCTGGCGCGCTCCACCGCATTGTCAGCTTTGTCAATACTACTGAAGGGCCTACGGTGGAGCGCCTGCTCATACCGGATATGGCGTTGACTGCAGCAGAGTACTTCGCCGTAGAAAAAAAGGAGAAGGTGCTCGTCCTGCTCACAGACATGACGCTCTATGCGGACGCCCTGAGCATCGTTTCCAACCGTATGGACCAAATCCCTTCCAAGGACAGTATGCCCGGCTCTCTGTACAGCGATCTGGCCAAACTATACGAGAAGGCCGTACAATTCGATCATGGGGGCTCTATCACCATCGTAGCGGTGACCACCCTCTCTGGGGGTGATATCACCCACGCCATACCCGACAACACCGGGTATATCACAGAGGGGCAGCTCTTTCTAAGGCGGGATGCAGAGATTGGCAAAGTTATAGTTGACCCTTTCCGCAGCCTTTCCCGCCTCAAACAATTGGTGATTGGCAAAAAGACCCGCGAAGACCACCCGCAGGTCATGAATACCGCAGTGCGCTTGTACGCGGACGCAGCAGATGCCCGCACCAAATTGGAAAATGGCTTTGAACTGACGGACTACGACGAGCGGGCGCTAGCTTTTGCCCGGGAATACGCAGAAGAGCTCCTTGCCATTGATGTCAACATCAGTACTGAAGCCATGCTCGATACGGCTTGGAAACTTTTTGCCCGCCACTTCACCCAGACGGAAGCTGGCATTAAACAGACCTTGGCTGATGCCTACTGGCCTCAGACAGAAGCTTAACGCAAAAAGACATGGCCATCACTTTCCAATACAACAAGACCGCGCTGCAGGAGCTGCAGCAGAAGCTCCGTGCCCGGCAGAGCGCGCTGCCCATTTTGAAGAGCAAGGAGGCAGCCCTGCGGGCAGCAGTGAAAGAGGCCCGCCTAGAAGCCCAATCACTGAAAGCCGAGCTGCAGCAGCACCTCGAAGGGCAGGAGGAAATGGGCCGGCTCTGGGCTGGCTTTGATTTCAGCCTGGTGCAGGTCAGAGAAGTGAAGGCAGCTAAACGCAAAGTGGCAGGGGTGCCAACCACTTGGGTTGAAGAAGTGCATTTTGAGCCGCCCGTATACAGCCCTTTCCATTCCCCCGGCTGGTTTCCGGAAGGGGTCCTTTTGCTGCAAGAATGGTCGCGGCTGGAAATCGCCCACCGGGCCGCTTTACTCCGGGCAGAACAATTGGAGCACGCCCGCAAAAAAGCCACGCAGAAGGTCAACCTCTATGAAAAGGTGCAAATCCCTGGCTATGAGGAAGCGATACAAAAAATTGAACGCTACCTGGAAGACGAGGAGAACCTGGCCAAAGCTGCCCAGAAAATTGTAAAAAAATGCCAAAACCAACAAAAGCTATGATTGCCCCAATGCAACGGTACCTCTTCCTTGTGCACCATGCCGCTTATGCCCCTTTCCTGGAAGGGCTACGAGCCCTTGGCACGGTGCATGTACGGCTGATGGAGCGTCAGGGCACAGCCGGGCTGCAGGACAAACAGCAGCTCAGCAGCCAACTGGAAACCGCACTACGGGCACTAAAAAAACGGGCTGTAAAGCCGCTGCCCCCCGCTAGCGTTTCCATTCAGGCGGGGCAGACTGCTGCTGCCACAGTACTGGAACTACAAGAACAAGTGGAGCGCCTGTCCCGCGAACGAGAGGAATGGCAAAAGGAATACGAGCTGTGGGCCCCTTGGGGCAATTTTTCAAAAAACAGCTTGGCGGGGCTGATGCAGGCAGGATGGCAGCCTCACTTCCTTTCCTTCCCGGAGAAGCATTTCGGCTTACCTCAAGCTGAAGCACTGCCTTTATGGCACATCAGCCAGCAAGGGCCGGATGTGCTGTGCTTTGGGCTTACGCGAGCCGGGGAGCAGATAGACCTGCCCCATGCAAAACAACTGCCTCTGCCTCGAGCAGGGACTGTGGAGCTCCTTGAGAAGCTAAAGGAAGCTGACGAGCAGATCGCACGGGCAGAGCAGCGGCTGGACGAGCTTGCTGCAACAGCACAGCCTGCCATCGCAGCAGCTTTGGAAGATGCACTCGACAGCTTACAGATACTTGGCCTGGTACACGGCAGCCGGCAGGCAGCAGATGAGCACCTGCGCGTACTTGAAGGCTTTGTGCCTGTGGCCCAATCGGGCAGTGTGGAGGCTTTTTGTGAAGAAGCCCAAGTGGTTTTTTTAAAGGGCAGGCCCCGGCCAGAAGACCAGCCGCCGATAAAGCTGGACAACGATGGCTTCACCCGGCTTTTCGTACCTATTGGGCAGCTGTTTGCCCTGCCGAAGTACCACAGCATTGACCTCACGCCCTATTTTGCCCCTTTCTTCCTGCTCTTCTTCGGCTTTTGCCTTGGCGACGCCGGCTACGGGCTGGCCTTATTGCTAGGTGCTACAGTATACAAACACCTGCGTGCCCCTAAAAGCCTGCGGCCTACACTCACTCTTGTCCAATTTTTGGGCGTAGGCACCGTACTGTTCGGCATACTGACTGGGACTGTATTTGGGCTCAACCTGCTGCAGGAGGAATTTGCCTGGCTGGGCGAAGCCAAGCGGTTTATGTTAGACAGCGATCAGACTTTCCAGCTTGCTTTGGGGCTGGGGATCGTGCAAATGCTGTTCGGCCTGGGGATACAGATGGCCAACAAATGGCGGCAGTTTGGCTGGCGGTACGGCTTGGCCCCTTTGGGCTGGATCATACTGATTATTGGGCTATTGGACTTAGCGCTTTTCCATGCCCTTGGCCCTTACTCCAGCTACGCCGCCTGGGCAGGTGCCGCTTTTATTGTCGGCTTCAGCGAGCCAGAGGGCAGTTTTTTCAGCAGGATAGGCAGCGGGGCGTGGGCGCTGTACGGCATCACGGGCCTCTTTGGCGACCTGCTGAGCTACATCCGGTTGTTTGCCCTTGGCATTGCCAGCGCCATCCTGGGGATGGTAATCAACAGCATTGCCCTGCAGATACAGGGGCTGGGCG
Organism: Phaeodactylibacter luteus; assembly: GCF_007993045.1. Lineage (GTDB taxonomy): Bacteria > Bacteroidota > Bacteroidia > Chitinophagales > Saprospiraceae > Phaeodactylibacter > Phaeodactylibacter luteus. The sequence goes on from NZ_VOOR01000022.1 coordinate 45,521, forward strand.
GCGCAGCAGGCATGATTTTATTTGTGGTTTTTCTATTGGTGGGGCACACGGCCAACCTATTCATAGCTGCATTAGGGGCTTTTGTGCACCCCATGCGCCTCACATTCGTGGAATTTTACAAAAACGCCGGGTTCGAGGGCGGGGGAAAGGCTTACCGCCCTTTGCGAAAAGATTTTGAAATACCTTCAACAAAAGAGATATGAACGGGATCGTATTAGCTTACACAGGCATAGGCCTAATGATTGGGCTTTCCGGAGTGGGAAGTGCCATTGGGGTATCAATGGGCGGGAACGCCACAGTTGGTGCGCTGAAAAAAAACGAAGATGCCTTTGGCAGTTATATGCTGCTGAGCGCCCTGCCTAGCACACAGGGGCTATATGGCTTTGCAGGCTTTTTCATCATCAACTCCTCCGGGGTACTAACGGAAAGCATCACCCTCCTGCAAGGTATGGCGGTGCTTGCAGCCGGGTTCGCTCTTGGCATTGTTGCTTTGATTTCCGCCATGCAGCAGGGACGGATTTGTGCCAACGGCATTGCCGGAGTGGGCGCAGGCTATGATGTGTTTGGGAAGACCATGGTCTTGGCTGTTTTCCCGGAGCTGTATGCAATCGTCGCTTTTGCAGCGACCTTCCTGATCAATGCCGGGCTGTAGCGGCAAATAAACAGCCCCGGCACAGCAGAACTGTACCGGGGCCGGATATTATATAATCTGTTGATTGCGTCAGCGCTTACTGAACGATGATCAGACGGTGAGATTCTACGCCTTCATTAGCGTAAACCTGTACGGTATACGTTCCGGCTGGGTAAGTGCTCACATCAAGGTCTGCCGTCCCGTAGCTCGTCTGCAACTGCTGCAAGTGCTTTCCGGTAGCCATCTCGCTAATGCGGATGGTCACGTTGTTGCCAAATGACTCAGGGATTTCCAATTGTACCAATCCTGCTTTGGCAGGGTTGGGGAAAAGGGTGCTGCCGCTGAGATCGCCAACCACACCTGTGGTGGCATCGGGTACACAAGGCTCTTGGAATTCAAATGCGCCCATATCACGCTGCACACCAAAGACCATTTCGCCACGCTGATCGGGCGTATTATCTTCAGGGTCACCTGCATTGATTGCCGGGCTTGGGCAGTTCAGGGCGTGGGTCTGTGTCATACCTCCATTGTTAGCCAATGGAGAAAGGTTAGGATCTACCGGCATATCTGCTGTACCTTCTACATCGGTCATATCTGCAGGGAATGCATCTGTATCATCCTGTCCAATCAGGTTATAGCCAGCAGACAGCATCGTACCGCCTCCTGCTACATCCTGTCCCATGCCATCAGCTGTGTTGGTTGCGATAATGCTGCTCCGAAGGGTGATCATATTATCTCCATCCATTTGCATTACGCCACCACCCATCATCATAGCCATATTATTGGCAACCGTAGAAGTGCTGACCATCATGGCCCCACCATTGGTGATGCCACCGCCACTATTGGCTGAGCTATTGCCAGAAACTGTGCTCGCAGTCAGCATTAGCATGCCGCCTGCATCATTGTGGATACCGCCACCATTGCCCATGCCAGTTACCATATTATTAGAAATGGTAGAGGACATGATTTCGATAGTACCGCCTGCGTTGAATACACCTGCGCCACCTTGATCGGCTCCACTACCTACAGCAGAGTTGCCATCTACAGTCACATTGGTCACGGTCATCGTGCCAGCTCCGTTCCAAAGGCCACCGCCTTCAGCTGCTGCGGTATTGCCCGTTACCATGCCGCCGGTGATGTCCATATCGCCAGGGCCAGTGATGTGCACGCCGCCGCCGTTGCCAGGGGCGCTGCCCGTGGTATTGTTGCTCAGCTCCACATCCGTCAGTACCACTACCGTAGCAGCGCCAGAGTTGTCCTCTATGCCACCGCCTGCGCGGGAAGCAGAGTTACCAGAAATGACTGTGCCCTCTACCGTCAGTGTTGCGCCAGCATCGTTGAGGATACCACCGCCGCTGCCAGACATGCCGTCTGCCATATTGTTCGAGATGGTGCCGCCCATGACCATGACCGTGCCGCTCAGGTTGTAGATACCCCCACCGCCTTGGTCTGCGCCGGCACCGCTTGCTACGTTGCCGTCGATCGTTACGTCGGTCACCGTCATCACGCCAGCGCCGTTCCAAAGGCCACCGCCTTCAGCTGCTGCGGTATTGCCCGTTACCATGCCGCCGGTGATGTCCATATCGCCAGGGCCAGTGATGTGCACGCCGCCGCCGTTGCCCGGAGCGCTGCCTGTGGTGTTATTGCTCAGCTCTACGTTGGTTAGCGTTACTACTGTAGCAGCGCCAGAGTTGTCCTCTATGCCACCGCCTGCGCGGGAAGCAGAGTTGCCAGATATGACTGTGCCATTGACCGTCAGTGTTGCGCCAGCATCGTTGAGGATACCACCGCCGCTGCCAGACATGCCGTCTGCCATATTGTTCGAGATGGTACCGCCCATGACCATGACCGTGCCGCTCAGGTTGTAGATACCCCCACCGCCTTGGTCTGCGCCGGCACCGCTTGCTACGTTGCCGTCGATCGTTGCGTCGGTCACCGTCATCACGCCAGCGCCGTTCCAAAGGCCACCGCCTTCGGCTGCTGCGGTATTGCCCATGACCATACCACCGGTGATGTCCATATCGCCAGGGCCAGTGATGTGCACGCCGCCGCCGTTGCCCGGAGCGCTGCCTGTGGTGTTATTGCTCAGCTCTACGTTGGTTAGCGTTACTACCGTAGCAGCGCCAGAGTTGTCCTCTATGCCACCGCCTGCGCGGGAAGCAGAGTTGCCAGAAATGACTGTGCCCTCTACCGTCAGTGTTGCGCCAGCATCGTTGAGGATACCACCGCCGCTGCCAGACATGCCGTCTGCCATATTGTTCGAGATGACACCGCCCATGACCATGACCGTGCCGCTCAGGTTGTAGATACCCCCACCGCCTTGGTCTGCGCCGGCACCGCTTGCTACGTTGCCGTCGATCGTTACGTCGGTCACCGTCATCACGCCAGCTCCGTTCCAAAGGCCACCGCCTTCAGCTGCTGCGATATTGCCCGTTACCATGCCGCCGGTGATGTCCATATCGCCAGGGCCAGTGATGTGCACGCCGCCGCCGTTGCCAGGGGCGCTGCCCGTGGTATTGTTGGCTAAAGTTACGTTCGTGAGGACGACGGTAGTGCTTTCGCGAGAATTGTCTTCAATGCCGCCACCTGCACGAGAAGCAGAGTTGCCATCGATAACAGATTCCATGACTACGAGCGTTGCCAAGGAATCATTTAAGATACCACCACCGCTGCCAGCCATGCCATTTGCCATGTTGCCAGCGATCACTGTATTGTTCATTACCATTACGGTGCCACGGAGGTTATAAATACCGCCGCCGCCTTGGTCAGACTCATCGCCACTTGCAACATTACCTGCGATATTTACCCCGCTAACGGTCATTGTGCCCGCACCATTCCAAAGACCGCCGCCTTCGGCTGCTGCAGTATTGTTATTGACCACGCCACCAGTGATATCCATATCGCCTGCACCGGTAATGTGCACGCCGCCGCCATTGCCAGGGGCGCTGCCCGTAGCATTATTCACCAGCTCAACGTTGGTGAGGGTGACTACTGTGGCAGCACCAGAGTTGTCCTCTATGCCACCGCCTGCGCGAGAAGCAGAGTTGCCAGAAATGACTGTGCCCTCTACCGTCAGTGTTGCGCCAGCATCGTTGAGGATACCGCCGCCGCTACCGGCCATGCCGTCTGCCATATTGCCGGCAATTACGCCGCCCATGACCATGACCGTGCCACTTTGGTTGTAGATGCCGCCACCGCCCTGATCCGGGTCATTGCCGCTTGCTACGTTAGCATTAATGGTCACGTCTGTTACCGTCATTGTGCCCGCACCATTCCAAAGGCCGCCGCCTTCGGCTGCTGCGGTATTGTTGTTGACCACGCCGCCAGTGATGTCCATATCGCCAGGGCCAGTGATGTGCACGCCGCCACCGTTGCCCGGAGCGCTGCCTGTGGTATTGTTCACCAGTTCTACATTAGTCAAGGTGACTACTGTGGCGGCTCCAGAGTTGTCCTCTATGCCACCGCCTGCGCGGGAAGCAGAGTTATTGGAGATGACTGTGCCCTCTACCGTCAGCGTTGCGCCAGCATCGTTGAGGATACCACCGCCGCTGCCAGACATGCCGTCTGCCATATTGCCGGCAATTACGCCGCCCATGACCATGACCGTGCCACTTTGGTTGTAGATGCCGCCACCGCCCTGATCCGGGCCATTGCCGCTTGCTATATTACCATTGATATTTACGTTGGTTACAGTCATTGTGCCCGCACCATTCCAAAGGCCGCCGCCTTCGGCTGCTGCGGTATTGTTGTTGACCACGCCGCCAGTGATGTCCATATCGCCAGGGCCAGTGATGTGCACACCGCCGCCGTTGCCCGGAGCGCTGCCTGTGGTGTTGTTCACCAGTTCTACATTAGTCAAGGTGACTACTGTGGCAGCGCCAGAGTTGTCCTCTATACCACCGCCTGCGCGGGAAGCAGAGTTATTGGAGATGACTGTGCCCTCTACCGTCAGTGTTGCGCCAGCATCGTTGAGGATACCGCCGCCGCTGCCAGACATGCCGTCTGCCATATTGTTGGAGATGACACCGCCCATGACCATGACCGTGCCACTTTGGTTGTAGATACCGCCACCGCCTTGGTCTGCGCCAGCACCACTAGCTACATTGGCATCAATTGAGACATTAGTAACTGTCATCATACCGGAGCCATTCCAAAGGCCACCGCCCTCAGATGCTGCGGTATTGCCAGTGACTGCACCGCCAGTGATGTCCATATTACCTGCGCCGGTAATGTGCACGCCGCCGCCACTTCCAGGCATGCTGCCTGTAGTGTTGTTGGAAAGGGTTACATTGGTCAGCACAACGGTTGTACTTTCGCGAGAGTTATCCTCGATACCGCCTCCTGCACGCATTGCGCTGTTGGCATCAATAGTTGACTCCATGACGACCAAAGTGGCAAGGGAATCGTTGAGGATGCCACCGCCGCTGCCGAGCATTCCATCAGCTACATTATTGGAGATAACCGTACCGTTCATGACCATAACAGTCCCCCTCAGGTTGTAGATACCGCCACCGCCTTGGTTAGATTCAGGCCCGCTTGCTGTATTGCCATCTATAGTCACCCCGCTAACGGTCATTGTGCCAGCGCCGTTCCAAAGGCCGCCGCCTTCAGCTGCTGCAGTATTGCCCATGACCATACCACCGATGATGTCCATATCGCCAGGGCCAGTGATGTGCACGCCGCCGCCGTTGCCAGGGGCGCTGCCCGTGGTGTTATTGCTCAGCTCTACGTTGGTTAGCGTTACTACCGTAGCAGCGCCAGAGTTGTCCTCTATTCCGCCGCCTGCACGGGAGGCAGAGTTGCCAGATATGACTGTACCCTCTACCGTCAGTGTTGCGCCAGCATCGTTGAGGATACCGCCGCCGCTGCCAGACATGCCGTCTGCCATATTGTTCGAGATGGTACCGCCCATGACCATGACCGTGCCGCTCAGGTTGTAGATACCGCCACCGCCTTGGTCTGCGCCAGCACCACTGGCTACATTATTGCTGATGGTCACATCTGTCACAGTCATCACGCCAGCGCCGTTCCAAAGGCCACCGCCTTCGGCTGCTGCGGTATTGCCCATGACCATACCACCGGTGATGTCCATATCGCCAGGGCCAGTGATGTGCACGCCGCCGCCGTTGCCAGGGGCGCTGCCCGTGGTGTTATTGCTCAGCTCTACGTTGGTTAGCGTTACTACTGTAGCAGCGCCAGAGTTGTCCTCTATTCCGCCGCCTGCACGGGAGGCAGAGTTGCCAGATATGACTGTGCCCTCTACCGTCAGTGTTGCACCAGCATCGTTGAGGATACCGCCGCCGCTGCCAGACATGCCGTCTGCCATATTGTTCGAGATGACACCGCCCATGACCATGACCGTTCCGCTCAGGTTGTAGATACCGCCACCGCCTTGGTCTGCGCCAGCACCACTGGCTACATTGCCCTCTATGGCCACATTATTGACCACCATAGTACCGGCGCCGTTCCAAAGGCCACCGCCTTCGGCCGCTGCGATATTGCCCATGACCATACCACCGGTGATGTTCATATCGCCTGCGCCAGTGATGTGTACGCCGCCGCCGTTGCCAGGGGCGCTGCCCGTGGTGTTATTGCTCAGCTCTACGTTGGTTAGCGTTACTACTGTAGCAGCGCCAGAGTTGTCCTCTATTCCGCCGCCTGCACGGGAGGCAGAGTTGCCAGATATGACTGTGCCCTCTACCGTCAGTGTTGCGCCAGCATCATTGAGGATACCGCCGCCGCTGCCAGACATGCCGTCTGCCATATTATTGGAGATGACACCGCCCATGACCATGACCGTACCGCTCAGGTTGTAGATACCGCCACCGCCTTGGTCTGCGCCAGCACCACTGGCTACATTGCCCTCTATGGCCACATTATTGACCACCATAGTACCGGCGCCGTTCCAAAGGCCACCGCCTTCGGCCGCTGCGATATTGCCCATGACCATACCGCCGGTGATGTTCATATCGCCTGCGCCAGTGATGTGTACACCGCCACCGTTGCCCGGAGCGCTGCCTGTTGTATTGTTGCTTAGGGTCACATCAGTAAGATCAACTACAGATGCAGCGCCAGAGTTGTCCTCTATACCGCCACCTGCACGCGGAGCACTATTGCCAGAGATGACCGTATTGGTGACCGTCAAGGAACCACTTGAGAGGTTGAGGATACCGCCGCCACTGCCCGATGCACCTGTTGCTGCATTGCCGGTAATTTCAGAATCAACGACCAAAACGCTGCCGCCGACATTTGCGATAGCACCGCCGCCCTGTGTAGCCATAGCACCACTAGCGGTACTGTTGGAAAGCACAGCGTTGTAAATTTCTAAACTGGAGTTATCACAAAAAATAGCCCCTCCTACAGTTGAGGAAGCGCCATTGGTAAGCGCAATGTCTCTTAGGGTCAGAGACGCGCCGCCAGTAAGGTTGAAAATCCGGCTAAGAGAGGCTGCATCAACAATTGTGTTTGAAGAGCCATTGCCAATAATAGTCAGTGATTTGTCAATGACAATTTCTGTACCTGCCAAAAGGACGGGAACGCCATCCAGAGACAAGTCGAAAGTAATGGTATCACCCGGTGAAGCCGCTGCTACGACCGACCGAAGCGACCCCGCTACGTTGTCAACTGCGCTCACAACAGGCAATGTCACTGCCTGTATTTGTGCTGCTGTAAAAACAAGCGCAATCAACATCATGGGCCTGATAAAATTTCGAACCATAATGATGTCTTTGTTTAATTGAAAAATGGGATATCATTATGAGCTACGGAATTTTCATCACGCCCGGATTATCAGTGTTTAAACTTTAGCCAATTTATTTATTTAGGCTCAAGCAACAGCACTGCCAGGCTTTACGGGGGGCAGCTGCCCGATTTCTTCATCGGAAAACAAGCGGGAGCGTATGAGGAAACGCAGCCCCAGAGGGATTTCCAAAGAGAAACTAGCCCCTCGGCCCTTGGTGACATCTACAGTGAGCTGTGTGTGCTGCCAGTATTCGAACTGATCTTTGGACATGAGGAATGGGCAGCCTGCCACATCCCCTATCCAAACATCGTTGTCATCGAGCATCAGCTCTCCATTGGGAAAGCACATTGGGGCGGAGCCATCACAGCAACCGCCGCTTTGGTGGAACATAAGCGGCCCGTGCTCGTCCCTGAGTTTTTCGACAACAGCGGTGGCTTCGGGGGTAATTTTGACTCTTGGTGTCATAGCAATTTTTCAAAGTTTTAAAACAGCAAAGCCCACAGGCATACATCCTGCAGGCTCTGCCCGTTTGTGGCCAATCATAAGGGCGCAAAACCAGTTGCCGTTTTTGGTGGAGCCTGCCCCTGCCAGCAGGCAGGTGCCGCTATGCTACGGGGCTCGCTGCCCGCTCGGCCCTATCGGGCTTACACCCCTGCGCAGCGCTAGGCCAATGCCAGCCTAGTGCCTTAAAGTCATAAATCTCTGATACTTAAGTTGAAGTTATTTTCCGGCTAATCAAGGCGAAGGTTCGCGACTTTAGCCCGAGCTAAAGGAGCGGTTCTTTAACGAAGAGTAGACGGAAAATAACGAAACTTGGGGTGTCAAGGATTTATGGCTTGAGGCACTAGAGCCCGAAGAGCTTAAGCAGCTGCGATAGTTGGTTTACGCCCAATCACAATGTGCTGTTTTAGAAAAAGCCCATTGCTTTTTTATCGTAAGAGATGAGCATGTTTTTAGTTTGGCGATAGTGAGCCAGCATCATTTTGTGAGTTTCCCGCCCGATACCAGACTTTTTGTACCCTCCGAAAGGAGCATGAGCCGGATAGTTGTGGTAGTTGTTCACCCAAACGCGGCCAGCCTGCACTGCACGGGCCACCTGATAAGCCTGATGCATGTCGCGTGTCCATACGCCTGCGCCCAGCCCGTAGAGGGTATCATTGGCAATCTCGATGGCTTCTGCCTCATCCTTGAAGGTCGTCACACAAACGACCGGGCCGAAGATCTCCTCTTGGAAAACCCGCATTTTATTGTTGCCCTTGAGTATGGTAGGCTGTATGTAAAAGCCGCCTTCCAGGCCTTCATTATAAGCAGCTTCGCCTCCGAAGAGGACTTCAGCTCCTTCTTCTTTGCCAATTTTGATATAGCTCAGGATCTTCTCGTACTGATCGCTTGAGGCCTGAGCGCCCATCATGGTCTGAGGGTCGAGCGGGTGGCCGAGCTTGATCTGCTTCGCACGGGCTACCACTCGGTCCATGAAAGCATCGAAAATACTTTCTTCTACGAGGATACGGGAAGGGCAGGTACAAACTTCGCCCTGATTGAGCGCAAACATCAGTGCCCCTTCCAGGCACTTGTCGAAAAACTCATCATCAGCTTCCATGATGCTCTTGAAGAAGATATTGGGCGACTTGCCGCCAAGCTCCAAGGTGACCGGAATGATGTTTTTGGAAGCATACTGCATAATGAGCTGCCCCGTCGTCGTTTCTCCAGTAAAAGCGACTTTATTGATGCGGGGGTTGGAGGCCAGCGGTTTGCCCGCTTCTATACCAAAGCCATTAACCACATTGAGCACCCCCGCAGGGAGCACATCCTGTATCAGCTCCATAAGGGCCAAAATGCCAACCGGGGTTTGTTCTGCCGGCTTCAGGACTACGCAGTTTCCAGCGGCCAGGGCAGGTGCGATTTTCCAAGCGGCCATCAATAGCGGGAAATTCCAGGGGATGATCTGCCCAACTACGCCAAGGGGCTCCGGCACGTTTACGGTAACGGTATTGGCGTCGAGCTCGCTCATGCTGCCTTCTTCTGCACGGATGACCCCGGCGAAATAGCGGAAATGGTCCACAGCCAAAGGGAGGTCGGCAGCCATAGTTTCGCGGATGGGCTTGCCGTTGTCCCAGGTTTCTACCCGTGCGAGCGCTTCCAGGTTTTCTTCCATGATGTCCGCAATTTTCAGCAGGAGGTTGCTGCGGTAAGCAGCCGCTGAAGTATTCCAGGCCGGTGCTGCCGCCCAAGCTGCATCGAGGGCCAGCTCGATATCTTCTGCCGTAGAGCGGGCTACTTGTGTGAAGGCTTTGCCATCCACTGGCGAGATGTCTTCAAAGTAGGCTCCTTTTACAGGGGGCGTCCATTTGCCACCGATAAAGTTGTCATATTGTTCTTTAAATTGGGGCGCGCTCAGCTTGTCTTGAGCTGCCGTTGCTACCTGGCTCATATTATCTGGTTTTGTGAATTGATATATTATTCCGGACAATAGCTTTATACAAAATTTAACCACTATCATCCATTCCATCACAAAACTAAGGCCAAGTAAAACCGTAAGTATGACTTATCCTCCCACATAGCTGAACTATCCTGTCAATACACCCTAAAAAAACCACCACCTCATAATTATCTTCCGTTATTCCATATCTTAATGCTATCATTTAAAGAAAACGCGCCTGCTCCCCTTTTTTTATTTCAAATGCTTGACAGCTTTCTGTGGCCAGCACCTTTTTGGCTGGCGCCAAAATAACGATCGCCTATGCTACAACTGCCCAAAGACTTTTCGCTATACAGAAGACTGGACACGCTTGTGGAGAACAAGACCGCCTTCACCATGGAACAGGCGGAGGTCAACATCTTCGAGACCCACCAACAAGCAGAGGAAGTCCTACTGAAGTTCCAACAGCCCGTGTTTGCCAGCATGATCCGGGGGAAAAAGCTCATGAAGCTAAAGGCAGAGCCTTTGTTCGAGTTTTTGCCGGGGGAGTCCTTGCTGCTGCCTGCCGATCAGACCATGTGCATCAACTTTCCAGAAGCGCAGCTGAACAACCCCACGCACTGCCTGGCCATGACGCTTTCTGAAGACAAGATACAGCAGACGGTAGCCCTCCTCAATGAGACTATGCCCAAGACCGATCAGGAAGAATGGCGCTTCACGCCGGGCAGTTTCCATTTCTCGAACAGCCCTGCCATACAGCAGATCATACAGCGGCTCCTGTTCCTGAGCACGGAAGAGCACCCCTCCAAAGACCTGTTTGCCAACCTGATGCTTCAGGAGCTTATCGTACGCATCCTACAGACCGAATCGCGGGCCAATTATATAGAGAGCGAAAAAGGAGAGGGCAACGACCGATTGGCTTTTGCCGTCACCTACATCCGCAAGCACCTCAGCGAGCCACTAACCGTGGAGCAGATCAGCCAAAAGGTGTACATGAGCGAATCTAGTTTCTACCGGGCTTTCCGGGATACCTTTGGGGTTACCCCCGTAGAGTTCATCAACAATGAGCGCATGAAACTGGCCAGGCGGCTACTGCAAAACCCTGGGCGCAAAGTACAGGACGTCTACCTCTCTGCCGGCTACAACAGCCTATCGTATTTCAACCGGGTGTTCAAACGCAAGTACGGGCTTTCGCCCAAAGCATACCGGGAGCAGGTGCTCAGTGGGAGGGAAGAGGGATAAAAAAAGCCGGAGCCCCCAATATTTTCGGGCGCCCCAGCTTGCTATCATCTAAAGCCAAGCCTTATTATTCTGGCTTGATCATTTCTGCCTGCTTACGGTACTCGCCCGACTTCAGCTTATCGGAAATGGCAGTAAAGGCATCGATGGTGATTTCAATGTCCTCCTTGGTATGTGCAGCGGTCGGTATCAACCGGAGCAGGATCATCCCTTTCGGGATAACCGGATAAACCACTACCGAGCAGAAAATGTCGTAGTTGTCGCGTAGGTCGCGCACCAGCACCATCGCCTCTTCCACAGAACCATGCATGTAGACCGGCGTCACACAGCTGCTTGTCGTGCCAAGGTCAAAACCGCGCTCGCGCAGCCCTGCCTGCAGCAGGTCCGCATTTTCCCATAGCTTAGCTTTGAACTCAGGGCGGGTGCGAAGCATTTCCAAGCGCTTGATATTGCCAATGGTAATCGGCATCGGAAGGGACTTGGCGAAAATCTGTGACCGCAGGTTGTAGCGCAGGAACTCAATAACCTCCTTGTCGCCACCTACGAACGCCCCTATGCTTGCCATCGACTTCGCGAAAGTGCTGAAGTACAAGTCGATTTCATCCTGTACGCCCTGCTCTTCGCCAGCACCGGCACCGGTCTCTCCCAAGGTGCCAAAGCCGTGGGCATCGTCTACCAGCAAACGGAAGCCATATTCTTCCTTGTATGCAACAATCTCTTTGAGGATGCCCTGCTCCCCACGCATACCAAAGACCCCTTCAGTAATCACAAGGACGCCGCCGCCGGTCTGTTCTGCGAACAATACGGCCTTCTTGATCTGCTTCTCGAAGCTATCGATATCGTTGTGCTCAAAAGGCAAGCGCTTGCCAAGGTGCATGCGGATGCCATCATAGATACAGGCGTGGCAGTCTTTATCGTATACGACTATGTCCTTTCGGGTAAGCAGAGAATCAACGATAGACATAATGCCCTGGTACCCGAAATTGAGCAGCATGACCTCTTCCTTTTTTACAAAATCGGCAAGATCACGCTCGAGCTGTTCGTGGTAGCTGGTTTCGCCCGACATCATGCGGGAGCCCATAGGATAGGCCAGGCCCCAATCGCGGCTAGCCTCCTCATCTATCTTGCGGATTTCGGGGTGGTTGCCCAGGCCGAGGTAGTTGTTCACACTCCAGACGATCTTCTCCTTTCCCTGGAACTGCATGCGGCTGCCGAGCTCCCCTTCCAGTTTTGGAAACGTGTAGTAACCGTGAGCGGTACGGGACCACTTACCGAGCGGCCCTCTGTCTTCCAAAAACTTTGCAAATAAATCCATAAGCGCAATGATTTGAATTTGATCCTTTTGTGAAATTGCGGGGGCGGTCACCAAACCTTCTCCACATCAGGGCGGTCTACCCACTTGCCCCACTTCGCGTTATAGGTATGCACCTTGCGGGTAGGTTTTCCATCGGGGCCCACTACCGGGTACCCTTCATTGACCCACTCGAAAATGCTGCCATACATATTGTACACCTGTGTATAACCTTTTCCCTTTAGCTTTTCCGCTACTTTTTCGCTGCGGTAGCCTACGGAGCAGTAGAGCACCAGCTTGGCATCTTTGGGCACGCCCTCAAGTGCTTCACTATTTAAGTCTTTGTACCCCAAAAACTTAGCTCCTTCAATGTGGCTTACATCGAATTCCTCCTGCTCCCGGGCGTCAAAGATATAAACTTCCTCCTGAATATCCCTAACCTCCTGAACGCCAATTACTGGAGCGCTAAACTGTAGCATGCGGGACAGTTTTTGGTCAAACTCCGGGTTGTTTACCGGCGGCCGGTCTTCGGGTGGCTGAGTGCAGCCCGGCCTGCCGAGCATCAACAGCCCAATCACCATAGATAGATAGCGCATAGTGTAGTCTTTAATTTGGCTAAAGCTGTACCGGGCCTTGCCCCACGTGGTCAGCAATCCACCGGCCTTCTTCACAATAAGATACCAGTTCAGCATGTATAAAGTTTTCTACTGCCTCTTTTACCCGGGCAGGGTAGAACAGGTGCAGGTTGGGGCCGGCATCCAAGCTGAAGTACAAAGGGTGGCCGGTATCTCTGCGGTAGGCCTGCACCTTCTCGATCAGGGTAAGGGTATGCGGCTTGATGAGGATGTAAGGCGGGTTGGAAGCCATCATTAAGGCGTGCAAGGTGAGGGCCTCTGCCTCCAGCAGCTGCCCAAAGCGTTCTTCGTCTCCAGTGCGCAATGCGCCCAAAAGGGTGTGTATGTGCTGCCGGGCTTGCTGATAGCGGTTGTCTGCATATATATTGCCTTCCATGAGGGCGTGCCCTGCACGGCTTGATACCGCTTTCTCTCCTTTGCTGACGATAAGGATGGCATCCTGATAGGTTTTGAACACCTCGTGTACTTCCTGCAAAGGGGTAGCGTAAAGGTTGGAAGCCCCGGCCACCTCGCCCGTTTCTCCCCAAAGCGCCAGCCCCGGATATACCGAACGGCAAGCACTGCCTGAGCCCAGGCGGGCAATGTAAGAAGCCTTCCGGAAAAACGCTGCATCATCGGCTAGTGTGCCGAACAGCTCCCGCTCGATGCTGCACAGGCATAAGGCCAGGGCGCTCATGCTCGATGCAGAAGACGCAATGCCTGAGGAGTGCGGAAAAGAGTTGGTGGAGCGGATCGTCCATTTCAGCTGCCGCAAAAAGGGGTAAATTTCCGTGATGCTGCCTAAGAACTTTTCCAGCTTGCCAGCAAAAGCAGGGTTGGGCTGCCCTTCAAAGTAGAAATCCAGGCTGATGCCAGTGCCCGTGTCCTTACGGTACTCGTAGGCTACCTCCGTTTCTGTATAAGCCCGGTCGAGTGTAAAGCTGACAGAAGGGTTGCGGGGCAGCTGCTGCCCGTACTTGCCCCAATACTTGACGATAGCCAGGTTGGATGGGCTGCGCCAAATGGCCCTGCCTGGGGCTACCTTGCCTGATTCTACAATGAATTTGGGGTTTTTATAATCCATATCGGTTTGTTTATAATAAGGTGATGGCAATTGGCCGCCCCCCTGCCAGCGAAATGGCTACGAGAACCCAAACGGGAAGACCTACAATATGTTGGGCCCTCTTGCCATATATCTTACCTCAAAGGTACGTAAGCCTGTAGGATACCGGAGCGAAAGCCCGTGGGAATTTGTACTGCGGCTTTTGCCTTGCAGCGCAAGCCCCATTGCGTCAGTTTTTGGCCATAGCAAAGCCTTTTGTGCCTGATTTCGAATACAAAAATTGGCAAATCTATATTTTGAATTAAATATTATTCTAATGTAATTGCAGTAAAAAATATCTCTTGACACCATTTTACAGATTCTACTTAGTTGCTATTGCCCATTGTTCGTATTGACAAATCTCTTTTTTTGTACTTGCCCTCCCCCTCCCATGCCCGTATGTTTGTAGTGTTGTTACTGATCAGTGATACTTACAGCGCTCTAAAGTGGGCGTTGGATACAACTCAACTCTCTCTCTTTTTCAAACCGGGCTACAGACAGCCCAAAAACTAAAATTTGCTATGAAAAATTGGATGATGGCCGCATTTGCCATATTAGCGTTCAGCAGCTGCGAACTCCTCGATGATATGCCTATCGATATCGGCAATGGCAATGGCTCTTCTACGACTTTTATCACTCAGTTCAATCCAGAAGCCATCTTTAGCCCTTGCGAAGAAGGCACAGACATCAACATCAACAGCCTGCCCGCCGATGCCCTCGCTTACATTCAGGGCAACTACCCCGGCTACACTATAGATGATGCCGACCGCTATGTGGAAGGCAGTGGCGAAATCCGCTACGGGGTAGACATCAAACAAGGCACAGAGGAAATAGAGCTGCTCTTCGACGCCAACGGAAGCCTCATCAGTGCTGGCCCGGACACAGACGATGTTTACATCAGTATTGCCGACCTGCCCCAGGAAGTGCTTGACTACATCGAAGCGGAATTCCCTGGCTATACGATTGACGAAGTCAGCATCGACCTTGAGTATGGGCTGGAGTTTTTCGAAGTAGAACTGAACGACGACATCGAGGTCTACTTCTCTATTGACGGCCTCTTTGCCTGCAGCGAGAACAGCGATGGCGACGACAGCAACAACGACGACGATGATGACAACGGCAACAACGATGATGACGATGATGACGACGACGACGACAACAATGATGATGACGATTGGAATGACGACGATCAGCAAGTCAACTTGCCCGCAGCAGCTGTAGCCTACATCAACAACAACTACCCAGGCTATCAGATTGACGAAGCCTACCTAGAGCGTTTCTGCGACGGCAACCTCATCGAGGTTGAAATTGAAATGGGAAGCCAAGACCGCGACCTTTACTTTACGGCAGATGGCGTATTCCAATTCGAAGCAGATGATATCAGCATCAGCGCATTGCCGGAAGCAGTCCGGAGCACACTGCAAGCGCAGTACCCAAACTATGAAATTGACGACGCTGAAATCCTGACCGGTGGAGACAGCAGCCCTCAGTACTGGGTAGAACTCGAGCACTCCAACGATGAGGACGAAGACTTGGATGTTGTCCTTAATGCAGATGGCAGCATCTTCTGCTCCTTCGAAGATTAAGCAGGAAAAACTAACGCGCACTCTTCTTTATGTGCGGCCGGATTTTGGCTGCCGACTATAACAAACCGGAATATTGATTATTCACCGGTAACATTCATTTCCCCCATTTTTCTAAAAGCCGCCTTTGATGCTTCAAAGGTGGCTTTATTTTATGCCTCCTATTTTGGCGCATACAAGCCCAAGGCAAAGGAAAGAAGAAAATAGCGCCTGTATTTGGGCTTAAAAACAAGCACAATCTAGTTTTATACATACCTATACCAAACATATATACCTATAAAACACTAATTAACAGTCCCATAAAAAACAAATGGTAAAAAAACAAATACACAATGATTTTACAGAAAATCACAGCGGAGCATTCATTCTCAGGCCAAAAACAGTATAATTTAAGGCAAGCACAATAAAAAAGGCCCCGGATTGCCAAAAGCAGCCCGGAGCCTTTTCCCTCATACAGAAAAGCAGCGACTAGTCCGTACCTTCCTCTTTAGCCTTAGCGCGGCGGTCCCGCTGCATAGGGTTTTCCCCTCCGCCCCAAGAGCGGCGCTTGTACAGCTCGAAACGGTTGAGCTGTGTACGAGGCGGATAATAGTTATTGCCTGTATCGGTATCGGCCGTTTCGAGGTAAGGGTCCACCACAATTTGCTGAACCTCCTTTTCAGTAATGAAGACCTTAGAGACCTCCTTGTCATTCATGCGCCAAATCTCAGCAGGGATGTAGTGGTCTTCAATTGAGCCATCTTCAAACTGAAACTGAACGATAATAGGCATGACCAAGCCGCCGATATTACGGAAAGAAAGCTCGTAATAATTCTTTCCAGCCTCGAGCATAGCCCGTTCTTCATCGCTCAGGCTGCTCAAGTACTTTTCGTACTCTTCCCGATCAAGGATACTGACAGAGAGCGGGTCATAATCCGTATAGAAATCACGCAGGGCCGGATCAATCTCGTCCTGTGTTTTCTCAATTTCCGCTGCATTCCGGATACTGCTGATATACTGAGGCTCCTCCTCCCTCATTTTTTTGGACAACTCGCTTTCTGCCAGTGGCTCCTGCGTATCGATGCGGTACCACTTCACACCGTCGAGGGCGATGTCCACGTGGTCTGTAGTAAAGAACCACCCGCGCCAAAACCAGTCGAGGTCGATAGCTGAGGCATCCTCCATGGTACGGAAAAAGTCGGCAGGAGAGGGGTGCTTGAA
This sequence comes from Phaeodactylibacter luteus, assembly GCF_007993045.1. Taxonomy (GTDB): domain Bacteria; phylum Bacteroidota; class Bacteroidia; order Chitinophagales; family Saprospiraceae; genus Phaeodactylibacter; species Phaeodactylibacter luteus. The sequence continues at coordinate 62,342 of NZ_VOOR01000022.1, forward strand.
CATCCAACGGTTGGAGTAAGTCTTGAACGCATAATCGAACAGCTCACGCCCCATGATGGTCTCCCTCAGGATGTTCAGCGCGGTAGCCGGCTTGCCATAAGCGTTGTTCCCAAACTGATAGATAGACTCCGAGTTGGTCATGATGGGCGTAATCTTGCTTTTATCACCCTTCATGTAGTCCACAATTTTGTGCGCAGGCCCGCGGCGGCTGGGGTAGTCCCGCTCCCACTGCTGCTCCGCCAGGTACTGCAAGAAAGAATTGAGGCCTTCGTCCATCCACGTCCACTGCCGCTCATCCGAATTGACGATCATAGGGAAGTAGTTGTGCCCGACCTCATGAATAATGACCCCGATCATACCATACTTCACCCGTTCTGTATAGGTGCCATCCTCTTCCGGGCGCCCGAAGTTGAAACAGATCATAGGATACTCCATCCCAATCGCTTTTGCATTGATCGACCAAGCCACAGGGTAGGGGTAGTCAAAAGTATAGTGAGAGTACCACTTCAGGGTATGAGCAACGGCTTTGGTAGAGTACTTTTCCCAGAGCGGGTTGCCCTCTTTGGGATACATAGACATAGCCATTACTACAGAGCCATCGCTCTGCTCTACGCCCATTGCATCCCAGATGAATTTACGGGAAGACGCGAATGCGAAATCGCGCACATTTTCTGCAGCGAACTTCCAGGTCTTGGTCTTGGCTGCTTTCTCTTTTTCATTTTCACGGGCTTCCTCTTCCGAGACGATGATCACAGGGTTGTCCCGCTCCGCTTTAGCCTCTTCGAGCTTTTTGCGCTGCGCGCGGGTAAGCACCTCATTGGGGTTTTGCAAAGTGCCCGTTGCCGCCACGAGGTGGTCTTCCGGTACGGTGATGCTGACTTCATAATTGCCAAAGGGGAGGGTAAACTCCCCCCGCCCCAAAAACTGCTTATTCTGCCAGCCCTCTACATCGTTGTAGACCGCCATACGGGGGAAGAACTGTGCTATAGTGTACAAGTAATTGTCATCCTCCTCAAAATACTCATACCCAGACCGGCCACCAATTTCCATGCGGTCATTGATATTGTACCACCACTTGATACTAAAGGTATAGGAAGCCCCCGCCTTCAAGGGCTCAGGCAGGTTGATCCGCATCATAGTTTTCACCACCGTATGCGACAAGTCCTTGCCATTTGCATCCCTTACATAATCCAGTTTAAAGCCGCCATCGAAAGTAGGAGTGAGGGACTTCAGCTGACCGGAAGACATGCGGTCGTCCATGCTCGAAGGGCTCGTTTTGTAGGTATCAGAATCTTTGGCGCGCATATTCTGATCGAGCTGCACCCAGAGGTACTCGAGGTTGTCCGGAGAATTATTAAAGTAGGTAATCTCTTCTGTGCCATAAATGCGCTGCTGCTCGTCGTCCAGCTCCAAGCTGATGTTGTAATCTGCACGCTGCTGCCAGTACTCGTGCCCCGGTGCGCCAGCTGCATTGCGGTACACATTTGGGGTCGGCAGCTCATTGTACATCTGCCGGAACTTATTCTTGTTCACATTCTCTTCCTGTGCAGCCGCTGAAAGCGCCAGCACGCACAAAAAGGAAAAAAGCAATAATCGCTTCATAAGGATAAACAATATTTATTGGTCAATGATATAACATCCACAGCTGCCCGGCATAGGCATAGGCAGCCACACTAAATTACGCAATCTATACGCCTAATTCCAAGGCTTGCAAAGAGTAAGCCCCGAAATAGCAATTTAAGTTACATCCAATGGGCGCAAACCAGATTGCTGTTTTTGGGACTCTACCTGCCGCAAGGAGGGGTCCCGCCCAGCCTGCTTAGGGGATAGGGGCCTGCACCTGCCCAATGTGCAGGTGCCGCTATGCTACGGGGCTCGCTATCCGCTCGGCCCTGCGGGCTTGCCACCCCTACGCAGCGCTAGGCCAACGCCAAGCTATAAAACCCGGAAAGCATAAACGAATACGACATTTTGCCCCCGTAAATAAGGTAAAACACCCACTTGCATAATATGTTCCACGTGGAACATAACACAAAGCCCCCTGTGCTGGCACAGGGGGCTTTGTGTTATCAAGCAAGCTCGGACAACAGCCAAGACTTGAAGGGGAGAAACTCCGGCGGCATGCTTATAGCTACTTTCTGCCGCTCTGCCAGCTCGCCCAAGCGCCGAGGCACAGGTATCTCTTGCCCGAGTATAGCCACTACATCTGGCAAAAACTTAGCCGGGTGGGCAGTCTCCAGGACTACCCCGACCAAGCCAGGATGGGCAGCCTGATATTCCTTAAGGGCAAGGTAGCCAACAGCCCCGTGCGGGTCTATCACATAGCCATACTTGTCGTAGACTTCTCGTACGGCTCCCCGGGTAGCTTCATCTGTGTAAGCATAACCCGAAACTTGCGCTTTCATATTGTTCCACGTGGAACGTTCCTCTAGCTCAGCGTAAAGATCGAGCATCCTTGCAAAATTGGAAGGGTTGCCCACATCCATGGCATTGCTCAAGGTAGCCTTTGAAGGGCGGGGGCGATAACTGCCCGAGCTAAGGTACTCCGGCACTACGTCGTTCACATTGGTAGCGGCGATAAAATGCTTCACCGGCAGCCCCATCCGCTGTGCCAGCAGGCCTGCTGTCAGGTTGCCAAAATTGCCGCTCGGCACACAAAAGACGACTTCTCGCCCGGGCTCTATCTGCTTGTACGCTTCAAAATAATAGAACATCTGAGGGATGAGCCGGCTGATGTTTATAGAATTGGCGGAAGTCAACCGGATTTTCGCATTCAGCTCTTCATCTAGGAAAGCCTGCTTGACCATTGCCTGGCAATCATCAAAAGTGCCTGATACCTCAAGGGCAGTGATATTGTGCCCGAGGGTGGTCAATTGCTTTTCCTGCAGGTCAGAAACCTTGCCAGAAGGGTAGAGGATGACCACCCTCGTGCCAGGAGTCTGCAGAAAACCCGCAGCTACTGCCCCGCCGGTATCGCCCGAGGTCGCCACTAAGATGACTAGCTCACCTGATTCGCCTTGGTTGAAGTAGCTCATCAGCTGTGCCATGAACCTGGCCCCGAAATCTTTGAAAGCCAAGGAAGGCCCGTGAAAAAGCTCAAGCACACGGGCCTCATCGTCCAGCTTTACAACAGGGGCTTCAAAATTGACGGCTTCCGCTATGATCCTTTTCAAGTCTGCCTCAGGAAGTGCCCCCTGAAGCAGACACTTGCTCACCTCAAAAGCTATTTCGGGAAAGCTATAGCTGCGGATATCCTCTAGGAAATGCTGTGGCAGACGGGGGATAGATTCCGGCATATACAGCCCATTGTCTGAAGGGAGCCCCTTCAGGACTGCCTCTCTCAGAGAAGCAAATTCAGCCTTGTTCTTTGTACTGTACAATCTCATCGTGAAGCAATTACTTTTGCGCCTTCCCGGTTGATAGGGGAGGCATAGGTGTCATTAGGGATGTCAAAACGGTCAAATGCAGCGCCCATAGCTTTGGCAGCCTCCTGAGCACAGGCGGCCCCCTTACAGAGCGCAAATACAGATGGGCCTGCCCCTGATATACTACAGCCTAAGGCGCCAGCAGCAAGGGCTGCTCTCTTGACCTCACCGAAGCCTGGTATCAGCTGCGACCGCTGAGGCTCGATGATGACGTCCTCAAGCGAACGGCTAATTAGGCTGTAATCGGATTCGTACAGCCCGACGACGAGGCCTGCAATATTGCCGCACTGCTGAATGCTCTGCCTCAGGGTGGTGGCAGGGCTCAGTACCTCACGGGCGTCCTTGGTCAGTATGCTTACATGAGGGTAAACCACAGCCGCGTACAGCTCATCGGGGATGGGCAGGCTGTGGACATCAAGCCCTTCGTTCGACCGGATCAGGATAATGCCCCCCAAGAGGGAAGGGGCTACATTATCTGCGTGATAAGCGCCGTCTGCAATCTGCTCGCCTAAGACAGCGCAGTGTAAGGATTCCAGCTTCGTAGCTGGCATGCCCAAAAGGGCATTGACAGCCATTACCCCAGCTGCAGCACTTGCAGCACTTGAGCCCAGCCCGCTGCCGAAAGGCATGCGCTTGTGGATCTCCAGCTCTATGCCTACATCCGTTTCTCCCAGCTGCTCAAGAAAGCGGGCAGCTGCAAAGCCTGCTGTGTTTTTCTCTACTACATAAGGCAGCTTGCCGCCGTCGCCTGTTACCTCAACAATCCGGAGCCCAGGCGCGCCTGACCTCCTGGCTACGACCTCGTCGCCCGGGGCGCCGATGGCAAACCCCAGTATATCAAACCCTACAGCGACGTTGGCTACCGTAGCAGGGGCAAATACGCGTACTTCCTCTTTCATTAGCCCAGATAATTTCCGATTGTGATGATTTCTGCAAATACCCCTGCGGCAGTCACCTCCGCACCGGCGCCCGGCCCCCTTACCACCAATGGGCGCTCCTTATAGCGCTCTGTGGTAAAGACAATCATATTGTCGCTCCCGCTCAAATGATAAAACGGGTGATCACTGCCCACTTGCTGCAGCCCGATCGTTGCGCTGCTGCCTTCGAGCTTGCCCACCATGCGCAGCACTTTCCCATTGGCCTCCGCTTCTTGCAGCAGGGCGTTGAAGTAGGTATCTGCAGCTTCCAGCTCGCTAAAAAAGGACTCTACTGTTGCCGCTTGCCGACAAGACTCTGGCAGGACAGGGCTGATGGCCACATCCTCCGCTTCGAGCGGAAGGCCTGTTTCCCTGGCCAAAATGATAAGCTTCCTGCGCACATCGAGGCCGTTCAGGTCGATACGGGGGTCAGGCTCAGTATACCCCAGCTCTTGGGCCTTGCGCACTACCTCACTGAACCGCATGCCCGGTTTGAAGTTGTTGAAAATGTAAGACAAAGAGCCCGATACCACCCCTTCTATGCGCAAGATGCGGTCGCCGCTGATGATCAGGTCGTTCAGGGTAGAAATAACAGGAAGGCCTGCGCCGACATTTGTCTCGTACATAAACTGCACGCCCCGCTTGGCCGCTATCGCCTTGAGGCGCTGATACTGCACAAAACCAGAAGAGACCGCAATCTTGTTGGGGGTGGAAATGGAAATACTGGAGTCCAAGATATCCTCATAAAATGCAGCGACCTTGCTGCTTGCCGTATTGTCGACGAAAATGGTGTTCGACAGGTTCAGCTCTTTCATCTTGCCTATGAATATGGCCGGGTCCATCTCAGTAGCCGCCTCTTGAAGGCTGTCCTGCCATTGCTCCAAGTCGATGCCTGATTCTTCGAAGAGCATCTTCCGGCTGTTGGCCATGCCCACCACCTTGATCTCCAGCCCACGGGTCTCCTTTAAATAGCCGGCCTGCGCCCTGATCTGATTGATGAGAGTGCTGCCGATAAGGCCTACGCCAATCATGAACAAGTGCAGCTCTTTGGTATCTGATAAGAAGAACGACTCGTGCAGGGCGTTCAGCGCCTTGGCCTCATCCGAACGGTTGATAACAACCGATACGTTCAGCTCAGAAGAGCCCTGTGCAATAGCCACGGCATTGATGCCGTTCTTGCCAAGCGCTTGGAAGAGCCGCCCGGAAATGCCCGGCTGATAGCGCATGTTCTCCCCAATGATGGCTACAACGGAAAGGTCTTCTTCTATTTTGACCGGGTTGATGATTTTCATGCTTATCTCGTACTCAAAAGCTTCCTCTACCCGTTTGCGGGCTTTGTTCGCCATGCTCGGCTGAACGGCAAAGCTGATAGCATGCTCGGAAGAGCCTTGAGTGATGAGTATGATGTTGATCCCAGCTGCTGCCAAGCTAGAAAATAAACGAGCGGCAGTGCCCGGCACACCGAACAGCCCACTGCCAGAAAGCGTGAGCAGGGCAACGTGGCTGATGGAAGAAATACCTTTTACCGCTGTCGCTTCCGGGTCTACATGATCTGAGATCAGCGTGCCGATGAAGTCCGGGTTGAAGGTATTCTTGATGTACAGCGGGATTTTCTTGAGCAGGGCAGGCTGTAGGGTAGGCGGGTAAATGACTTTGGCCCCAAAGTGGGACATTTCCATCGCTTCCGCATAAGTCATCGTCGGGATGGTGAACGCCCGCTTCACTTTCCGGGGGTCTGCAGTGAGCACTCCATCTACATCCGTCCAAATCTCTATCACACTAGCATCAAGCCCCGCAGCGATCAGCGCAGCGGTATAATCGGAGCCCCCTCGCCCAAGTGTAGTCGTCAGCCCTCCTTTTGCAGAAGCCACGAACCCTGTAACAACCTGTACGTCAGGGTTTTGAGCATAATGTGCTCTAATTTTCTGATAAGTGAGCTTGAAATCAACCCGTGCCGAACCAAAGGATTTATCTGTCTTAACAATGCGCCTAGCATCTAAGTAGGCAGCGTTGATCCCGCTTTGCCGAAGGACGTGCGAGATGATGAAAGCCGAGCTGCGCTCGCCAAAGCTGAGCACGTAATCCATAGTCCGTTTGGAAGCTTCCCGCACAAGAAAGACCCCATAGAGGAGGTTCTTCAGTACTTCGTTGTTGCGCTCCAGCTCTGGGAGCACTGCTTCCCGGTACTCTCCGTCCAAAAGTTCGTGGACCGCTTGCGTGTGCCGGGCGGCAAAAGCTTCAAAGTGTTCCTGATAAGCTTCATCCCCTTTGGCGGCAAGCGTGCTCATCTCTATGAGGGAGTCAGTAACGCCTCCGAACGCGGAAAATACGACCGTAAACTTTTCGCCTTTGGTATAATAGCCTTTCAGGATATCTACAATGCCGCGGATCCGCTCGGGCTTAGCGACCGAGGAGCCGCCGAACTTCAATACTTTCATGAGTTGCTACAGCTTGTTTTTAAGGGGCAAGAGCATATTTGGAGCTCTAAAAGCCATTTTTGGCATACCGCCTGTCTGTTCACAGTTAAATTCTGAATCAAAAGTAGGGAGGTTTGCCCGAATGTACAGATTGGCAAGGCAGTAAATACAGCAGCAAAGGGCTGAGTGCCCAAAAAAAATGCCCGTTTGTCCGAAGCCCAAGCCCTATGCGCCCAAGGTACAGCTCGGCCGGGGGGCAATAGGCTTGATGGGCCGGGGTTCCGCTTTTGGAGCGCAGGCCGCCGAATAATTTCCTAACCTACCTACTTTAGCAGGGGGAAGGCAACGCTAAACAGCCGGAAGTTTGGCGAGTGCGGCCCGAAGGGCAACCACTTAAGCCCCCGCGCAGGCATTTAGGCCTTATCGGCTATGGGCTGGGACCGGACTAGCGCTGCGCAGGGGTGGCAAGCCCGCAGGGCCGAGCGGACAGCGAGCCCCGGAGCATAGCGACCCCTGCCGTTGGGCAGGGGTAGGCCCCTATCCTTACGGAGGGGGCAGGCCCCCTCACATTATGCAGGGGCAGGCTTAAAAAATCGATAAGCTGGCTTGCGGTCCTAATATGCCCTTGCCCCCGGTATCCTCTACTGCTGAAGGCGGGCCAGCAGTGCCAGCGCCTCATCCTCTTTTTGCCGCATGGCAGCAGCTTCGGCAGGCGTTTTGTCCGGGTAGCCACAAAGGTGCAGTACGCCGTGGATCATGACCCGGTGAAGCTCCTGCTCAAAAGGGAGGCCCAGCTCCGCAGCATTTTCCTGCACGCGGTCTATACTGATAAAGATATCGGAATACACCACGGGAGGCGGCTGATAAGGGAAGGTAATGATATCGGTATAAGTATCGTGGCTGAGGTATTCCAGATTGACTTGGTAGAGGTATTCGTCGCTACAAAAGATGTAGGTGAGCTCTTGCAGGGTGCAATTTTCTTTTTCAATGACCGCTTCGACCCAACGCTCGAGCAGGCTGGGTGAATCCGGCAGGAAAGCGACATCTTCGTGGTGGAAGGAAATGCCAGCGGGGGCATCCTCCTCGGGCCCGCCGGGCCATTGTTCAGGCATCATAGATTGAACCGCATTTCAACGGTAGAGCCGTTATTGTGGAACAAGAGCATATCGGAGAGCTGATGCATTAAGAAGACCCCGCGGCCGCCGACCTGCATCAGGTTTTCAGGGGCAGTAGGGTCAGGAAGGTTATTGGGATCAAAGCCACAGCCTTCGTCGGTAACGCGTACGGCCAGGCAGCCTTCCTGTTTGCGGAGCTGTATCTGCACGGTTTTGGATTCATCATTACTGTTGCCGTGAATGATAGCATTATTGACGGCTTCTGTCAGGGTGATAAGGATATTGCCATAGACATCCGGGTTGATCTCGTACTTACTGACGGCCTTTTCCACGAAAGATTCTACGAGGGCGATATTCCTGGGGTTTGAGGAAAGCTTCAACATAATAGGCTTGTAACTCATGATGAATCCCTGTAAAGTAAATCAAAATCCAATAAGAAGCAAGCCCTTGGGGCTTGGCCCAAAAGTACCGGCGCTGTAGGCTACATATCCCACAGCGCCGGCAGGCTTTCTATTTACTTGGCTTGCAGCGACTTTACGTATTCCTCTACCAGGAATTTATAGTAAGGCTTCAATGCCGGATTTACGGTTTTGTACATTTCAATTTCCGCTTCCCGCTTGCGGATGTACTCTTCGAGGGAAGGCGGCATTTCGCGCTGCTGCTGAGCAGCCTGCTCGGCCTTACGTTTTTCCTCGTACTCCTGTTGGCGTTCAGCTTTTTCGTGCTCGAGCAATCGGGTTAGGATATCCTGCTGCCGCTCCATCATTTGGTTATTGAGCCGCTTATTGACCAGGTCTTCTTCTATTTTATCCATCTGATCCATGATCTCCTGTAGCTGTTGGCTGCCTTTGCCCTGCTCGCGGAGCTTTTTCTGTTTTTCTTCGAGGGCTTTGCGCAAAGCAGCCTGCCGGGCTGCCATTTGGGCAAACTCCTTAGCGCCAGGGCCGCCCTTGCCTTTGCCATCCTTCATGCGCTGCTTCATCTGCTCCATCATGTCATTGAGCGACTGCTGCCCCTGACTGATTTTGTCTTTAGGCTTGCCATTGGGGCCTGATCCCCCGGGCTTATCGCACATTTGGCTGCCAGCCATTTGACTGGCCATCTGCTGTTGCATTTGGTTCATGACCTCGCTCAGCATCAGGGCCAGGTCATTCAGGTTTTTCATGCTCCGCTGCTGATGATTAGATGCCTCTGTTTTATGGCGTTCTTCCAATTCATCAAGGCCTTCGCGTAAATTGGTTTTGATCTCTGTGACCTTCTCTGTTACGAAAGCTTCAATTTGGAAAACCCGCTTGCTCAGGGCCTGCAAGCTATCCTCTACCAGGCGGAAATCATCCTGCAGCTTAAACTGATTTTGCACCAGCTCAACGTACCTTGGCGTATTGATTTCGGCTACCCCAAACTCATCGATGAGGTCTTCCTGATCAAAAGAAAGGCCTACGATATTTTCCAGCAGCTGCCGCAGCGCATCCATATCCTCTTGCATCTGCTCCATTTCAGAAGACTGCATTTCCATCTGCATGGCATTAGCCATCTGCTTCATTTTATCGGAGGCTTTCTGCTGAGCGTCAGAAGCTTTCTTTTTGTTCTGCTGCTGCAGTTGTTCCTGACTTTCATTGATGTCCTTTTGGATGTCGTCCATCTCTTCCTTGCGGTCCTCCATTTCTTGAGGGCGCTCTAGGTCTTCGTTCTTCTTTTCAATGCCCTCCATTTTTTCCTGCAGCTTCTCGAACGCTTCAGCTATTTCCTCCTGCTTCTGCTCCAGCTGCTCCTGTTTGGCTTGTTCCTCTTCGGGAGATTGTTCGTCAGCCTGTTCCTCCGCTTCACGAGTTTCTTCGGCCAGTTCTTCCTGCTCTTCAGCCAGCTTCTCCAGCTCTTCGATAGCCTCCGTCATCTCTTTCTCGAGCTCGAGCTGTTTGTAAAGCTCCAGCATACGGTCGAGCTCCATCTCCATTTCTTCGTCGGACATTTCCATCTCCTCCATCATCTCGAGGGCCTCATCCTTGTTCAGTTCTTGCATGAGCTCCTCCAGCTGCTTCATGAGCTCTTTCATTTCATCGCTCATGACCTTTTCCATCATCTCTTGGATCTGCTCCTGCTTCTTCAGTATCTCTTCATCCTGTTGATTGAGCTCCTCCTGGTTTTTAAGGTTTTCCTCGAAAGCTTTTTTGGCTTCCTCTATGGTCTTTTCCAGGTCCTTTTGCCGGTCGAGCAGCTTCTCCAGCTCTTTGCGCTGCTGCCAGTCGAGCTCGCGCTCCTGCAAGATCTTTTCCCGCATCTTGCGCATTTCGTCCTGTATCTTTTTCGACTCATCGAGCGCGTTCTTCAGCTCTGCTTTGATCTTGTTGTCATTATCCTCTTCCATTGCTTTGAACTCCTCCAGCGTAGGCATAGCGTAAAGCATGGTATTGGTACGGGCAGATTTGCTCCCGTTGACGCCATCGTTATCAAAGATTTCGAAATAGTAGGCTACCTCATCGCCCGGCTTCAGGCCCAGCTCGTTGAGGTCAAATACGTGGTCATACTGTACTTGTTTCCCGCCAGAGTAGGAAATGGGCGTACGCTGCAGAGGCTCCTGTGTACCGTCCGCTTTTTTGATTTGGTAGTTGAAGCTCAGCCCTCGCAGCCCGTAGTCATCAGAGGCCTGGCCAACGAAGAAAAGGAGCTTACGCTGCGTGCTGTCTTGAAATTTATCTACCTCGATAGACGGGTACAAGTCTGGGATAACTGAAATGGTATACCCGATAGAGTCTGCGTTGGGAAGGTCTGCATTAGAGACCAATAGCTTGTAAGCTTGGTCCTCCATTGCTTTGTACTTGTAGGTAAACAGCTCATCTGAGAAACGCTTGGTGTCTACCAGGCCCTCTTCTCCCGAAAAGCGAAGGCGGATAGCATCCGTATATTCTGCATTGAAGACCCAGTCGATCATAGTACCTTCAGGAACGGCCAAGTCGCCTATGCTGGAAAGCGTTTCGTCCTTCCTGCCCGTGTAGGCCGGGTAGCTCAACTTTACATCGAAGCCGATCACGTTAGGCTTGCGAAGCACATTGAGCGTATACTCGCGCGAAGAAACCCCGGAAGCGTACAGCTTGAAATCCGTCGCCTTCTGTACATTATTGAAGCGGTACACGAAACGGTTGGCTTCCTCTTTCCTAAGCCGGTACTGCGCTTTATCCACCTCAATAAAGACCTCGTTCGGCAGTTGGGCCCCTTCAATTTTGACCTCCATCTCATAGTCTTCGTACTGAATAACGCGGGGAGCTTCTTCTGCAAGCACGAAGGAAAACGGAGCAGGCTTTTCAAACTCTTCGTTATTGCGGATAAGGCGTGCCGTACTGTCTGTGATCAGGCTTGCATTCACAAATAGAATGATGAGCAGAAGCGCCAAAGGAGGCAGGGCGTACCTTAAGTACTTGCGGTTTTTGCTCAGGTCGATGGCACTCTTAAAGGGCACCAGCTTGATCTCCTCCGACTTTTGGTCAATGCCTGCCAGCAGCAGGTCTTTACTGCCGGTAGCTTGCTCAGCCTGATGCCGCAGCTGCAGGATGTTCAGCAATTTGTCTTTGACGTTGTCAAAGTGCTGCCCGATAATTTGTGCAGCCTGCTGATGAGAAATGACCTGCCCAAGGCGGAAGTAGCTGAACAGGGGCTTGAACACCCACACCCCAAGCGCCGCAGCGCTAACGCCCATAAAGGAAAAAAACATCACCTTGCGGACCGCTGTGCTGAAGTAATAATAGTACTCCAGCATGCTCATCCCGAGGAACAACAACAGGACAAGCCCGGTGCTGTAAAGCAGCCCTCGTATCAGCTTATTGATGTAATATTTGCGTATGAACTGGTCCAGTTTCTGGATCAATGCCTGATAATTGTCGTTCGTTGCCATGCGTATACCTCTGTGTGTCGTGTCATTGCAGATTCCCTGCTGCAGAATACCAAACGGATAGGAGCCCCTTCGGGATGAGGAGCTGCGGCAGTTTAACACAATGAAAAAAGAAATGATTGCCCCATTGCCATTTATTGCCGGCCTGAATCCGTGCGGAGCCCGCTTAAATTACCCCCCTTTTATCACAAAGTCAAGCATCCGGGGGGGATGCCCCCCGGATATGACGTCTTCCTGATTAAGAGATACTATGTTAGCATCTCTAAGGTTTTACATCAGACAACATCTGCTCGAAAAAGGCCTTCAGCTGAGGGTTCTCTTCATTGTCCCGTATACTGATCAGCTGCTCGAGCAAAGTGCCAGCGAGGGCTTGCTGTGCGTCCCCTTCCTCTGCAGCCATCTGCAGCCGGATGCGGTTTAGCCCCCGGGCAGAGCCAAAGCGCAGCCATGGGGTAGCGCCTTTTTCGGTAGCGACCTCGGCCAAATGGGCGGCGACCGCCTTCGCAGTTTCAAAATCGCCATTGCGAGCCAGCTCCTGATAAGCATCTACAAAGTAGATCGCCCCAAAACCATCAATATTCGCTAGGTTTTCCTTAAAGAAAGGCAAATACTTGGCGTCTCCCGTAGCAGCGTAAAGCTCGCCCACAGCCAACAGCAGGTCACTGGCTTTTTCGCTGCTCAGCTTTTCTGCCTCGGCCAAGGCTGCGGCGGTGTCTACTGCAGCCAGATATTGCAGTGCTGCCCCAATGACGCTGTAAGCAGGGTCTTCAGCAATGGCTTGCACAGCCAGGTCTTTGGCTTCCATATCCTTGGCTTCCGCCAAAATCGAAAATGCGCTGCCGCGCACTTCCGAGTGTCCGTCCTCGCGCGCCATTTTCATTACAGCTGCCCGAGCATCGCCAAATGACGCTACGCTCAAGTTCTGAAGCGCCTCGGAGCGGATGGCCCAAAACGGGTCTTCCAATGCTGCTTTCATCATTTCCTGAGCCGCCTCGCCCTCGTCCATCTGAAGGGCAAGCAAAGCTTCGTACCGGTCAAGGAAACGTGGCGCATGGCGGAACTGGAACAACATCTCCTCGGCGGTCTTATTGTCGTTGGCCTCCGCCAGAAGCACACGGTCTGCATCAAAATTGATCAGCGCTGGCTTCGCTTCCACCGGGAAGCGGAACTCCTGCTTCCGCTGATTGACAAAAACCTCCTGACGGGCAACAGCGCCGCTTTCGTCATAAAGGTCCACAGCAACTGGCAACTGAAAAATAGCTGGCATGCGCTCCGCATCCTGAACCTGTTCTACGGTAAGAGTAGCCTCAGATGTGGCTTCGTCATACCCATAAGTGATTTCAAGCTTAGGGTGGCCTGCCTCAAAATACCATTGGTTGAAAAACCAGTTCAGGTCTTCGCCCGTCACTTCTTCGAAAGCGAGGCGGAGGTTGTGGGCCTCCACTGCCGAGTAAGCGTTGTCAGTCAGGTAAAGGTTGAGCCCGGCGAAGAAAGCCTCATCGCCTACATAGTTGCGCAGCATGTGAAGGACTGCGCCGCCCTTGTTGTAGCTGTGCGCATCAAACATGTCCTCCTTGTCATCGTACCCAAACTCGATCAGCGGGTGGATGTCCCGCTGAGCAGAGCTGAGGTAGCCGGCCCATTCGCTCAGCAGATGATGGTCTGCAGCATCTTTTCCATATTTGTGCTCGTACCAAAGGTATTCGCTATAATTGGCAAAGCCCTCGTTCATGGTCAGGTTCGACCAGCTCTCAGTCGTGACGAGGTCTCCGAACCAGTGGTGGAACATCTCGTGGGCCACAATCTTGTCGTTGTGGTTGTCGATCAGCTCCCGCTTGTGGCGCTGCACAAAGTCTCCGAAGATTACCGCGGTGGTATTCTCCATAGCACCCGATACATAATCGCGCACGACGACCTGAGCGTACTTCGGCCAAGGGTATTTGACGCCAAGCTTGTCCGAAAAGAAAGACAGCATCTCTTTGGTATGGGCGAAAATCGCTTCCGCATCTTCCTTGTACTCTGGCTCAACATAATACGTGACCGGCTTCCCTTCCCAGCTGTCTTCCACTACTGCAAATTCGCCTATGGCCAGCATAAAAAGATAAGGCGCATGGGGCTGATCCATTTTCCAGTACCAGGTCCGCTGCCCATTTCCAGCCTCTGTTTTACTGATGAGCGTGCCATTAGAGAGCACTTCGTACTTGCCGTCCACCGTCACTTTCATTTCCTGGGTCGTACGCTCGTTGGGCTTATCCACAGTTGGGAACCAACGGGAGTTGTGCTCGGTTTCGCCCTGTGTCCAGATTTGAGTCGGCTTGTCAGGATCCTCACCGCGGGGGTCTATAAAAAACAGCCCCTTATCAGAAGTGATAGCCGAGCTGCCCCCGGAAGCTGAAGGGGTGGCGATATAGTCGATGACAAGAGTGTACTCCTCCCCCTTTTTATATTCCCGCCCCAAATCTATATTGATCCGCTGCCCGTCGTAGTCATAATCCAGCTCAGCATCCTGCCCTTCCAGCCGGACCGATTTGAATGCAAACCCTTTGGCATCGAGGGCTACTTGATCCGTTGCATAGAAGTAAGGAGCCAGGCGGAGGGTAGCCACACCAAGCACCTGCTCTTTTTCCCAATCGAACCGCAGATCCAGGGCAGTGTGCAGCAAATCGTGCTTGCGGGTGTAGCTGCTGCGGTAAACCGGCAGCTCATACACCGGCTCTTCGGCCACAGGGCCAGCCGGAGCAGAGACGACCATGGTATCCAAGTCGCGGATTTCAGTTTCAGGTGCCTGCACGGCAGCTGGCTTGGTAGCATTGCACCCCCATAACAGGCCAGCTGCAAGGAGCGGCAAAAATTGTTTTTGAACGGACATAGCGAAAGTTCAGGTTTTGTTTTTGAATACAAACGAAAGCACCCCTGCAGCAAAGCAACTGCAGAGGGAACATGTTGATGTGGCAAGAAAGGATAAGCTGACAGCCTCTAGCACCAGACTGAAAGCGCCTGTTTGTCCTAAGCATTATTGACCTCCAGCAGGAAGTCGCCCAGGTGTTGGTTGAACGCTTCGGGATACTCCATCATTGGGGCATGCCCGCATTGCTCTATAAAAATGAGCTTAGAATGCTCTATCAATTCGTGGAATTTCTCGCCAACGAAGGCAGGGGTCACTTGATCATCGCGGCCCCAGACCAGGAGCGTCGGCGCCTGAATCTGATGCAGCTTATCACCTAGGTTGTGCCGTACTGCTGACTTGGCTGTAGCAATAACCCGGATCGCTTTGTTCCGGTCGTTGACGATATCGAACACCTCGTCTACCAGCGCTTTAGTGGCGACTTCCGGATTGTAGAAGGTCGCTTCGGTCTTCTTCTTGATGAAGTCATAATCCCCCCGCTTGGGGAAACTCGTGCCCATAGCGCTTTCAAACAAACCCGAGCTGCCCGTCAGGATGATGGAATTCACCTTATCCGGCTGTGCCAGCGCGTAAAGCAAAGTAATATGCCCGCCCAGTGAATTGCCCAGTACATTGACTTTGCCGTAGCCTTTATGCTCCACAAAATCAACAACATAATCTACCAGGCCGGTAACCGATACTTTTCGGATAGGAAGCTCAAAAATAGGCAGGAGGGGCACGACTACGTTGTAGTCTTTGCCAAAATGGCTGATGATGCCTTCGAAGTTGCTGAGCGCACCGAACAGGCCATGCAGCAAAATAAGGTTTTCGCCTTTACTGCCTGTCTCAATGTACTTAAACCTTCCTTCCTCCTTAATTGGGTATTCCATTTAGCTCTTTAATGATTTAGATAGGCCAGCAGAGCGCCTTTTGCAAATGGTAAAGCGGCGCGCTGCGGGATAGGCAAAAATAGGTAAAATATTCCAACACAAGCCTCGCTGCTAATTTAACATAATACGGCTTGCCCTTTGTGTAAACATTAACAGGAAAACAGGGGTTATCCTAGAAAATCCTCCCCAAAAACTCCAGTTCTTGAAAGGAGGCACTATACCCGCCCATCAAATAAAGCCGAATTACCTCCAATCCAATTTACGGATTTATAAAATATTGCAACCTTTTTTTACCTTTGACTCCCGTAAGTAAAGGGGATTAGCCAGGCTTACCTGCCAGGAAAAACAAATCTTGGCATTTTCAATCCTGTTGTGGCCCCGGCCGCTATGATTCGTCCAAACTTACAGGCAAACGTTAAAACCAATATAATTCACTAATCAAACTAACGAACATGCGTCTGATAGTTAAATTACTCATCTTCACGCTGGCTATCGGCTCCCTTCAGTCCTGCGTATCTAAGAAGAAGTACGACGAACTGGCTGCAGCCAAAGAAGCTACCGACCAAGCACTGGCGGAAACACAGTCTCAGCTGAAAACCCTCGAGGAAGAAAAGGCGGCACTCGAAGCTGACTTCGAATCTACCAAAGCTGACCTCAACGGCAAAATCTCTGACCTCGAAGGCAAAATGTCTGGCATGGAGTCTCAGATGTCTCAGATGAAAGAAAAGCTGAACATGACTGAGAAAGAGCTGAACGCTCTGAAAGAAGAAATCAACGGCATCTTTGGCGCTTACGCCAACTCTGGCCTGAAAATGGAAGAGCGCGATGGCAGCCTCTATGTAGTGACTTCCAACCCTGTTCAGTACCGCAGCGGCTCTACAGCCCTGAGTGCTGACGAGCGCAGCGCTCTGGAAGAGCTGGCTATGACCCTCAAGAACAACCCTAAGCTTCAGCTGATGGTTGTTGGCCACACTGATGACCAGAAAATGGTTGAAGGTGCTGCTTACCGCGATAACTGGGACCTGAGCGTCGCTCGTGCCAACCGCGTTGTGCGCTACCTCATCAGCAAAGGCGCAAGCCCTGCACAGCTGACTATCGCTGGTCGTGGCGAATCTATGCCTGTGGGTGACAACGAAACGGCTGAGGGCCGTCAGGAAAACCGCCGTACTGTAATCCAGCCTAACCCAAACCTGGGTGGCTTAATGAAAGCTGGCAACTAAGCTTGCCCTTTCTTAAAAAAAACTACGGTTAACTCGAAAAGCCGGTACTGTTTGCTCAGTACCGGCTTTTTGTTTGTGCGCATCCTCCCCTGCTAAGAGCTAGAAAATACAGGCCTCATCATGAGCCCGCTCCTTACTCCAATCAAGGATCTATATAAAACAGCTCCAATCAAGCACGGCCACAAACCAGATTGCCGTTTTTTTTCCTGCCCAGCCTGCTTCGCGGTATGGGGCCTGCCCCTGCCTAATGGCAGGTGCCGCTATGCTACGGGGCTCGCTGCCCGCTCGGCCCTATCGGGCTTACACCCCTTCGCAGCGCTAGGCCAGTGCCAGGCTATAGTATAGGTGCCTGCGACTATTTGGGTGCACGCCCACAAGCGCTAAGGCTCCTCGATAATATCCATCCGCTGCGTTTTCGCCAAGCCTGTGAAAATCCCCAGAGCTCCTGCATCACCACCAAGGTTAGAGATCACCGGGCTGGGCTGCCCAAAAGGGTTCCCATTGGCTGCAGCAGCCCCGCTTACACTTTCCAAAAAGGTGGCGTAATCCTCAGAGATATGGTACAGGGTCGTAAACAGTGTATCCCCTACCTCATAATTGAAGCCGGTGCCAAAAGCGATCGTGCTATCTCCAGGGGAGAGCAGACGGTCATCAGAAACAAAATCCTGCTCGGGGAGGCTGTCCAGCGCATTCAGCTGAAGCATGTAGCGGTAATAATTGTCCTGATCGGGATCATCCGTGAAGTAGGTCAGTACCCGGGCCAGGGTATCTGTTTCCGGAAACTCGACCACCAAACTGTCGATCGCGACAGGGGGCAGAAGAGCCGTCTGCCCTGTAATGGTACGGCCATCGGGCAAACGGATGAACAGCTCAAAGGGCAGGCTGCTGTCCTCCGGCACGCGTGCCCCCCCCTCAGCAATGTAATTGTATATCTTCTGGGTTTGTGGGTCTAAAGACAACTGATTGTTCAGGGTGTAAGTAGCCCCGTTGTGCACAATCTCCACCTCCGCTCCACTCAGCAAGAGCTCGCCCAGGAAATTGTCTACAGTAGGGAGCGGGTCGAAGTAAGCCGCGCTCCGCGTCAACAACAGCCGGAAAGGCTGGCCAGGCTCGAGATAAGCTTCCACCACAGGGCGGCTTTCATATTCCGGCAGGTCAATGTCGATTTCCTGCTCTAAATTGCAGGCGGCCAGTGCTGCAAAAGAAAAAAACAATAGCCATTTACTCATTTTCATATCGGTCCGTTTCAGGTTGTCAGGTTAGTTTAAAACTCAAAGTTCCACGTCAGTGAGGGCAAAATGGGGAAAAGAGAGACCTGCTTGGCAGCAATCCCGGTAGGCACCTCGATATCCGTGCCTTCAATGGCTTCAAAGCTCGGCTCCAAGAAAATAAAAAACGCATTGCGCCGGTCGTACGCATTGACTACGCTCAGGGTCAAGTCGCTCTTTCCCCATTTTGGGAAAAATTTGTAGACCAGCCCCAAGTCAAGCCGATGATAAGCCGGCAAACGGAAGTTGTTGCGCTCCCGGTAATCCGGGACAACAGCCTCGAAGCCAGCGCCAGGCACATCCTGAAAGGTAAAACGCCCGGGCGGGAGCCAGCTCAGGTCGCCTGAGCCGTACACAAAGGTGACAGAAGCAGTGAACCGGCGGCTGATCTCATAAATGCCTACTACGGAAATATCATGGCGCCGGTCGTAAATAGGGCTGAACGGGCCAAAACCTTCCGACTCCTGCGCAAACCGGCCGTTGGGGTCCAGGGTCTCAAAGTTTTGCAGGCGGGTAAGCGCTAGGGTATAGCCAACCCAACCGGTCAGGCGCCCCTGTTTCTTTTCAATGCTGAACTCCAAGCCATAGGCGCGCCCCTCTCCTACTGCAAACTCTTCCTCCAGCTCGTCATTGACAAAAATCTGGGCTCCGTCCACAAACTGTAGCTGATTGGCCAGCCATTTGTGATACCCCTCTACATTGATAAAATACTGGTCGCCCAACAAGTAGGAAAAACCAGCCGCCACCTGATCTGACCGCTGCGGCCTGACACGGCTAGTGGACGGGTACCAAATGTCGGTGGGCAAGGCAACACCGGCATTCGCAATCAAGTGCAGGTACTGATACATGCGGGCATAGCTGGCCTTTGCGCTGACACGGTCCGATACCCGGTAGCGGGCGGCCACTCTAGGCTCCAGGCCAAAGTAAGTTTTGCCGTCATTGCTGAAACCGCTCAGCCGAATCCCGGCGTTGATGCTCAGCTCGTCTGAAAGCTCCATCTCATCGGCAAAGTAGGTGCCAAACTCTACTCCGTCAAACTCCTGACCGGCAGAAAAACTGACCACGCCGTCGTCGCTCCCTGCCTGCAGCCGCCCTACAGTAAAGGTGTGGTGGGTGCCCATCACCCCAAAACGCATCGTGTGCCGGTTGTTGGGCGCAAAGTAAAAATCTGTCTTCAGGGTAGCGTCCTGTATATCAGAGCCCAGCCCAAAAGAAAACCCCGTTACCTCATTGCGGATGTTGTACTGATAGTCCGAATACGTAAAAGTAGTATTCGCAAACAGCTTGGGCGAGAATACATGATTCCAGCGGGCAGTCCCTGTAGCATTCCCCCAGTCAAAATCGAAATTGAAAAAATCGCTGTTGAAGCCGAACACATCCCGCCCAAAGTAGCCGCTCAAGAACAGGCGGTCCTTTTCCCCAAACTGATGGTTCACCTTGGCGTTGAGGTCATAAAAATAGTAATCCGGGATAGGGGTGAAATCTTCATTGCCCTCATTGGCCCGGTTGACGCCCCGCGTCAGCAGGTCTACATATGTCCTACGGCCCGAGACGATAAAACTGGATTTGCCTTTCTGAATGGGGCCTTCCAACGTGAGGCGCGAACTGATGAGCCCTAGCCCGCCAGAGCCCGAAAATTTTTGGTTGTTGCCCTCCTTTAGCTTCACATCAATCACAGAAGAAAGCCGTCCTCCGTACTGAGCCGGGAAGCCCCCCTTATAAATTTTCAGGTCCTTGACCGCATCCGTGTTGAAGGTGCTGAAAAAACCGAAAAGATGATTGGCGTTGTAAACGATGGCCTCGTCCAGTACGATCAGGTTCTGATCTCCCGCACCGCCGCGCACAAACAGGCCCGTCCGGCCTTCGCTGCCCGAAGGGATGCCCGGCTTGAGCTGCACCGTCTTGAGGATATCGCTCTCGCCCAACAAGACAGGCACCAGCTTGGCTTCACGGGTAGATATGGCTTCCACGCTCATCTCTGTAGAGCTCATCTGCTCCTGATAAGAGTTAGCCTTGACAACTACCTCTTCCAGTTGTACACCTGTAGAAAGCCCCAGGCTCAGGACCGTATCGGCCTTCGGCAAAAAGGAGGCCAACTGGCTCTGAAAGCCCACATAGCTGAATACGAGCTCAACGGCTGTATCCGAACGGGGGATGGAAAGGGAATAAAAACCGTACTCGTTGGTGGTGGTGCCCAGCCCGAGCGAAGGCGCCGCCACCGTAGCACCTATCAGCGTCTCTCCCGTCTCCTCATCGCTGACAGAGCCACTGACCGTCACTTCCTGCGCCTCTATAGCCCCGGCTAGGAGCAACAGGATGAAGTTGAAGTAAAATTTCATAGCACAAAATTGATTTGACCGTTTTTAGAAGCCGGGCCTCATATCTGAACCTCGGCACTACACTAAAACAGTTAGGCGAAAAATGGTTTCAGGTTATTTTTTGCAGCGGCAAAAGTACTGCCGTGCAGCCCATACCAAATCAATTTTCCAACCAAGCACGACTTTTCATCTACTAAAAACAAAACCGCTTTGCCCCCCCTGCCTCACAGCCCGCTTTTTGCCTACAGGCAACCGGGCTCCAACCAGGTTATCCCTGTTTTGCTTGCCCCTTCCGTAAGGATAGGGGCCTGCCCTTGCCCAATGGCAAGGGCCGCTACGCTCCGGGGCTCGCTACCCGCTCGGCCCTATCGGGCTTGCCACCCCTGCGCATCGCTAGGCCGGCAGCGCTGTGCCTCTGCACAGCAAGCCCAAGCCCCAAAACGCAAACAGCCGGTGTGCCTTTTCAAGGCGCACCGGCTGCAAACCGCTTCTAAGCGTTAAGGGCTGAATATTGGTATTGAGCCAGATCTAATCTTCAGTGAGCACCTCGTCCTCACCTTCTACATCAGCAGGTTTTTGCCGCTGCCCCAAAGCATTGGCGTGGAGCTCTATGTACTGCTTCCGGCTGCGGGCCACATCCAACGCCAAGTAAAGCGCGCTGCGGAAAGAAGAAGGGTCGGCTTCGTTCCTGCCCGCCAGATCGTAAGCAGTGCCATGGTCAGGGGAAGTGCGCACATGAGTAAGCCCAGCAGTAAAATTCACGCCATTCCCAAACGACAAAGCCTTGAAGGGGACGAGCCCCTGATCGTGATACATCGCCAGGATGCCATCAAATTTGGTGTGCTGCCCAGATCCGAAAAAGCCATCGGCGGGGAAAGGCCCCATAGCCAGTACCCCTTTCTTCTTCAGCTCTACTATGGCAGGGCGGATGAACTGCTCCTCCTCGTCCCCGAGCACTCCCCCATCACTTGCATGAGGGTTGAGCCCCAATACCGCGATGGTAGGCCGCTCAATGCCAAAGTCAATGCGCAGGGCTTCGTGAAAAACCTCCAGCTTGCGCTTTATCAGATTCTTATCGATAGCGTGGGCCACTTCTTTCAAAGGCAGGTGGTTAGTGGCCAGCCCAATGCGGAGCCCCTCGTTTACCATAAGCATCAGGTGCTCCTGGCCACGGCCCAGCTCCCGGGCCAAGTACTCCGTATGCCCAGGGAAGGGGAACTGCGCCAGCTTCATCGCCTCCTTGTTGATAGGGGCAGTGACCAGCGCATCCACTGTGCCATTTTGTAGCGATTTCACGGCCTGTTCCAACGAGATGCCCGCGTACTGGCCACTGAGCTCAGTAGCTTTGCCCAGTGTGATGTTCACGTTGTCCATCCAGCAGTTTACCACATTAAACTTCCCAGGCTCCGGTGTATCCCCTGGCCGGATGCTTTGGAATTCCAATTCCCCGTTGATGATGTTTTTGTGGTAGGATACGACTTTAGAAGAACCGAACAGCACGGGGGTACAGAGGTTGAGCAGGCGCTCATCACAAAATGTTTTAAGGATTACCTCCAGCCCGATACCGTTGATATCGCCTATGCTGATGCCTATATTTAACTTATCCATGTCTGATATTAAGATTTAGAAAGCTGGTGCCCGGCCCCAATTTCACCCTAGCCTGCTTCATAAGGCGCCTGAAGGTTGTATCTTTGGCCCACCGGCAGCAGCAAGTTGCAAAAGTAGGTATTTTTTAGCGTCTGTAGTGCGCAGCAGCCCACAAGCGGATTGCCCAAGCCGCCCATTCACACACAATAAGCAAAGTTATTTGAAAGCCAAAAAATCATACGGCCAGCATTTCCTCAACAGCAACGCCATTGCCGAGCGCATAGCCCTCAGCCTGCAGCTGGGCGGGGAAGCCTACAGCCGCATCGTAGAAGTGGGGCCCGGCCGCGGCATGCTCACCCAGTTCCTGCTGCAGCGCCCTGAGCAGCTCCTCGTCATTGAGGCCGACCCCGACATGGTCCTCTACCTCAACAAACACTACGAAGCCCTGCGCAGCCATATCGTCGGCGCTGATTTCCTCCGGGTAGACCTCCCCGCCTTAAATGAACACCAGCCCTTCGGCCTGATCGGCAATTTCCCCTACAACATCTCCTCCCAGATCCTCTTCAAAATGGTCGACAACCGCCATCTGATACCAGAAATGGTAGGCATGTTCCAAAAAGAGGTCGCAGAGCGGGTCGTGGCAGGGCCAGGCAGTAAAGCCTATGGCGTCATCAGTGTGCTCGTGCAGGCTTATTATTCAGGCGAATACCTCTTTGGCGTTGACAAAAGCAAGTTCTCCCCACCGCCCAAAGTGCAGTCGGCGGTCATCCGGCTGACACGGAAAGCCGAACAGCAACTGCCATGTGATGAAGGGCTCTTCAAGCACATTGTCAAACAGGCGTTCAGCCAAAGGCGGAAAATGCTGCGCAATACGATGAAAGGGCTCCTCCGCGACAGCCCGCTCTTGCAGGAGCCCATCTTCAATGAGCGGCCAGAACAGCTCAGCCTCCATGATTTTATACAGCTTACTCGGTGGGTAAGCCAGCACCGTGGCCAGGATTGAACTTTCCACGCTTAAAAAGAATTGCATATACTATCCGGCACAACATCAAATTATGTGCCCAACCAAAATTCCATACGGTATGAACTTAGAAGCAAAATTGACCGCAGACCTCAAAACCGCCATGAAAAGCAAAGACCAGGCTGCCCTGAGGAGCATACGTGCCATCAAATCTGCTATACTCCTGGAAAAGACCAGTGGCTCTAATGAAGCGTTCTCAGAAGAGAAAGCCATCAAAATGCTGCAGAAACTCGTGAAACAGCGTAAAGACTCTCTCGAAATTTATACCAAGGAGGGGCGTGAGGACCTGGCACAGACCGAACGGGAAGAAATCGAAATCATCCAAGCTTACTTGCCTGAGCAGATGAGCGAAAGCGAACTGCAGGCAGAAGTCAAAGCCATCATCGCTGAGACTGGGGCTTCCTCCATGAAAGATATGGGCCGCGTCATGGGCATCGCGAGCAAGCGCTTTGCAGGACGGGCAGAAGGGAAAGCCATATCCGCTGCGGTAAAATCCCTGCTCGGGTAAAGCCGTACAGCTCCCCCCTGCAGCTCGATATTGTAGGGGCCGCACAACCGCACAAAAAGGCCCGGTACACTCGCTGTGCCGGGCCTTTTTTTATGCATTCGCGCTAATTTAGAGGATAGTTTTTTGTGGAAGCGCTGTTTTCCACAAACTTTTCCACACCTGTTAGCTTTCTTTGGCGACTGCCTGATAATCGATGAATAAAATAGCGCTCAACAAGAGCAGCGCCCCGGCCTGATGATAAACGCCCAAGCCAACCGGCACGGTGCCTACACAGTTGACCAAGGTCAGGATACCCAGTGCAACTTGAATTGCCAACATAGTTACCAACAGTATTGTGCCCCTGCGGAATAAGGGGCTGCCTACGCGCTTAAAAACCATAAAAGCAAACCATAAAACCATGGCAGTCAATAGGTAAGCTATCGCACGGTGCAAGGTTTGCACCAAAGCGGGCATGAAGAGGTGGGCATCGTATTCCACAAAGTTTTCAACAGTCCAGTTGCCAGGGTTGAACAAGAGGGCCGGGATGAGCTCTCCGTTCATATCCGGCCAAGTCGGGTAAAAGAGCCCAGCTTTCATGCCAGACATAATGCCCCCGAGGATAATCTGTAAAGCAGCTGCGCCTGTAATGGCCAAAGCCCACTTTTTCAACACCGGATGTGCAAAACTTTCCCGTTTGGGCTGTATCGCCTTGAGCGCTGTCCAAAAAAGGTAGCTGTACAAGATGAGCGCAAGGGAAAGGTGCATCGTGAGCTTGTAAGCGTTTACCCATGGCCGCTCTATCAGCCCGCTAGCGACCATGATCCACCCGAAGGAGGCCACGAGCCCGGCCAGTAGGAAGACCACCCCGAGGCGTTTGAGCAGGGGCTTGTCCACCATGCCCCGCGCCCAGAATATCCCGAGCGGGATGAGGAACACAAAGCCCATGAACCGTGCCCAAAGCCGGTGGATGTACTCCCAGAAATAGATGAACTTGAAATCGCTCATGCTCATCCCTTCATTGATCTTCTCGTACTGTGGGGTGGATTTGTAAAGGTCGAAAGCTTCCTGCCATGCCGCTTCCCCCACCGGCGGAAGGGTGCCCGTCACGATTTCCCATTTTGTGATCGATAGCCCGGAGCCCGTCAGGCGGGTAACGCCGCCGACCACAACCTGCACAAAGATCATGAACAGCCCGATAACGAGCCAGGCCTTTACAGCTGTAGGGTAGCCTTTATCTTTTGTCTTGCCTGCGCTTTCTCTTAGCGCTGTAGTTTCTGCATACATGGCACTGCCCATTTTTTAAATCAGGTAACAAATATACACCTATATGTTTGGCCATGCAGAGGTAAACAATATGCAGCTGATCTCTCTTAATAGCTTTTATTATAAATTTTTTAAAACTCCCTATCATCATTAAGGGTGTTAGTATGTGAGTAAGAAACCGGGTTAACTCTAGGTTAATTGGATGTTAACATCAGGCCTTTTGGCTTTACACCATTTTTGCACATTCTTCCGAGCTTTATAAGCAAGGCTTTAGGCCACTTCTGCACAGGCCGTGGAAAAGGCTCGGCCTGAGTAACTTTTTAATGCACATCCTGCGCCCTGGCCGGGAAAAGCTGTCCAAAAGCCAGGCCGAAATCCACTTAATGGGCTTCATATTACACTCGTTTATATATGGTATTTTACCATTCTTGGCCATTGTGGGCCGTCGGAGGGGTTATCAAGGCCATGGCCCACAATGCGTGTGGAAAAGCATTTTTTGAAGCCCTTGATTTTCCTACCTTTATGGGGCCGCTGCTCTAGGGGTGTGGAAAAGCTAAAAAACACAGATGGCCTAACGCTTTGTTAGGCCGTAAGGCATGGCCCACACTTTTGTAGGAGCATAAGCATGTGGAAAAGTCCCCACAATTGTTAATTACCTGAAAACCTGCCAGTCTTTGTCATTAGCGCTGGCCGGATTTGTTTGGCCGCTCTGGCCCAAATCTTTTGGCCATCCCATTTTACCGGATATTGGGCTGTACACAGCCGCCACGCTGCCCCCAACAGGGCTGCGCCAACAAAAAATACGATAAACTATGTGTGGAAGGTACTCTTTTTCAGCTACCCCTGCTCAGGTCCGCGAGCAGTTGGGGGACATACAGACCGGAGAGAACCTGAGGCTAAGCTTCAACATAGCCCCTACGCAGTATGCTTATGTCATTGCCAACGACGATCCCGGCCGGTTGCGGTATTTCAGGTGGGGGCTGGTGCCGCATTGGGCGAAAGATGACTCCAACGCTTCTAAACTGATCAATGCCCGTATGGAGGGGATCGCCGCTAAGCCTTCTTTCCGGGTGCCTTTGCGGCAAAAACGCTGCCTTGTGCTGGCCGACAGCTTTTACGAATGGCGTGCGGAGGGCAAGCAGAAGGTGCCTTTCCGCATTCAGCCGGCAGATGGCGGGCTTTTGGTCATGGCTGGCCTTTGGGATATTTGGCCACAGCCCGGTGCCCCGTTGGCTACGTTCACCATCATTACCGCCCCTGCCAATAAAGAGGTCGCCCCTCTGCACAGCCGTATGCCTATGGTGCTGCCCACCGCTGCGCAGCAGCAAAAGTGGCTGAGCACCCTTACCGTAGATGAGGTGCTCAGCATGTTGAAGCCTCCGGCGGATGGGCTGCTGGACAAATACCAGGTGTCCGCACAGGTCAATAGCGTGCGCAACGATGGCCCCGGGCTGCACGAAAAAGTAGGAGGACAGGGGAGGTTGTTTTAGTGCAAGGCCTCTCCTACCGCACGGCTTCGCCGGCATAGCGGATGCGGTAGATGGCATCGGCAAAGTCATCGCTGACCAGCATCGACCCATCTGGCATCATCTCCACGTCTACAGGCCGCCCCCAGACTTCCCCGTCTTTCAGCCAGCCTTCTGCAAAAGGTTGGTAGGCTTTCACTTCATCTCCTTCCATAACAGCCATCATCACCCGGTAGCCTATTTTTTTGCTCCGGTTCCAGGAGCCGTGCTCAGCGACGTACAATTGGCGGAAAGCCTCTGGGAATTGGTGCTGTGTGTAGAACTCCAGCCCGAGCGGGGCTACGTGTGGGCCTAGCTGCTTAGCAGGCGGCGTAAACTCGCTGCAGTCCCGCTGACTGCCAAACTCGGGGTCAGGGAGGTCGCCTTGATGGCAATAGGGGTAGCCAAAGTGCATCCCATCTTCCGGTGCCCGGTTCAGCTCACAGTAGGGCTCGTCATCGCCCATCCAGTCTCGGCCATTATCGGTGAACCACAGCTCCCCTGTCTTTGGGTGCCAGGTAAAGCCCACTGTATTGCGGATGCCATGCTGCACCACCTCCATGCCTGTCCCATCGGGGTTCATGCGGGTAATAGAGGCAAAGACTTCATCTTCAGATTTGCAGATATTGCAGGGCGCGCCTACGGGTACGTACAGCTTGCCGTCTGGCCCAAATGCGATGTACTTCCACCCATGGTGGGTTTCTGTGGGGTACTGGTCAAATACCACTTCGGGCTCGCCGGGCTCGCTCAGGTTGCCCTCAATATTAGGAAAGCGCAAAATGCGGCTCACTTCGGCTACATAGAGGTCGCCGTTGTGCAGGGCTACGCCGTTGGGCATCTTGAGGCCTTCAGCCAGGACAAAAAGCTCATCGGCTTTAGCATCGCCATCTTTATCCCGTAGGGCGTATACCTTGCCCTCCCCTCTTGTGCCCACAAAGAGTGTCCCTTTCGGGGAAAGTGCCATAGAGCGTGCGTTCTTGACCCCCGCAGCAAAAAGCTCGATTTCAAACCCTTCCGGTAGCTTGATGTCTTCCAGCGGCAGGTCAGAAGACTTGAACAGCCTGGGGCCGGGAGGGTTGATTTTGCCGCAGCTGCTGAGCAGCAGTACGGCCGAGAAAATCAGGGTATACCGTATCATATATATAAGGTTAGTGGTTTAAGCTTGGGGGGAAGTAGTTGGCCAATAGCTTACCTGGCTTCATTTAGGGAAACAGTGGGCCGGATGGGAGGTTCAATGCCCGGAAAGGCCTAACTTAGATTGGCAGTACAAGGCCTGCTTTATTTGGGGCGCCTTGCTTTCACACCCTTAAAATTATGAAATTATGACGGCCTACTTCCAACTCTCAATGATGGCTATTCTCCTGCTCTTCCTTCCGGCATGCGCCGAAAACGCCCCGGCCCCTAAGCCGGTCAGCAGCACTGAGAATATGGCCCCTGCTTTGTTTTACCTCGTGCGCCACGCAGAGAAAGCAGACGATGGCTCCTCCAACCCTCCACTGAATGCGAAAGGGGAAGCCCGGGCCAAAGCCCTTCAGGAAATGCTCAGCGGAGCTGGGATCGACGCCATTTACACAACCCCTTACTTGCGCAATACCAGTACTGTGCAGCCGCTAGCTGATTCCATTGGGCTGCCTGCGCAGGAATACGACCCCAACCTAGACCTTGTAACCCTTATCGACAGCCTGAGGGCTGCCCACCCCGGAGAGCGCGTCCTCATTTGTGGCCATTCTAATACCGTGCCTGGCATGCTCAACGTGCTGGCTGGCCGCAACCGGTATGAGCAGTTGGGCGAAATGGAGTATGACTTTCTATTTCTTGCAGCAGTCCCACCTACTGGCCCAGCTGCCATCTCAATGGTCACCTTCAGCCCTGCAACGGAGTAAAGGGTTGGGTGCCGTAATTCCTTGAGAAAAAAAGATAGTTTAACTATCATTTAAAGTAGCTGGGCTTTGGATATTCGTGCCTGTAGGCTAATATTAGCAGGACAAGGCCCGGGCCACCCCCGTGCGCTATATTTCAAAACCTATAAAACTGGACATTCACCGTGGAACCACTATTCGAGAACGCGCAGGGGCAGCTGGGCAAAATTACCGGAGACCTGAAATACTTGCTGAAGCTGTTGCAGGAAGTTTTGACTGAGAGCGGGGCAAAAGAGCTAGCTGGCCACATCCCGTGGATTGGCGGAGCTGGCCTGCCAGAGAAGCTGACGCCCGAGCACCTACAGCTGTATTCCTTGGTTTTTCAGCTGGTCAATATGGTGGAGATCAACGCTGCGGTGCAGCAGCGGCGGCAAGATGAAGAGGCGGGGCACAAGCCAGAGCCCGGGCTTTGGAGTGCTGCTTTCCAGCGGTTGAAAGCGGCTGGCATTGGGCAGGAAGAAGCCCTCGATGCCCTCCGGCAGATAGCTGTGGAGCCCGTACTGACTGCCCACCCTACGGAAGCTAAGCGTACCACTGTGCTAGAGCATCACCGGGAGCTGTACCTGCTGCTGGTACAGCGGGAAAATCAAATGTACAACACCCGGGAGCAGGAGGAGCTGAGCCTGGAGGTCAAACAGAGCCTTTACCGCTTGTGGAAAACCGGCGAAATCTATCTGGAAAAGCCCGATGTGGCTTCGGAGCTCCGCAATGTGATGCACTACCTTTTGGAAGTCTTCCCTGAACTGATAGATATCCTTGACCGGCGGCTGGAGCGGGCAGCAGAGCAATTTGGCATTAGCCGGGATGTCATAGCCAGGGCACACGCCTACCCGCGCATCTCTTTTGGAGACTGGGTGGGCGGTGACCGCGATGGGCACCCGCTCGTTACGGCAGAGGTGACCCGGCATACCTTGCGCCGCTTAAGGCTCAACGCGTTTGTGGCGATACGCCGGAAACTCGCCCGCCTGGTGCGCCACCTCAGCTTTGCTTGCCCAATGGAGGTGTTGCCCGAAGCAGCTCGGGCTCGGGTGCAGCAGATGGCAGAGGAGCTCGGGCCTGAAACCGGGCCACAAGCGCTTGCCCGGAATAAAGGGGAAGCGTTTCGGCAAATGGCCAACCTCATGCTGGTCAAACTGCCAGTAGACACTCAGCGTGGGCATGCTGTACAGCTTTCGGAGCATCCGGGCAGCTACTTCCACAGTGAAGAATTGCTGGACGACCTCACCCTGCTGCAGCAGGCATTGGATGCGTATGGCGCCGCGGCCGTTGCTTACCGGGAGGTGGTTCAGGTGAAACGGGTAGTAGAGGCGCTCGGGTTTCACCTTGCGGCTTTGGACATCCGTCAGAACAGCGCTTTTCACGACAAGGCGGTAGAACAGCTATTGAAGGCTGCCCTGGTACAGGATACCGCCTTTAGCGAATGGCCAGAGAGCAAACGGGTGGCTTTTCTGTCAAAAGAGCTGGAGTCTGCCCGCCCTTTCACGCATGCCAACGCTGAGCTGGAAGAGCACGCCCGGGCAGTGGTAGATTGCTACCGGGCCCTGCGGGAGCACACTGGCCGTTATGGCATCAACTGCCTGGGCACGTTTATCGTCAGCATGACACGGTCGGTTTCCGACTTGCTGGTGGTCTACCTTCTGGCCCGAGAGGCCGGGCTTACCGAAATGGCCCCTGATGGGCTAGTTTGCACAGTGCCTGTAGCCCCTTTGCTGGAAACGATAGACGACCTTGAGCAGGGGCAGCAGATACTTCGCGGCTTCCTTGAGCACCCGTTTACGAAGCGCTCCATGGCCTATCTGGTACAGACAAGGGGCTGGCAGCGCCCTCGTCAGCAGGTTATGGTGGGCTATAGCGATAGCAACAAAGACGGGGGGATTATGGCGAGCCAATGGTATTTGTACAAAGCACAGCAGCGGCTGGCCCGGACTGGGGCTGAGCTGGGCACGGATATACTTTTCTTCCATGGCAAGGGCGGGTCGATCAGCCGGGGCTCTGGCCCTACTGCAGCTTTTCTTGAGGCATTGCCCTGTGGCACCCTCAACAGCAGGATAAGGCTGACGGAGCAGGGCGAGACCATTGCCCAGAAGTATGCTTACAAACTCAATGCAGCCTACAACCTGGAGCTGCTGCTGGCCGGCACTTTTGCCAGGACAGTACTTGACCGGCAGGCGCCTTGTGAGAACCATCCGCTCGAAGCTATCTTGGAGCGCCTAGCACAGGATAGCCGGGAACATTATGCTGCCCTATTGCATACAGAGGGCTTCATCCCTTTTTTCCGGCAAGCCACACCCATAGATGCCATTGAGTCGAGCAAAATTGGCTCTCGGCCTGCCAAGCGGACCGGAGCGAGCACCTTGAACGACCTCCGCGCCATCCCTTGGGTTTTTGCCTGGAGCCAGGCCCGTTTCCACATGACTAGCTGGTACGGGCTGGGCACTGCCTTGCAGGCGCTGCAAGAGGAGAAGCCAGAAGGGTATCAGGCCCTCAAGGCACACTGCAGCACAGACCCTTTCTTGAATTATGTTTTGCAAAATGTGGACAATAGTGTGGCAGAAGCCGAAGAAGAGGTCATGGCAGCTTATGCTGAATTGGTGGAAGACCACAGTATCCGGAGCAGGTTCATGGCGCTGTTCCGGGAAGAACTGCAGCGGGTACGGGCACAGCTCGATGCCCTGCTGGGCGGCACCTATGCCGGCCGCCATCCCCGGCACTCCCATTCGAGAGCGATGCGGGCTACGGTCTTGCAGCCCCTGCACCGTCATCAGATCCGCCTGTTGAAAAAGTGGCGGGAGGCCAAAAAACAGGAGGGAGCGGATACCCTGGATTTGCAGACCGAGCTGATGCTGTCCATCAATGCTATTGCAGGGGCTATTGGCACCACGGGGTAATGGTTGAGGGGGGCGTAAGCCAAAATGCCGCAGGGGTTTATGCTTTTGGGGCTCTAGTGCCTCAAACCATAAATCCTTGCCACCCCAAGTTTCGTTCTTTTCCGCCTACTCTTCGTTAAAGAACCGCTCCTTTAGCTCGGGCTAAAGTCGCGAACCTTCGCCTTGATTAGCCGGAAGACAACTTCAACTTAAGTATCAGAGATTTATGGCTTAAGGCACTAGGCTGGCATTGGCCTAGCGCTGCGCAGGGGTGTAAGCCCGATAGGGCCGAGCGGATAGCGAGCCCCGGAGCATAGCGGCACCTGCCCGTTGGGCAGGGGCAGGCCCCTGCCTTGAATATACGGGGCCTCTAGTCGTACCACATTTTGACAAGCCGGAGCCGGTTCCTGCGCTCGCTGGGGATCACAAGCGCGTTGCCATCCAGCTGCATAGCATCTCGGAAACGGAGCCTGAGCTTCAGGTTTTCGGTGCTCAGGAGGCTGTTCCGCACGAAGCGGCCATTGCCAGTGAGGACATATTCGCTTACGGTGTTCTCATATTTGATTTCGTCATTGAAAAGGAAGCGCAGACTGCTGGCTGTTTTAAAGAGGAAAAAAGAAGAGTAAATGCCGTCATCGTCCTGAGAATACTGCTTCTTGTGCATCACTGTTGCCCAGTGCTGCCGCCCGTCGGGGTGTATGGAGATCGCGAAGAGCTCATCGTAGTAATAGTCTACAGAGAACCGCCCGCTAGGGTCATAATAATTGCCCCTTACACTGGCGGAATTGCGCTCGAAAGTACGGGCGCGCTCGCCTATCATGAGCACCCCTCCATCTTGCCGGAGCACGACTTCTCTTACCATGGACTCTGGCAGCCCTTTGGCCCGGTCAGCATCTTTGCCCAAGAGGTTGACCAAGAACTCCTCATCAAAAGGGTTGGTAGCCAGTACCCGGCTTTCTGGCCTGCGAGGATCGAAGCTGAGGTAGAAGTAGCCATCGCCCCGGCCCAAGTTTTTCTCAGAAAACAGCCCTGCACCTACTATTTGCCGGTTCAGGGGGTCTACAGAAAAGGAGACATCATACGTGAGCAGCTCAGGCATGGGCACCTGGAAGTTGGTCAGCAGGCCGGTGCTGCCCCGATAGTGGAAAAACTCGAAGTAATGGTCTTCCCGCTTGGCCCGGTAGTTGTTCTTTTCGGTCACGATGGTCATATTGCCGTCGTTGTCCACGAGGATGTCCAGAAAATCTTGGTAAAAATTGAAGTCTTGGGGGAGTATGGAGGTGTGCCAAAGGCGCTCCATGGTGTTGTTGTCAAAGCAGACCGCGCGCAGTAAGTCCTGCTTTTCAATGAAAAAGAGCAGAGATTTTGAGCGGTCTTCTGAACGGGCCGCAATGAAGTTGGGGGTGTAAAACAAGCTGCCCAGGTTTTGTATCATGACAGAATCTACCAGGTTGGCGCCAGGCCCATAGCGGTGGGCTTTCAGAATGGTATTGGAGCGGTCTTTGAACTGGTAAATGATGGTAAAGTGGCTTTTGTCAGGCACTACGTCTATCACTTTGGGCAGGCGTCGGTCGAGCTCGAGCTCTTTAGTCCAGGATTCTTTCATGGCCTTATTGAAGGCCACCACTTCAAATGTAGAGATCATGTTGCGGAAGACCAGGGTATGTTCCCCCATCTCCCCCAAAAGATCGTAGGAAATGTCATTGCGCAGTACAATGGGCTCAGAGATGGCAATTTGTTGGGCGCCAGCAAGGCAAGGAAGGGAGAACAGCAGCAGAATGGCCCGGTAAATCATAGTTTGTCCGTTATTGTTGAAGTCAGGCAGAGGGAGGCCCCTGCTTAAAGTTAACAAACGGATACTTAAAAGGATTGGCCTGGGCCTGCCAGACTGTGTAATCTGCCCAACTCAATGTGCAGGGGCAAAAAACGCAGGCATGAGCGGGTGCAATATGCAAGCCCCCTGCCCTGAGGCAAAAGCAGTGGCATGGACAGCGGCCCCTGGCCTCACAGGCCCCTCCAAGAGCAGTACAGATAGCCTTGATGCACGGAGCGGTCATGGCCCAACCCTTTCTCCAGTAATGGTAAAGCCGTTGATCTGCAGTATGATTTGCCCCTCCGTTGCCCGGATAAGGAGCTCCTCGGTATAGGTCAGCCCAAGGAGCCCGTCCGCTTTTTGGGCAAGGAGCTCCTCATTGAGGAAGAGCTTGCCTTCGAAGGCCTGAAGCGTAAGGCTGTCGGTATCGGTGCCGAGGTGCCGCTGTAGCTCCCCCTTAGGGAAACGATATTCGCCCAGGGCATGCAAGTATCGAGCAGGCTTGGCCAGCTGGCTTTTCTGTGGAGGCTCCGGCTGCCCGCCCTGAAGGGTGAGGAAGAGGCCGCGCAGCATAGGCAGGATGGGGGTGTTGCCCCAATTGGAGGTAATCCCGATGAAGTCGTCCTGCAAGGGCTCATACAAGATGACACTTTTGGTGCCATAGCCGCTGCCTGCGGAAAAGTAATAGGTTTTTCCACCTATATCTTTCAGGCTCCAGCCGTAGCCTTCCCGGTCGGTTTCGCCCGTTTGGAAATAGGGCGTGAAGAGCCTCTGGCCCCACAATGCCCCTAGTATCTCGTGCCGGGCCATACTGCGGGCGTAGCGGTAGAGGTCGCTCACTGTGCTGTACATCCCCCCGCCAGCATTTTCGCCATAATGCTTAGACCGTTCGGTGAAGGCCAGCCCCTGTGGGCTTAAGCGGTAAGGCGTAGCCTGTTTTTGAACCACCGCTCTGCCCCGGTAAAAACCAGTATCGCCCAGGCCAATCGGGCCAAGGATGTGTTTTTCGATATAAACATCGTAAGGCTGCCCGG
The DNA here is from genome assembly GCF_007993045.1 of Phaeodactylibacter luteus. Taxonomy (GTDB): domain Bacteria; phylum Bacteroidota; class Bacteroidia; order Chitinophagales; family Saprospiraceae; genus Phaeodactylibacter; species Phaeodactylibacter luteus. Next base: position 96,175 of record NZ_VOOR01000022.1, read on the forward strand.
CAATGGCTTCGAGTGCAGCCCCAAGCAGTATGAACCCAGAATTGGAGTAACTGTACTTCTCCCCAGGCGGAAAGAGCAGTCTTTGTGGTGCCACCAGTTGCTCTGCCTGTTCGGCCAGAGAGCGCTCATCGCATACTTGCACGCCAGGCTCTCGGGGCAGGCCCGAAGAGTGGCATAGCAGATGGTGCAGGGTAACGCTATCGCGCCAGGTGGCTTGCAGCTCAGGGAGGTAGCGGCTGATTGGCGCGTATAAGTCTGCTTTCCCTTCCTTGGCCAGTAGGAGCACGGCTGCCGCAGTAAACGTCTTGGAGATGGAGTTGATGGAAAAGCGGGTGCCGGCTGTGTTGGGCACACCAAAGCTGCGGTCTGCAAAGCCATAGCTGCCTTCAAAAAAGGGCGCTCCCCCCTTGACCATTTTTATGGTGCCAGAAAAGCCATAAACTTCGGCGTAGCCCTGTAGCAGCCGCTCGGCATGTAGTGCCGCTGTGTCTGGGGCTTGCCCGGCAACCACTATGGGCAGGAAAATGGAAAAGTAGCAGATAATCGATAAAGCCTTCATAAGCAAAGCTTTTGAGTAGGCAGGAGCAGCCGGGGGAATATTTTTTTTTAAAAAAAGCAGTCAGGCACTCCAATACCTAAGTTATTGATGTATATTTGACCTATGCATTCAAAAGAGTTACTAAAAGGTACGTTAAAAACCATAATCCTCAAGCTGTTGCGGGAGCACGGCCGGATGTATGGGTACGAAATCACGCAGAAAGTAAGGGTGTTGACTTCCGGTGAGCTTGTCATTACGGAAGGCGCGCTCTACCCTGCCCTCCATAAGCTGGAACGGGACCAATTGGTCCGTACAGAGCAAGAGTACATAGGCCGGCGGGTACGCCGGTATTATTCCCTGACCCCTTTGGGCGAACAGGCCGTAGGGCAGAAGGTAAGGGAATTTGATGCTTTTGTACAGATGATGCGACAGATTTTGAGCCCTTCAACTGCGACAGATGACTAGGCTAAGCAAGCGGCAGGAGGAGGCTGTGTGGCGCAAGGTAAACGGTGCGGGGCTGGGGCACGAAGTGCTGAAGGAAGAGCTGATGGACCACCTTTGCTGTGCTATCGAGCAGCGCATATCGATGGGGGAGCCTTTTGTGCAAGCCTTTCATGCGGCTTTCGCCGACTGGGGAGAAGATGAGATGAAAAACGTAGAGACCGAAACTATTTCTCTCATTCAATCTAATCGTTTTTTTATGAAAAAGATGTTGATATCACTAGCGGCAGGCCTCTTTCTGCTGACCACTACTTTGTTCAGTATGCAGCAAGACCCACCTTCCGGGCTCCCGTTGAAAGGCCTGACAGAAGTGGCTTCTGGCTTTGGCTACCGGCACCATCCCATTTTGAAGCAGAAAAAGCAGCACAAAGGGGTGGATTTCAAGGCGCCTCTTGGCACGCCAGTCTATGCTACCGGAGATGGTGTGGTGGCAAAGGTAGACTACGATGCTGATGGCTATGGGCACCGCGTCATCATTCAGCACGATAGCGAATACAGCAGCGTATTTGCTCAGATGACCAGCGATGTGCGCGTATCGGCAGGGCAGAAGGTCAAAGCTGGGCAGCTCATAGGGCATGTGGGCAGCTCAGGGAAAAGCACGGGGCCCCACCTGCACTATGAGGTGCGCAAGAACGGGGAGCCTGTAGACCCGGAAGCGTACTTCTCCCGTTAGCAGGCAGTGAAAGAATGGTGTATAATGTGATTAGCGCAGGTTTGGAGCTCGGGCCTATTGAAAAATAAAGGCTTCACAAACCGGTCTTCCGCACTGATTTTTCTAGACTCAAATGTAGCGGCTTCGCCAGAACCCTGCCGGTAGTGCAGTCACAGCAGGTAGGCGTGAATCCTTGATTTTCAAAACGGAACCGCTCTAAGCAAGCGCTTAGGCTGGGCGTAAACCAAAATATCCGAGGCGTTTATGCTGGCATTGGCCTAGCGCTGCGAAGGGGTGTGAAGCCCGTTAGGGCCGAGCGGGCAGCGAGCCCCGTAGCATAGCGGCACCTGCCCGATGGCAGGGGCAGGCCCCAATCCTTGCGGAGGGGGCAGGCCCCAAAAAGTAAGGGCAATCTGTTTTGAGCGCTATAGACTTAAATACCACAATTGGTCAAGCCGTGGCTTATGGCTGGCAAAGGATCATCTTCCCCCGGCGGGGGCAGTTTCTGAAAAAGGGCTGCTTCCGCCTTTTCTTTAGTATGGCGCCTGGCATATCGCCTCAAAGGTGAAACGGGCACTGCGCACAGCTCCGTCCATATAGCCCGGAAAAGCGGGTGCTGTTTCAGAGCCGGCAATCCATAAGCGCCCGCCCCAGAGCGGTTTCCGGAATATCGCGTGGCCATTGTGCTGGTGCGGGAGCACGGAAGCGTTGTAAGGCGCAAAAGTGTACGGTTCTTGCTGCCAAACCGCCTCGAGGTACCCGGTATAGGAACGGGCTGCATCTCCATAGTAGCGGCTGAGCTGTTGCAGGGCCATCTCCTGCCGCTCTTCCCGGCTGATGCTGTGATAGGCGCTATTGAAAAACCCCTTTAGTGCAAAATGCCCGCCATCTGCATCGGCGTGGTCGTACATCTCTGGTATAGGGCCTACATTGCTAAACAGTGTGCCACTGCTTCCAGGCTTCCGCCAAAAGGCCTCTTTGTACCGGAAAGCGACTTTGATGGAATCGCCCATCCAAGTATGGGTGCGGGCTGCAATGGCGGCTACTTCTTCTGGCAGTCCGGGCTGTAGGGTTATGGATTTGGCCAGAAGGTGGGGCGGGAGGGTAGAAACCACCCGTTGTGCTGTGGCCCGGAGCCCAGGCGCTTCTGCTACTATGCTTTCCCCTTTCCGTGCTAGCTTGGCAACGGGCATATGGTAATGAACTGGTGTGCCGTTGAGCTGGGCTAGTAGTGCTTGTACAAGGGCGCTTGAGCCCCCTGCGATCCGGTAGCTTGGCTCCTCATTGGGGGGCAGCTGTACAACCTGAGGAGGGCTGGTGGAGATGGGCTCGTAGATAGCCTGCCTCCCGAGCTCCTGCGGGAAGGACGAAAGCTTCAGCTCCTCAAGCAGTGACATCAGGGCGGTATGCTTATTCCCAAACCAGGTAGCGCCAAGCTCCACAGGGGCTTGCCCTGCCTGATAATCTGTATGTACCCGGCCGCCGGGCCGGGCGCGTGCTTCGAGCAGGCAGGCCTGCCTGCCCGACTGTTGTAGCCAATAGGCAAGGGTAAGCCCGGTAAGCCCTGCGCCAATGATTAGGGTGTCTGTTTTCAGCTCCATGGGAGAAAGACAATTGGGCAATGCAAATGGTTGAGGTACGTACAGGGGCGTTTACGATCAAATGGCAAATATAACCCAAAGCCCAATGCGCTGCCACCGAAAAGCTAGTTGCTTGGGGAGGGAGCGCCTCCTGTGCGCATGGGCAAGGCCGTGAGGGGCAGGCGGAAGGTAAGCTGGGCTGCAAAAAGCCTTATCCCTCCAGCCGGGCATCACAATAGGGCACCCTTACAAGAATTGCGGGGAGCGGTAATGGCAGGAGAGGCACTAGCGATCTCTTGCCAAGTACTACGAACAACTTTCCCAGGGTCCGCGGACCGCTTAGTAGGAGGCCCGTACGCTAAGTGGCCCCGTAGCCGGATAAATGGGAGCGGGATAAGGAGCAGCTCTATTGTTGTTCCTTCCCCTACTTGATTAGGTGCTTTTACTTTTCGATTATTACAAATTCTCTAAAGTTTTCATTGCTGATTAATTTTTCTTGGGCGTTATATTTCTCGACAAAAGTTTTAGGAAGCTTAACTTTCTTCTTTGGATTCCATTTGAATTCATACCCAAATATTTCTTGATTTACTGCTTCGACGTAATCAACTTCTTGTTGTTGGGTTGTTCTCCAAAAAAAGGATTTTGCCAGTGTTATTTTGTATTCGTTCTGTTTTATCCTTTCAGAAATCAAAAAATTTTCCCACAAGCCGCCTTTGTCTTGCCTTAGGTTTATGTCATTAAAATTTCCAATGATCATATTTCTGATTCCGTTATCATAGAAGTATATCTTTTTGTTCTTTTTGATTTCGTTTCTAATATTTGAACTGAAGCTTGGGAGCTTAAATATTACATACCCTTTTTCCAGGATGCTAATGTATCGTTGTATGGTATTTTTGTCAACACCAACTATTTGAGATAGCTCGTTGTAATTTACTTCACTTCCTATTTGTAGCGCTAAAGCTTGAACTAATTTTTCAAGAACTTCCGGTTTTCTTATTTCGGCATAAGAAAGAATGTCTCTGTAAAGATAACTGTCAACTAGATTTTTAAGTATTTCTTTTTCCTCCCCAGGGTTATTAATTACGTCAGGATAAAATCCATATATTAAGCGAGTTGTTAAAGATTGCTCAGCTTTAAGAAACCCTACATGATTTTGAAATTCCTCCCAAGAGATTGGATACATTTCATACTGCCACTTTCTGCCAGTCAAAGGTTCGTTTAGCTCATGCGCTAAAGCAGCAATTCTCAATTTA
>NZ_VOOR01000220.1 GCF_007993045.1 Phaeodactylibacter luteus
GGCAACGGCGACTTCTGCGAGACTTACATCCTGGTACAGGACAACATGGGCGTATGTACAGAAGCAGGCCCATCAGCAGCAGGCGCAGTGAGCACAGAGGGCGCTGAGTCAGTAGAAGATGTAGAGGTAAGCCTTTCTGGCAACGGCTCTGCAACTGTAATGACCAATGCCAACGGCCAGTACGTATTCACTAACCTGAATGCAGGGCTTGACTACACGGTGACGCCACAGCGCGACGGCGACTACCTCAACGGGGTATCAACGTTCGACCTGGTGCTGATCAGCAAGCACATCCTGGGCGTAGAGCCACTGAGCACACCATACAAGCGCATTGCCGCTGACGTGAACAGCTCAGGCTCGATCACAACGCTCGACCTGATCCAGCTGCGCAAGCTGATCCTGTC
>NZ_VOOR01000221.1 GCF_007993045.1 Phaeodactylibacter luteus
TATCTTCACAGTATTCTCTAATGTGCTTTGCCAAAAAAGAGATAAGATTACGTTCCTTTTTATCCAAAACACCGTCTTAACCTCAGTCATGGGTACCCGCCATGGCTAATTTAAGCGAAGTCATTAATTTTTGCCCCTTGGAAAAAGTATGTACCCCGGCTATGAAAGACCTCGAAGTCATTCATAGTTACTTAGAAACCCAGGCCTCTGTTTGTTTTAGTGTCCTCTATGAACGCTACATGGGAAGGATATATGCCAAGTGCATCTCCATCCTGAAAAATGAAGCTCATGCACAAGACGCTACACAAGAGATTTTTACTAAGATTTTCCTGAACCTCGCCCGCTTTAAAGAACAGGCAAAGTTCTCAACCTGGGTCTACTCCATTACATACAACTATTGCATT
>NZ_VOOR01000222.1 GCF_007993045.1 Phaeodactylibacter luteus
AGCTCTTCACCCGATACCGTGCCGGGGGAGCCATCGCAGCCCGTCCAGGTGTAATCATGCCCGTAGCCCGACAGGTCGATGCGCAGCTCTTCCCCCACGCACAGCCCGAAGGTGTCGCGCAAGTTCTCAGGCAGCGGCGGCATTTCTTCTTCCACCTGCACCCGGACCGTATCGCTTGTGATGCACGACAGGCCCGGCGCGCTGACGATGTACAGGTGGTCCCCCGCAGGGGGCGCAACGCAGAGCCCGCCCCCGCTGCCCAATACCGTGCCCGCGGCGTCCGCCCATTCCAGCAGCCCCTCTGGAAGCCCAGCTCCGCTCGCCGTGAAGCACAGCGCTTCTGTTACCGGTGCGCATGCCAGGACTGTCGTGTCAGGCGCCGCCTGTAGCTGCTGGGCAGCT
>NZ_VOOR01000223.1 GCF_007993045.1 Phaeodactylibacter luteus
CCCTATCCATTCCAGAATGAGCGAGCGCAATTGGGCGCCAGCCCAATCGAATGCCCAGTGGGCATTTGGCGGAGCGAACCGCGACAGCGGTACCTAGCCCAAAGGTGCCCCACTAAGGCTCCTCCGTCGCCAAGTGTCACTAAAGAGCGGGACTGCACAGCGCCAAGCTGTTGCCGTGCAGCTGTGCAGAAGGTTAACAAAACCGCCATCAACAAAGCAGCTGACGCGCAGCGGCAGTCCCGCTCACCAAAGGCGTAACCCCTGGCCGGCCACCGCAAAAAGCGCCAAGCGGGATCCAGAATGAGCGAGCGAAATTGGGCGCCAGCCCAATCGAATGCCCAGTGGGCATTTGGCGGAGCGAACCGCGACAGCGGTACCTAGCCCAAAGGTGCCC
>NZ_VOOR01000224.1 GCF_007993045.1 Phaeodactylibacter luteus
TTGCCCATCTCCCGGGCAAGGTCTGATAGTTTTAAGGCAAACTCTTTTACCGAAGTCCAAACCTCAACCGACTGTGCCTCCGCCAGGGCCTGCTCATAAAACAGATAAGCAGAGTCCAAGTCGTTCATGCGCTCCAGCAATTTGCCTTTATAAAACAGAGCTGCACTATGAAGTACCCAGTCCTCCTCTTTTTGGGCAACAGCCAATGCATCATAGAGCAGGCTATCGGCCTCCCGTAGTTGGCCTGTGCCCAACCACACATCGGCTAAGCTGATCTTTGTAGCTGTCCTGACCCGGTCGTATCCTTCTGCACCGGAAAATACCGCCAGGCTTTGGTCAAAATAGGAGACCGCTTGCTCATAGTCCTTTTCTTCCGCATAGACTTGGCCT
>NZ_VOOR01000225.1 GCF_007993045.1 Phaeodactylibacter luteus
CTGCCCATCTCCCGGGCAAGGTCTGATAGTTTTAAGGCAAACTCTTTTACCGAAGTCCAAACCTCAACCGACTGTGCCTCCGCCAGGGCCTGCTCATAAAACAGATAAGCGGAGTCCAAGTCATTCATGCGCTCCAGCAATTTGCCTTTATAAAACAGAGCTGCACTGTGAAGTACCCAGTCCTCCTCTTTTTGGGCAATAGCCAATGCATCATAGAGCAGGCTATCGGCCTCCCGTAGCTGGCCCGTGCCCAACCACACATCGGCTAAGCTGATCTTTGTAGCGGTCCTGACCCGGTCGTATCCTTCTGCACCGGAAGATACCGCCAGGCTTTGGTCAAAATAGGAGACCGCTTGCTCATAGTCCTTTTCTTCCGCATAGACTTGGCCC
>NZ_VOOR01000226.1 GCF_007993045.1 Phaeodactylibacter luteus
GCATGTGGGCTGGAGTCTGAGCCAGACACCGTATCTTATAATGAACTAGCTTGCGACCTGCTGGCCGTGACAAGCGACGACGAGATCTTCTCAGCTAGCGGAGACGAGTGCTACAAGATCTTCCGTACCTGGAAGGTGATCAACTGGTGCGAGTACGACGGAGAAGGCGATCCACTGGTAGTTGGCCGCAGCGAAGACTGTGACAACACACCGGGTGAGTGCGTATGGCTGCTGGCCCGCCCTGACGGTACAATCTACTACGATGAGGACAATGACGAGACACCGTCTAACAACGTGCCAGGTGTTAATCTTTGTGGAGAATCAGATGACTACTACAGGTCGCTTTCCTTCACGCCAGAGACCCGCCCAGGCTACTACC
>NZ_VOOR01000227.1 GCF_007993045.1 Phaeodactylibacter luteus
GACAGGTTCTACGAAGCCGGGCTGCCTTAGGCCCTGAAAGATCAAGATGTGGCGCTACCTGCCTGTGCCCGTCAGCAGCTTTTCCGCCAGCTCTTCCAGCTTCTCCTCTTCTTCTGCACTGAGCGGGATATCGGCAAGCAGCTCTTCCTTCACATAGCCCAGCAACTTGCTCTGGCCGCTATTTGCAATGATACCGAGCACTTCCTGCACGGTCCCCTGTGGCAGCCCGGTGAAGTCGGCGAGGTCAACGGCGGTCATTTCCGGAAATTTGAGCGCTGTTTTCAAAAAGTGGAAGGCTCGCTCCTTTTGTTTGCCTTTCTCGAGCCCCATTTCCATGCCTTTCTCTAAACCTTTTTCGAGGCCTTTCTCCATGCCT
>NZ_VOOR01000228.1 GCF_007993045.1 Phaeodactylibacter luteus
TCGGTCAGGCGGTACTCCGCTTCGCTTAGGGTGCGGTGGGAGCGGCTGCTTTTCAATGAACTTGCAGGGGGAAGATAGGGGTTTTGGGGGATAGACCACCTGCCTTTTTCTCGCCCACAATGCAGATGGGGCGAAGCCAAATTTCATTCGGCAACGCCCTCTGCACAGGGTGGAGGAGCTGGCCAGCCTGCCTGAGCAGGACCGGTAGGGGATTCTTTTTGCGCTCGATGGGCTGCTTAGGGATGCTAAGGCGAGGATGGCGTATCAGTGAAAAAGCCCCTGCTATGTTACAGCGGCTACAGGATATTTTAAACCTGCCTTCCAAAGAAAAAGAGTGCCTGCTGATGACCGTGGACCATTTTATCAAA
>NZ_VOOR01000229.1 GCF_007993045.1 Phaeodactylibacter luteus
GTTCACCCAGTTTATCAAAGTAGGCGACGCGACTGCACCGGCACTGACCTGCCCAGCAGGCACGCCATTGGTATACTCTACTAGCCCATTCTCTTGCGCAGCGTCCTTCCAGGTTCCAATGCCTGGCGTGAGCGACAACTGCTCAAGCGCGACGGTATACACTGAGATCGTAACGACGACAGAAGAGGAAGAACTGAACCAGTACGGACTGCCAACTGGCAACATCATTATCGACACGGTAGTGGTACGCCAGATCCCTGCAAACGCAAGCCGCTTTGTAGCGGGCATTCCTTTCGGCAGCCACATGTTCCGCTATGTAGCCACAGACGAGTGCGGCAACACGAGCGAGCTGTACTGCGCGTTCG
>NZ_VOOR01000023.1 GCF_007993045.1 Phaeodactylibacter luteus
ATCGCACAGCTCGGGTGTGCCCCCATCACAGTAGGAGTACTCAAAGGTGTCCATACCGTTGAAGTCCAGGTCCGGGGTATAGGTGAACGTACCGTCCAGGTTCAGCGTCAGCATGCCGTTCATCGGGCCAGTGACCAGCGTGATCAAAGTATCTGGGCCGTCTACATCCATATCGTTCAACACAACGTTGCCCATCAACTGGCCATCTTCGTCAACCATGGCGGTGTCGTCATTGGCTACAGGGGCGTCGTTGATGTTTTCCACCATGATGCTGACTACAGCTGTATCGCAATCTCCGTCAAAATCACAGATCGCGTAAGCCAAGCTATCTACACCAAAAAAATCACCGCCTGGCGTATACAATATGGTATCGTCAGTTGGATTGGCAGGAGTGCCATTGTCATCAACTGAAGCTATCCCATTGGCAGGAGCAGTCACTATAGAGATCGGAGCCAGAGCTGGCCCGTCGAGCCCAAAGTCATCGTTGCCCACAACATTAAGCACAAAATCAACAGCATCCTCTGGCACAGAAACCATGTCATCAACTGCCATTGGCAGGTTATTGTCACAAGCGTCTGGGATACCATCCCCATCAACATCAAGGTTATCATCCCCAAGACAGCACTTATCCAGGCAATCTGGCACCCCATCGCCGTCCTCATCGCCACGAGCGAAACCGTAAAGCAGGTTGACGGTGCCTGCCGCTACACCGGCAGCGACTGTAGCATTGATGCTAAACTGTATTTCATCAAAAGAAAGAGAAGTGGGGAAGCTGATGGCAGCATTGCCCGAGCCGCCGCTCAACAGCCCAAGGTTCAATAAGCCCGTACCACCGGTCACAGATTCTCTAACTGTGCCGTTAAGGTAAGTAGTGACACTCAGCCCGTTTAGGACATCGGCAGAAAGCAATCCGCCATCGATCCGGTAAACAAACCCTGCTTCTTTGCCTGCAGGGATAGGCTCAGGCAATAGTATGGAAACACTCGCATCGCCCAATGCCCCTACCAACAAGTTAATAGGTGTTGCATTGGACAGATCGTCGTCAATGACGTTTGATATAGAACTGATAGAACAGCCCACACACGCAGTGGGTGGCAGCTGTGTACGCGCGTAATTGATGCTTGCGCAATAAAAGGAATTGGCAGTAAAAACCTCTCCACAAGTATCCGCAATATTATCCGTCGCACCATCGCCACCCGGGCAGCTTACCGGCTCTACGAAAGCATAGAATACGTCAACCGTGGACAACAGCCCGAGATCAAGGACGCCTCCCTGTAATACCACTTCTATCTCATTATAAGGAAGGGTGGTGACAAATGAAACCCGCTGTTGCCCTGAAGGGGCAAGTGCATCTGCCCCCAGTAAACTGCCGCCTGTACCAGAAACCTCAACAGGCACTCCATCTAAATAAGTGCGGATCTGGAAACCGCTCAACAGGCCCGCATTCAACAGCCCGCCTGTCTGTACGACGAAGCCAGCGCGAGTGCCACCTGGATAAATTTGGGTAGTATCCACTACGGAAATCAAAGGTGTGGCAGAGCCTAGCAGCCCAAGGTTGAGCAAGCTGGCTGTGCTCACGGCATTAGAAAGGTCTCCGTCAGTAAGGTTTCCAGCATCAGGGCTTGCGCACAGGGTGCAGCCGGGCAAATTGCCCACTATCGTGCCCGGGCCAGATACAGGGTCGTTGCAATCCGTATCTACAGAAGCCTGCCGGAAATCAACTGTAACCGTTTGCGAACAGCCTGGGATGCTGGGGTCTGTGAGCGTGAAGGAGTATATCCCCTGAACCGTTAGCCCAGAGACCAAGCCGTTATTATCTATTGTTGCAGCTGCAGGGTTGCCAGGGTCGGCAGACCACACTTGCCCTGGGCCAGCGGCCGGTAGCTGTGCGGTGCTCGTCAGCCCATCTGGGCATACTTTTACCGGAGCGATGGGAGCGAGGGCGCAGTCCATATCACAGGCATCGGGCACGCCATCACCATCCGCATCGAGTGCATCGCTGCCTCCAGGGCATTTGTCTACACAATTGGGGAAGCCGTCGCCATCATCGTCAAAGCGGACAAAAGCGTAGTATACGCGCCTGGAGGATAGGTTCAAAACAGAAGGGTAGGCTATCCTGACACTGGCGAAAGGCAGGGTAGTCTTGAAGCTGATAGATGCCACGTTGGTGCCAGACAACAGCCCCACACTTGCTAAGCCAGACCCCGCGTCAAATACTTCAAGGGGTGTGCCAAGTACAGAGTAGGTCGTGATGGTAACTCCATCAAGCAGAGATAGGTTGAGCAAGCCTGTGCCCAACAAGCCTGCCGTCTCTATGACAAACCCTACGTCATTGCCTCCGCTGATCAAGGTACCTGTGTTCACCTCAATGAACGGTGCTGCCAGTACCCCGATAGCTGAAGTAGCAAAGTTGGTCGTATCAGGGTCAATAACATTAGCCGTAGGGCCAAAGCTAGCTAGCCCGAGCAGGCCGCCACCGCCCGAAGAGACCGAAGCCAGAGGGAAATTAGCTGTCGTGATAGCTGTAGAGCAATCATAATCGCAGCCATCTACCTCCTCATAAGCATAATACACACGCAGCCCATCTAGCTCCGTATTGAGCAGGCCGGTTTTGACAAGCGCGACCTCGTCAAAAGGAAGGGAGGTGAGGAAGTCGACCCGGCGCCTGCCGGCATTCTCTGCAGAAAGCAGGCTCAGGTTGATGCCCCCCCCACTGCCATTCGAAATGGCGACGGTCTCCTGTACTACATTGTTCAGAGAAGTCTGAATCGCCAGTCCGTTGAGCAGATCGAGGGACAATAGCCCTCCTGTAGCTTCTATGACAAAGCCTGTCCTACGGCCTGCAGGATAGGTGTTGTTTACGTCTTTTACATTGACCAGCTGTAAATTGCCGACCGCAATAGAGCCCAAGCCTGCAAATTCGGCGAAGTTGTTGAGGTCGCCGTCCAAAATGTTGTTCAGATTGGGGTTGGTCGCAAGGAGATTGATCAGCCCAGCGGACAAATCGTCTACCACGACGCCTTTTCCAGAAATGGGGTTGTTGCACGCTCCTGGTATTTGCGCAGACAGGCCGAAGGTTGCCAGGAAAACAAGAAGTGCGGAAAGAAAAGATAATCTACCTCGCCTAGACCAATTAATGGGGCGTGGCATTTGGACAACTGCTGCGGCTGCAGCAGCTCCCGTCATTAGGTGCTGTTTCATGAGCGTTTGTGTCGTTTATAGTGTGCAATATTAGTGCCAAGCAAAAACTCCGAGGACGGGCACCCACTACTATAAACGCTCATGCTCCCACAGAGGAGAGGCCAAACAGGTATAGCCTAATGGCAAAGTTGTGCATATTTGCCGATATGGGCAGCTCACTTCCTCTGTAGCCTTGGTTTACCGTTACAAGGCCCTTAGCAAGGACTGTCTGGCACAATCATCCGGGCAAGTATCCTCTGCTAAAGGACATACGCTCGGGATTGCCGCAGTCAGCGGGCTGTCACATTCTTAATTATAAGGGGGACTATGCGCCGGCAGATTAGCAGCGCATCTTGTTTTTTAAGGGGAAAAGACCTGAGATGAACGGCTTGACATACTGTAGCTAAGCTCATCCAATCAAATCTTCCGATTTACAAAGTTACACTATTAGCTTACCACAAACAATCCTTTAAACACAAAAAAGCGCTTGCTAATACAAAAAAACACCTAACTGTCTAAAAATAAGCAATTTAAAAAACACCCCCCTCCTTCCATCTTACCAAACATCAACCTTCCTGACTTACGAAAGCCAAAGACAGGCCAGCTGCTACAATTCAGTACTGAACCAAGCCCAGAGGCGCTAACGCCGGCGCCGGCGCCACCAAATCAACCCTGCCAATCCGATGGCCAACAGGGGCCAAGCTCCGATTGCCCCTAAGAAAAGCTGCTGCAGCAAATCCCAGCCGCTGCGGAAGGCATCCGCCACTTCCCGCCCAAAAGAACGCTCAGCCAGCCCTGTGGCGGTCTGTTCGTACATAGACAGCCGGATACTGCTTAAGCTCACCTGACGCTCGAGATAACGCATCTGGCCTTCCATAGACTCCAGCTCAGCGATGGCGCTCTGCAACTGACGCTCGACCTCCATCACCTCTCCTACGTTTACGGCTGCTGAAAGCAAAGACTCATAGCGTGCTACGAGCGCGCGCTTGGCAGAAAGGCGCGACTCCAAATCGATGTACTGACGGGTCACATCTTCCTGCCTGACCGAACGGGATTCAATAACTTCTGCCAGCTCCGCCAGCTCATCAAGCAGGCTATCCAGCTTTTCCGGGGCGACCCGGATAACCATTTGGCGCTGCAAGCGGTTGCCATATTGCTCTTCCGTATCTTCTTCGATCTCAGCGCCTGCCCTGCGCACTAGCTGCCTGGCCGCCTCAGCCTTTCGGTGGAAATCAATCACTTCCATGCGCAGCTCAGCCGTCCGGATCAACTTGCGCCCGGGCAACTCGGCCTCATCGGGGGCATCGAACTCCCCAGCCGTCATTTTTGCTTCATAGGAAGGTGCTGAAAATTGACTCCCGTCTTGCGTGCAGGCAGTGCTCATGACGATCACCAAGAATAGGGCAAAGTAGGTGGTTAGCAGCTTCATCATCGTTTGGTTTTCCTGACAAGATGCAGGGATAAAACAGAATGCACAAACTCGGCCACTAAATATATGATCTACGGCATAAACGGTACAGGCAAAAACCAGATTGCCGCTTTTTCCCCTGCATAATGTGAGGGGGCCTGCCCCTGCCAAACGGCAGGTGCCGCTATGCTACGGGGCTCGCTGCCCGCTCGGCCCCTCGCCCTACAGGCGTCGGGTCTGGCCTTCGGCCACCCCTGCGCAGCGCTAGGCCAATGCCAGCCTAGAGCTCAAAAAGCATAAACGCCTGCGGTATTTCAGTTTACGCACAGCTGCACTGCGTCCCCATTTCACCCGCTGCCCCTTTCCGCAGTGCAGACATATTTGCTACCTTCGCACCGCAATTGCTCATCAACCCTCATCCCTCTTGAAAGATACTTACCGTCATAAAGGGCTTAGGCGGCAGCTCATCGAAGAGCTTGCGCAAAAAGGCATATCTGACCAGGCCGTACTCGATGCCATGCAAGTGTTGCCCCGGCACTTTTTCCTGGACAAGGCTTTTGAAGAATGGGCTTATCAGGATAAAGCTTTCCCGATCGGCAATGAGCAGACCATTTCACAGCCCTACACGGTGGCTTTTCAAACCAGCCTCCTCAATGTACAAAAAAGGCAAAAGGTACTGGAAATAGGGACCGGCTCCGGATACCAAGCCTCCATCTTAGCTTTATTGGGCGCGCGCGTGTACACCGTCGAGCGGCAGGAAGCCCTCTATCTCCGGGCACAACAGCTGATCGCTCAGCTCAAGCCAGGGAACATCCGCTGCTATTGGCGGGATGGGTACAAAGGGCTCCCAGAATTTGCACCCTTCGATAAAATTTTGGTCACGGCCGGGGCTCCTGAAGTGCCAACGCCCCTACTCCAACAACTAACGATGGGAGGCCAGCTTGTCATCCCTGTAGGCAAAGGCGCTCAGTCTATGCTCAGGATTACCCGCGTTTCAGCCGATGAATATGAGCAGGAAGAGCTCGGGCAATTCCAATTTGTGCCCTTTCTGAAAGGGCTGCACCGCAAGTAAGCCCATCAGTCTACCCGGCGCCCGCTTGCCACTCTGGAGCGGACATCCGTCTGCCGCACTTTATCCAGATCAATGAGCAGCGTGGCCAGGGCAGCTTCCCCTCCAGTGCGCCACTTTTTACCTTCATAAGTCACCACCCCTGTGCGCCGCTGCCAATCAGATGCCCTCAGGGTATAGCGGCCGGAAACACTGGGGTTGGGCCCAAAAATAAGGTAGCGCCCCTCTCCATTGCCTTCAAAAGCGACCGCCAGCCGCTCTTCTCCGGGAAAGAACTGTACCACTCCCGGGGTCCCTTTCCGGAACACAACCTGTTCGACCTGCCGCCCGTCTATCATTCGGATTTCTCCAGATACTACCTCCGCTTTAGAGCCGGTCAGCTCTCGGGTCAGTATAATGTCGCTGGAAAGATAAAATTGGACCTGTTGCAGTTCTTCAGGTGTGAACCGGCTCTCCTCGTAGAGCTGTTGTGTAAAGGGGCTGAGGGTAGGCCCGCAGGAGGAGAGCAATGGCAGCAGAAGGGCAAACGTCAAATATTTTTGCATCAAACAAAGGTTTTGCTGAGCATGCAAAATAAGCCCTGCACCTTACTCTTGCCGGAATTTAAAACCCCATTAACCCTTTTTAAGGCCACTTTAAAGGTCAGCGCCGCGCTTTGAAAAAAGCCTTCAGCAAACCTTGGCACTGCGCCTCGCGCACACCGTACTCTACCCTTGTTTTGGGGTGCAGCAGCCCATTCCCCTGACGGAGATAACCGCGTTTTTCGTCAGCAGCACCATACACCAGCCGGCCCAACTGTGCCCACTGCAAAGCCCCTGCGCACATCACGCAGGGCTCAAGGGTGACGTACAAGGTGCACTGCCTTAAGTACTTACTGCCCAAATGGTTGGCGGCAGCTGTGAGCGCTAGCATTTCAGCGTGGGCCGTAACGTCGTTCAGGAGCTCCGTCTGATTGTGGGCCCGGGCAATGATCTGATTATGGGCCACCACCACAGCACCGACGGGTATTTCGCCCGCAGCGAAGGCCTCCTCCGCTTCTTGCAGCGCCTTTTCCATGAAATATTCGTCTGTAAAAACCTTTATCATACCTCAAATATAACATGTACCGGCCAACTAGCTTTTTTTCCATTTCCCTACGGGATAGCCTTTTCTTTTTGAAACCAAATTCTTTACCTTTGCGCATGGAAATACAGAAAACAGCTCAAGACAAATTTTTAGGCGAAGGGCTCACCTTCGATGATGTACTTCTCGTTCCTGCTTACTCAGAGGTCCTACCACGGGAAGTCGATGTATCCACTCAATTTACCAAAGACTTACGCCTCAACGCGCCCATTGTCTCTGCTGCAATGGATACCGTTACGGAGAACAAGCTGGCGATCAGCATTGCCCGGCAGGGCGGCATCGGTATCATCCACAAAAATATGACTATCGCAGAGCAAGCCGAACAGGTGCGCAGCGTGAAACGCTCAGAAAGCGGGATGATTGTCGACCCGGTCACCTTGGAGGCGAGCGCAAGCGTTGGCGATGCCCTGGAGCTGATGAGGCGGTTCAAAATCGGGGGCATCCCTATCGTCGGCAAAGGGCAGATCCTCGCCGGCATCCTGACCAATCGGGACCTTCGGTTCGAAAAGGAGTTCAACGCCCCGGTAAGCGAGCTGATGACTAGCGAAAACCTGATCACCGCCCCGGTGGGCACTACACTGGAGCAGGCTCGTGACATCCTACAGCGCCACAAAATCGAGAAGCTGCCTGTTGTAGATGAGAACAGGAAGCTCGTAGGCCTCATTACTTACAAGGACATCATGAAGGTCAAAAACTACCCCAATTCCTGCAAAGACCACCTCGGCAGGCTGGTCGTCGGTGCAGCCGTTGGGGTTACCCACGACCTCATGGACCGGGTGGAGGCTTTGGTTAAAGTAGGCGTAGACGTCGTTATCGTAGATACCGCCCACGGCCACTCAGCAGGTGTGCTCCGCGCAGTACAAGAGGTCAAAAACACCTTCCGGGACGTACAAGTCATAGGCGGCAATGTGGCAACTGGCGCAGGCGCCCGCGCCTTGGCCGAAGCTGGCGTAGATGCCATTAAAGTTGGGGTGGGCCCAGGCTCCATTTGTACCACCCGTATCGTAGCTGGCGTAGGCGTACCTCAGCTCACCGCTATCCACAATGCCTATCAGGCGGTGAAAGACCTGGGCGTGCCTATCATTGGCGACGGTGGCATCCGCTATACCGGCGACATCGTTAAAGCGCTCGCTGCCGGTGCCAGCACCATCATGGCCGGCGGCCTTTTCGCAGGAGTGGAAGAAGCCCCCGGTGAGACCATCATCTACGAAGGCCGCAAATTCAAGGTGTACCGCGGCATGGGCTCCTTGGGCGCCATGGAGCAGGGCTCCAAAGACCGCTACTTCCAAGATGTAGAAGACGATATCAAAAAACTGGTGCCTGAGGGCATAGAGGGCAGGGTGCCCTACAAGGGGACGGTGGCTGAAGTCATGGTGCAATACTTGGGCGGGCTCCGCGCAGGCATGGGCTACTGTGGGGCACAGACCATTGCCGATCTGCAGAAAGCGCAGTTCGTTAAGATTTCCGGTTCGGGCATACTGGAAAGCCATCCGCACAACATCACCATCACTAAGGAATCGCCCAACTACAGCCGCCGTTAAGCGGCCGCAATAAAGAGCCTGAACACAACGGCTCATTAGTTGAGAAGGGGCTTCCGGCAATTCGCCAGAAGCCCCTTCTCTTTTAGGTATATGGTTTAGAGCGTGTTGGAACTTTAGTAATCGGTCTGTCCCGCTAAGCTAGCGGGACACTTTTTCGACTAGAAGACCAAAGTCCCAACACGCTCTTAGAGATCAGGAAACCCTGATTATTTCGTCACCACAACGCGCTTGGTCATTTCTCCCTGGCCAGCTTGTACGCGCACCATGTACACACCACTGCCGTAGGCGGAGAAGTCCAGCTGCTGCTGCACTTTTGCCGTCTGCCCAAGGTGGATCTGCCGGAGCTCTCGGCCTGCTACATCCGTGATGGTCAGGATGATTTCAGAAGCCTCTTCCAGCTGCAGAGAGAAATCTACTGCTCCAGAAGTAGGGTTAGGCCCGAGGTAGTAAGCCGATAAGCCTTCAATCTCGGTTACGCTTACCATAACCTGAATAGTGCCCGTAACCGTACAGCCATTAGCATCGGTAACGGTGACCGTGTACTCGCCATCCTCCAGGTCGGTAGCCATAGGGGTCGTTTGCCCGTCAGACCACTCGTAAGTGTAAGGAGGCACTCCGCCGCTGACCGTTACGGTAGCAGTACCATTGCCAGCTACCAGCTCGTCGATAATTGGCGCTGTGCCGAAATTGACGATAAGGGAGTCTGCAGAAACCTCGCAGATATTGGCGAAAGCCTGCCCACCTGCCGTGTTGGCCGTGACCGCAGCCTTGATGACCCATGTCCCTTGGAATGGAGGGAAGTTGTTGGCACTGAGCAGACCGTTGAGGTCTGCATCGTATTCTGAATTAGGGTCTGCGCCAGTAAGGATAAAGGTGCCACCGAGCGCGCCGGTGCCGCCAAGGTCACTGTAAAATACCCAGCCAAAGCTGCCGGCAGCAGGCACCTCTGAGGTTTCACCTGCCTCAAGGATAAAGGTTTCTTCCTCGCTACATACAGCCACTTCGCCAGTGCTGAGCATTGGAGCAACAGAGCAGGCCTCTTCTTCGCACATCGTAGTACCGTCAACGCAGGTCAGTGCAGGGAAGCCATTGCCTACCCCGGTGTTCTCTCCACCGCCACAAGCGCCAGCTTCATTGATGACAATCAGGTAAGTACCTTCCACATCAGCAGTCCAAGTAATAGAGCATCCGTCTCCATCGCCAGCGCCAAAGGCAACTACCTCCCCGTTGGGGTTGATAATAGTAAACTCAGGTACCCAGGTACCTGCGCCAGGGCCATTGCACATGCTGAATGTATAAGTGCCGCCAGCTTGGAAGTTGTCCACGCTGTAAGCTTCAGAAGCGAATACTTCAAAAGTCGTAATCTCGTTGAACGGGCAGCCGGTGCCGTCGTCGCAAGGCGCTCCTCCAAAAGTAGAGTTGAAGTCGGTCCAGCCCGTAGTATCAGTAGGAGCGACCCAGTCCAGGCAAGGCTCCATAGGCATGCCGCCAATTTCGATAGTACCTTCTGTAGCACAGCCATTATCATCTGTAATGGTAACGGTGTACACACCCTCCATCAGGCCAGTAGCGGTTGCCGTAGTCTGGCCATCAGACCAAGTGTAGGCGTAAGGCTCTACGCCGCCGCTTGCAAATGCCGTCACGGTGCCGTCCATATTGTCTACCAGCGAATCGATGCCTACCGCATCAGTGATGAAGTTGACAATGATAGAGTCTTCAGATACGGAACAGATAGAGCCAGATGGGCTCGCTGCGTTTTCGTAGACCACTGCACGGATAACCCATAAGCCTCCCAGATCAGGCAGGTTATTGGCCGCGAGGATACCGTTTAGGCCAGCATCATAGGAAGCCGGAGTGCTTGCGCCAGTGAGGTTGAATACGCCAGGGATGCCACCTGTGCCGCCCAATACATCAGAAAACTGCCAGCCGAAGCCGCCAGTGCCAGGGATGACATCCATCCCGTCAGTAGCCAGGTCGACACTTTCGCCCGGGCATACTGCCACTTCTCCGGTAGTCGTCAGGACACCCGCCGCGCAGGTCACTACGTCGCCAATGCCCAGCTCGCCAGATACAACGCTGCAGCCTGTTGCATCAGTAACCGTCACGGTGTAGATGCCTTCTTCCAAGCCAGTAGCGGTGGCAGTTGTCTGCCCATCAGACCAAACGTAGGAATAGGGCTCAGTGCCAGCATCTGCAACTACAGTCGCAGACCCGTCGCCATTGTCTGTCAAAGACACAATGAAAGGAGTGAACTCCACGACGAGTGAATCCATTGTGGTCGCACAGATGGTGCTAGATGCGCTGCCTGCGTCAGAATAGACCACCGCCTTGATGGTCCACACCCCGCTGAACGGAGGGAAATTGTTGGCACTAAGTATGCCGTTCAAGTCTGCATCATAGTTGGCAGTGATGCTTGCGCCTGTAAGGGTGAAAGTCCCGCCCAACGCGCCGCTCCCGGTAGTGCCAGGGATGAAACGGTAGCCAAAGCCTCCCCCTTCAGGAATGACATTGGCATCTTCTACGCCGATATCAAAAGAGGAAACACCGGTATCGTCACAGCTAAGCGTGACCACCCCGGTATTCTGAAGTGCGCCGACAGCGCAATCCTGTGCATGGGCTAAAGGTGTGCCCAGCAGCCAGACGGCTGCGAAAAGCAATAATCGGTAATGTTTTGCAATCATAGGTGCAATTAATTAATTAGGTGAAAAGGATTGGACTTGATGCATTGGGCCAGTGCAGTAGGAAAAATGAGCTGTGCTCAACCACGCGCCGGCTTTTCTTAGGAGCTTAGCCTAAGCTAAGTAACTGAAAAAGGCATAGTACGGGCAGGAAAGCGCCATTTCAACCCTGCAATGACCCCGGCACATCAAGCCTATTGATAGCCATAAGGCCAGATAGACTGTGCTAGCCTGCATAAATACAGCCTGTTTATGGGATATTCTCCCTCTACAGCTTTTTTTCCCTGCAAGCAAACCGACAAAGTTCCCTAAAAACTATAGGGCTCAGGAATTCAGCTTGGCCCGATTATTTAGTTAAATTTGTCTTTGACCTTTGCCTTTTCAACGGATGACGCCAACCTTGCCACAACGCATACCGCGTTCTTTTTTCCTGGAAGCAGATGTCCTCCAAGCCAGCAACAAGCTGCTTGGGCACATACTCGCTACTTCCATAGGCGGCATAGTGGCCAGGGGGCGTATTGTTGAAGTGGAAGCTTACCGCGGCAGCGATGATAAAGCTTGCCACGCCTACGGCAACAAGCGCACGCCCCGCACTGAGGTGATGTTCGGGCAAGGAGGGCACGCTTATGTTTACCTTTGCTATGGCATTCACCATCTGTTCAATATTGTAACAGGCCCGGCGGGGCAAGCTGATGCTGTACTGATCCGAGCGCTCGAACCGCTTCCCTGCTCCCATGGCCACATGCTGAAGCGCAGAGGGATGGAAAAAGTGCAAAAACGGCTTACGGCAGGCCCGGGCATGCTCTCCCAAGCCATGGGCATCACCACAGCACTTTCAGGAGCAGACCTGGCAGCGGCCGATAGCCCTGTATGGCTGGAGTGGGGCTCCGCCCTCCCAACTGAAACCGCTATCGCGCGCAGCCCCAGGATTGGCGTAGGCTATGCTGAAGAATGCGCAGCCTGGCCTTGGCGCTTCACTATAAAGCAGAGCCCTTGGCTGAGCCGGTAACGCGGCAATTCAACCGCTCCTTTTTGCGTTATGGAACCGGATTTTTTACTACCC
Organism: Phaeodactylibacter luteus; assembly: GCF_007993045.1. Classification (GTDB taxonomy): domain Bacteria; phylum Bacteroidota; class Bacteroidia; order Chitinophagales; family Saprospiraceae; genus Phaeodactylibacter; species Phaeodactylibacter luteus. Next base: position 12,062 of record NZ_VOOR01000023.1, read on the forward strand.
TATGCAGAAAACTCGCTTTATGAAACTTCCAACAAGGACCTTACTCCTTCTCCTTTTTAACTTCGCTGCTCACCTCCAGGGCCAGAACAATCCTGCAGGCCTGAAAAATATAGACTATGTCTATGCCGACCACATCCGCTCTGTGCAGTTTCATATAGATGGGCTTGTGCTCTCCTCCCCTATCATCGACCTCAACAGCGCAGCTAAGCTCGAACTTACTTTTGACGACCTGGACGCTGATGTTAAAGACTATTTCTACAGCATCGTGCATTGCGACCGCAATTGGCAGCCTTCCAACTTACAGGAAATGGAATACCTGGATGGGTTCGCAGAGGAGCGCATACAGCAGTACGACTTTTCCTTCAAAACCCTTTGGCCTTATACGCACTACACCCTTAAGCTGCCCAACCGGGACATGAGGTGGCGGCTCTCTGGCAACTACCTTCTACTGGTTTATGATGAATCCAATAACCGGGAGCTCGTCATTACCCGCCGGTTCGTTGTCGTGGACCAACAAGTTGGCATTTCCCCTAGGTTCCTGCGCGCCAATAATGTGAGCAAGCTGCGTACCCATCAGGAAATTGACTTCAACGTCGCGCACAAACAGCTCCGCATTCAGAACCCGCAACAAGAGATCACCGCGACCATCATGCAAAATGGAAGATGGGACAACGCCATCACCGGAGTAGTGCCCAAGTTCATCCGGCCAGAGCTCATGATTTTCGATTACCAAGACGAGGTCGTATTCCCAGGCGGGAAGGAATTCCGCTATGCAGACCTGCGGAGCTTCCGGCGGGTCTCCTTCAATGTCGCCTCCGTAAGGCAAGAAGAACAGTCTTACGTAGTAGAGATGAAAGCGGACAACCGCAGGGATCAGTTGCCTTATACTACCTTTGAGGACATCAACGGCAATTTCATCGTGGAGACCAACGACCAGAACAGAGGGCGAGACCGGCAGGAAGACTATGAGCTCGATCAGCTCTACGCTGAATATGCGGATGTTTCCTTTGCCCTCAGCTCCCCTCCCCTGCCCGGGTACGACATTTACCTCTTTGGCGCCTTTACCGACTGGCAGCCAAAAGCGCAGTACCGCTTGGAATACGACCCCAAACTGGAAGCGTATACCGGGTGGACCATCCTCAAGCAGGGCTACTATGACTATATGTACGCTGCACTGCCCAGGCAGAGCAACAACCGGAACAAGCCTCAGGCGGGCCCTCTTGATGTCGGCCTTATCGAAGGCCACAGTGATGAAACCATCAATGAGTATACCATCATCATTTATTACCGCCCCTACGGCAGCCGCTACGATCAGGCGGTTGGAGCCGTGACTTTCACCTCTACTTTATGAGCGCAACATAGAGGGAATGCCCGGTTTTAAAGGGTATCTACAGCCGGGCGGCAGCCACTGACGGCTTTCCAAGTTATATGTTTACGTTTATCCGAGATTAGCCCAACTTGATATAATTTATCTTGCTATTTGGCAAAGGCCTGTTAATATTGCTGGGTATTCCAAAGTTAAGCTCCACATAGGGGCTGAACCCGACTTCCTCAGCCAACAGGCTGTCAAATGCCAAACCAAGATGATGCTAAAAAAACTGACTTCCACTTTCCTTTTTGCTGCCGGTTTTTTGGCTGTGCAGGCGCAGAGCCCCGCATGGTCATTGGAAAAATGTATTACCTACGCCCAGCAAAACAACCTTACCCTAAAACTAGCAGAATACGATATCCGCAATGCAGAGCTCGACTTGGAGCAAGACCGTTTTAGCCGGATGCCTACCCTGAGCGCCAACGGCAGGGCCGGTTATCAGTTTGGCCGTACCATTGACCCGACCACCAACACCTTCAATAACCAGCGCATTGGCTTCAATAGCTACTCCCTAGATGCCTCCGTCAGCCTCTACAACGGCGGAGCGATACACAACTCCATACAACAGAGCCAAGTCAATGCACGGGCTGCCCGGCTCGATGCCAAAGCCAGTAGCAATGATATCGCCCTCAGCGTAGCCAGTACTTACCTCAGTATCCTTTTGGCAGAAGAGCAGCTGGCAAATGCCAAAAAAAACCTGGAGCTGACTCAGGAACAATTGAGCCAGACCGATAAGCTCATCGACGCCGGCTCACTGCCGGAGAACGACCGCCTGGACTTCCTCTCCCAGATCGCTGTCAACGAGCAGGCCATCATAGAAGCAGAGAACCAGGTAGCCATAGGGTACTTGAACCTAAAACAGCTCCTCCAGCTGCCCCCCGAAGAGCAACTGCAAATCGTACGCCCAGAATTTATCGAAGCGCCAGAAGCAGTCAGCCCAGACGTGCTCAACCTCGACAAAGTCTACCTGGCTGCTTTGCAAACGCAACCGCAGGTAAGGTCCGCTGAACTCCGTGTGGAAAGCGCACAGTTTGGCGAAAAAATCGCCCGCAGCGGCTTCCTCCCTAGCCTTGCGGTCTTCGCCAACCTCAACTCCAACTATTCCTCAGCTTTTAGCCGGCCCATCACGGAAACGCTGCTTGTGCCACAAACGGTCTTTATCGATGGCAACCCGGTCGTCATTGAGTTTGAATCTACCGTCCCTGTAGATTTTGAGCAGATTTCCTATCCGGACCAGCTCGACCAAAACTTCGGGCAGGTCGTCGGCGTCAACCTCAGCATCCCTATCTATAGCCGGAATACCAACCGGATTAATGTGGAGCGGGCACGGGTGGGCGCTCTCCGGGCAGAAACCGCAAGTGAGCAAATCAATCAGCAGCTCAAAACAGACGTGCAGCGCGCTATTGCAGATACCCGGGCCTCGTACAACAATTACCAAGCGGCCCAACGGGCTGTAGAGGCATCTGCTGTCGCATTCGAAAATGCAGAGCAACGCTTCGACCTCGGTGCTATCAACACCTTAGAGTACACCACTGCCCGAAACACACTCGACCGTGCGCGCACAGATGCCATCCGGGCCAAGTACCAGTTCATCTTCAACCTCAAAACGGTAGATTTCTACCTCGGCAAAGAGCTCAAACTCAACAGCAACTAACCCGCGCCCCTTCTTTCACTTCAATAACCAACTTGAACCATCATCATTATGGCTAAGTCAAAACGAAACAACAAACTAATATTCGGATTACTAGGGCTCATTGCCATCCTTGTTGCAGTGGCTGTCTGGCGCAGTAAGAGCAAGCCCAAAGGTGAGAAAGTGATAACGGAGGCTTGCGAAAAACGCACCATAACAGAAGAGGTTTCGGCCAGTGGGAAAATATTCCCACAGACCGAAGTCAAAATCAGCTCGGATGTCTCCGGGGAAATCGTCGAGCTGCTGATCGAAGAAGGGGACTCTGTAGTCTCTGGACAGCTCTTGGCCCGTATCGACCCTGATGCCTTCGAATCACAGGTAGAGCGGGGCGTGGCCAGTGTCAATAGCGCTAAAGCCCAATTGGCGAACGCAAAGTCGCAGATCGAGCAGTTCAAAGCCCAAAAAGAACAGATAGAGGCACAGCTGGCCAATGCCCGGGAAATTCACCAACGCAATGAAAAGCTCTACGAGCAGGGCGTCATCTCTGAAGCAGACTATCAGCAGTCTCTATCCAACTTCCGGGGGCTGGAAGCCAACCTCAAATCCGCAGAAGCCAATATCAAAGCTGCTCAAGAAAGTGCACGGGCTTCCGCCTTTTCTGTGGAAAGCGCTGAAGCCAGCCTCAAAGAGCTGCGGACAAGCCTGAGAAGGACCGAAATTTTTGCCCCTATGAGCGGCATCGTTTCCCGCCTCGATGTAGAAGAGGGCGAGCGCGTTGTTGGCACCATCCAAATGGCAGGTACAGAAATGATGCGCATTGCCAACCTGAATGCCATGGAAGTCCGGGTGGAGGTCAGTGAAAACGATATCCCCCGGGTAACAGTAGGGGACGAAGTCGCTATTGAAGTAGATGCTTACATCGACCGCATCTTCAAAGGCAAAGTCACACAAATTGCCAACTCCTCTACCAACGCTGCCGCGTCAACTTCCCTGACCAGCGACCAAGTGACCAACTTCGAGGTACGCATCAATATCGACCCGGCTTCTTACAAAGACCTCATCTCCCCTCAAAAGCCCTACCCTTTCCGCCCGGGCATGTCTGCCTCTGTCGATATCCGGACAGAAGTAGCTAAGGGCATTCTCACTGTCCCTATCCAAGCCGTGACTACCCGGGAAAAAGAGGACGCTAAGAAAGGGGAGGCACAAGAAATTGGCGAAGACGACCTGCTGGAAGTTGTATTCCTTATCAAAAATGATACCGTAGCCATGCAGGAAGTCCGCACCGGTATCCAAGACGACTCTTACATTCAGATCCTTAGCGGGCTGGAAGGCGGAGAAGAGATTGTCACTGGCCCTTACGCTGCAGTAGCCCGGAAACTAAAGAGCGGCAAATCTGTTCAAGTGGTATCCGAGGATGAACTCTACAACAAAAGCGATGAATAAACCTGCTGATAAAGCACTGATCATATTTATCCGGAACCCGGAAAAAGGAAAAGTAAAAACACGTTTGGCGCAGGGACTCGGTGAAGACCGGGCCCTGCGTATTTATAAAGCCCTGCTCACCAAGACAAGGGATACTGCTCTCGCGGTAGATGCCCAGCGCTTCCTTTTTTACAGCCAGGCTATAGCTCAAAATGATGGCTGGCCAGAACAGGAATTTGACAAGCGCCTACAGTCTGAAGACCCGGACCTCGGGGTACGTATGCACGACAGCTTTTGCACAGCCCTCGCCAAAGCTGAAAAAGCAGTAATCGTCGGAAGCGATATCGCACAAATCGAGCCTCAAATCCTGGAAGAAGCTTTTGCTAAGCTCGCCCATCATGACTACGTCATTGGCCCCGCTCTCGATGGCGGCTATTACTTGTTGGGGATGAAAACGCCTTCTCCCGAACTTTTTACAGGCATGGCCTGGAGCACGGAAAAGGTGTTCCAGGATACCGTAGGCCGTATTCGGCAGCTCAACCGCACCTACGATACGGTCCCTGCCCTCTCCGATATAGATTTTGCCGAAGACTGGGAAAAGCATGGCTGGGACATCGGCCCAGCATGATTAAGGCCGATAACTCAGGAGCGTTTTCGTCACTTATGTGCTGTGCCAGCATAGCCGGCAGGGCCTTGGCGAAGCCGCTGAATTTGAGCTTAACGGGCTAAGTGAAAATGGGCGTAAACCCAAATACCGCAGGCGTTTAAGCTTTTCGGGCTTTAGGCTGGCAATCGGCCTAGCGCTGCGAAGGGGTGGGAAGCCCGATAGGGCCGAGCGGATAGCGAGCCCCGCAGCATAGCGGCACCTGCCCGCTGGCAGGGGCAGGCCCCCCATCCTTACGGCAGGGGCAGGGCCATCACGCGAAGCAAGCTAGGCAGGCCCCATCCTTGATTCGTAAGAGGAACGGGCTCCAAGCATGCGCTTAGCGCATCAAGACCACCTCCCCACTGTACACCTCCGTCTCCCCGTCTTTAAACCTAACCGCTGCAACGAAAGCATACACTCCGGCTGGCATTTGCTGCCCGCGGAAATTGCCATCCCAGCCGCCCGCGTTAACGTTAGGATCAAGGTTTTTGCCCTCAAATACCATTTGGCCGCCCCGGCTGAACACCCTCAGGTAGCCTACCTCCGCGACATCATTACCGGCAAATACCAAAAACTCGTCGTTCTGCCCATCCCCATTCGGGCTGAAAGCATTGGGGAGAAATACCTGCCGCTCCTTGCTGACCCGGACCCAGACCTCATCTTCCGCCCGGCACTGGCTCACTGTGTCCACGGCCACTACCCGGTACAAAGTGCTCAACTTAGGCGATACCCCCCACTCTGAGGCAGATTGGAAAAGCCCGCTACTGTCCTGCGCAGCCCACTCAAATACGGCAGTAGCTGAACTGGCCTGGGCCTGTAATATTACCGTGTCGCCCAGCCGGATTTCCTCGTCCGGCCCAGCAAAAACCAATAGCTCGGGCGCAGGGGCGACCAGCTGTTCCAACTCGGCCTCACAACCGGCTGAATCACGGACAACAACAGTGTACACCCCTGCAAAAAGCCCAGCCAACTTAGGAGATGAAGCAAACAGCACCCCATCGACAGCGTACTCGTATGGCGGTGTGCCGCCCACTACCGTATCGAAATTGATCACCCCGCCATTTTCCGGGCTCAGGCAGGTGATGTCCACTACAGATACCACCGGCTGCAGCGGCCCTGGCTCTGAAAGGTTGTACACGGCAGAATCCCGGCAGCCCCTTTCATTGGTAAGGGTAAGCCCGTAGGCGCCCGCAGCAAGCCCATTGACCTGAGCCCCCCCACTTCCATTTGACCAAGTATAAGCCACGGATTGAAAGGGGCCGCCGGGCAAGGCTTCCAATGCGCCGTCCGAATCGCCGGAGCAGCTGATGGCTGCTGCCAAAGCTATATCGGCTGTAAACGGGGCCACAGGCTGCGGCAAAAAGGCTTGTAGGGTATCTTGGCAGCCCGAGGCGTTGGTCAGCGTTACTTCGTAAGTGCCAGCTGACAGCCCTTCTATAATGGCCGCTGCCCCGCCGTTGGACCACTCAAACACCAAAGGCGCTTCATTCCCGCTCACAGCAAGCCGGCCATCGCCCCCACCAAAGCAGGAGACCTCCTGTAAGACCTCCACTGTACCGATCAGCTCGGCTGGCTCTTGCACGGCAAAAAACGTATCTGCAACACAGCCATTCCCATCTGTTACCGTAAGGGCATAGCTTCCTGCACACAGCCCCTCTGCCGACGGCCCATTCCCTCCGCCTTCCCACTCGATACTGTACGGCTGCACCCCACCAATTGGCGAAGCTTGCAGGCGGCCATCACAAAAACCAAAGCAACTGGCCCCGGCCGATTCCTCCAGAACAATCGCCAACGGTGCCGGCTCCTGGACTTCTACCGTAAAAACAGTATCCAAAATCCCATCTGTTACCGTAAGCGAATAGGCTCCGGCCCCCAGCCCGGCAAGGCTTGCCACTTCGTTATCTGCGGCCAATATACCAGTGCCGCCAGCCCCAACGCCAGCCGGCGCCCACGTATAGTCATAGGGGGCCAGGCCGCCAAGGACTGAAAAAGAAATCGTGCCTGTGGCACTGCCCTGGCAAAGGGCATCTTCTACCAAAACGGTAGGCAAAATGTTGTTGAGCAGGTCAGGCGTAAAACAAGTATCTGTGGTGCACCCTTGGCTGTCCGTTACGGTCAGGCAGCACGCTATACCACCTACCAAGGATTCATTCAGCGGCCCGGAGGTGCCGTTGCACCAGGAGAAAGTATAGCCACCTGCGCCACCTGAAGCGCTCGCCTGTGCAATGCCATTGGCATTCCCTTCCCCTACCCCAGGCTGCAACTGTTCGATATTCAGCACAATAGGCTCTAGCACGGTCAGGTTGGTCATTACGATGCTATCGCACCCCTGAAACAGGCTAAGGGTATCGGAATAGGTGCCTGCCTGCGTATAGGTAGAGCTGCCCACCTCGTAGGCCGATCCTGCACAAATCGTAGTATCAACGGTTGTCCTTGGGGTGATATCTCCTGCGTCTGACACCTGTAGGGAGAAAATCCCCCTGCCAAAACCGCCGTCCCCGTCTACCAAGACATAATACGTCTCTCCAGGATAGAGGCAACTGACCTGCAACGACTCGTCCCTATCCTCGAAAGTATAATTGCTGGCGATATGCTGAAAGAAACCGCTGCAGGTAGAAAAAGGGCGGTAGAGGGAAAGCTGCGCCCCAAGCGGCTGTGTCAGCGTATCAGCTATGGCCTCGATCAGCACATGGCCCGTAGGCGGAGCCTGAAAGGAGAACCAAACGGAGGCCTGAACAACGAAGGATGGGCTAAAGGGGTCGCCCACGCTGGTAGCGCAAAAATTGCTGTAAGGCTGGCCTGTAGCAACAGCCCCTCCTGTAGGCACGGCCCCGAGGCTGAGCGCATCACAGCGGTTGTCCGGTGCCTCGTCAACGTCTGTACTGTTGAGCGAAATGCCAAAAACACCTTCCTCAGAGCCCGGGCTGCTGAAAGCGCCATCTACCAGCACAAAGTACCGGGTATCGGGCTCAGGGCAGGACAAGCGCATGTAAACATCGGTGCGGTCGGTTGGAGCCGACCAGCTGACCAGTTCGAGGCTGCCGTCGCAATTGCCATTGTCTGAACGGTAGACAGCGACTTCCGCGTCGAAGTTGTCCCCTGTACCTTCTGGGTCTCCCAAAACTTCGATCCAAAGGACACTGCCTATATCTGGGCCGGTTGTAAATTCAAACCACACCCCGTTCTGATTAGAGAACCCTGCGCCCTCGTCTGCAGGGTCAGGCTCATTCTGATTGTTGGCGCAAAGGTTGCTGAACTGCCCCAGCCCAGCATCCCCTATCGTATCTCCCCGCACAAGCAGGCCGAGCCCTACCGCATCGCAGGGCAGATCGTTGTTCCCGGGCCCGGATACCGTTACTGCAAAAGACAGCTCCCCCGTAGTCGCCCCTGAGGAAGGCAAAGGCAAGGTATAAAAAACCGTATCTCCATGAGCAGGCACAGCAAAAGGGGCACAGGCTTGTTCCAGGCAATCGGGGGAAATGATACAGCCAAAAGGGATGATGGGGTCGTTCTCGAATGCGTAGAAACAGACTTGCACCTCCGTAGGGAGGGCATCGCCACAAGCGTAAGGCTCATTGTACTGCAGATTGGGCAGGGCGTTGAAGCAGCCGTCTGTTTGTAAAGGGTAAGTCAGCCGGCCTTGCCCATTGACTTCTACCTGCCAAAGCGGGTCTGGGGCAGAAAGGAAATCGGTGCAGCTCGTCTCCACCTCGGCACCGAGCACAATGACTTCTAAATTGAATTGGGCAAACGCAGCGGAAAAGCTACAGCACAGCAACAAGCACAGGGATAAAGATTTCATGTTTCCTTAAATTGGTTTTTTGATCCGGGCCTGCAGACAGCACCGGGGCAATGGAGTTGTTCACACATCAGGGGCCGCTGGCCAGGATGATGTGAAGTTGGCAATAAATCTATTCAGGGTGCAGATTGTGTGGGCAAGGGCATGGTCTGCCCTTTTACATTTCGCTAAAATCAGGAAGGATTTGTTATCAGCTGTGGGCAGATTTTGGAGATGGCTGCTCGCTCAAAGATAGGCAATAGAACGCTTTTGGCAAGTGCTAAAATAAAAAAAGCAGCACATAACTCAATGTATGTACTGCTTTTGTAGCCCGTACGGGATTCGAACCCGTGCTACCAGAATGAAAATCTGGCGTCCTAACCCCTAGACGAACGGGCCGGGGTTTAAATATTAGTGTGCAGTGGTTTGTAGTAGCCCGTACGGGATTCGAACCCGTGCTACCAGAATGAAAATCTGGCGTCCTAACCCCTAGACGAACGGGCCATGTGCACTCTAATATTTAAAGGATTGCAAAGCTAATGCTTACTTGTAACATTCAAAAGCTTTTTTTCAGCTCTTTTGCCATCCTATTGTCAAGCGTGGGCGCTTTAGCGCTGTCCTACTTGTGCCTTTCTTCAAAAGCGATGCAAATATAAACGCATTTTCAAGATAATGCCAAATAGAAATGTGTTTTTTTTCTACAATCGCATATCGCCCCTTTTGATGGGCTTTAAAATTGGATTACCCACACAGGAATTCCAACTTTATACGGTTTCTATTGGTTCATCAACAAGGAAATTTCTAAAAAAAGCTACAGGAGGAATTAATTATTGTTACTTTTACACTAAGTAATACTCAGCAGGGCACCTCTACCTGAAAAGCTTCAGCTCCTGCCGCAGTACTACTCCTGTTCTAAAAATTACAAAACTGCGAATCAACCATGGCAAAAAAAGTTGCAATCAACGGCTTTGGCCGTATCGGAAGACTGACTTTCCGCAACCTCCTGCAAAAAGAAGGCATCGAAGTCGTTGCGATCAATGACCTGACAGACAATCATACGCTTGCCCACCTGCTGAAGTACGATTCTGCGCAGGGGCCTTTTGACGGCACAGTGGAAGCTACTGAAGACGCCCTCATCGTCAACGGCAAGCGCATCAACGCCTATGCGGTACGCAACCCGGAAGAACTGCCATGGGCAGACTTGGGCGTAGACTTGGTCCTAGAGTGTACGGGCATTTTCCGCTCAAAGGACAAAGCGGGGCTGCACCTGAAAGCTGGCGCAAAAGACGTGGTCATTTCAGCGCCTGCCAAAGGCAGCGACGTACAAACGATTGTACTTGGCGTAAATGATGACGAGCTGGACCGCCGCGCCAACGTTTTCTCTAATGCTTCCTGCACCACCAACTGCCTGGCGCCTGTTGCCAAAATCATAACTGAAAACTGGGGCATCGAGGTAGGGTCTATGACGACTACGCACGCCTATACTTCTGACCAAAATATTCAGGACGCCCCCCACAGCGACCTGCGCCGCGCGCGGGCAGCTGCTTTCAATATCGTACCCACGAGCACTGGGGCAGCTTCTGCCACTGGCAAGGTGGTTCCTGCTGTCAAAGGTAAACTTTCTGCTATCGCTGTACGGGTGCCTGTCGTGACCGGCTCCATGATCGAGCTTAACGTCGTTACTGAAAAAGAGGCCACTGCTGAAGAGGTGAACGCCAAATTCAAAGCTGCCGCTGAAGGCCCAATGAAAGGTGTGCTGCAGTACAGCGAAGACCCTCTCGTGTCCAGCGATATCGTCCGCAACCCACACTCTTCCATCTTCGACAGCCTCATGACTGAAGTCAACGGCAGGATGTTGAAAGTGGTGAGCTGGTACGACAACGAGGCAGGCTACTCCGCCCGCCTTGCTGACCTAGCCCACTTGATCCTGACCAAGTAGGGTTTCAGAAAAAGGCTACAGCCACGGCGGGCAGAGGAAACCTCTGGCAGCCGTGGCTGTCCCCATTCCGGTGCCGCCTACGGCTGCCGCAGCCCCTTATTTTCTTCCTACCTCCACAAACCAGCCCCGTATGCAACTCAACTTCAAAGGCCGCAAAGCTCTTGTAAGGGTCGATTTCAATGTACCCCTCGACAAAGATTTCAAAATCACGGATGATACCCGGATCAGGGCAGCCCTCCCTACCCTAAAACACATCCTGGAACAAGGCGGCTCCGCCATACTGATGTCGCACTTGGGCCGCCCACTGAAGAAGCTCAAGGAAGATGGCAGCATCGACCGTGAGAAATTCACCCTGGGCCACGTCACGCAACATTTATCTAGCCTATTGGGCACAACCGTAGCGTTTTGCCCCGAAACCGTAGGCGAACAAGCTACCGCAATGGCAGCTGCACTGCAGCCCGGGCAAGTGCTCCTCTTGGAAAATACCCGTTTCAACGAAGGGGAGAAAAAAGGGGATGCTGGGTTTGCCCAAGCATTAGCTGCACTAGCCGACGTTTATGTAAACGATGCTTTCGGCACTGCCCACCGGGCACACGCCTCCACCACGACCGTAGCCCAATACTTTGGCACAGACGCCAAGTCGTTCGGATACCTGATGGAAGCAGAGATCAAAAATGCCAACAAAGTGCTCCACCACCCGGACCGCCCGCTGACTGCTATTATCGGCGGCGCTAAAGTATCGGACAAAATATTGCTGCTCGAACGCCTTATCGACTTTGTCGACCACCTCATCGTTGGCGGCGGCATGGCTTATACCTTCATGAAGGCGCAAGGCGGGCAGATTGGCAACTCCCTGGTAGAAAACGACCGCTTGGAGCTGGCCATCAGCCTGGTAGAAAAAGCCAAAGCCAAGGGCGTACAGCTTCTGCTCCCTGAAGACTCTGTGATTGCCGACGGCTTCAGCAATGATGCCAGCCACCGGGTGGCGCTCAGCCAAGATATACCCGATGGGTGGATGGGCCTCGACATTGGGCCAGCTGCCCGGGAGGCGTTCACCCAAGCCATCATGGCCTCCAAGACGCTGCTCTGGAACGGCCCGATGGGCGTCTTTGAAATGCCCAATTTTGCTAACGGCACCAAAACCATTGCAGAGGCAGTGGCTGCCGCCACAGCCAACGGCTCCTTCTCTCTCGTTGGCGGGGGCGATTCTGTCGCCGCAGTAAACCAAATGGGGCTGGCAGAACAAGTCAGTTATGTCTCTACAGGCGGAGGCGCTATGCTAGAGTTCCTGGAAGGCAAGGAGCTGCCGGGCATCAAAGCCATTACCGGATAGCCACGCCCCCAATGGGCAAGCCTTCAGCCTTATTGTCTGCACAGAAAAGCCATACCTGCCGGTATGGCTTTTTTTGGCTTGCAGGTATAACTTCCGGCCAGTATTTTACGTTGCAGATACTGGCCTTTCCGCCATAAAAAAGCTGATGCCCCAAAGAGGGCAATGCCAGGCCAATTCAAGATGAGCCCTCTGCACCCTCTTTGCTTAGTTGACCGCAACTTGTAACTGACATGACCCTACGACTTTCTCTACTGCTCCTGACGGCCTTATTTCTTGCCTTCGCGCTCCCTGAAAGCCATGCGCAGCGCATCGACCGCTACCAGAAAAAGCTCGAAGACATGAGGCGGGAGAACTGGCCGCCGGAACGTGGCTACGCTCGGATGAGCCTGGGCTACGCCCTGCAGCGGATTTTCAAACAGCACTGTGAGTACTGCGGCTTCTCCTCTCCTGCTGGCCGGCGCGACTACGTGCCTGAAGACATCAGCAAATTCCTCGGCCGGCGCGATCTGCGCACTGATGTCGAAATGGCGGACATCCGCGGGGGAGGCTTGCTCTACTACATTTTCACCGCTGATGATATCGAGCGGAAATTCGAAGATATCGACTACGCCCCAAGCCGGGTATTCAACCTGAGCAGTGTGGCCAATCAGTTTGTTGTACAACCAGACGAAAACTTTGATTCCTACTTCATGCACAAGACCTGCAGCGGCTACCTGCGCGCCGCTCTGGAAGCCGGTGTACAGCCACCCTATGCGGCCTTTCAGGCCGCCCTTGACACCGACCACCGCAGAGAATCGTCGGTAATTGCGCTCTCCGGGGCTTTTTCCTCCCCCCTCCGGTTCGTACTCGAAGCCAATGATTACCGCACCACAGAAGCCATGCTGAAGCTCTGGCGCTTTTATCAAGACTATCCCGAGTACATCGGCAACGCCTACTACCTTAGAGAATTTGAGGGGGTCATGCTCAAGCACCTGACTTCTGCAGAAGAAAATTACCGGATCGAAATGGAAGGCGGGCTCAACCTCAACGGCCCACTGCCCGCCCACCTGAATGCCAGCCTGGGGTTTGGCAAAGCGGGGCAGGCCAATTTCGCCGGCACAGATTGGGAAACCATCATCTATACCGAGTTCGACTACCCGAGGGATAAATGGCAACTGTTCAGCCCTCTGCCCGGGCCTGCAGAGGTGCAGGCCTACTTGCAGGGGATCAACCCGGTCTTTCAGCGCGCACAAGATCTCCCCCTCATGATTGAAGGTATTGAGCACAAACATTTCCTCATCGTAGAAGGCATACCGGAAGGTATGACCCAAAACTTTTGGGCCATCGAGTCGGTACAGCCCGGTGTTTACGACGGCACCCCCAGCCTGGCCGCAGAGCATTACTACGATGCAGAAAGCCAGACCGGCGGCTGCCGCTTTACCATTACTGGCCGCCCATTGTCTGCCAATTTTGATGGGCCCGTCGAAAAACGCCCTAGCAAACTGAATGCCCGGTACCGCATCCGGAGCAAAGAGCCCGTTGGGGGGCAATACCTCTATTTCGATATTGACGAAGAGATACAAACCAGCTCCCACCCTATTGCCGGCGTAGCCGACGGCCGGTTTGACCTCACCAAAAAAGATGGATGGGAATTTGCTTTCCAGTGGAAATTTGCCATCGAAATTGAAGACCGCTACAACCCGGTCAATTTCGATGCCAACCCCTACATCGGCAACTTGCTCGTCAGAAGGAGCGATAAGAACATGAACGTCAAAATCGTCAGCGTCGAGCCCGATAAACACCGCAAAAAGTTCTATGTGACCCTTGAGACCCAAGAGACTTACCCCTTGGAGCGCATTGACAATACTGCGATGCAGAGCTACAACCTGAGCCTCGACATCCACTTGGAAAGCGCTAGGACCGGCATAACGAGCGTGCGCCCCATCAAGGGCATTGTGCGCTTCCCTGTCATTAAGGATATTGTAAAGCCGGAAGAGCAGCCTACCGCTGAGAATACCCCTATTGAGAACAGCCCCACTGCTACGCGAAATGGCCTGCCCAATGCAGAGCCCGCCCCGCAAACGCCGCCCGCCCCGCTAGCCTACCCTATGGAAAAGCAGGCTCCACCGCCCAACGAAGGGAACAACCGCTAAAAAGGCCTCCGGGCTCACAAGAAAAGGGCATACCATGCAAATGGCCAGCGTTCAGGGCGCTGGCCATTTGCCAAAAGCTGTTGCCGAACGGGCGTGAACCAAAATGTCGCAGGCGTTTATGCTTTTGGGGCTCTAGCCTGGCATTGGCCTAGCGCTGCGAAGGGGCGGCAGGCCAATGCTATACTGAAGCCAAGGGCTGCGCCTCAGTGCCTTTTATTCTGCTTTGACTACAGCTCCAGCCTCAATGTGTGCAATGAGCTGATCCAATGCCCATGCATTGCTGATGTCAAAATCGCCCACCCGGGTGCGGCGCAGGGCAGTAAGGTAGCCGCCGCTATTGAGGGCTTTGCCAAAGTCATAGGCCAGAGAGCGGATATAAGTGCCTTTGCTGCAGCTTACGCTAAAATCAACCTCAGGGACGGCCACCCTTGTAAAGTCGAAGTTGTAGATATTCACAGTGCGCGGCTGCACCTCTACCACCTCCCCTTTACGGGCTTTTTTGTACAGCGGCTGGCCATCCACCTTTATCGCGCTGAACATAGGCGGCACCTGTTGCTGTTCGCCCAGAAACTGCAGGCGGGCTTCCTCCAGCATTTCAGGGGTAATGTGGCTAGTGGGGAAAGTCTCTTGTACTTCAGATTCTGCGTCGTAAGAAGGCGTAGTAGCGCCGAGGCGGATCGTACCGGTGTAGGACTTGGGCAGCCCTTGAAACTCATTTAAACGCTTGGTGAACTTGCCCGTACACAACACGAGCAGGCCCGTGGCCATAGGGTCGAGGGTGCCGGAGTGGCCCACCTTTATTTTTTTCACCCCTAACTGATGCTTGATTTTATAGCGGACTTTATTGACCACATCGAAGGAAGTCCAACCTTGAGGTTTGTCTATGAGGAGGACAGCCCCAGCTTTAAAGTCGTATTGCGGGAGAGGCGTATCTTCAGCATCCATAATTGCTGCTTCTGGCATGTTTGTATAAGTCGCTTTTTACGATGCTGTGATGGCCACTAGCACCGCTATTGCTGCAATGATAAAACAATATACGGAGAAGTAAATGAGTTTGCTGCGTTTTACCAGGCTGATCATCCATATACAGGCCAGGGCGCCCGTAATGAAGGCCGCAGCAAACCCAGCAGCCAAGGGGGCAGCTTGAGCGCTCGAAAAAGCCAGACCGCCATCCAGGATATCTTTGGCCATCTTGCCTAAGATGAGCGGCACGACCATCAAAAAAGAAAAACGGGCCGCCCGTTCGCGGTCTATCCCCAGCAGTACAGAAGTGGAGATGGTAGCCCCAGAACGAGAGATACCAGGCAAAATCGCGATAGCCTGTGCGATGCCTATGATGAATGCCTGCCCAAACCCCACCGGCTGATCCGTGTGCTGCGCACGGTCAGCCAACAGCAACAGCACTCCCGTGACCGCCAGCATAAGCCCCACCAACAGTATACGCTGCCCGAACAAAGCTTCTATTTGCGTTTCAAAAAGGAGGCCGACAAAGGCCGCAGGGATCATAGAGAGGATGATTTTCAGAGAGAAGCGCAGCTCCTCGTTCCACCTGAATTGGAAAAGGCCCTGCAGGATATCCCAAACGTCTTTCCGGAAAACCAGAAGCGTAGCCAGGGCCGTGGCGGCATGCAGGGTCACCGTCATCATCAGGCTTTCTTCGGCCATACTGTCGTCGCCCAGAATGTATTTAGCCAGCTCCAGGTGGCCGCTGCTGCTTACGGGCAGAAACTCGGTGAGCCCCTGAATGACCCCCAAGAGCACGCTATTGATTATTTCGTTCATAAAACTGACTTGTCACCCAAGCGTTGGAAACCAGGTTAGCTTGTACGTGGAGTAAGCGCTTCCTTTAAGCGGTTTAGCCGTGAGAACCAAGGATATATGCCTGCCTGCTGTGCCGGCAAGGCCCTGGCGGTACCGCTAAATGAAAATTTAGCGAGGAGGCAAGGCCCATAAAGCGTTGATTGGCAATAGGCGCAAGCTCCAAGCATGCGCGAAGTGATCAAAACTTTTTAAAGATGGCATATACCTCAAGGGCAAGGCCCGCGAGCATGACCACAGGAGCGAGCACTGTGCGGCGGAAAGAATAAATGACGCTGTCGTCCCAAACATCAGAGGAGGGCATCTCGCCACCTGCCATGAGGATGAGCCCAAGGAATACAAGCCCCAGCCCGGCCGCGATCAGTATGTAATTTTGCTTGCCCAGCTCCAAGGCTGTTTCACCTGCACTGTTGTCTGCCGCAGCAGACCTGCGTGCAGTTGTCGGTGTGACTTCCGGTTTCGTAGTCGTCACCACTACTTTCTTTTTTACGGGTTTCCCTTTGCTCATATTTTTGGTATTTGAGAGCTTTCTTGGAGCGGTTCCATTGTAAAAATCAAGTATTTAGCCTGCCTGCTGTGCCAGCATGGCCGAGCTGATTTGCAATAGGAACGAGCCCCAAACATGCTCTGAGTTCAATAAAGGTCATCTACCCGCATGCGCAGGTATTTGCGCACCACATAATAGGTGCTCAATGCATTGATAACGCCCCCGAGTAGCATAAGCAGCCCTCCAAGCAGGGCTTTATCGCTCCAGCCCTTGAGGAGGCTCAGCCCAACAGCGCTTTGCTCTACCCAAGCCGCCAGCAGCATTAGCGCTAAGAAGGCGGCTAACCCGCTCAGCGCACCGTGCCAGACTGCGCGCTTGAGAAACGGCCGGCTGATGAACTCCCAAGAAGCCCCGACCAGTTCCATATTTTTGATCAGGAAGCGGTTGGCATACAGGGCCAGCCGCACGGTATTGTGGATAAGGGCCACAGCCACGGCGGTAAACAATGCTAAGATTGCCAAAGCAGCCCAAGCGATAGCCTTCGCATTGCGGGCAATATCTGCGATCAGGTTCTCCTGATAGTATACATCCGCTACCCCTTCCCGTTCAATCAAGCGCTTCCTAATTTTAGCAAGGCTGTCGGACTCCATATAAGCCGACTCTACATTGAAGGTGATGACATCGTACAAGGGGTTGGGCAGATCGAGCTTGAGGAAATCGTCGCCAAACTCCTTGCGCATCAGTTCGGCCGCCTTTTCTTTGCTGATGAAAGTGGCTGAGCCTTCCCGCACATAGGGCAGCCGGTTGATTTCAGCGGTCAGGGCCTCGCCCTGCTCCCCTCCGAGGCTGTTCAGCTCAGCAATCAGGTTGACCTGCTCCTTGAGCTGCTTGATCAGCAAGCGGGCATTGACGACAGTGAGCACAAAAAAACCTAATGTGAACAACACGATCGCCACACTGCCTACCGAGGTCCAGTAATTGGGGCGGTGCTCCCGGGGAGGCCTTGGCGGGGCGGCATCTGACATACGCTCGATGATGATGATTAATAGTGACGGCTGAAGCCAAAGGACAAAATTAGGAAATATCATTCAAACGGCGGGGCAGGCAGGCACGCAATACTTGGTTTATAGCCCGCTTACCCAAGATCCAGCCCTACAGCTGCTCCGCATTGTGATGCCCGGCTTGCCCTTTTCGCACCTCAATGCGATGAAAATACGGCTCATGCTAAGGCCTGCACTGCTTACTGCGCTTTGCGCTCCATGTCATCCATGAGGCGTTCGGTCTTGCGCACCAAGGTCTCCCAGTCTTCTTCCAATTGTTTCTTATCCGCGCTGTCCAGCTGCCGGGCCGGCTGCGGCTCATCGTAGCCCTCGGGGGCAGGCTCGCCGCGCAGCTGCTCTGTGAGCCTGCGCTGAGACTGCTCCAAGTCGGCAATCTGGTCGAGCAGCTCTTTGTTGTCTTCCAACTGAGCAGCCTTGCCCTTCAGATCATCAATGAGGCCGCCGATTTTATCTACTGCCTCATCGTATTTGCCCTCGTCAAACTTTTGCTTTTCTGCCTTGAGCAGATCGAAAGCCGAGCGGGTCAGGTCACGTACATTGGTAAATATCTCTTTGGACTGTGCTTTCTCCTCGGGGGTGCCAAAAAAGTAATTGTACACCAGAATGCCGGCCACCAGGAACAAACCCAACTTGATCAAACTTCGTAACATGCTCTTTTTCGGGTAAAGATATAATTTGCTGCCCACACCTTAATACCGGGCACAGCCCAAAATGTCGCAAGCTTTAGCACGGCCATGGCATCGGCCTAGCGCTGCGGAGGGGCGGCAGGCCTGATAAGGCCGAGCGAAGAGCGAGCCCCGCAGCATAGCGGCACCTGCCGTCGGGCAGGGGCAGGCCCCTATCCTTGCGGAGGGGGCAAGCCCCACAAAATGGGCCATCCGGTTTGCGGGGCTCTCGCTAAGCCGTCGGAAGGATTGCCCCCTTGCAGCCGGCCCGGGCGTTTATTCCCAAGCGCATAGCAGAGCCCTTTTGCCAGTTTTTCTCTATTTTCGCGCCCTGAGCCACTGCACCGAACCACATGGGAACTTCTTGCCCTTTGTGTGCAGTTATTTTCAAATTCAGAACAGAACCCTCAGCCGTATGGAATACAAGCCTGGAGCGATTGAAGCCAAAATCAAAGCTTTCTGGGACAAGGAGCAGATTTACCGTGTCGAAGCGGATGAAGACAAGCCCAAATACTATGTCCTGGACATGTTCCCCTACCCTTCCGGGTCAGGGCTTCACGTAGGCCACCCGCTGGGCTATATCGCCTCCGATATATATGCCCGCTACAAAAGGCTGACCGGCTACAACGTGCTGCACCCTATGGGGTACGATGCATTTGGCCTGCCGGCAGAGCAATATGCCATTCAAACTGGCGTGCACCCTGCCAAGTCTACCGCGGAGAACATCAAGCGCTACCGGGAGCAATTGGACAATATCGGTTTCAGCTTTGACTGGAGCCGGGAAGTGCAGACCTGTGACCCTGCTTTCTACAAATGGACGCAGTGGATATTCATGCAGTTGTTCAACCACTATTACGACAAAGACGCCGACAAGGCTTTGCCCATTGATGCCCTGACAGCCAAGCTGGCCATGGAGGGGAACCGCGGGGTCAATGCTGTATGCGATGAGGAGACACCGGCCATCTCCGCAGCCGACTGGAACGGTATGAGCGAAAAAGAGCAGCAGCTGTTCTTGCTCCATTACCGCCTTACTTTCCCAGAAGAGAGCTACGTCAATTGGTGCCCTGCTATGGGCACAGTGCTCTCCAACGACGAAGTGAAGGATGGCGTGAGCGAGCGGGGCGGCTACCCCGTGGAGCGCAAGCTCATGAAGCAATGGAGCATGCGCATTACGGCCTACGCCGACCGCCTGCTCTATGGGCTGGACCATATCGACTGGCCGGAAAGCCTGAAAGAGCAGCAGCGCAACTGGATCGGCCGTTCTCAGGGGGCTAGCGTCAAGTTCCCGCTGGCACAAGATGAAAACCGGAAGATTGAAGTCTTTACGACCCGCGTGGACACCATATACGGCGTTTCCTTTATGGTTTTGGCCCCTGAGCACGATTGGGTAGCCGAGCTGACTACCCCCGAGCAAGAGGAGGAGGTGAGCCAATATGTGAAGTGGGCGGGCTCGCGCTCTGAGGTGGAGCGCATGGCTGAAGTCAAACAGGTCACAGGGGCCTTTACCGGCAGCTACTGCATCAACCCTGTCAATGGAGAGAAAGTGCCGATCTATATTGCCGACTATGTGCTTGCCGGCTATGGGACCGGCGCTGTCATGGCGGTCCCTTCTGGCGATCAGCGCGACTGGAGCTTCGCCTCCCACTTTGGCCTGCCCATTATACCCATACTAGACGCACAACAGGATATCGGCCAACAAGCGGATGCGACCAAGGACGGGCGCTACATCAACTCGGGCATGATCAACGGCCTGACGTATGCAGAAGCGGTGCCCAAGCTCATTGGCTGGCTGGAGGAAAAAGGCTTGGGCCGGGGCAAAATCCAATACCGGCTGCGCAATGCCGTGTTCAGCCGCCAACGGTACTGGGGCGAGCCGGTGCCTGCCTATTGGAAAGACGGCGTGCCCTACCTGATCGAGGAATCGGAGCTGCCCCTGCTTTTGCCGAAAGTCGACAAATACCTGCCCACCGAGACTGGGGAGCCGCCCTTAGGGCGTGCCACAGACTGGAAGTACAAGGGGGAATATGAGTACGAACTGAGCACTATGCCGGGCTGGGCGGGCTCTTCCTGGTATTTCTACCGCTATATGGACCCCGGCAATGAGGAAGCCTTCGCTTCTGGTGAAGCCCTGAAATATTGGAAGTCGGTAGATTTGTACATGGGCGGCTCGGAGCATGCCGTTGGGCACCTGCTCTACAGCCGTTTTTGGAACCACTTCCTGTTTGACCTGGGCTTGGTGCCTGAGCGGGAGTATGCCAAAAAGCTGATCAATCAGGGGATGATCCAAGGTGTGATCGAGTCTATTTACCTGGATAAAAACAGCACGGCGCCCCGCCGGTTCGTCTCAGCAGATAGGATTGGCCACTACCCTGATGCCGACTGGGCGATGATCCCTGTACATGTAGATTTTGTAACGGACTATGGCAAAGCAGAATCCTACCTGAACGCGGAGGGCATTCAGCAATTCCTCAGCTGGAGGGCAGAGTATCAGGGCGCAGAGTTCGTCACCAATGATCAAGGGCAGCTCGTAACGCATAGCGAAGTGGGCAAAATGTCCAAGTCTAAGTTCAATGTGATCAACCCAGACGATGTGGTGGCCAAGTACGGTGCGGATTGCTTCCGGATGTACGAAATGTTCTTGGGCCCCATTGAGCAGTCTAAGCCATGGGATATTCAGGGCATTGACGGGGTGTTCAAGTTCCTTCGCCGGTTCTATGAGCTTTTTACGGACGAGCATGGGCAGATCAGCCTCAGCACGGAACCCCCGACTAAGGAGGAGTACAAAGTGCTGCACCAGGCCATACAAAAAGTACGGCAAGACGTAGAGCGGTTCTCGTTCAACACCTGTGTGAGCGCCTTTATGATTGCGGCCAATGAGCTCCGCAAGCTGAAATGCAACAAACGGGGCATCTTGGAGCCCATGGCTGTCCTGCTGGCCCCTTTCGCCCCCTTCCTCGCCGAGGAGATCTGGCAGAGCCTGGGCAATGCGGGCAGTGTACACCGCGACGGGCAGTACCCTGAGCTGGACGAAAGCTACCTCAAAGAGGACAGCATAGATTACCCTATCGCCATCAATGGCAAAACGCGGGCCACGGCTTCCTTCCCGGCAGATGCAGAAAAGGCGGCTATCGAAAAAGCAGCACCGGAGCTGGAGGCCATACAAAAATGGCTGGAAGGGAAAACCATCCGCAAAGTGATTGTCGTCCCGAAAAGGATGATCAACATCGTAGTGGGGTAAATACAGGTACACCCTGTTGCCCCTTACCTCCTTCCTGCCCCGGCCAACCCTTCTGGCCGGGGCATTGTTTTAACTTTTTGGCTCGGGCCCTTGGGCCCCTGCCCATTCATCAAAACCCTCTCCCCCATGTCTACTGCTGTACGTTTCTTGTCCGTGCTATTCTTGTGCCCTTTGGCGCTTTCGCTAAAAGCCCAGCCCTTGGTCAGTGCCGATTCGCTCATGGCCCATGTCTACTACCTTGCCAGCGATAGCCTGCAGGGGCGGCGCACCGGAGCGCCCGGCAATGCAGCAGCCCGGGCCTATATCCGCAACCGCTTTGACGCCTATGAGCTGAAAACGTTCGAGAGCGGGCGGGAAGCCCCATTCAAATTTTTCAACCGCTGGATGCAAAAGACTTTTGAAGGCGTCAATGTTGTCGGTTATGTAGAAGGGGACACCTTCCCGGCCCAGTATATCGTCATCAGCGCCCACTATGACCACGTTGGCGTAAGGGACGGGGCGGTTTACAATGGGGCTGACGACAACGCCTCTGGTAGTGGCGCACTATTGGAGCTCGCCCGCTACTTCAAAAAACATCCGGCCCGCCACAGCCTCATCTTCGCCGCATTCGATGCTGAAGAGCTCGGGCTGCAAGGCGCAGCACATTTCGTAGATGAGCCGCCCGTGCCCCTCGATCAGATTGTCTTGAACCTAAATATGGATATGGTGGGCCGGAACAAAAGCCACGAGCTCTACCTCTGCGGCCCGGGGCACTATCCTCACCTCAAGCCAGCGCTGCAGGCGCTGGGCGGAAAGCAGGAGGGGATTAAGGTGTCCTTTGGGCACGAAACGCCAGAACCAGGGCCCGCTGATGATTGGACTTCCGCCTCAGACCACGGCCGTTTCCATGCTGTAGGCATCCCCTTCGTCTACTTCGGCGTAGAGGACCACCCCGATTACCATCAACCGGGGGACGATGCCGAAAAGATCATGCCTGACTTTTACCTGCAGGCTGCCGACTTCATCCGGCAATCCATAATCGCCCTTGACGGGCTGCAGCTTGGCACCGAAAGGGAATAAAAGGAGGCCGTAAATGAAAAAGCGCCTGCTACCGGAGATGCCCGGGCAGGCGCTAAATTTTGTTTTCCTTCAAATAGCAGTGCGCTGCGCAGCCAGCGGTTTAGAGCGTGCTGGGAGTTTGGCCTTCTAGCCGAAAATTAGTGCCTCAAGCCATTTTTTGATCAGACGAGGCCCGAAAACCGGAGTTTAGCGAAAGTTTCGGGGCGAAGTACAAGCGAAAAAGTGTCCCGCTATCTAGCGGGACAGACCGGTCACTAAAGTCCCAACACGCTCTTAATTATCCATAGCCGTAAGCTCCATATAGGTCTCTAGTTTCCCGTTGCTGCTGTAAGACTCTGAACGGACCACCCCCACTCCGTCTGCATAATACTCCACAGATTTAAACTTCCGGGTCATCATCATTTTGATTTCCGATTCCTGGGAGATCTTGTAACAGTCGAAAGTGCCAGCGGCAGTGGTCACCTTTTCTTTCGCTTCCACCTTCCGGTTGGTGATCCGCACCGTCATATTGATGATGGTCAGCCCGCTCGTGCCTGCAGAGATGGTCGTGCTCGCGTCCGGCAGCTCTTCGCCCACGTTGAGGGTAGCCGGTATGCTCAGGGCATCCCCCTCCACCGTCACTTCCATGCCATCAAAAGACTGCTGCATGGCAGGGTTGAGCATGGAATTGACATCCATCAAAAGTTGATTGTCCTGGCAGAGCACCTCAAAAGTGCCAGAAAATTGCTCTTTCCCTTTTTTGTCTTTTAAGACCGATACCACCTCTGCCCTGAGGCCGGCCCCGCTTGTAGCGACAGCTGAAATGGTATTCTCCTGAATGTTCTCCACCTTCCCCTTAGGGCTGTAGGTGGTATACTCCATCGTAACCCCCTCTTTAAAAGGGAAAAAGTTGTTGCACAAGTCTTGCCCTTGGGCAGAAAAACTGGCCGCGAACAAGGCCAACAAAAACGTAATTTTCTCGAGCTGCATGATTGGGTAATATTTAGTAGTCAGTATGTCGGTGTATAGAGCAGCTTCCCCTCCCGAATCCACAGGGGCTAGCGTTAAAGCGAAGTTAAGAAAGCCGGTAGTGGTAGAACTCCGTTTAAAGGCAAAAAATTATTTAGCCCTCCAGTTTTCTAACGGATAGCGCCAAAGCCCACCAGCCCCCCTTTTTTTGGCTTCCCATTGGAGCCTGCCCCTGCCGCAAGGAGGGCTGTAAAGTTTGGGGCTCCCCCTGCCCAGCGGCAGGGGGCGCTATGCTGCGGGGCTCGCTGTCCGCTCGGCCCTAACGGGCTTCCCACCCCTCCGCAGCGCTAGCCCGATGCCATCCTGTGGCCAATACAACCTGAATGGCTGCAACATCTGGGTTTCCGCTCCTAGCACCTGCCCGGCTCCACTGAACCCCAAATCCTTTTTTGTAATTTGTTGTTCTGCCTTTGATTGCTCAAATCCGCATCTGATTGACCACCGAAATTGATATGGTATGAAAAACCTCTTCCTTTTTTTATTCCCCTTTATCATGCTCAGCAGTAGCGGGGCCGCCCAAACCAACCTGCTGCTTACCAACCCGGAAGCCCTTGATGCGCTAAAAGGCTTGCATGCCCCTGAAGATTACCTGCCGGAAATCGTCATTAGCCAGCCTGCTGACATCTTCGAACGCATTGTGGCAGAAGTCAGCCCGGACTCGCTGAAGGCCTACCTGGAAGCCCTGCGCGCTTTTGAAAACCGGAACACTGGCGCAGACACCCTGAGCGAGACTTTTGGCATGGGCGCCGCCCGCCGATGGGCGCATGGCAAGATGGCCTCATTTTCCGAAAGGCAGGCTGGCCGGCTGCTCACCGGCTACTTCCAATTTGACCAGGACATCTGCGGCATGGGCCGCCACAGGAATGTAGTGGGCGTATTGCCTGGGGCCGGGCCCCACCGGTCAGAGGTCGTGCTGGTAGAAGCACATATGGACAGCCGGTGCGAAGAGGCTTGTGATACCGATTGCCTGGCAGAGGGCATGGAGGACAACGGCAGCGGCACTGCGCTTGTCCTCGAGCTGGCCCGAGTCATGAGCAGCTTCACCTTCGACCGTACCCTTGTCTTCATGATTACGACAGGAGAAGAGCAAGGCCTTTTTGGCGCTAATGCCTTTGCCGAATTTGCCGAGCAGGAGGGCATTGACCTGTATGGCGTGTACAACAACGATATCGTAGGCGGCATCATCTGTGGGCAGACCGCCTCCCCTCCGGGCTGTCCGGGGCTCAATGAAATTGACAGCATCAACGTGCGCATCTACTCAGCGGGCGGCGGGGTCTTCGGTGCTTCCTCCTCCCGCCTGCTGGCCCGTTTCACCCGCCTGCAATACGAGGAGAACATAGCCCCGATCGTCCCAGTCGTCTCACAGATCAACATCATCTCACGGGAAGACCGGGCCGGGCGGGGCGGTGACCATATCCCCTTCCGGCAACGCGGCTACGCTGCGCTCAGGTTCACCTCTGCCAACGAGCACGGCAATGGCAACCCCTCTACCGATGACTACCATGACCGGCAGCATACCATGGAGGATATCCTAGGGGTAGACACGGACGGGGACAACGTGCTCGACAGCTTTTTTGTCGACTTCAACTACCTCGCCCGCAATACCGTCATCAACGGCACGACCATGGCGGCCAGTGCTATGGGGCCGCCCACTGTTGATGATTTCGAGCTAGAACCCACTACGGCGGGGCTGAGATACCGCATTTCCGCGCCTGATGGCGCAGGCCCCTTCCGGCTGGGCATCCGTGCTTTCGATAGCGAGACGACCTACTTTGACACCCTGCTCACCGTTACCGAAGCAGAAGACACCCTTTCCTGGCTGGAGGATGGCACTGTCTACCTTGCAGCGGCAGCCACTATCGACAGCAACGGGATTGAGAGCCATTTCTCTGACGAAGGCTTTGCCAACCTTACTACCACTGCACAAGAGATCAAAACCTATCCGGGGCTTACGCTCCTGCAAAACCGCCCTAACCCTTTTGACGAGGCCACCACTATTGGGGTGCACGTAGGGCAGCCTGTCAGCTACAAAAGCGCGCAGCTGAGGGTAACTGATGTACAGGGCCGGCCTCTAAAACAATTTGACATTGAGCTCAAGCCGGGGCTGGTACAAGTGCTGTATGGGTATGAGCACCACCAATACGCAAGAGGCACCTACTACTATAGCCTGATTGTTGATGGGCAGGTGATCGATACCAAAGCCATGATATACGCCTATTGAGCGCCCAATATGTCCTGCAGGTAACAAATGCTGCAGGGCCGCCACAACAAGGCAGCAATAGGCGGGGTTATGATAGGGAACTTAACCCAAAGATCATGACACGCCTGTTGCTGTTTGCTTTAATGTTGTCCGCTTGCACTGCCTGTTCGGCCTCCTCTGCACCTTCCAATGCCCAAGCAGAGGCCAACACAGCCGAAAGTGCCCGTACAGCCCAATTGCCCGAGCCCCAATCCATTTCTGCCCGCCCCAACGAGCTGAGCGCGGTGCTGCCCCAGCAATCTGCTGCGGAAGCTACCGCAGCTGCCACCCCGCGCCCCACCACTAAAGCGGCCGCCCTCAAAGCTGGCCCGGAGGACCCAAAGGGCTCCCCTGACCATAGTATATGGGATGCCCTTTTGCGCAAGCACGTCAACCCCCTGGGCATGGTCGACTATGCCGCCCTGCGCAGCGACCGGGCCGAGCTGCAGCGCTACCTCAACGAGCTGTCTTCTTCCACCCCACAGCCCGATTGGCCAGAAATGGAGCAGCTCGTCTACTGGATAAATGCTTACAATGCTTTTACCATACAGCTCATTTTGGAGCATTACCCGGTAAAAAGCATACGCGACATCGACAACGGCAACCCATGGGATGTCAAGTGGATCCAATTGGGGGGCAAAACCTACTCTCTCAACCAAATTGAAAATGATATCATCCGGCCACAGTTCAATGAGCCCCGCATCCACTTTGCCGTCAACTGCGCCGCCAAGTCCTGCCCCCCGCTGTTGAACCGTGCATGGACTGCAGCCATCGCAGAGCGCTTCCTAGCAGCCCAAACCCTGGCCTTCATCAACAACCCGGCCTACAACACCCTGTCAGCTGAAAAAGCAGAAGTCTCCCAGATTTTCAATTGGTATGGGGCCGACTTTGGCGACGTCCGGGCATTCATCAACCAATATGCAAAAACGCCTGTAGATGCAACGACTACCCTACAGTTCAAAAGTTATGATTGGGCGCTCAATGCGCAGTAGCCTCCTCTTGGTGCTCCTGCTGGGCCTATCCCTGCCCTGCCTTGGGCAGCGGAAGGTGCTACTAGAACACTACACCTCAAGCTGGTGCGGGGAATGCGCTAATGCACACTGGGCTGCACAAGAACTGCAGGCCGCCTATCCCAACCTTATCCTTGCCTTCCACCACTCTTCCGCAGACCCCATGGCGAATGAGCACAGTACGGAATGGCGCCAGGCTTTTCAGATACCGGGCACTCCCCTGGGGCTGGTCAACCGCAGCAACAACGGCGGCGGGCCGCTATACTTGAATGTTGGCCAATGGGAAGAAAACATAGCGGCAGCTTTGGCGCTCCCAGATTTGATGGGCCTGAGCCTTTCCGCCTCCCCTGCCGGAAATGGGCAAGAAGTTAGGCTGCAGGTAGAAGCCAACCTGCTTTCCCCCCTGCCTCAAGGGGAAATCCGGCTGAGCGTGCTGCTCTTGGAGGACTACGTATCGGGAGAAGGGCCCGCATGGAATCAGTCGAACTATTATCATGATGTGCCCGGCCACCCTCTTTTTGGGCTCGGTGGCTCCATTGAAGGGTATGAACACCGGCATGTCGTGCGCGATATCTGGCCGGGGACTTGGGGAGCAGCTGACTTCCTGCCGGCAGGGGCACAAGCTGGGGACAGTTATTTTTGGGAAGGCCGTTTTTTCATTCCTGAAGAAGCCAGGCCTGAATTCCTGAAGGCCGTAGCAGTAGTACACCGCTACCTGCCCGGCAGCCTTAGCGCTCAGGAAGTGCTGGAGGTAGAAGAAATTGCGCTTGGCCCTGTCCTCGTCAGCACAAGCCCCCGGCAAGCTGTTCATGCTATAGATTTTGATGTTTCCCCCAACCCTGCTGCAGGCAGCTGCTCCATCCGCCTGCCCGATGGTTTGTTCTGCCTGACATTGGCCAATGCGCAAGGGCAGCCCGTGAAGGAGTGGGCACAAGCCAGCAACGGGCAAAGGCTTGAACTGCCTGAGCTCCCCAACGGGCTATACCTGATGCGGGCAGCCAATGGCCGCCGGTACGCCACAAAAAAGCTCCTGATACAGCGCTTCTAGCGTTTTAGCTGGCCATCTTCCAAATGGCACAAAGGGCTGAAGCGGAATATACCACTTCAGCCCTTTGGCTTTGAACGAAACTCAAGCTTAGCAGTCCTGCCAAGGCCCTGCCGGCACAGCTGACAGGCATAAGCCTTTGGTTGTCATAGCGCAACTGCTCTAAACAAGCGCTAAGACAGCTTCGCCATATCCCGTACCAGTATTTTGCCCCGGTTAAAGTAAATGAGGTCTGACTTCTTCAGCTCGTTGAGCACCAAAGTGACCGTTTGGCGGGAAGTACAGGTGATATTAGCGATATCTTGGTGCGTCAGGGAGTGCCGCAGCAACATTTCGTAGCCTACCCGGCGGCCACGCTTCACCACTGCATCCTTGATAAACTCGATGATCCGAGTGCGGGCATCCTTGAAAATAAGCGACTCCAGTTTGTCTTCCGCACGGACAAGGCGGCCGCCAAATAAATTCATCACTTGTGTGCACAGCTCAAAGTTGGTCTGCATGAGCGCTTTCATATCTGCCACCCGCAGTTGATAGATGTGGACATCCTCTTTGAGTGCCTGTGCAAAATCTTTGCGCGAAGTTTCCCCCACCAGCCCCAGCTCTCCGAACATGGCCGTGGGGTGGATAAGAGATTTGATGATTTCTTTGCCATCGGTAGAATGTGTCCCGATTTTCACTGTGCCCTTGGCCAGGAAGTAAATATAATCGGAGGCGTCCTCCGGCATGTATATAAAGGAGTACTTAGGCTTTACCTTGTGCTCCATCATCTGTGCCAGCTGAACCTTCTCCGCCGGCGTAAGCATGGCAAACAGGGGGAATAAATCGATAAATGAAGATTTTGCCTCTGCGTTCATAACGTCATTATTTTTAAGCTGTAGACTCCTGCAATCAAATACTGCTGTGTTTTGATTTTGCAATTACACCTATAAAGACACGAAATGACGCCCTTCCCCCCATGTATGGAATAAGAATTTTTCAATATCCGGAAATTAAAAATGGAATTGGGTACGCCTGCCCGGGCAATCGGGGCCTATTCGAAAACGCCCGCACCGGTATGGCCCCAGCGAATAGCAGCCCGCAGGCGATGCCAAGCCCTAAACCGGCTACCGGCCTATTGATTGCGTGCCATGCTGTAGCTCACTTGAGGCGCTTTGTACGCTTATCGAGCTTGGCCCTTACTGCAGGCTTTCGGCTGGAATTGGCCTAGCGCTGCGAAGGGGTGTAAGCCCGATAGGGCCGAGCGGGCAGCGAGCCCCGGAGCATAGCGGCACCTGCCTTCAGGCAGGGGCAGGCCCCTATCCTTGCGGCGGGGGCTGTATGAACACGCCCACGCTACTTGAGCCCCCAACACCTTGCTAGTGCCGTACGATAAGGGAATCTGAGGAAGTGCTAAAGCCCGCAAATACGCCCTGCCCCCCATCGATATTGTCGTATAGGATGACCGGGTCTACAAAAGGGGAATTTTCGGAAGCCTGCTGACGGCTGAGCGCAGAGAAATAACGGTAGTACTCTTCGGATACCGCCCGAAGCTCAACAAACAGCTTGCCCAGCTTCTCTTTTGCAGGATTGTGCAGCTGCCTGACCGGCAGGGTGTAGTCTATGATCGTGCCATCCCAGCCTTCGTCTTGGAGCAGGACCCCGCCCCCAAGGTGGGCGATCTGATCATTAGAATTGTTCCTGTGGTCAAACCTGGCAGCCCGGTAGACCGGCGCACGGAAAGCCGTATCCCCCTCTACCATTTCATAAGGGACAAACTGCTGCAGCAGATTGATATGGTAATAGTTCTGCACCTTGCTGGGGTCTTCAAACCGCAGCAGCAGATCGTAAGTGAACGCCTGGGTTTTGTCATGTTCAGGTGCGGCGAAGGTCAAATTGGAAAGCGAGGTGGACAGCAGGTTGATCGGCTCTGGTATTTCGCTCTTGGCCGTAACGGTAGGATAGCCCGGCGCATCTACAGTAATGGTATAAGCTACCCCCACCTGCGGCACAAACCCATTTGTGGTATAAAACGGGGTCGCCACCTGCCCTTTAGGCCCAGAAAACTCCAACTCCTGTACCAATTCCCCATCCCGGTAGAGCTTCACCTCCGCATCGTCCACAAATTCTGTGGCGGCGGTACCGACCAAGATGTCCCTGGAAAGAGAGACCACTACGTGCAGCGCTTGATCGGGCATAAAATTGCTCACGACCACGAGCTCCCGGTTATTGTCAATAACTTCGAGGGACAAGGGCTTCTCACAAGCTATGATGCTTGCGGCAACCCCTGCAATAATCCAAAACCGGAAATGGGCGTAACTTTTCATACTGTGTATCTTTCCAACAAAAGCCAAATAAGTGCCTGCTAAGCCGCTCCCCTTTGATTAGGTTCAGAATTAAAACTTGTGCCATTTGAAAAATAAAGGCAAAAAGAAGGGGAAATGGCGGCTATTTTTGCCTAAGGCAGCTTATGTCAGTAAATATACAATAATTATTCTTCCCGGGCTGCAACCCTAAAACCGAATGGCGTAATTGAAAGCGGGCATAAATGGGATGAGGGTAACCGGAGTAAAGCTGCGC
This sequence comes from Phaeodactylibacter luteus, assembly GCF_007993045.1. GTDB lineage: Bacteria > Bacteroidota > Bacteroidia > Chitinophagales > Saprospiraceae > Phaeodactylibacter > Phaeodactylibacter luteus. The sequence goes on from NZ_VOOR01000023.1 coordinate 42,497, forward strand.
TGCTGTTCGATGGCAGCCCCGTCACTGACATAACGGACCCTTAGGTCATAGTAAAGCGGGTTGCTGCGGTTGTAGGCATTGTACACGCTCAGGTTGATCTTATGCCTGACTCTCCCCGTCTCGATGTACATATTCAGCCCCAGATCAAGGCGGTGGTCGTAAGGCATGCGGAAGTCGTTTTTGAAGCCATAATCCACCGCATTGACCGGCCCCACGCCCGGCACGAACACCGTATACTGCCCTTGCGGGAGGCTAAAAGCCAGCCCGGTGCTAAACGACCAGCTCGCAGAGGCTTCAAGCCAATCCGCAAAACGGTGCACCGCAGCAACCTTAAGGCTGTGCCTGCGGTCGTACCGGTAAGGGTAAGCCACACCATTGTTGATCCGGTCATACTGCCGGTTGGCCCAGGCCAGCCCGTAGCTCAGCCAACCGGTGGTGAGCCCCTTCGCTTTTTCTAGCACCAGCTCCATCCCATAAGCCTCCCCTTTCCCAAAGGCAACATTAGACTCCCAGTCATTGAGCAGCTGAGCCCCTTCGGAATAAGTCAGCAGATGGCGCATACTTTTGTAATACAAGTCCCCGCTCAATTGCCAGCCCTCCTTGAAGCGCCAGTGAAAGGCAGCCCCGGTATGCCAGCTTTGCTGAGGCCGTATGCGCGCTGTAGAAGGCACCCAAATGGAAGCCGGCAGCCCCAAAGCAGTGTTCGACAGCAAATGCAGGAACTGCGCCATGCGCCCTCCATAGCCGCGGACCGTAAACTGACTAGATGGGGCCCACGATAAGGACAACCGGGGCTGCACCGACGCATAATGCTGTTTTTCTACACTGAACAGCGCCCCATACAAACCGGCATTCAAAGTAAAACCCCGCCCTAGCTCGCTGATATGCTCCATATAGGCGGCATACTCTGTAGCTGCCACCTCCCGGCCAGAGAGCCTTGGCGCATTTACAACGGTATCTGCTTTTTCCACCACCTGCAAATCCAGTACCCCGGGCGTGATGAAATGCTGGGTCAGGTTCCAGCCAAACCGCATGGTGTACCCAGGCTGCACTCGGTAATCAGCGTCGAGGCGAAGGCTGAAGTCCTTGATCTTGCTTTGGTAATCCCCTATGTCCACCCGCCGGTCTGTCAGGCTTTGTGTGCTGAGGGCGAGGAGGGAGTCTGCATCTACATAGCCTATGCCAAGGTCAAGCGCACTATGGGAAGCGGTAAAGCGCGTGAACAAGCGGTCGCCAAACAGGTGCGTCCATTGCAAGGAGCTCACCCGGTTAGCCCATTCCATGCGGTCGTTGAACTGCTCCCGGCTGATGAAATAGGCAGGCTCCGAAACCGAAGCATCAAAAATAGACAAGGTGTCTGTAGACAAGCCTGAATTCTGATAGTGGTCTCTGCCCTGATATACAGAAACATATAGCCTGTCCTTCGAACTGAGCTGAAGATCAAGCTTTGCGTTCAGGTCATAAAAATCATAAGACAGCCGCCTTTCCTCCGGCGTGCTCTGCAAAGAAGCCGCCAAAGGGTTGAGGTACCAATTGATAAGGCTCTTTCTGGCAGAAATGATAAAACTGCTTTTGTCCTTGATGATAGGCCCTTCCGCTGTGAAGCGGGCAGACAGCAGCCCGATGTCCCCTTGCGCATGGTATTCATGCTTATTGCCGTCTTTGGTGCGGATGTCCAATACCGAAGATAAGCGCCCGCCAAAACGCGCCGGGAAATGCCCGCGGTAGAGGGTTGCCGTCCGTACTGCATTGGTATTGAATATGGAAAACAAACCTGCTGCGTGGGAAATATTGTACACGGGCACCCCATCGATCATGATCAAGTTCTGCCCGTCATTGCCCCCCCTGACATGCATGCCCCCTATCCCATCGGTGCCGGTCTGTACCCCCGGCAGCAAATGCAGCGCCCTGACTACATCAGACTCGCCGGCCAGGGCCGGCAGTTGCTGTACCCGCTGTGCCGATAGTACTTTGCCGCTCCCATCTGCCTCTTGTGAAGAAAGTACAGCAGAAAGGCTGCGCTGCCCGATCACCTCCACCTCGCTTAGGGTGAGCTCCGGCTTGAGGGCCATATCCATACGGGTATCCTTTTGGAGGGCAAACGCCCGCTCTTCTGCCTGATACCCAACGTAGCTGCAGAGCAGCTCAACCGCTCCGTAAGGGAGGGATAAGCTGAAAAAACCATACTCATTCGTGCTTGTGCCCAAGCCAGACCGCTGCTCCAAAACATTTGCCCCGATGAGGGGCTCGCCATTCCGGGCATCTCTCAGCACGCCACTGATGGAAAAACGAGATGCGGCAGGAAGGTAGATCACCACCTGCCCCCCTACTGCTTTGAAAGACAAAGGCGTCCCCTGAAGCAGGATAGGCAGCGCATCGGCAAGCGGCAGGCTATCGAATGCCACATCCATGCGCTCCTCCGCAATCAGGCCTTCCGAAAAAGCAAACCGGATACCATTCTCCCGCCCCATTGTATTCAGGGCTTCCTGTAAGGTGACCCCTTCCCCCTCATAAGCGACTTTCTGCTGCAGCAGTGCCTGTGACTGCACATAGCTCCAGCTGAAGGCCAAAATGGTTAGGGTCAGTAAAAGTCGCTGCATACCGGGAAAACTTAAAAAGCCAGGGCAAAACAGCCATTACAACAAGCCGCCCCGGCTTGATCCTTCCAAAATTACAGTAAAATACGGGCAAAACCAATCCGGAGGTTGTACGAACCCCCTGAATATCAACACTCCCGGGCTATAATCTTGCTAAACTCACCCCAATTGCTAAGCCTTATGTCAAATATAGCCCTTCTTTTACCCTGCTATTGCTACTTTTGGGCAATCATTATTTTCAAATACAGCTAACTAGTATGAACCGTAATACCCTGATGCTCGCCACGGTGGCGCTCTTCTTATCTCTGCCCCTTTTTGCACAAGACAGCGCCGCCCCTGAATTCAACCTCGAAAAATCTGAGCTCGAAGCCCACCTCCGTTTCCTGGCTTCCGATGCCCTCGAAGGGCGGCGGACCGGCGAACGGGGCAATGACATGGCCGCAGCCTACCTTTCGGCTCAATACGCTGCCTATGGGCTAAAAACCGTGCCCGGTGCGCAAGGGTACTATCAGCCGGTGCCTTTTGAAGCCATCACCCCCCCTGCCGCAGCCAGCCTCATGCTCAACAAAAGCGCTTTCCAGCAAGGGGACAACCTCCTCATTATGACCGGCAACATCCCTGCCACTAAAACGGACGCAGTCTTCGCCAACTTCGGATGGGCCGACGAAGAAACCGGCCACAACGACTATAAAGGGCTGGACGTCAAAGGCAAAGTTGTAGTGGTGCTGCCGGGCACGCCAGAAGGCCAGGCACCCCTCGTAGTCTTCAATGCCATGAAAAAAAAGCGGCAGCTGGCTATGGAAAATGGAGCCGTTGCCCTTATCGAGCTCTACCGCCTGCAGTTCCCTTGGGAGTTTTTCCTCTCTTACTTCAACAAGGAAAGCCTAAGCCTTGCTGATGATATGGAAAGCACCGCCGAGGCCCCTTCCAACTTTGTTTACGGCTGGCTCAAGGAAGGGGACGCCGAGGAGAGCATCAAGCGCCTCACTGAAGGCAAACGGGCCAAAGCTGAGCTGAGCAGCAAGGGCTTCAGCCGCCGCACAGTCATGTCCAATAATGTCATCGGCATGATCGAAGGTACCGACCCCGAACTGAAAGATGAGTATATGCTGCTCACCGCACACTACGACCACGTAGGCATGGGCAAAAACGGGGGCGGCGCCTACACGGCCGAAGACAGTATCTTCAACGGCGCACGCGACAACGCTATGGGCACCACTGCCCTCCTCGGCGCTGTAAAGTCGCTTTCGCAAAAACCGCCCCGCAGAAGCGTGATTTTCCTCGCAGTCACCGGAGAAGAAATTGGGCTCCTGGGCAGTCAGTACTACGCTGAAACCCCCCTCATCCCGCTAGAGCAGACCGTATTCAACCTCAACACAGATGGGGCAGGCTACAACGATGCGACTTATGTATCCGTCATCGGCTATGGCCGGACCGGCACCGACAGCTCCATCGATGCTGGCGCCAACATCTTCGGGCTCGATGTGTTCCCCAACCCAGCACCCGAACAAAACTTGTTCGACCGCTCAGACAATGCCTCTTTTGCTAAGAAAGGGGTGCCTGCACTTTGCCTCAGCCCGGGCCTGACTTCTTTTGACGATGAGATCGGCAAGTACTACCACCAAGTGACGGACAACCCCGATACCATTGACTTCAACTACCTCCACAAGTACACCCAAGCTTTCATCCGGACGGCACGCCTCATTGCAGACGAGGACGCCCGCCCGTTTTGGGAGGCCGGCGATAAGTACGAGGAAGCCGGCATGAAGCTTTACCAGAAAAAGCCTTAAAACGCACGGCGCACTACTAAAAAACGCCTGAGGGGCTTCCCTCAGGCGTTTTTTTACCACCTCCCCACACATAAGCTACCCGCCGCCTATTTCCTTTTCTATAAGGTAGTTATTGCGGTCCGTAGCGGTACGCGACACCAGCTCCGCCAGAAAGCCCGACAAGAACAGCATAGTGCCGATGATCATACAAGTAAGGGAAATATAGAAATAAGGATTGTCCGTCACCAGTATGGTTGGCAGCTTTTGGCTGAGGCGGTAGAGCTTGCTCACCCCAATGTAGCCTGCTGATAAAAAACCTAAGACAAAAATGGCAGCCCCCCACATGCCAAAAAAGTGCATCGGGCGCTTCCCAAACTTAGAGATGAAGACCACGGAGAGCAAGTCGAGCGGGCCGCGGATAAATCGCTCGATCCCAAATTTGGTCGTACCATATTTGCGCTCCTGATGCTGCACGACCTTCTCCCCGATTTTCTTAAACCCCGCCCACTTGGCCAGCACCGGAATGTAGCGGTGCATGTCGCCATACACCTCTATGCTCTTCACCACCGCCTGCCGGTAAGCCTTGAGCCCACAGTTGAAATCGTGCAGGTGGATGCCGGTCATCTGCCGGGCCGTCCAGTTAAAAAACTTGCTGGGCAGGTTCTTCGTCAACACAGGGTCGTAGCGCTTGCGCTTCCAGCCCGAAACCATATCAAAACCCTCCTCGGTGATCATGCGGTACAGCTCGGGCACCTCCTCGGGGGAGTCCTGCAGGTCGGCATCCATCGTAATGACGACATCCCCTTTCACCGCGGCGAAACCACGGTTCAAGGCCGCAGACTTGCCATAGTTGCGCCGGAACTTGATGCCGCGCACAGTAGGCTGCTCTTGGGCCAGGCGAACGACCACATCCCATGAGCCATCGCGGCTCCCATCATCTACGAAAAGGATCTCGTAAGAGAAATGGTGTGCCTCCATGACCCTGCGGATCCAAGCTTCAAGCTCCGGGAGGGATTCCTCCTCATTGAACAAAGGGACAACTATTGAAATATCCATATTCCCGTTTTTGGGCCTTTACCGGCGGCTAGCTATAAAGGCCAGCGCCAGTGCGAGTAAAAAATATCCGATCAGGCTGCGGGCGTAAGTCAGCAGGGTATTCGGCAGCGTCACCCTCAGGCTCTCTTCGTTCAGAGAAGCAGAAAAGGCTTCATACTGCTCTTCCGACAGCATCGCCTTGCGGGCTTCCAAGACTTCCCGCATCACTTCAGCCTGTACATCTGCAAGGCCAGGGTCAGCCAAGCCATGAAGCACAAAATAATATACATAATACAGCAAGCTGCTCACCACCAATACCGCAAAGCCGGCCCGTATGCCCTCTTTAAGGTCCAGCTTGCCCCCCTCCTGCGCTTGCCGCTCATCTTCCACCGCTTTCCAGGCTGCCGCAACATACAAGCCGACCGTCGCCCAGTGCAGGAAGGAATTGAAAACCCATTCCTTGTTGATCAGGTAAGCCACAAAATAAATCGCCACGACGGCCAGGCCTGCAATGAGGCCATACCGGACACTACGGTTTTGTAAAAGCTTGCCCATGCTGATTTTGTTTTCTGGCTGCCCTGCCCTTCAAAAGCTTTTGGCAACCGCTAGTTGATGATAAAAAAGCCTGCTCCGTAGAAGTTCCCCCGGAGCAGGCCTGCCAATAGTCAATGCTCAAGCCAGGCACTGCTTCAGGCCCGGCCAAAGATAAAAATTATCGCTCGCGCTTGAGGAACGGAGCAATGATAAGCGAAAAAATCACGCCCACAACCAGCGCGCCCCCGCCGCCAAACACCGCAAATGCTGCCGGGCTGAACATAAAGCTCATCATCTCCATCGCATTGTCGGCATCGCTTGCGCTCATGCCCTGCTGCTCTATCATCTGATCGCGGCTGACCTCAAGCAGAGTATCCATAAGCCCCGGCTCAATGAAGGCAAAGAAGACATAGCTCCAGATCGCCGAGACGATCGCAATCATCAGCGCTGCAATAAAACCGGTATAGAACGATCGCCCGAACGTGATGAAACCGCCAAGCTCGTGGTCACGATGCTGCCGGATGGCCAGCACCATAGCGGCGATCATCACCGTCCAGGTCGCCAGATTGGAGACCCAGCTAGAGCTCGACTGCGGGTCGGAGTAATCTACTGCGCCAGTGAGGTGGATGACCAAAGAGATCACGACCAGCACCAATCCGCCAAGCAGCCCGTGGCGAGTGGCTGTTGGCCAGGGCGAAACCGATTCAGGCGCTACATTTTCATTCGGGTTGTCAAAAGTACTCATGGCTGATTTTTTTTGTTTTGTTTATAAAATCGGGGGGACGCCCCAAAATACCCTACTAACCTACAGTATTTTCCAACAACGCGCCAAGGATTCCGGCAAAGCCTGTACTTTGTTAGACCAACAGGAATGCAAAATGGCTTGAACACCGCTGCGATTGCGGATTGTTTTGGGGCCTGCCCCCTCCGCAAGGATAGGGGCCTCCTCCTGCCTGACGGCACGAGGCGCTACGCTACGGGGCTCGCTGTCCGCTCGGCCCTATCGGGCTTACACCCCTCCGCATCGCTAGGCCAGTGCCAACTTAGAGATGTTGGGATTTTGCTTTTGGAGCGAACGCAGCCAAATTTTGCCCTGATCGACCGACCTGCCCGCCGTAAGACTTTGGCAGGCGGAAGAACAACGGAGAGCAGGAGAAAATTTGGCAAGAGCAGCCCGAAGTGCAAAATCCCAAAAAGCTCTTAAACCCCGGCAAACGCTGTATCTTGTTTGCGTTTCAGTCTATGCCCATTCGTTTGACCTCAATGCGGGGCCCTAGCGCGGCTAGACCGGATGATTTGATGGCATTTCCACGCTTAAGCCTTTTCTGGTGCGTGGTCTTCAATTGTCAAAAATATACGGCTCAATCTACTCACACAGCCCCGCTATCCAAAACAAAAAAACATGCGCCGCCTCGCTCAAATCCTTTTTTGGTCTGTCATCTCTGCCGCATTCATAGGCCCCGGCACAGTCACCACCGCGGCCAAAGCCGGCAGTGCTTTTGGCACCGCCCTGTTGTGGGCACTGCTTTTTTCCGTGGGCGCTACTTACCTGCTGCAAGAGACCGCAGCCAGGGTAGTCATTGGCAGTGGGCAACAGCCCGGGCAATTGATCGGCGGCGGCCATCGGAAGCGCCTGGCCTATGGGCTCTTCTACGCAGTTGCATTTGGCTGTGCAGCCTACCAGGCTGGGAATGTCATGGGAGCGGTAGCGGGCCTGCAGCTCAGTGCCCCTGTCCCCGGTTATGTGCTCAGCTTAGGCATAAGCGCCCTGTCTGCCACACTGCTGTGGGGCGGGAGCTTCAAAGTGATCACCCGGGGGCTGAGCACCCTCGTAGCCGTTATGGGCTTTCTATTCTGTTGGGCAGCTTGGCAGGTGCGCCCCTCGCCCGGGCTTCTAGGCAGCGGCTTGAGCCCCAGCTTGCCCAGCGGCAGCCTGCTGCTCACCATCAGCCTGATCGGCACTACGGTAGTGCCCTACAACCTCTTCCTTGGGGCTGGCCTCAGCCGGGGCAGGGAGCTCAAAGCTACAAGATGGGGCCTGGGCGGGGCAATTGCCCTGGGCGGGCTGATATCAGCAGCCATACTCATCACCGGAACGCAAGTCAGCGAGGGGTTTAGTTTTGAAGGGCTGGCAGCAGCGCTGCAAAGAGAGCTCGGCCCTTGGGGAAAGCCCGCTTTGGCCGTGGGGCTCGGGGCAGCGGGCATCAGTTCTGCCATCACAGCCCCGCTGGCAGCAGCTGTGGCAGGGCAGAGCCTGATCGGGCAGGAACACGGGCATTGGGGCACTCAAGGCCGCTATTTCCGGCTCACTTGGGGGGCGGTCCTTGGCATTGGGCTCTTGTTCAGCCTCTCTGGCATACAGCCCGTGCCAGCCATCATCATGGCACAGGCCATCAATGGGCTCCTCCTCCCCTTGGCAGCAGGCTTCCTCATTTATGTGGCCAACGATAGCGCAGCCCTTGGCCGAAACGCCAATGGCCCACTGGCCAACTTCTTGTCCCTCCTGGTATTTGGCGTATGCGTTTTCCTTGGGCTGAACAACCTGGCCGCAGCCCTCTCCAAAGCCATTGGGCTGAGCGGGGGCGCACTGCGCTCTCCTGCGTGGCTGGGCCTGCTCAGCGCAGCCGCTTGCCTGCTGATGGCCCGCTGGGCTTTCGCCAAAAGGGCACAGCCTTGAATGCTGTTGCGCTGGCCCTCATACAAGCGCTAAGCCAGCGCAGAGAAAAACTGGTTGTTGTTGATGACGCCCAACGGGCGGCCCTTCAACCGCTGGCCAAGCACAGGGGAGTTCAGCGAGCGGGAACGGACACGGCCGCGCTCATATACCCACTCCATATCTGGATGGAAAATGGTCAGCTCCGCAGGCTGGCCTACGGCTATGTGAGGTACCGGAAGGCCAAAAAGCTTGCGAGGGTTGTAAGCCAGCGCCTGCACCAGGGTTTCCGCATCTAGCCAATCCGACAAGTAGGTCCTGCTCAGGGCGTATAAGGTCTCCAGCCCGGTCACCCCAAAATCTGCATAGCTGAACTCCAGCTTTTTCACTTCCTCTTCCAGCGGCACATGATGAGCCGAGATGATGTCAATGGTGCCATCCTTTACGCCCGCTAAAAGAGCAGCCCGGTCTTCGGCCCTGCGCAGGGGCGGCATGACTTTGAAGTTGCTGTCAAAATCTGCTACAGCCGTTTCGTCGTACACCAAGTTCATGATACTGACAGAAGCCGTTACCTGCAAGCCCCTGCTTTTGGCCTCCCGCACCATTTGTACCGCACCTGCCGTGGAAAGGTTCGCGAGATGGAGGCGGCTTTCGGCGTACTCCAGGAGGTGCAGATCCCGGCGCACCATAATCTCTTCAGCGATAGCAGGCACCCCGGCCAGCCCCATAGCTGTCGATACCCGCCCCTCGTGCACCTGCCCGCCGTGGCTGACCAGCTTATCCAGTGGCTGATTGATGACCAGCCCGCCGAAGGCCTTGACGTACTCTAGGGCACGGAGCATGACGCCGGCATGCTGCAAAGGCTTTTCCCCATCCGAAAAGGCGACCGCCCCGGCGCGCTGCATATCGATCATCTCCGTGATATCCAGCCCTTTACAGCCTTGAGTAATGGCCCCGATCGGCAGAAACTGCACCAGCTTGCCATACGCGTTCTTGCTGATGTACTGCACACCAGATTTATCGTCAATAACAGGTTGGGTATTGGGCAGGGCTGCCACTGCGGTGAAGCCGCCTGCTGCCGCTGCTGCGCCTGCGGTGTGTAGGGTTTCCCGGTGCTCCAGCCCGGGGTCTCCAACCTGTGCTCCAATATCTACCCAGCCAATAGAGGCGCATTGCCCCTTATAGGACAGCTCCTCCAAGCCCGGCGCGGAGGGGAGGTTCTCCCCTATTGCTGCGATATAGCCATCTCGGATCAAAAGGTCTTTTTCCTCCCCGTGCAGGTCTTCCCCCGGGGCCACAATGTGTGCGTTTCTTATCAGTAGGTCCATCGGTCAGTTTGCTGAAATATCAGACTTGCATCAAGCCTATTGTGCTGCAAATATACACTCCACCACGGTTTTCCGGTTAGAACAGCCTGCAATGTCTATGCTTACGGGAAAGGTTGCTGCACAGCCGCTGTATTTACCCCCCTACCGGGAACCAGCGGTTGTTGCGGTAAACGTAGCCCGGGCCCTGCCGGTACACTTCTACGGCATCTGGCCGCACGAGCAGCTCATCCACCCAGAGCGTATCCCTCAGGATGCGCGGGTGCTGTACCCACAGCCTTACTTTCGTATCCGAACGCTGGGGGATGAATACCTTTTCAAACAAAGCCCAGCCATTGGTATCTACTACAGAGAGGCTCCGGTGCAAGGGGAGCACTTCTGCTTTCACCACCGCTCCAGTCTCCGGCTCGTACTCTTCAAAGTGGGCCTCGGCTTGGGCGAGGCGGTCCTGATCGATGTATACCCAGGCCGAGAAATTGTACCAGCCTGTGCCAAACTGCTTGGGGATGGGCTGATCGAAAAGCACATTCCGCTGTCCGGACAGCCCTTGGAACGCCCCACCTCCCCGGTAGTAGCGCGCTGAACGCAAAGTATCGAAAGACTCAAGGCTGATGCCAGCCGTAGCGTCCGTTGCCAAGCATCCATCCACGGGGAATAAGCCGGTGCTGTCGTTGGCAATGCGGTAGCGGATTTCCCTGGCGCGGGCCGCAATGCGGTCTTCAAAGGCCTGTAGCGGCTGACGGTACAGCCGGTAGGAGTCCGACTCATAGATCAGCTGCGCCCCTTCCAGCAAGTGGGCATACCGGGCCTTCTGCTGACTGAAATGGTGGTTGTCCACCAACATGAGCAATGGCTTGCCGTTGGGGAAATCGGCCAGGATGCGCGGCAGGCGGTAAGGCTCGTGCACCAGCTCCAGCTGCCGGATGGCCTGCCCACGTGAAGTGCGGGTCAGGGCTGCCCCTGTAGTCGGCAGCCCGGTCTGTATGCCGATGATCAGGGTGCGCGGCATGGGCAGCCCTTCTGTTTCGTACCAGAAATTGTCGCTCCCGAGGTTGAAGTAAGGCACCGGGAGCACCGCCTGAAACTCTCCCCAATCTATACCCGGCAGATCGGTATACTTCCGCCCTTCCTCCAGCTCAGCTATGCTGTCGAGACGCAGATCGGGCCCGTTGGCAGAGTACCAGGCTTCTGCCCCTAGCAGCAGCAATGCAGCAATGCCTGCCCCAAGCCTTAGGTTGTCCTGCTGTTTCGCTACCCAATGCCAGAGCTCAGCGAGCACGACTATATTCGCGACATAATAAAACGGCCAGTTGAACCGGCCCACAGACCGGAACTGCTGATACGGGCCGGTATAATCCAGGTACCCCTCCAGCCCCGGCAGCGTAAAGGGCAGCCCAAAAGAAAGCAACAGCAGTATGCTGCTAGCCCCCAGCGCTTTGGCCAGGAAAGGCTGCAGCTTGCCCCCTGCCCGGACAAAAGGCTGCCGGAACCGGCTGCCAGCCCAGCGGCCCAACATCGCCAACAGCCCCACGATGGCCACCAGCCCTAAGTATGCCTGCCCTTCGTACGACTGCTGTATCTTTATCCAGTGCTGATCGATGTATTGATACCAGGGGATATAAGGCGAAGTCACCAGGTTTTCCCATATCGCATGGAAGTGGAAAAAGCCCCAGGGGCGGGCTGCCCGGTCTGTAATGCTGCTGTTGTGGTACATCCAGAAATAAAAGAACACCAGCGGCAAGCCTACCTGTACCCCGTAGTGCAGCGCATATTTCAATAACCGCTTAATGCCGGGCTTGCGCAGGAAGCCTATCCCAAAATACAAGCCCAGGGTCATGGCCATGATGGCAAAGTAATAAAAGTGGATCAGGGAGAAAGCCGCCACAGCCAATGCCATAAGGAAGCTGAACTTTAGGCTGTGCGCCTCTTCCAAGCGGGCCAGTAGGTACAGCATGACCGGGATGACCTCGAGATGGGCCAGCCCGTAATGGGATATGAACCGGTGCAGCTGAGGGGACAAAAAGGCCACGCCCAGCCCCGCAGCCATGGCCCACCAGGGGTGGCAGCCGAGGCGCCGCAGCAACAGCATCAGAAATAAAGAGGCCAGCCCGATCCCCAGCAGCAGGCTAAAATGTATAATAGCCCGGGTGTAGCCCGTAATGTCCACCACATAATCGCTCACCAGCTTGATCAGCCCCGATACCAAGGGCTGGGTGACCGCAGCTGAAGCGTGGTCGCCATAAGGGTAGTTCATCCCTTGAAAGTAAGTAAGGGAAGAATCGTAGCGGGCGTGGTACTCTATGTTGGTGTAGGCTTTCAGCCCGTCTGCATAGGGCTCAATGACCTTGCTGTTGGGCGATTGGAAAAAATCAGGAAAGCGGAGGCCCAAAGCCGCCAGCAGCAGCAGGAGCCAGGCAAGGTTAGTCCAGCGGTGGGAGGAGTGCGGTGTCGACATAGGGTTGGTTCGGATGCCTTTACGGCAAAAGTACATTTTTCCGGCCAAGCAGCGGTGCTGTACGTACAATTCGGCCGGCTGCGGGCAGGAGGAATGCAGGCCTATCCCGGCTGGTTTTGTATATTCGGCTTGATATGACAGGGGCACTGCCAATTTTACCTGCTGCCCTGCCCCGGCGCACCAAGCATCTTTCATCAAACGAAAAACCAGGCAGGCCAGGGCTTGCCGCCACACCAACGGAACTATGAAACCTCTTTGCCCACTTTGCCTTTTGCTGATCGCCTGCCTGATGGCCAGCTGCTCCGAGCCGCCCATGCCGAAGGTGCTGGTTTTTTCCAAAACTGCGGGGTTCCGGCATGCCTCTATCCCGGCGGGCATTGCCGCCATACAGCAATTGGGCATGGAGCACCATTTTAGTGTGGACACCACGGAAGATGCTGCTGCTTTCCGGGAAGAGAACCTGAAACAATATGCTGCCGTCATTTTCCTGAACACGACCGGCGATGTGCTCGGCCATTATCAGCAGGCAGACTTTGAGCGTTACATTCAAGCCGGGGGCGGGTACGTGGGCATACACGCTGCAGCCGATACCGAATACCAATGGCCTTGGTACGGCAAGCTTGCCGGCGGCTATTTCGATGGGCACCCAGACTCGCCCAATGTGAGGGCGGCGGAGCTGGAAGTTGTCTACCCCAGCCACCCGGCCACTTCCATGCTGCCCGAACGGTGGGCGCGCGAGGACGAATGGTACAACTACAAAGCCCTCAACCCCGATGTGCAGGTGCTCCTCAACCTGGACGAGTCCACCTACGAAGGGGGGACAAACGGCAGCCACCACCCGATTGCCCTCTTCCACGAATACGATGGGGGGCGGGCATTTTATACCGGAGGGGGGCATACAGAAGCGGCTTATGCCGAGCCCCTCTTCCTGCAGCACCTGGCAGGCGGCATACAATATGCGATAGGGGAAAACCGGCTGGACTACAGCCTGGCCCGGACCGCGCGCGTGCCCGAGCAGAACCGTTTCCAGAAGACTGTCTTGGCCAGCAACCTGTTTGAGCCCATGGAAATCGACCTGCTGCCCGACGGGCGCATACTGCTGATTGAACGGCGGGGGGGCATCAAGATGTACGACCCTGAGCGCGGCGCCCTCGATTCTATTGGCCATCTCCCGGTACACACCGAACACGAAGATGGGCTGATGGGGCTGGCTGTCGACCCCGCCTACGAGGACAATCATTGGATTTACCTGTGCTATTCGCCGGTTGGGGAGGAAGCGGTGCAGCAGGTCTCCCGCTTTGTTTTTGCCCAAGATTCCGTACACTGGCTGAGCGAGCAGGTCATCTTGAAAATACCCGTACAGCGGGAAGAGTGCTGCCATTCTGCAGGCTCGCTGGAGTTTGGCCCAGACGGCAACCTCTTCATCAGCGTAGGCGACAACACCAACCCTTTCGAATCAGAGGGGTACGCCCCTATTGATGAGCGGCCGGGGAGAGCGCCCTTTGATGCACAGCGGACTGCGGCCAACACCAATGACCTTAGGGGCAAGATCTTGCGGATCACGCCTCAGCCCGATGGGTCCTATACCATTCCGGAAGGCAACCTTTTCCCGGAAGGCACGCCCGGCACCCGGCCGGAGATTTACGTCATGGGCTGCAGGAACCCTTTCCGCTTTAGCATAGACGCGCGCACCGGCTACCTCTATTGGGGCGATGTAGGCCCAGATGCAGGCGTCGGGCGCGAGCAGCGCGGCCCCAAGGGCATAGACGAGATCAATCAGGCCAGGGAAGCCGGCTTCTTTGGCTGGCCTTACCTCAGGGGCAACCTGCAGGCATACCATGATTTCGACTTTGCCAGCAATCTGGCAGGCCCACAGTTCAGTGCACAGCAGCCTGTGAACGAATCGCCCAACAATACCGGGCTGCGGGAACTGCCGCCCGTACAGCCGTCCATGATCTGGTACTCCTACGACAAGTCGAAGGAATTCCCCTGGGTAGGCGTTGGCGGCAAAAACCCTATGGCGGGGCCGGTATACTATGCAGAACAGTACGAAAATGAAGACAAGTACCCGGATTACTTCAATGGCAAGCTGTTCGTCTACGAGTGGATGCGCGACTGGATTTTTGTGCTCACCCTTGACGAAGACGGGCGCTTCGTGCAGGCAGACCCCTTCCTTTCGGAGCAGGGCGACTTCGCCAACCCTATGGATATGCTCTTCGGGCCCGATGGGCAGCTGTATGTGTTGGAATACGGGGAGCAATGGTTTACCCAAAATGCAGACGCCCGATTGTCGCGCATCGCTTACATCAAAGGCAACCGCAAGCCAGCTGCCCGGATAGAAGCGGCCGCCCTGCAAGGGGCTGTGCCGCTGAAGGCCAGTTTTTCCGCTGCTGCTTCCTACGATCCGGACCGGGACCCCCTGCAGTTCGATTGGCAAGTTGACGGGCAGGCATTTTCGGGCGAAAGCCTGAGCTATACCTTTGAACAGCCTGGCACCTATACGGTACAGCTGAAGGCGACCGACCCCGACGGCAATACCTCGGAGGCCAGCGTGGCCGTCATGGCCGGCAACGAGCCCCCGCAGGTCAATTGGTCCATTGCAGGCAACCGGTCATTCTATTGGGATGGCAGGACGGTAGCCTATGAGGTAGCCGCCAAGGATAAAGAAGACGGGCAGGTGCCGGCAGCGCAGCTGAAGGTGAGCGTTGACTACCTTGCCGAAGGGTACGACCTGGCTGCTATAGCCCAAGGGCATCAGCAGGCTTCCAGCCTGCAGCCTGCCGGGCTGGCCCTCATCGAGGGTTCGGACTGCAAGGCCTGCCATGCCAAGGATAAAAAAATCAACGGCCCGAGCTACCTGCAGGTGGCCGAAAAGTATGCCGGCGACCCCAAAGCGCCGGCTGTCCTTGCCCGCCGCATACGAGAAGGGAGCTCCGGCGTGTGGGGCGAGACCGCTATGTCGGCCCACCCTCAGCTCACGGAGGCGGAAGCCAGCCGCATGGTGGCCTATATCCTATCCTTGGCGGCGGCCCACAGCAACAGCCTGCCGGCTAAAGGGCAATACACCACCGATCAGCACCTTGGGAAAGCAGAGAAAGGTCGTTATGTATTCATGGCCTCTTACACCGATCGGCCCCGGAACGGGCAGCCGGCCATCACGCGGCAGGAAAAAGTACAGCTGCGCTACCACCGTATGCCCGCAGCCGCCTTTGATGAGGGCACTCCTACCCTGATGCGGCAGGAAGGGAGCGTGGGGGAGATTTATGACGGCGACCACATGGCCTTCCGGTCGGTTGACCTGGCCCAGGTCAACGGTATTTCTTTGGAAGCCTCCACAGAGCAAGGGCGTTTTGCCGGGGGAGAGGCAGAGGTCCGCACCGGCTCCCCCTCAGGGCCGCTGCTAGGCCGCATGCCCCTGCCTGAATCGGGCAAAGCCACCCTCCCCATAGCCCCTGCTCCTGGCCTGCAGGATGTGTACCTGGTGTTCAGGGCAGCAGAGGGGTCTAGCTGGCAGATTGCCAGGCTGGATGCGGTGACTTTTGAAGTCCGTTAGCAGCCCCTGCCCCATCAGCAAGGAGAGGGGGCAGTGTGCAAGAGCAAAAAACGGCCCATCAGCAGAATGCCAATATCCATTTTTTTATTAAATTGCATTGTTGATTAGCTGGCGTGACCGGGCAGCAACCCGAATGCCCGGTGCTTTGGGGCACTAGCCTGGCAGCGGCCTAGCGCTGCGAAGGGGGGGCCGAAGGCCAGACCCGACGCCTGTAGGGCGAGGGGCCGAGCGGACAGCGAGCCCCGCAGCATAGCGGCACCTGCCCTCAGGCAGGGGCAGGCCCCCTCACATGGTACAGGGGCACCGTGCTAGCTGCAGTACCTAATGACATCAAAACCCTACTACAATGCCATCCAAAGGCCATGAATACAGTACTAAAACACGGTTGCTGAGAGTCCTCAGGGCCATACAGGAGCAGCCTTATCGTTATACCAAACGGGAATTGGCTGAACTGTACGGAGTTGACCCGGATACCATTAAGCATGATTTTGAGGCGATGCGTAACGCAGGCTTCCAAGTGAAACCTGACGACAAGCACCGCTACGGCTTCGCTGCGGACAAACCGTTTGAAGACTTGAAAGCGCTCCTGCAATTAGAAGCGTCAGAGCAGTTGCTGTTGCTCCGTGCCCTACGCCAAGTAGATGCTGCGTCTGATAAGATTATCGCTTTGCAGCAACGCCTGGCGGCCATATTTGGCAATCAGCAGGATTACCCAGGGGCAGCAGATACCCTTGGGGCGGTGAGCACCCCTGGGCCTGAGCACTGGAGAAGGCCATATCTGACCAAATTTCAACTGCTGCAGCAGGCTCGGCAGCAAAAAGTACAAGTGGTACTGCTGGGGTACCGCTCTTCTAACAGCAATGAAGTAAAAGACCGGCTGGTGGAGCCCTTCCACGCAAAGGTAGAGGATGATACGGTACAGGCTTATGATGTGGACAAGCAGATGCTGCGGCATTTCCGTATTTCCCGCATCCTTAGGATCCGCATGACGGATACGCCCTGGGCGTACGAAACGGAACACAACAAGCTGGCCACAGACCCTTTCCGTATTGTGGACAACGAACAGGAACTGGTCCACCTGCGCCTAAAAGTAGGCGCTTACAATGAACTGGTGGAGCGTTACCCCTTGACCAAAGCCTACATTCAGGAGGATGCGCAGCAGGAGAATGTATATGATTTCCAGTGCCGGGTGAACCATAAATTCTATGGGCTGACGAATTTCATACTGGGCTTCCACCATCAGGTGATCGAGGTGATCGCACCGGAGGGGCTGAAGCGGCATTTGGAACGGGAGCGGGGGCGGATGCAGTTTTAGGGGGGAAGCTGTCACAATTTTGATGGTTTTGAGGTCGACCTATTTCAGGAGATGACCAAACGAGCAAAAATGAAAGCAGGGGCAGCAGTCTGGCTTGGGGCTTGTTGAGATTTTAGGGGCACAAACCAGATCGCCGTTTTTTGCCTGCCCAGCCTGCTTCGCGTGATGGGCTTGCCCCCTGCCGCAAGGATGGGGCCTGCACCTGCCTGCAGGCAGGTGCCGCTATGCTACGGGGCTCGCTCTTCGCTCGGCCCCTCGCCCTACAGGCGTCGGGTCTGGCCTTCGGCCCCCCCTTCGCAGCGCTAGGCCAATGCCAAGCTATAGCCCGAAGGGCATATACTCTTGCGGCATTTTGGTTCACGCCCGATTTTAGCAGGCCCAATTGTCTCTCCAGTTTGAAACAATGTCGTACATTCACCGTACAACAATATCACAATAGCGTTCCTGACGCTACATCTGTACATACCGATAGCACATTTCTGAGAAAAAAAAATTTAGCTGGGGTGATAGCTGCCCTAGGGGTGGCTGTAGCTTTGCCACTGTGAGTGATAAAAAAATTGATGGTTTATGCGTATATATTTGAGACTAACACCGAACACAGAAACCGTCCCTTTCGATTATCAAAGGGCATTGGTAGGCGCTTTCCACAAATGGCTCGGAGAGAACGAGCTGCACGATGAGATTTCATTGTATTCCCTTTCCTGGCTGTACGGAGGGAAGATGCGCCGGGATAAAAAAGGCTACGACTTTCAGCACGGCGCGGAGTTTTTTATCAGCTCCCCCCTCGAAAGCCTGCACAAAAGTGCAGTATCCGGCCTATTCAAAGACGAGAAGATACAATGGGGCATGCGGGTGGAAGAAGTAAGGATGCGTACTACGCCCGACTTTGGAGAGCGGCAGCGGTTCTTCGCCCAAAGCCCGATCTTCATCAAAAAACACCGGGAAGCGGATAACGGGCAGCAGTTTATTTTCCCCGGCGATGAAGAGGCGGGTGCCCTGATGACCGCTACCCTTCAGAAGAAGCTCGCCCGCGCGGGCTTGGGCAGCCACGCTACCGTAGCCTTTGACCCGGAGTACCAAAACCCGAAGACCAAGAAGATCACCTTCAACAAGATTGACCTGATCGGCACTTTCTGCCCGGTCATTGTGGAGGGCGACCCGGAAGCGGTGCGCTTTGCCTGGGATGTGGGGGTCGGGCATTCTACGGGGATTGGGTTTGGGGCGTTGAGGTAGTATTTTAAACAAAAGAAGAAGGCAAATGGCACTTGAAACCATAGAGTATCTTTTCTCACAAACGGAATTCAGTAAGCAGTTTCGTTTGTCAGTAGAATTATTATCACCAATATCAATGGTGAGCCAATTACCGGGAAGTTATTATCGGTCAGACCGATTACCGGGGAAGTTACAGCTAGCTGGACTCTTTGAAAATGTGATGGGCTTGCATTTTCCACCTCAGCTACGCAAACAACTCTTCAAAACTCTGGTCAAAGCTTGGAAGAAGCAACACAAAGTTGAACTGTCACCAGAGTCATCTGGTTCAGGCTATCAGCCGTTAGTCGTTCATCTGTTTGAGATGAATCACTTACATGTAATTCCAAGCTTAGAGAGTTTTGATGACACTTGGAAAAAAGCTATGCGGCGTGATGATGCAAAAACCCATCCGAATGGTACTCCTAATTTAGATTACCGCCTGATACCAGAAAAACGCAGGCTTGCTATAAAGTCTGGAGGTCCTGGAGCAAAAATAGAAGACGATGACTTGACTACGCTATTCAAGAATAACCTTGATTGTTTTCCGCTTTACTATACAACGGTTTCTTCTAGAGAATATCTAATACCTACAAATGCCAGAGGGTCTTCTCTGGAGCGATCATATCAGCTACAGTTGAGTTGCACATCTCCGTTTTTGGAAGTCTTGCAAAAAGCATTAGAAAAAGTATCCACGGCTTATTTAGGACACAGTGAAAGTTGGGTAGAACTTAAAATTGATACAGAATGAATCAACAACACCCTTTAGTAAAATATGGTATTGCCGTAGCACTAGCGAATCACCAAGATAAAATCAATGAGCAAGGGCTACCCACCATGGAATCCTTATTTTTTGAGCTAAAAAAAGGAATAACCTACTTTCGGCTAGGGTTAGCTGATGACTTAGCGAAAAAAGAAGTAAGCTTTAAATACTATGATCAGAAGAAAGCAGATGCTAAGAATTATGTCTATTTAGCTCCTAATGTCATCACCTCCGATGAAAAAGCAGGCAATACTTACGGAGCAATTCAAAAAGTATTGAAAGGATTGGAAGACGACCCACTAAAAACAACCAATATAACTATGGCTATAGCTCCGATGGCCGGTGACTATTTAGTTTTTAGCTCAAAAGCACGAAAGGGAGCTGGAAAAATGACCTTTCTAGATGCCGCTGCATCCCTAATCACAAGCACTACACTAGATAAACCGTCTTTGGCTTACAAAAAACGTGAACGGGGTACCACTAAACGATTTAATATAGGAATTATTCCCGACTTAGATATTGCTGATTTAGTCACTTTTGTCCGCATAATAAAAGACATAAAGTTATCGGCAGCAAAGGATTATTACCGCTCCAAGGTTCGTGTAGAAACTAACAGTAAAGGAGAGGAAAAGAACCGTTACCCCATTCGACCGGCGATTTATGATGGAAACTTCCCTTACGCACCTCGAAGTAGTGCATTCAGTAAAGCTGGATTATTAGCAAGTATTGCTGAGTTAGTCAAAAATGCAGAATATCGAAAACGTAGTCCCTACTGGTCTAAAATAGAGCGTTTGTTAGACAGGCTGCCACAGACTACTTTTTATCTTTTTGGCTATGGTCACGCAGAGACTTTTCGATATGACCACTATGTGGTTGAGCTAGCTTTAGACAAACATATTAACCTTTATCAGGTAGTCGAAGGAATTTATCGCTCAAAGCTATTCCTTCATCCTGATCGTTACAAAGAAGACCCAAAAGAAAGCGAAAATATCAAGAAGGCATATGAAAAGTTCGATCTCTTTGCGAGTCGTTTTTTACAACTTTTTAACCAAGCTGCGTTCACTGATTTTTTTGCCTTTCGGGCAGAATACTCTCCTGATATTTCACCATTAATAAATACCTTTTTTATGAAGAAACATCACCTTGATCCTGAACTGGTCGCTTCGGCTAAAGCCTTGGGAGCGTGGATTAATCAACAAGCTTATCGACTGGCTAATGCAGACAACGAAGCCACCGGGACGATATACGAAAAAAAAGCTAAAGTATTGGCTACGGTGGAAAGTTCAATTATGAGTTCACCCTCTGCGGCGGATTTTGCCATTCGAGCGATTCGGGACATTAGCCAACACAGTAAGAGTGATGCGCCGCCGGAAAGCAGTGCTTTCTTAGAAGCGGTATTAGCTGGACAGGTAGATAAGCAAACAGCTAAGCACATGCTCTTGGCATTCAGCCGAATTGGAACTTGGTCGAAGAAAGAACTTGAGCAAGATTCAATACCATCAACTGAATCTCCAGACAATAATGAAGATTAATTTCTAAACAAATAAATATAACTGTATTATGGAAATCAAAAACATTCTTGTTTCGTTACTCGCGCCTTTTGAAAACCACATCGCTAATGGTGGCGAGAAAATACTAGGCAATGCCTCATCCATAAAGCGAACTCCGGATGGTCGCGTATATATCAGTGGACAAATGCAACGCCACGCGCTTTTTACTGCGATGGAAAGGCTGAACGAAGCAGACCCCGACAAAGGAGAAACTTATGTTTCTAACGGCGACGGGGTTACGAACTACGTAGAAAAAGACTTACGGGCCGACATGGGGGGCTTTATGCATCCTAGTAAGAATGACTATAGTGGCCGAAGGACAGCTCCAATATCAGCTACTATGGCTATCTCAATCAGTAGCAATCCCGCAGATGAACTAAGTTTAGAGGAAAGTAAAATTGCTCGGGACCTATTGATTCGTTTAAAACAAGATGACAGTTCTACAGAGGGGGCTAAAAAGCAAGCATTAGCCACCAAGGAGTTTAGTGCTTACGATCTGATGCACATGAATTTCTCTTTAGACATAGGGGCATTGAGTATTTCTAAAGGCTTTGAATACGGCGGAAAATCTATGCATTTAGGTTCTACCTATTTTCTACACGCTGATGCTGCGGAACGTAAACGCCGTGCCCGCTTATTCTTGGAGGCTGCTATGAGCCTTAACGACTATGCTAATCAAGCTCGCAATATGGTCAGCGGCGAACCACAGCAAGTACTGATCGTCTTTGACAACAAAGTTAGCCGGAAGGCAGCACGTTTCTTTCAGGCGAACGAAAAGGAACGAGAAAACATATTGGCTGAACTGAGAGAACGCAAGGCTCGCGTATTCTATGGTAATGATAAAGAGGGGGATACTTCTGTTTTTGCCGCAAAAAAGCAAGCAATCACTTTCTTAATGGAAAATGCCTTGTTTAATCCTGCTGGAGAAACTTCAAACGTCGTACCCTATGCCACTTTCGCCGGAGAAGAGTAAACTCAGACTCGCCAAGCCCGATGGGCTTTCTTATGAGGAACATGTAAGGGATGTACGAGAAAAGTTGAAAGAAATAGGCGACTCATTTCCAATCGCGATATATAAGTATGCGAATTGGTTTGGTGATGATAATCTATTGTCAATCACAGATCAAGCGGTCATCTACCATGACGAAGGCAAGCTGAACCCATGTTGGCAGCTACCTTGCCAGAAAGACTATCAAGCTTATGTGAAGTGGGCTAGCAAACAGAATCGAGAAGTTACGCACACCGATTTTGAGCGAGAATGTAGAGACGAGGCAGGGAAAAACCTACGGCTAGCAAAATTCCGCCATGAGATTGGTTCACTCGTGATACATGGGCGAAAGTTACCATTGCGAGTTAAAGCGGCGATTGCTGCTCATCATGGGAAATTATCGAAAAAGGATGAGGCACGCTGGCTAGAAGTGAAAGATGGGTTTTACTATCTTGAAAAACTATATGAAAGAAGCTATTCGGTTGATGACAACTTTAAGGCTACCCTAATTGAATTCCTAAAGTTTTCTGGCCCACGCGCTTGGCTACAAATAGCAGACCGAAGGGCTAGTGCCATGGAAGGAGGTAACCCACATCCAGAGATTATCCCTTTCCGGTATCACTTTCCGATTACTTGGACTCGTCGCCCCGTCCAGCAATTAGCAGAAGACAATTACCGGGAAGACCTCTTAGTTTTTCGAGCGCCTACGGGTGCTGGCAAAACATCGGCAGCTTTGCTTTGGGCTAAAAAACAAATAGAAACTCGTAGAGCAGAACGTCTAGTGATAGCAATGCCAACGCGATTTACCAGTACGGCAATGGCACTGAGTACGGAGGACGATATTTCGGAAGTAGGCTTATATCATTCTTCGGCTAAATTCGTTGAACGTAAGCACCGGAAAGTCACCAACCAAACTTTTGATGCACACAGCTTATACGCTCGTTGGCTGATGACACCAGTAACCATTTGTACAGTTGACCATTTGCTAATGAGCCTAACCTTGACTCGGGAAGATCATCACATCACTAGTTTTAATCTGGCTAATAGTTGCTTGGTCATTGATGAGGCGGATGCCTACGACGATTTTGTTCGACAAAACATGGCGGTCTTATTACAAGCTTGTAAGCATTGGAAAGTACCAGTACTATTCATGAGCGCATCCATCGCCGATTGTGAGAGGGATTTCTTCCGAGAAATCGGCTATGGCACCGTAAAAATACTGGAAGATGATAGCGAGTACGAGCAAGAGCAGTGTAGGCTGTCTGGAATTGAAGATTTTGAACAGCCTGAAGATATTGAACATCTCTTGGCGGAATGTATAGCGAAAGAAGCTGCTATCATTTATGTCAATACGGTAGATCGGGCAGTGCAACTGTTTCGGAATTTGAAAGATCAAGTAACTGACGTGCCCATCTTCTTATATCACAGTAGATTCTTAGAAAAAGATAAGCGTCAAAAAGAGGAAGCTATTCTACAAGCATTAGGAAAAGCGGCTTGGGAAGAAGGGAAAGCTAGAGGGATTGTCATTATGACCCAAATTGGAGAAATGAGCATCAATATTAGCGCTGAGATTATGCTCAGTGAACTCTGCCCAATTGACCGTTTAGTTCAACGAGTCGGACGCTTATGCCGGTTCACTGAGAATAAGAAGCCTGGATCCTTATTTATCTTGAGACCTATCAAGAATGGATACTTATATCCACCACCCTACGGTTCTTATGAACAAAAAAAGAAAAGCTGGATACCCCTACAGGCATTTACCCAAACGCTTCAAAAATTGGAGACAGGAAAGGTATACCGCAAGGGGAGTTGGATCAAATTGATTAATGAAATATATCCAGTTTACAACAAGGATATTGGGAAAGCTCGAATAAACAGTGAAAGCCTGAAAGAGTTATTCCGGAATAATTGGCTAGTAAGGTTTTCTGCATCCAGTAAAGCAGCTGAAGAGGAAGGCAGTAGTGGATGGAGAGCTAGAGATATTGACCCTCAACGTACGGTATTGATACTAGACTGCTACGAAAAAGATGGATACTTTACTTCTTGGGGGGCCTATTATCACTTTCAAAGCACTAATGGCATAAGTATTCCCTTGTACTTAGCCGAAAGAGGTTTGAAAAATAAGGCAATTGTACAGCTCGATCTGTACATAAATGGCGATAAGCAAGATGAAAGCGTGTTCGTAGTAAATGGTGGTTCTTACAATTTTGATGTTGGCCTTATTTTAGATGAAGATTCGTCTTTTATCTAATATTTGATAGCTTATTCTACCCCCTCACCCAAACACCGCCCTCAGCTCCACCTCAAACCCCGGGAACAGCCCCACCGGTACCTTATCGCCCACGGTGTACGGGGTGGAGCGGGGCAAGGCGTACTGTCCGTCCGCGTCCAGCCGATAAGGGAGCACCGTGCCCTCAGCCGGGTGCACCACCCAGTACTCCTGCACGCCGGCGTGGCGGTAGAGCTCAAACTTTTCGTTGAGGTCCTTATGGGCGGTGCTTTGGGAAAGGATTTCGATGATCCAGTCGGGTGCGCCATGGCAACCACGGTCATCAAGTTTGCTGGTGTCGCAGATGATGCAGAGGTCGGGCTGCACTACCGTTTCAGTTTTATCTTGCTGCTGTTCTGCTTCAGGAAGTGGAAGGCGCACATCAAACGGGGCACTGAACAGCTTGCATTGTTTGCCTATCAAATAGCTGCCAATGGCTACGTGTAAATTACTGGAAGCCGACTGATGAGAAGTACCCGGAGCAGGTGACATACGCACGACCTTTCCGCGGATGAGCTCCACCATTTCGTCGAGCTGCCAGGTGAGGTAATCGGCGTAAGTATATTTTTTTGAAAGATCTAGCTGATCGATGCTGGTAATCATGCCAATGCTTTTGACTAAAATACAGAGAAATGGCAGATAGTTCAACTTTTGTAACGGGTACTCAGATTGCCTACTACCACCTTTGCCACCGCAAACTTTGGCTGTTTGCCCACAATATCAAGATGGAACAGCACAGCGAGCTGGTGGCCGAAGGTAAATTCATCGATGAGCACAGCTACCTCAAACGCGCAGAGCGATGGCAGGAGCTGAGCATTGAAGGTATCAAAATCGACCACTTTGATGCGAAGCAAGGGATTGTGAGGGAAGTCAAAAAGAGCCGTAAGAAAGAAAACGCACATAGAGCGCAAGTGCTGTACTACCTATATGTGTTAGAGCGGAATGATATCCCCGTTTCACATGGCTTGCTGGAATACCCCAAGCTCCGCCAAACCGAAGAAGTATGGCTAACAGAGGGAGACCGAAAGGTTATCCCTCATTGGGAAGCGGAAGTGCTCCGGATCACTCAGTTGGAAAGTTGCCCGGGGTTGGTCAAAAAACCCATCTGCAAGAACTGCTCCTATTACGAATTTTGCTACGCCGAATAATGAACCATGAAAAAGCCCTACTACCTGTTCAACCCCGGCCGCATGAGCCGCCGCGACAACACCCTCAAGTTTACTGCCGTAGATGAGTTGGGCAATGAGCAAAAGCCCCGCTATTTGCCCATTGAAGGCATAGAAGCCCTCTACATCTTCGGCAGCATAGATACCAATAGTGCGCTTTTCAATTTTCTAGGGAAACAGCAGGTGCCCGTGCACTTCTTCGATTACTACGAGCACTACACCGGTTCTTTCCAGCCCAAGGAATACCTTCTAGCAGGAAAAATGCAGGTAGAGCAGACCCGTGCCTACCTGAGCAGCAAGCGCCGGATGCATATAGCGCAGCGCCTCGTAAGCGGGGCGAGCTACAATATGTTGAAAAACCTGCGGTACTACAACGCCCGAGGCCGTTCTTTGGAGCAGCTGATAGAGCAGATCGAAAAACTACGGCAGCTTATTCCAGAGGCGGAAGATGTCCCTTCGCTGATGGGGATAGAAGGCAACTGCCGGCAGACCTACTATCAGGCCTTTGAGCACATCATTACACATTTTGAAATGAACGGCCGGCACAAGCAGCCACCGTCCAATGAGGTAAATGCTGCTATTTCTTTCGGCAATATGATGTGCTATGCATTGGCGCTCGACATGATTTACCATACACAGCTCAACCCCACTATCAGCTTTTTGCACGAGCCAGGCACAAGGCGCTTCAGCCTGGCGCTAGACATAGCCGAAATTTTCAAGCCCATTTTGGTAGACCGCACCCTGTTCCGGCTGTTCAATCAGCGGGAGCTGCAAGAGAAGCACTTCGAGCAGCAAGCCAATGGCTGTTTTCTCAAAGACAAAGGCCGCAAGGTTTTCATCATGGCTTTTGAAGAGCGGCTGAAGCAGACCATACAACACCGGAGTTTGGGGAGGAAAGTCAGCTACAAACGCCTGATGCTATTGGAATGCCATAAACTAGCCAAATATTTTTTACGCATGGAAGAAGCGTACCAACCCTTCAAAATCTGGTGGTAATGTATGTGATCCTGGTCTACGACGTACATCAAAAGCGGGTCGGCAGAATGTTGAAGCTGTGCCGCCGCTACCTCAACTGGATTCAGAACTCTGTCTTTGAGGGCGCTATCAGCGAGCTCAAGCTCAAGGAGCTGATCTTCGAAGCCCGGCAGATTATGGATGAATCCTACGACAGTATCATTATCTTTAGCAGTAGGAACGAGCGTTGGCTGGACAAACAGGTGATCGGGCTGGAGAAAAATGAGATCGATCAGTTTTTGTAGTGCGCGTCGACCTGCGCCCGAGAACACAAACGGTATAAAACGCACACCCATTTAAATGCTCAAAATACTGGATATCAATTTATTAAGCCAGTCGTCGACCTCTTGGCAAAATCCGCTTATTGGAGGCCGACGAGAAAACCGGAGCCAAAAAGGCTCAACGTTCTTTGACAATTGGTTAATCTTTAGTTACTTACACATCGGCTTTGCCGGCCACTTAATCGCACCATACTGGAATTGAAACTAGCTGCACGCTCTTGCTGCTGCCTAGCACCTCATCACTTAATCGCACCATACTGGAATTGAAACCTCTTTTGCCCTGGCTAGGGCGTAGTGCTTCTCAAACACTTAATCGCACCATACTGGAATTGAAACTCGTCTGAACACCCACCTTGTTGTGGGTGTATTCCACACTTAATCGCACCATACTGGAATTGAAACTTCTTGAAGAAATTAGCCCCATAATCACGTGCAGCACACTTAATCGCACCATACTGGAATTGAAACGATGCAAAGAAAATGTTCATGCTGTTAGAGTGTGAACACTTAATCGCACCATACTGGAATTGAAACCCCTCTATACCCAATCTGGAACTGGCAGTTGCCGCCCACTTAATCGCACCATACTGGAATTGAAACATCACATCATGGGGTATGAATATTCTCCAAATGAAACACTTAATCGCACCATACTGGAATTGAAACCCGGGAAACAATGCTTGAGTTTACGCTGAGGGAGTACACTTAATCGCACCATACTGGAATTGAAACTCAAAAACAACAACAATGAGAATAGAGACTTTCAACCACTTAATCGCACCATACTGGAATTGAAACTCCACGACAGGCTCATTGGTGTAAGACTTTGACGACACTTAATCGCACCATACTGGAATTGAAACCCGGCAACCAGATCGAGTGGCCTACGGTTGATGACACACTTAATCGCACCATACTGGAATTGAAACCTTTCGGTAAGTCATCTTGCCCCTTACCGCGACCTCCACTTAATCGCACCATACTGGAATTGAAACTTTTGGAATACAATTCTATTGAACCCACTCGTCGCACACTTAATCGCACCATACTGGAATTGAAACTTTTTATCTATTGCTGCAACCCCTATTGTGTTATCATCACTTAATCGCACCATACTGGAATTGAAACAGGGTACAACCTTTTTTTGTTTCACTGTTAAATCTCACTTAATCGCACCATACTGGAATTGAAACGGGCAAAAGAGTGGGCCTCTAAGAAGCAGTTGCCGCACTTAATCGCACCATACTGGAATTGAAACAACAAACAATAGGTAGGGCAAAAAAAGTAAAAAAAACACTTAATCGCACCATACTGGAATTGAAACGTCCTTATTCCTGTAAGCCTCTTGCTCGGTAGTGCTCACTTAATCGCACCATACTGGAATTGAAACGGCGCTGTAATCTCCCCTGTAGCAGCACTTACCGCTTCACTTAATCGCACCATACTGGAATTGAAACAAAAGCCTGATGGGACTTCAGTATTCGCGCTTGCACACTTAATCGCACCATACTGGAATTGAAACATAAAGTGACTCATCAGATTTAAGCACCTTTACTGCACTTAATCGCACCATACTGGAATTGAAACGGTATCACCCTGCTGCCCCTGCCGGCCATCTGAAGCACTTAATCGCACCATACTGGAATTGAAACCTGACCCCTTGCCGGACTTGGTCGAGGCGCACAAGCCACTTAATCGCACCATACTGGAATTGAAACTCCTTTTAGCCAACAGGATGAGAAATGCCGCGATACACTTAATCGCACCATACTGGAATTGAAACTTTTCCCCTACAATAATCCTCAAACGTCCTGTACTCACTTAATCGCACCATACTGGAATTGAAACCGATGTAAACATATCAGGAGCGACAGATGGGCAAGTCACTTAATCGCACCATACTGGAATTGAAACCTGGAATACCTACCCTAGCGAAAGGGGGTTGCTGTCACTTAATCGCACCATACTGGAATTGAAACAAAGCAAGAAACCAAATACCTTGTCCGGGCTTAAGCACTTAATCGCACCATACTGGAATTGAAACAAAACACGCAACCCTTTACTGCTAACTTCATAGAAGCACTTAATCGCACCATACTGGAATTGAAACCAGCGTCACAGACAATGCAGTGGGTTCAGTTACTAATCACTTAATCGCACCATACTGGAATTGAAACCTTGATAGTCCTGCTCATGGCAGCCCATCTCAATCCCCCACTTAATCGCACCATACTGGAATTGAAACCTCGCCCGGTGTGCTGGCATTTTCGATAGCGTCAGCCACTTAATCGCACCATACTGGAATTGAAACTCGTCTGAACACCCACCTTGTTGTGGGTGTATTCCACACTTAATCGCACCATACTGGAATTGAAACTGGCCTCTCCGATTCCCAAAGCCCATGCGCCTCTGCACTTAATCGCACCATACTGGAATTGAAACCTTTCGGTAAGTCATCTTGCCCCTTACCGCGACCTCCACTTAATCGCACCATACTGGAATTGAAACCATACTTTAAAGTCCTAAACGCAAGCAGGCTAGAATCCACTTAATCGCACCATACTGGAATTGAAACATCTAATGAGGACTGCAGGCTATTTTATGCCCGTTACACTTAATCGCACCATACTGGAATTGAAACATTTGTCCCCATTATGCTTGCTTTTTAATTCTGCGACACTTAATCGCACCATACTGGAATTGAAACATCTCTTTTAGCCTTGTTAGTTCTTTTTGAAGTCCACACTTAATCGCACCATACTGGAATTGAAACTTGAGGGCTTGTTGTCGTTCGCTTCTATCGTCGCTCACTTAATCGCACCATACTGGAATTGAAACTCAGCTCCCTGAACCGGTCTGCATCTTCCCAATTCCCACTTAATCGCACCATACTGGAATTGAAACGAGGCTTTATGGATTTGGTCGGTCTGGGTCTGATCACTTAATCGCACCATACTGGAATTGAAACGACTCATCCCACTCGTCATCTATCAGCGTAAAGCCGCACTTAATCGCACCATACTGGAATTGAAACCTTCCTCACGAACAGCTTTGCATATTCGCTGCCCTCACTTAATCGCACCATACTGGAATTGAAACCTTGGTGATCGTGCGGTTCAATTCTTTTGGAGCACCCCACTTAATCGCACCATACTGGAATTGAAACAAAGTTTGATGAGGTATAAAACGGGTTTTGTTTCATCACTTAATCGCACCATACTGGAATTGAAACTCCGGTAAAATACATCTGGAAAATGCTGCCTTACCCACTTAATCGCACCATACTGGAATTGAAACCCGGCTTGCAGCATCAGCTCGACCCTGTCTGTCACCACTTAATCGCACCATACTGGAATTGAAACCTTTTGCTGCAAGGATTTTTATCTCCTTGCCAAGCTCACTTAATCGCACCATACTGGAATTGAAACTTCAGCTTCTTAGGTGTCTTTACGAACCCTAACCGCACTTAATCGCACCATACTGGAATTGAAACTATTGTGATGCCACCAGCCTTTTTTCCAGCCCATCACACTTAATCGCACCATACTGGAATTGAAACGTCGGCATCCACCACAACTTCGCCGCCCCGCCGGGCCACTTAATCGCACCATACTGGAATTGAAACCTCCTCTCCGGTGGTAGGGTCTACGAGCACGTCATGCACTTAATCGCACCATACTGGAATTGAAACTGCGCTCCTCTATCTCTTCTTGTTCATTGCGCTCGCACTTAATCGCACCATACTGGAATTGAAACCTGCTGTTGCATGTAGGTACGCACTTGCGCCTCTGTCACTTAATCGCACCATACTGGAATTGAAACGCGCTAAGGCTGTCCTTTAGCCACCCTGTGCCTCCACTTAATCGCACCATACTGGAATTGAAACTGGTAATGGCGAGGGCAGAGGCGATGGACCTTGAAACACTTAATCGCACCATACTGGAATTGAAACTGCGTTTCCTGTCATTATCGTTCAATTTTCTTGATCACTTAATCGCACCATACTGGAATTGAAACGACTTTCTCTGAGTTTATCGGCAGTGTAAAAGATGCACTTAATCGCACCATACTGGAATTGAAACGCGGCGGGTGGATTTTCCGGATTAATGCGGTAGGCGCACTTAATCGCACCATACTGGAATTGAAACCAGCATCAGCTGGGCATTTATTTTCCGGTCTACCTCCACTTAATCGCACCATACTGGAATTGAAACGTTATCAGGTCGGAGAGGATTAAGCAAGATGGCAATCACTTAATCGCACCATACTGGAATTGAAACCACTTTAGCGGAAGGCGACCCGGAAATATTAAAGCACACTTAATCGCACCATACTGGAATTGAAACTTTTCATGGGACAGTGGAGGGCGTTACAGTTGATAGCACTTAATCGCACCATACTGGAATTGAAACCGCTCTAAAAGCGACGATAGCGATAATAATGCCTACACACTTAATCGCACCATACTGGAATTGAAACGGCAGTATATCAACTTCTGCCTCTTGCCTGAAAAACCACTTAATCGCACCATACTGGAATTGAAACAAGCACATTACGCCGGAGCGCGTCATCCAGATGGCCACTTAATCGCACCATACTGGAATTGAAACAAGCCACCTGTGGTAGTTGATGGCCTGCCCTAATCACTTAATCGCACCATACTGGAATTGAAACTGCGTTTCCTGTCATTATCGTTCAATTTTCTTGATCACTTAATCGCACCATACTGGAATTGAAACTCGACAATAATAGAAAACAAGGAATAATCATTATACACTTAATCGCACCATACTGGAATTGAAACCTGGCCGGTAAGGACAGGCGTAGGATTGCCTGACCACACTTAATCGCACCATACTGGAATTGAAACCAAGCACCGGCAGGCAGTGCAACTACAGTAACGTGGCACTTAATCGCACCATACTGGAATTGAAACCGGAAAGCACCTCAAACTGATAGCCGCCATCCTTGACACTTAATCGCACCATACTGGAATTGAAACCAAATGTAGAGGCTATCCGGGCAACAGGGATTAGCGCACTTAATCGCACCATACTGGAATTGAAACGAATGTAAAGTATAGGATTTCAGGTTTATTGACTACACTTAATCGCACCATACTGGAATTGAAACTACTACCTCCGACCCCTCGCGGGCTTCTAAGCTATCCACTTAATCGCACCATACTGGAATTGAAACAAAATCCTAAAATGCTCGACATCCGCTATATCTACACTTAATCGCACCATACTGGAATTGAAACATTCCCAATCAGTTCGTGCAGGACCCAGTGCGGCTCACTTAATCGCACCATACTGGAATTGAAACCTCATTTTTCTTCTTGCTGAAATAGGGCGCGAAGTACACTTAATCGCACCATACTGGAATTGAAACCACATTGCCGGCCCTCAGGGCGGGCTGGATGGCTATGCACTTAATCGCACCATACTGGAATTGAAACAATGGGGAGGAAAACGAATACATTGACTTCACTGATCACTTAATCGCACCATACTGGAATTGAAACGTTTTCAATCAGCTCATGCAGCACCCAGTGCGGCTTCACTTAATCGCACCATACTGGAATTGAAACGAGTTGCCGGCACTTGGTCAGGCGTGCCTACCCCTCACTTAATCGCACCATACTGGAATTGAAACACGGCATCTGGATGTTCAATGACAGCACCCTTGCTGCACTTAATCGCACCATACTGGAATTGAAACTGCGCAGGTAGTATTCAATTTCCATCCGTCAGGGTTCACTTAATCGCACCATACTGGAATTGAAACAGGCCTGAACAAAGAGTGCAGGGCGCGCTCCATCCCCACTTAATCGCACCATACTGGAATTGAAACCGTAGGTCAAGCTTTAGCAGATGCAGGCTTTGAATACACTTAATCGCACCATACTGGAATTGAAACCGCAGGGTCAGGACGCTTTTAAGGGCTAAGCCTGCACTTAATCGCACCATACTGGAATTGAAACTGTTACTAATGACCTACCTTTTTGCAGGGCTGGCTCACTTAATCGCACCATACTGGAATTGAAACGTTGCTTTTACAGTTTGGTTATCGCTTATTTCATCCACTTAATCGCACCATACTGGAATTGAAACAGGATTTAGTTTTAGCGGAAAGCAACTAAACTTTGACACTTAATCGCACCATACTGGAATTGAAACCCATAGTGTTGTCTGTAGCCAAGGCCGGGATAAAGGCACTTAATCGCACCATACTGGAATTGAAACCTGATAGGCGTAGGTAATCGTGCCTGTGCCCGTCCCACTTAATCGCACCATACTGGAATTGAAACAAAAGAAAGGAGGGCCGTATGCCCCCCTAACCCCCACTTAATCGCACCATACTGGAATTGAAACAAAGCGAGGGCTAGGGCAATGTAGGGCGATAGGGCGCACTTAATCGCACCATACTGGAATTGAAACGACGTTGCAGGGAGTTTTAATTTTGTCGGGAATGGCACTTAATCGCACCATACTGGAATTGAAACTGCTATCAGCAGACGAGGAGTGGTGGACAGGCACAGACACTTAATCGCACCATACTGGAATTGAAACCCTCTAGGGTAGGGGTGGTGTGCTCCTCCTCCACTTCACTTAATCGCACCATACTGGAATTGAAACTTGGCGGCCTTCCTGTTGCCGCCTCTACCAAAAAAGCCACTTAATCGCACCATACTGGAATTGAAACTCATACACTCCTCCGGAAAACGTCAAGACCGGCAACACTTAATCGCACCATACTGGAATTGAAACTCGCCTCAGCCGCCTGAATATATTCAGGCTTTTCTTCACTTAATCGCACCATACTGGAATTGAAACCATAGCGGGCTAAATTCATTATCATGCTCACAGATACACTTAATCGCACCATACTGGAATTGAAACTTTTCGATACATCGTTAAGACCTTTTTTGTAAGTCCTCACTTAATCGCACCATACTGGAATTGAAACAGGTTACCCCACATGGGGTTTCCGTCCGGCGTAAAACACTTAATCGCACCATACTGGAATTGAAACATTGTTTAGGCGCCCTACTCTCCTTCCTCCGGTTCCACTTAATCGCACCATACTGGAATTGAAACCGTTAAAGGTCGTGACGTACTGCCGGGCGGCGGCTTCACTTAATCGCACCATACTGGAATTGAAACTAGACGGGCTTCCCCGTTGTTTCTCAGTTCCGCAACACTTAATCGCACCATACTGGAATTGAAACCCGGGGCGCGTTAATGTGGTAATACAGAGCGAAGACACTTAATCGCACCATACTGGAATTGAAACTGCCCTGTAGCGCTGCGGCCCAAGGGCTGCCCGTTCACTTAATCGCACCATACTGGAATTGAAACACCGTTAAACGCATTGGCAAACCGGCGTGCTTCCCCCACTTAATCGCACCATACTGGAATTGAAACTTTTCAATTGTAAGCGTGATCGTTTCGCTTCCTGACACTTAATCGCACCATACTGGAATTGAAACCCGGGCATTATCGGTTACAAAAGTGCTATCGTACTTCACTTAATCGCACCATACTGGAATTGAAACGCGGGCAGGAGGTCAAAACCTATTTACCGCCTACGCCACTTAATCGCACCATACTGGAATTGAAACCGTTAAAGGTCGTGACGTACTGCCGGGCGGCGGCTTCACTTAATCGCACCATACTGGAATTGAAACAGGGTGTTGTCCGTAACGCTGTGGGCTGAATAGATCACTTAATCGCACCATACTGGAATTGAAACACGGTGGACACTCCAATAAATGCCCTCTTTGGCGTCACTTAATCGCACCATACTGGAATTGAAACAGGTTACCCCACATGGGGTTTCCGTCCGGCGTAAAACACTTAATCGCACCATACTGGAATTGAAACGAGAGCAGCTTCGCCACCCCAACCGCTGGGCAAGAACACTTAATCGCACCATACTGGAATTGAAACAAGCCCTATTGGCGGGCTAATGGCTATAATTATGAACGCACTTAATCGCACCATACTGGAATTGAAACTCATCCATTCTACAAAGCCTGGTTGCAACTTCATGCACTTAATCGCACCATACTGGAATTGAAACAAAATCGTCTGCCTTTTCAAGCAGATGGGCGCCAACACTTAATCGCACCATACTGGAATTGAAACTGTATCGTCTTTTGCACCACCTTTTTTTATAGGCAACACTTAATCGCACCATACTGGAATTGAAACAGGGACAAATGGGAATCATGCTACGCAGACAACTGCCACTTAATCGCACCATACTGGAATTGAAACCTCTTATTCCCTTTCCTAAAGTGGGGGCTATTGCACCACTTAATCGCACCATACTGGAATTGAAACTGAAGTTGTCCGCATCAAGCCGGGCCCCGCCTGCGGCACTTAATCGCACCATACTGGAATTGAAACTCCTTCTCCCACTTCCTGTAAGTCATCTTGCCCCCACTTAATCGCACCATACTGGAATTGAAACGCCTTTTTTCCAGCCCATGAGCTCCCTGAACCTGCACTTAATCGCACCATACTGGAATTGAAACTATTCATCTGATTTGATTTTTGAGACCTCATATACCACTTAATCGCACCATACTGGAATTGAAACCCTTTCTGCCGTCCACAACATAAGCTGAGCATTTATCACTTAATCGCACCATACTGGAATTGAAACACATTTTGCAGCGCATTCTTTAGCCCTCCATTCACTTCACTTAATCGCACCATACTGGAATTGAAACTTGTTGCTCAGGTGCTCATCTGTAAGCACTTGCTCGCACTTAATCGCACCATACTGGAATTGAAACCGCCCTAGCGAAAGGGCTTTTTTTTGGCCTAATGGCCACTTAATCGCACCATACTGGAATTGAAACTCTTTATAGTCAGCAACCACATCATAGCCCAGCTCCACTTAATCGCACCATACTGGAATTGAAACAGACCTCACACAGGCTATCAGCATGAAGACTGCAACCACTTAATCGCACCATACTGGAATTGAAACAGCTTAATTACTGATTGATTTATCTCTCTCCCTGCGCACTTAATCGCACCATACTGGAATTGAAACCTGGCGCGAGGCGCGCAATGTCTACAACGGCGATGCACTTAATCGCACCATACTGGAATTGAAACTTGCTATCCTCTACCACATTGCCGATTATGATAGTACACTTAATCGCACCATACTGGAATTGAAACGAGGCCAACAGGGCCACTTTGGGCCATGCAACGAATCACTTAATCGCACCATACTGGAATTGAAACCAAGTTTCAAATCCAGTACCTTGGCGGCTTGGCGGCACTTAATCGCACCATACTGGAATTGAAACACCTATAGGACTGTAGAATATACAGAACCTGGAAGACACTTAATCGCACCATACTGGAATTGAAACATCATCTTGCCCGAACGACACGTTGTCCTTTATCGCCACTTAATCGCACCATACTGGAATTGAAACCAAGGCGTAAGCCTCAGGGGAGATTACAAAGGTATTCACTTAATCGCACCATACTGGAATTGAAACAGCTCTAATCTTAATGTTCATGTTTTTGTTGTTTACCACTTAATCGCACCATACTGGAATTGAAACTACTTCGAACGGCACGCCCTCCGGGGCGCTCTTGCCACTTAATCGCACCATACTGGAATTGAAACAAAACTTACCTTTCAACACACCTGCGCGAAGCAGTGCACTTAATCGCACCATACTGGAATTGAAACTGGTGCTAGGCATTTCGAATAGACTTCCTTTATCGTCACTTAATCGCACCATACTGGAATTGAAACATAAATAATCGGCTCCCGGAGGATGCGGAGGGAGCTACACTTAATCGCACCATACTGGAATTGAAACTCCTTTCAGCGATGCAAGAAGAAGTTTATCGCGAACACTTAATCGCACCATACTGGAATTGAAACTTATTGAATTGAATCCTGTTAAACCCATTCACAGCCCACTTAATCGCACCATACTGGAATTGAAACATGACTGCGTAGTTAGCAGTGTCAATGTCGTTTAGATACACTTAATCGCACCATACTGGAATTGAAACGATGAATTCGGTGTTTTGGTGTTTTGGTGTTTTGGTGGTTTGGCCACTTAATCGCACTATACTGGAATTGAAACGATGGTCGCTGCGCTCACTCCGGCGCGCGTTGCGGCACTTAATCGCACTATACTGGAATTGAAACCATAGTTATGGTTTTACGGTTTTATGGTGTTTTGGTATTTTGGCCACTTAATCGCACCATACTGGAATTGAAACCATAGTTATGGTTTTACGGTTTTATGGTGTTTTGGTATTTTGACCACTTAATCGCACCATACTGGAATTGAAACTTTTAAGAGCACCACAGCACCACAGCACCACAGCACCACAGCACCACAGCACCACAGCACCACAGCACCACAGCACCACAGCACCACAGCACCACAGCACCACAGCACCAC
Organism: Phaeodactylibacter luteus; assembly: GCF_007993045.1. Taxonomy (GTDB): domain Bacteria; phylum Bacteroidota; class Bacteroidia; order Chitinophagales; family Saprospiraceae; genus Phaeodactylibacter; species Phaeodactylibacter luteus. The sequence continues at coordinate 79,471 of NZ_VOOR01000023.1, forward strand.
AGCACCACAACACCACAACACCACAACACCACTTAATCGCACCATACTGGAATCAGCAACAGCCTGATAGCGTTGGGCTATTATGTATAAATTACCTAACCAACAACTCAGCCTTCCCAAGTCCAACCCAAAATATCACAGGGGCTTATGCTTTTCGGGCGCTAGCCTGGCATCGGCCTAGCGCTGCGCAGGGGTGATAAGCCCGTTAGGGCCGAGCGGGCAGCGAGCCCCGGAGCATAGCGGCGCCTGCCCTCAGGCAGGGGCAGGCCCCAAAAAACGACAATCTGGTTTTTGCCCGTTCAAGAGCTGCTATCTCACCACTATCTGCTCTGTAGCTATTAAAGCTCCATCCTGCGAGAAAACCTGCATCCAATATGTGCCTGCTGGTAGAGTCGACAAGTCTACTTGCCGTAGTGCATGGCCTCTAGGGGCCTTCCTTGAAAGCATATTCCGGCCTGCAATATCCAGAAACTGTAACAGCAAAGGGGAATGCATTTCTGTTTCTATAAAAACTGAACCTGCAACAGGGTTTGGGAACACAAGCAAAGGCTGAGCGTTGAGGCTTTCCGCCTTATTTACCATCTGTACCTCGAAAGTAAAGCTTGCAAAACATCCATTTGCATCCGTAACAGAAAGGCTGTAAACCCCAGGCTCAAGCAACGACAAGGAAGGCCCGGTATGGCCGTTGCCCCATTCGTAGGCATAAGGCGGTGTACCACCAATAAGACTGTCTAAAGTAATACTGCCCAAGCTACTCTCGGTTGCAGGTTCTATTGTGGCAAAAGCGTTAATTGAATCTAAGGCTGGCACTTCAAAGAACAGGGTGTCCTGGCATAGGGAGCTGTCCGTCACGACCGCTACGTATGCACCTGATAGGAGCTGGGTGTTTGACGCTATAAGCTGGCCGGCGGTGTCAATGACCTGATAGGAAAATGGCCCAATACCTGACGCTGTCAGTACCACTTCGCCATTGGCTTCTCCCGGGCATTCCGGAGGCAGGACTTCCAATGTGGCCAGGCTTAGTTTTGGCTGCTCAAAGGCCCCAAGGTCAACCGCCCCGTCTTGTATGCGTGGTGAGCCCAAAAGATCCGTGGCCAGGCCGAATGCCTGAACGATAGAGTCCAGCCCGGCATCAATCGCTGGTGAGCAGGAGGACAGCCGGAAATCCCCACCATCAATATCTACAATTTCTGAGTCTGTAGCTAAAATCACCCCTTCTCCGCAGGCCTCATCGCCCCCGGGCATATCACAATCCGGAGCAGTGAAGATGCTATGGCTGACTTTGAAATCATACAGGTTGTTTTCTACCCCTTGAATGATCCCATTCAACAGATGGTTGCGCATGGTCTCTGCTCCTGCCTGTTGAAAGACACAGTTGTAGATGTACATGTCATTGTAGAAAGTTTCGTAGTCAAAATCAGGGGAGCGATTTTTTGAAATGGTATAACTCCCATTTTCAATAAAAGAGCAATTCAGGATCGTAGACTCCACCAGGCCATGCCCACTTGTAAAGCTTAATGCGCCCGTATTATTGGCAAAGAGACAATTATAGAATAGGTTATAACATTTTGTTGGGCTCCCTAAATTCCCCAGTACGACAAAGCCCCCTCCAATTATTGGCCCTCCGTCATTATTAATGAATTGGGTGTTCGAAATGGTTTGGTAAGAAGTGATCTCTCCGCCGAGAAAGGTTGTCTGAAATCCCGCTCCACGGGTAGTGGATTTATTATTGATAAAGGAAACAGAATCTATCTCCAAGAAATATGCTGAACTATTAGGCCCTGCTATTGATAGAGATACACCTCCCCCCCAAGCATTGGTTGACTCGTTGCCATCGAAAATACTTCGGTAGATTTTAAACCCGGAAGCCCCTCCCGAAGAAAATAAATCGACATCAAGGAAGACCCCTCCGCTTGTTGCGGAGTAATTATTGACGAACTTAGAATCAACAATAATGACTTCAGAGCCCCCTGATGCTGAGAAAAAGTTTGCTCCGCTCCCAGACACCACTGTGTAGTTATTTTCAAACTCGCATTCCTGAAACAGTAAAGGCTGGGCCAAAGCCACTAGATTTACACCACCTCCGGAGAGCGCATAATTCTCACTAAATACACAACGATCAAAGAACAATGTATCAATAATACTGCCGTTATCTCCGCTTCTGTAGAAAGCTCCCCCATCAACAGTAGCCCGATTAGAAATAAAATGGCAATTTTCAAGCCTTGGCGTAATGCCCAGATTGTCCGGGCTATTCACGCCGATTGCAGCCCCGTAGGAACCGCTGTTGCCTTCAAAGGTACAGTTACGGATAATCATTTTAGATGCCGAAGTGTCCCCCTCCTCGGTTGTAATAAACAGCCCTCCCCCATAGCGGGTATCAAAGGTATTGCCATTGCTATTGCCATGCCTGATATGGAAACGGTCTAAGACCGTATGCTCATCGGGGCTGCGGGCCGTCAGTACGTGATAGCAATTATCTGTGCTATCCGTAAATACGCCAATATCTCCACTCAATATGCTGAGTACACCTGTGGTGTCCCGCTCTTCAAATGTAGCTTCATTGCCCAGAAACCCTCCAAATATTTTCACCCCTTTTGGGATTTCATAGGTCGCATGCCGGTCCGTGCCATCTGTCGGTCGATAGAACCCCTGGGCCACCCATATAGAATCGCCTGCTTCTGCTACCTCCAACGCGCTGGATAGGTTGGAGTAGGCCGTCAACCATTGGAGCCCGTCCTCAATTCCTGATGTATTACCCCTGTCCACTATTATTCGTTTGCTTTGAGCTTCCAGGGAGGGAAAAAGCCCAAAGATTACGAGAGCTATGATAAAATAAAGCCGCATCTGTGAATGATTTTCGTAAAAGCCAAACAGAAAGGCTTCAGAAGCCTTTCTGTTGGTGAGACTCGAATATGTTTTAACTGACCTTACTGTTTGATAAGACTACCAAGAACTACTTCATCATCTGCCCTTAGCACATAGAATACTGTCGTTCCATTAGGTAGCGTACTAAAGTTATTGTTGACTACAAAACTAGACGTACCAACAGGAAAGCTCCCCTCATCCTCGTACCAAAAGCCAAAACCATCGTACATGGTCAGTTCTACGGTTTTACTCTCTGTGAGTTCAAAAGGTATGTTCACCTGAGTTGAAACTGGGTTTGGAAAAGGAGCTGTCGCCCTTAGCTTATTGACTGAAGTGACAATTTCAAGATCTAAATCAAAAGCGCTCACTATCCCTCCCGATTCCTCTCCGAAGACAAAGAAGGATGAAAAAATCGCATTGTTGGTTGATATAAAATTAGAAATGTTACAAATTGGCTTCTCTGCCACCAACGTTAGTTCAAATAAATCTACCTGCCCAGCATATCTTTCCTTAGATTTCGCTGACCCCAGTTCAGGGTCAACCCATACTATGGAAATATTCTGATCCTCAGAAACAGAAAAGTTGGTTGTGGAAAACCCTGCTAAGTCCATTGACCTAACGCCTCTGATGTAAGCCCCTTCCAACTGCAAATTAGCCTGAAAACCCTCAATATTCTGTAATTGATCAGTAGATACGGCTACCTGGAATACTTCACCCGCTGAAATACAGGCATGAGGGTCGTTGACAAACGTAAGTTGTGTAACAGTGGTATCTCCTATCAAATTTTCATCAAGTGACCTTGCAAAAGAGTTATCAGCATCACCGGATTTTACCGCATTAAAGGTCCAGGTATCCACATCCTGTGCCTCCGCATTTAACAGATTAATGGTAATCTCAGACAAATAGCTAGGATCGCCCGTTTGCGGATCATCCAGGTAGGCTCTATCTTCTGTACCAATAGCCCAACTGGCATTGAATGGGTCTTGAAAAAACGGCGTTTCGAATGATGTTGATGATAGGGCATATCTTGGAACAAGCCTGAAAACAGGCACCTCTGGGAACTCCAAGAATATACCTAAAATCAACTTACGTATTTGTATCATATCCAAAACAGTAATACTGCCAGTATTATTGACATCACCAGCTATTTTATCATACGGCGAAACAATCAATTCAGTGCCCAATATGTGCTTTTGTAGCCGGATTAAGTCTAATACGGACACCTCATCAGAAGCATTATAAAAATCAGCGGTCCTGTCTTCTCTCTGCCTGATCACAATATCCTTATCCTCAGGCAATAAGATCAAGTCTGGATTGATGAAATAGCTGCCATCTTCAATACTCAAAACTTGGCTAAAATCTGTTAGTGAAATATCCTGATACCTCAGCGCCATATTTTCCATTGGAGGAAAAGCAAACTGATCGTTTGCCTCATCGTAGGCCGGTGCAAACACAAATCCCTCAGAAATACCCAAATAATTAGGTGCAGGGAACGAAGTGCAACCTGTACCTGTATTATTGATAATGGCACTACCATGGGTAAGGAGGACTTGTCCCATTCTTGTTTGCTGCCCAGCACTGAAATATTCCCAAGAGAATTGATAATACGACATAATGTTTCCTTGATCGGGAAAATACGTTTCCTGAAGCTCACTGCCATCGGGTGCAACATGAGTTACAATGCACTCACCTTGGGCATTAAAGTCGCACAAATTTCCTGAAACACCCCCAATTTCATAAAAGACATCAACTTCCGTATCAGCTATCATGTCGCCAGTGCCAGAAGGTGTACAGGAACAACTTGAAGGACAAGGGCATAAAAACCCATTCGGGTCTACAAAAAAGTTATAAGAATTGTCTGGCTTTAAAAAGGCGGCTATTTCGCCAGAAAAAGGGTTGTCGCCAACGGTATTGTGGAATGTATGCCGCAATCCAAGCCAATGGCCTATTTCATGTACAAGTGTCTTATCTCCCCATGCTTGAGATATAGCTACTCCTGATTGATTGGTTACACCTAGCGTGAAAGCCCTTGCTCTCCCATCAGAAAACAAATAGACATTTAGCTTATCCGAATCATGATATTGGCTTGACAGTGTATTATATGTTGCGCCAGATATCGGCTCCCCGTGATAAGCCGGGTCGTCTACAACAGTATGCTTACATAAGTAGAACGTGATATCATCAAAATACTGGGCTGAATTGATCCTATCGATTGAAGCCATAAAGTTTTCCAAAGGATAGTTTTCGGGCTGTACACCTGCTGCCGGGTTCACCTGTACCAAATGGATAGGTATCGAATAAGTCGTAGTCCCACTTGAAATTGAGGAAGATAAATTACTGATAAACAAGTTATAGGCCGGATCATCTAACGATTCGTACCCACATTGGAACTGAGCAGAGAGCGGAAACCCTATACCAAAGGACAAAAACAATACCATTGTTGATATTTTGGCATTATTTACCAATGAAACAGGGGGGGGGGGTGAAATAAATAACTTCATATCGGAATGAATTTTAAAATGGGTTAATAGTTGATGTTAATCGCCTCTAAAGATATGAAATATACTGGACAAACACACAATGTACCCTCACTTTAAATACATATACCCATCGAGCGCAACCCAAAATATCACAGGGGCTTATGCTTTTCGGGCGCTAGCCTGGCATCGGCCTAGCGCTGCGCAGGGGTGATAAGCCCGTTAGGGCCGAGCGGGCAGCGAGCCCCGGAGCATAGCGGCGCCTGCCCTCAGGCAGGGGCAGGCCCCTATCCTTGCGGCAAGGGCAAGCCCATCACGCAAAGCAAGCTGGGCAGGGCAAAAAACGACAATCTGGATTGCGCCCAACTCCTCCCTCCGCTTTTTCCTAAAATGTACCTCCATACAAAGTGCCGGGCTACAACCTTTGCAGCCCGCCGCCAAGTCCGTATCTTGAACCGCCACGACCTAACCTCCAACGCCATGTCTTTCCAAACCCGGTTGATTGCATTTATCGCACTGTTTTACCTCTGCGGCCACTTCTGGCTCGGCCGCTGGCAGACCGCACTCTTCTATGGTGACAGCAATAGCTACTACCTTCACACCTTGTCTTTGCTGCATTATCAGGATGTAGGGGATTACAGCAAGACGATAGGCAGCCTGCTGCAGGCCCACCCGGGCGCAGCAGACCCCCGCGAAGACAAATATGGCGTCCGGCAAACGCCTACAGGCCGGTACTACATCAAGTATACCCTGGGAGCACCGCTTATGGAAGCCCCCTTCTATTTCCTTGGGCATTGCTGGGCCAGCTTGTCGGGGCACTACCCTGCAGACGGGTGGAGCCGCCCCTACATCCTCGCAGTCAGCTTGTCTACCTGGTTCTACCTGATGGCAGGGTTCTACTTATTGGCAGGGCTGCTGCTGCGGTATTTCCCTCCCTGGGCCGTAGGGCTTACCATCCTTACCCTGGCTTTGGGCACCAACCTCTTCTTCCACAGCACCTATCTGACGATGGCGCACGGGTTCCTGTTTTTTGATTATTGCGTGCTCTTGGCACTGAGCGAGCGGTTCTACCGCAAACCGGGGCCAGGAAGCGCTCTGCTCATCGGGGCGGTAGTAGGCCTCATTGCTCTTACCCGCGCCCCAGAGGTCATCAGCCTGCTGATCCCCCTCCTATGGGGCGTCAGCAGCCAGGCACAATTCCGCGAACGGCTGCAATTTTTTACTGCCCACTGGCACTACCTCGGGCTCGCCGCAATCGGGCTGCTCCTGGCCTTCAGCCCTCAGCTCGCCTACTGGCAGTATGTAAGCGGGGAGTGGCTGTTCAACCCCTATCAGGGGGAAGGGTTCAACTTCCTGAAGCCGCGCATCCACAAAGGGTGGTTCGACTTTGCCAATGGCTGGCTGATTTATACACCGGTCATGGCCCTGAGCCTGCCCGGGCTCTATCTGCTGCGCCGCTTTGCCCCCGGCGCTATCCTGCCAGTAGCACTTTTCGTGTTCCTGCAAGCTTACATCCACTATTCTTATTATGCCTGGACCTACTTCCCCGGCCTGGGCTCCCGCCCAATGGTAGAGGCTTATGCAGGGCTCAGCTTTGGGCTCGCTGCCCTGCTCTCCCTCGGCTTTCGCCGAAAGGCTACCGCTATCCCCCTTGCCGTTTTCCTCCTGGCCTGTACCGGGCTAAACCTTTTCCAGACTTGGCAGATGCAAAAAGGCATCATCTGGAGCGAACGGGGCAACGCTGCCTTTTACCTCGAAACCTTCGGCGCTACAGGGCCATCGCGCAATGCCCTGATCGCATACGACCTCAAGGAGGTGCAGCCCGATACCAACCGGCTGGCTTTTCAGCAACGCCTGTTGGCCCATGCTTTCCCCAATAGCACAAAGGAATGGGTCGCCCCTTCCGGGGAATACGACCTGGCGCCCGGCATCCCCCTGCCGCAACAGGCCGCTGGCCAATGGCTCAAAATAACCTTGGATGCGCGCATTGCCCCTGGGGACGAAGTGTGGAACCGCGACCTGACCGCCGTGCTCTTCCTTTTTTATGAAAATGAAAAAGGGCACCGAAAAAAGGGGCGGCATTTCCGGATTTCTTCCCACCTCGGCAATGAGGACTTTAACATCTGGTCCGCGGGCAAGCCGGGCCCCTGGCAGGAAGTCAGCTTCTTCATCCGCATACCGCGGAAAGCAGCGCCCGGCTGGGAAATGCAGCTGGTGCTGAACAACAGCCACAACCAAAAGCTCCGGCTCCGGCAGCTCGCTGTAGACTGGTACGGCCCTTCCTGAAGCGGCAACGGTTTTTGCTAGGGCGTGCGCACCATTTTTCGTAAGTTTACCCGTTTCCGGAAAAAACCGTTTTACGGGGTGCGCAGCGCGTTCTGCTGAGTGGGCTGCCGCGCCAACCGCAGCATTTTGATACCTGGTATGCAATTGTTCCAAACCGACACCCACAAAGCAGCTCATCAGATTGTCTTTGACCTCTACCATTTCGGGGCACAGCTTCACCTGCCGACCGGCTATATCGTCAGCGAAGACCGGGACGGACTGCTGGCTCATATCCGGCAGAAGGCCCTCCCGGAAACGATCGGCAGCTTTGGCCTGCCACTCTCCCCTACCCTTTCCCGCCTGTTCCAGCTGGTGGAAGAGCTGCAGCCCAAAGCCCTGGAGGCTCGCTTCAAACCCAATAAGCGCAAGAAAACTACCCTGGAGGAACTGCTAACAGACCGGGATATCGCCCGAAGCATCTACAAATATGCACATGCCCGCCTTGATGAGCTGCTGTCCACAGCCGTTAAACATCAGATCGCCATCACTTGGCAGGTAGAGCGGACTGTGCTCGCCAAAGACTTTGTGCTATTGCCTCAACCTGCCCCTTTAGAGCCCCGCCTTTTCTTCAAGCGGGAAACACAAGGGGTGCGCTACCGGCTGCAGCTGGAAGATGAGCACGGCACCTGGCCCATCAGCTCAAAGGATGTGGTGCCCATTACCAACCACCCGGCCTGGATTTTCGTCGATTACCAATTGTTCCGGGCACCCGCCATCAATGGGCATATGGTGCTGCCTTTCCAAAAGAAAGAGGAGGTCATCATCCCCCAAAAATCGGTAAAAACCTATTTCCAGAAGTTCATCCTCAAGGTCGCTGCCAAATCTGAAATAGAAGCGGAAGGCTTCGAGGTCACACAGCACCAGGAGCTCAGCTCCTGCATACTCGAGCCCATCCGGGATATTTTCTCAGGCCGCTGGGCACTAGCGGTGTACATGCAGTACCCTGGCAGCAAGTTCCTTTGGAGCGACCGCAGGGAAAAGAAGACCAGCCTTGAGTTTGAAGGGGAGGAGGTCCGCATCCTACAGGCACAGCGGCAGCCCGGTGCAGAGCACGAAAAGGTGGAATTGCTGAAAGCCATGGGCCTGGCCGCCGGGGAGCATGCCCACTTCTACCCCGAAGGTGCACAGCCCGACACCCCCTATGCCACCCTCGAATGGCTGAGCAGCCACCGGGCAGCACTGCAAGCAGCCGGGTTTCAATTGCTGCCCGTAGCAGAAGATGGGCAGCAGCTCTACCTCCACCCTCCTTCTATCTCGCTCAGTGCAGGCCAGGACAATGACTGGTTCGACCTCAAAGGGGTTGTCACCGTAGGCGAATTCAGCTTCCCCTTTATCAAGCTGGCCAAGTACATCCGGGACAGGCAGCCGCTGTTCCCCCTGCCCAACGGGGCGTATTTCATCATCCCGCAAGAGTGGATGGCCCGCTACAAAAGCCTATTCCAATTCGGCTCCCGCGAAAAAGACGGGCTGAAGCTCGCTAAAAGCCACTTCACCCTGCTCAAGGAAATAGGGCTCGGGGCGGGGGAAGAAGTAGAAGAAGAACGGCAGCCGGCAACCGATTTCCAGCCTTCCCCTCTGCTCAAAGCATCCCTAAGGCCTTATCAGCTAGAAGGCGCGCGGTGGCTCGTCGGCTTGTACGAGAGCCAGCTCGGCGCTTGCCTGGCCGATGATATGGGCTTGGGCAAAACCCTGCAGACCATCACCGTGCTGCTGCACGCCAAAGCGCAAAAAGCACAGCGGGGCAGCTCAGCGCCTCAGGAAAGGCCGGCACAGCAGCTTGGGCTCTTTGCCCCGGCAGAAGACTTCGATACCCTGCAGCCCCTCCAATCGCTTATCATACTGCCTGCCTCCCTCGTCTTCAACTGGGAGGCCGAAATACGCAAATTCGCCCCAAGCTTGCAGGCCTACCGGCATACCGGGCCCAAACGCTATAAAGACATCCGCCTCCTCTCCCGATTTGATGTCCTCCTGACCACTTATCAGACCGCCCTGCGCGATCAAGAGCTGCTTGAGCAAATCGAGTTCGAATACATTGTCCTGGACGAGAGCCAGTACATCAAAAACAAAGACAGCAAAGTATTCCGCGCCATCAACCAGCTGCAGGGGCGGCACCGGCTTTCCCTCAGCGGCACGCCCATCGAGAACTCCCTTTCCGACCTCTGGGCCCAAATGCAGTTCATCAACCCCAACCTCCTGGGCAGCTTCAACTTTTTCCAAAAAGAATTCATCCGCCCCATTGAGAAACTGCAGGACGAGGACAAAAAAGCACAGCTGCGGCGGCTCGTCAGCCCTTACCTCCTCAGGCGGACCAAAGAGGAGGTCGCAAAGGACCTGCCACCGCTGACGACCAAGACGTTCTACTGCGAGATGACGGCAGAGCAAAAACGCCTGTACGAACGAGAAAAATCAGCCGCACGCAACTACCTCCTCGAAAATTATGATGCCGCCAACCCCCAATTCCGCTTCAAAGTGCTGCAGTCGCTGACCAAGCTCAGACAGCTGGCCAACCACCCTAAAATGGCGGTAGAGGCTTATGCCAAAGGCAGCGGCAAATTCGAAGATGTCCTAGAACACATGGACACCATACGGCGGGGAGGGCACAAAGTACTGCTGTTCAGCTCCTTCGTTCAACACCTCGAGCTGTTCAAAGCGGCTTTCGAAGCCCAACAACAGCCCTATGCCTGGCTGACCGGCGGGCAGGCCAGCCAAGAACGGGAGAAAGCCGTGCAGCAGTTCAATGAAGACCCCAGCCTGGGGGCTTTCCTCATTTCCATTAAGGCTGGCGGGACGGGCCTCAACCTCACTTCGGCAGACTACGTCTTCATCCTCGACCCCTGGTGGAACCCCACAACCGAACAGCAGGCCATTGCCAGGGCCCACCGCATTGGGCAAGACAAGCACGTCATGGCCATCAAGTTCATCACTCGGGGCACCATAGAAGAGAAAATCCTAAAGCTGCAGGAAAAGAAAGCCCGGCTGGCGGAAGATATCATCGAGAATGTGCAGCAGGCCCAGTTTTCAAAAGGCGACCTGGAGTACTTGTTTGACTAGTGCCTTAAGTCATAAATCTCTGATACTTAAGTTGAAGTTGTTTTCCGGCTAATCAAGGCGAAGGTTCGCGACTTTAGCCCGAGCTAAAGGAGCGGTTCTTTAACGAAGAGTAGACGGAAAATAACGAAACTTGGGGTGTCAAGGATTTATGGCTTGAGGCACTAGTGCTGCCCAGTTGCTGAAGTGGCCCGAGGCTTAAAAACCAAAGCCGGCAGGTTGGATAAAACCCAGTTGTAATCTATCCACAGCAGTTGTGGGCAATGACACAGCATCAAAGCCCCTCTGTTTGCAGGCCGGATCTTTTGGGGCTTGCCCCCTCCGCAAGGATAGGGGCCTGCCCCTGCCCAGCGGGCAGGTGCCGCTATGCTACGGGGCTCGCTGTCCGCTCGGCCCTGACGGGCTTATCACCCCTCCGCAGCGCTAGGCCGTTGCCATCCTGGAGCCAAAGCCTGCGACATTTGGGCTTAGAGCTCAACCTATAGTTTTGGCCCTTTTGGACGCAAATGGGTGGCGGCCCTACACAACAAAAAGGCTCCATCAGCCTATGGGCAAAACGAGCGCATGCCCTCGGCCCTCCGGGCCAGCTCCTCAATATTGAGGTCATGCTCATCCATAAACCGGAAGAGCAGGGTTTTGCCGGGCAGGAAAGCCACATAGTTCTCCCCAAAACCGAGCATGTACGAAACCCGGAACCGGCAGTCTTGCCCAGCCACCTCCTTTGACCAGAAAGAATGCTGATAAGCGCCCCCCCGATAGTCCCCCCCGGTAGCAAAACCCTCCCAAGCGGCCGGGTCGAGCGCTTCAAGGACAGTTTCCCGGTGCAGGAGCTGCTCCCCTGCATGCTGCCCGCCGTTCGCCAAAAGCAAGCCAATCTTCGCCGCTTCATCCAAAGTAGGCAAGGCGCCATACGCCAAAATGGGGATAGCCGCTGAGGCGTCCGCCTCCAGCGTATGAAGCACGGTAAAGTGGGGTGCCCCTATGGGGTTCAGGACATGCTCCCTTACCAGCTCCCAATAGTGAACACCTTCCCCCTCCCGGCTTTCCACATACCGCTGCAGGGCATAAGACAATACAAATGAATTGGTGGAAGCATAGTTGAACTGCTGCCCAGGCAAAGGGGGCGCATCGCCCAGGGCCGCAATATTGTGAATGGCCTCCTCGGCTGTCTCCGCAGCAATGAGGGGGGCAAAAAGTTGAGCAGCGCCCTCGCCACCGGCCGTGCCCGTTGTCATATCGAGCAAATGGCGGAATGTGACGCCTTCCCAGCCGCCTCGCCCAGCCAAAGCGGCCACGTACCGGCTGACGGGCTCTTCCAAAAGCCCTGGGCCATAACGTTCCGCAAAGTAAAACAAGGAAAGGGCGCCAGCCATGCTTTTGGTCACAGAATACAGCCCATGCCGCATCTCCTCAGGGTAAGGGAAAAGACCGTGGCGGGTCTTGGGCGGATGCAGGAAAAGCGTGCTGTCCAGCATAACAGCCCCTAGGCTTGTAGGTGCGCTGGTGTAACCCATCTGGCCGAAATAAGCAGCCAAAGCCTCACTCCCGGGCGCTTCGCCAAGCGGTCGGACGGGAAGCCTGCCCTCCTCCTCCTCCAAATGCCTGCTGACAACCGCCGCTGAATCCGGCAATGGCATAGGCTGGAAACTTGCAGGCAGTACCGCGCGGATATTGCCCAGCTGCCGATCGTCAATGTCGGCAGTCTCTTGGCTGCACTGCAGGCAAACCTGGCTGACGGAGTCTTGCCCATAGACAAAAGTGGCGACGCAATTCCTCGCCTGCCCCACCCATCTATCGGTCAGGGTAAGGGGGAAAGACGCCCGGCTCCAAGCGCCATCGCCTTTTTCGCGCCATACCCTGCCCGCACCGGGTATCACATCCCAATAGCTATCGCTCTGCTGCCTGGTATCCATCCGATCTTTTCGGCCCGGTATCAGCTGGCCTTGGCTGGCCACAAAGGAAAGGCTTATGCGGGGGAACCGGTCTTCGCCAGGATAATAGGCTTTCTCCTTAGGGAAAACCAAAGGGGAGGCAGCAAGGGACAAAATGCCCGAAAAAGGGGCAGCTGCGCTATCTTCCGCCCAATCTGGGCGGGCAAAAAAGCTCATATCCATCAGCGGCTGAGGCTTGCCCTGCAAGAGCTCATCTACGGTCAGTTGGCTTCTCGGGCTAGACATCACAGGGCCATCCCAAGCGGTAGGGCCTTTCTGGCAAGCGCCGATAAATGCCGAAAGTGCAATCAGTATAGGGAGGTGCTTCACAGGCAGAAACGGTTTTTATGGCGAGAAAATACAAAAAACAAAGCGATCCCTGCCTTTACTTATCTTCTGTATCAACCTGATAAAACATTATTGGCTCTATTTTTTGATCTAAACTTGCCATATTTTGAATCTTGTTTTTTAATGATACACAACGGTCCGGGCAGGCGCAGTAGGGGATTCTCATCCACCAGTGTTGCCTCCCAAATATACAAAGGCCCGACGACAGCAGGCGACCTTTTTTCGCCTGATGGCGGCGAGCGCCGGTAATAGAATAATCAGCGTCGGTTTCTAAACCACTCCCCTATTGACGCCTGCCCATTGTTGTCTGACGTTTCTATATTCCAAGTTATTTTATTTCCTCGTTTGTTGAGTTAAATGCTTTAAAAGCAAAAGAATCTTCTTTGACATAATCTTCTTTGAACATACTCCAAATCATTTCATCTCTTAATTCTCCTTCTGTATCAGTAGTTCTATTTTTGAGAGTGGCTTCGTGATAAAACCCAAGCTTTTTGGGGATTCCTTGACTTGCGATATTATTTGGGGCACATCTTATTTCAATTCTATCAAGTTGTTCGATTTCAAATCCAACCTTAATTAGAGCTTTAACTGTTTCGGTAGCATATCCTTGTTTCAGATAATTTGCATTAATCCAATAACCAATTTCTCTTGCATTTTCTCCCAATCGGGTGTGAAGTCCTGATGACCCAATAAGTTTATTTTCATCTTTGTTAAAAATCCCAAAAGTATAGTCAAGTCCTAAG
>NZ_VOOR01000230.1 GCF_007993045.1 Phaeodactylibacter luteus
TCTTTGAACTAAAGCATTCCAAAGTACTGGATTCGCATCTGATATATTAAATGTTTTCTTCATAAGAAGAATTGAATATATTTAAAATCTAAAAGGTGTATACCTCCAAGTCGAAAGAGCATCCCATTTTCGAGGATTGAATATCAGGTGAAATTTATTGACATTTAAATGCGCTGCATTTATACTACCTGAATAACCTCTACCTTTTATTGGATTCAAATAATGCTTATGCAACTGAACCCTAAGACTATTATTGATTAGAACACCACCATTTATTTTTCGCAAATGTATAAATCCTGCTTGTACAGGCTCCCCCAAAAATTGCACTTGCTTTTCAACATTGCCAAGCAGTCCAGCACCACTT
>NZ_VOOR01000231.1 GCF_007993045.1 Phaeodactylibacter luteus
AGGGGTGGCTTTGAGGTCCATGGGCTCGGGGGCAAGGGGCTCCTCATCAAAAAGCGTGAAGTAGCGCACCCAGAGGCTGTCGCCTTGTGGGGAGGCTTTCATGAGCCAGGTGCCTTTCCGAAGCTCTCCAATAGACTCCGTCTCTGCGGTCCAACTGATCCCAAGGTACCCGCTTTGGTCTGCAGCCTCGACGATTTTGACCATGGAGAAGTTAGTCCACGGGAATTCTCCCCTAAACTCCCGAACCCACTCCATCTGCCTATCGGCATTGAGCTTGAAGAAGCAGGGGTTCCAGTCTACGCGTCCGCTGCTGCTGTTGATGGCGGTCTCCACGCCTTTGCCGGTTCCGACGATGAGGCCGCCG
>NZ_VOOR01000232.1 GCF_007993045.1 Phaeodactylibacter luteus
CGCCATCGTTGCTAGTAACCGTTCCCGAGAGGCTAGCCTGAAGGCCTGAACGTGAATCGCCGGAACAACCGGTGGGTGTGGGATCGACTTGGACCGCCGACCGCTTTGCGGGGCGTAGTCAGTCCTACAGCTACCGCAAGGAAAGGCAAGAAATTTTGTTTTATGTTTTCATTACTTTACCGGATTTTGAGCAAGGACAACTTGCGAAGGGCCTACGACCGCGTCGTGGGCAACCGGGGAAGTAGTGGAGTAGACGGAGTTGGCGTAGACGGCCTAGCGGGGTATTTACGCGAACACTGGTCGCGCATTGAAGCGGAAATACGCGCTGGCACCTACCGCCCTGCGGCGGTCCGGGGCGTAGAA
>NZ_VOOR01000233.1 GCF_007993045.1 Phaeodactylibacter luteus
AACCTACGGGTAGCGCCGAAATCTTGGAAGCGATTAAAGCTCAAGATCAAGGCACTTACGCGTAAAACCAGCCCAATTCCATTTGAAGAACGCATTCAACGCCTCAACTCCCTGATGTACGGATGGCTGGGCTATTTTCAGCTAGGCAAAATGTGGGGTAAGTTGAGAGCTCTGGATGGCTGGATCAGAAACCGCTTGCGGTACTGCATCTGGAAACAATGGAAGAAACCCAATCGCCGCATGCGTGCCTTCCGCCAACTCGGCATCGAAGCCGGAATGGCCTACGCCTGGTCCCGCTCCCGGATGGGTGGTTGGGCCATCGCACAATCGCCCATCATGGGCTTAACCGTCACCAAGGAAAG
>NZ_VOOR01000234.1 GCF_007993045.1 Phaeodactylibacter luteus
CGTAGCGCAATATGCTTCCTTCCCCCAAGCGGCTCTTTCGCACGTTGGGGCTGGCAGTACATCTATAATCAAGGTGATGCCAGAAGGCAGCTCAGGGGTTGCTTTTGAAGTTACCGAAATTGGCGCCCGTCTTACAGGAGCCAACCGGACTAGGTATATTGAGGTGGTCGAGATCTATTACAGTACCCCTTTGGCAGAGGATATCCTATTCGGGACCTTCAGCGGAGATGAGGTTTCCTCAGCAGCATTCTATGTATCTGGGGAGGTTACCAGCATAGGTGTTTCTTTATCCAATGCGCTGCCTAATGTAAACGTCGCTTTAAATGTGACGCTTTCGGATATCACTTACTGCAG
>NZ_VOOR01000235.1 GCF_007993045.1 Phaeodactylibacter luteus
CAACAACGGGCCGAGCGTTGCGAGCAGCGTAACAGTAGCAGATATGGCGCCTACGGGCACAACGATCAGCAGCTGGACGGCGGTAGTGACCACCGGCACAGCGACGCTTGCGAACGCTTCGGGCACGGGCGACTTCAGCGAGGTGATCACCAATATGTCCAACGGGGCAGTGGTGACCTACACGGTGAACGTGGATGTCCCTGCCGATTTCACGGGCGGCCTGACCAACGTAGTCACGGTAACGAACCCGGAAGACCCGACCCCGGGATGCCCAGCTTGTACGGACGGGCCGGATACACCGGACGAAGTATCGGACATCACCACGGTTAAGACGAACGGTACCAGTACT
>NZ_VOOR01000236.1 GCF_007993045.1 Phaeodactylibacter luteus
GGCTCTATGCTAAATTGTGTGGGTAACAGCAAAAAATCGAGTAAATTTGGCAGATGAAAAATAAGGAACTATTCGCGATGGCCTTGGGGATTAATACCCCATGGTTTATAGAAAAGATTGAATTCACTGAAAGTGAGTTGAAAGGCACGAAAGAACTGCATTTATTTCTGGATTTCAAGACAGGGAGCTCTTTCAGGGTGTCAGATGGGAACAATTATACAGCCTACGATACACGTGAAAAGACTTGGCGGCATTTAGACTTTTTCCAGCACCGGTGTTATCTGCATGCAAAAGTCCCCCGGGTAAAGAAGTCAGATGGCAAGGTCGAGCAGGTTGAAGTGCCT
>NZ_VOOR01000237.1 GCF_007993045.1 Phaeodactylibacter luteus
ATGTTCAGGTTGCTAGGATCTGCATCGTTTACGATGTTGATCACGAAATCGCCATTGTCCAGGCAGCCGAAGCTTCCTTCCAGGACCATGTCCGCTGTAATTACACGTGAGCAGTTCGCGTCAAGCGTAACGTTGATGTCGTCGTTGCAAGCCAAGCTTGGCTGTGGCGCCTCGTCTTGTGAAACAACGATGTCGAAAGACTCGCTAGAAGCGTTGCCTGCGTCGTCTGTTGCGTCAATAGTAACGGTGTAAGTGCCGTTAGCTGGCGCAGTCACGATGAAAGTGCTGCCGCCTGCTGGCGCAACGTTCGCACCGCCAGAAACGGTAACTACTGGAGT
>NZ_VOOR01000238.1 GCF_007993045.1 Phaeodactylibacter luteus
GAGTTGGGTTGCCATTCTCATCATCAATATTGATGGTCAGCACGTTCTCGCCGATAGCTGCGAACAGCTCCAGTGAGTAAGAATCGAAACCTGTCTGAGTCAGTACGAAAGATGGGCCAGGGAATACACCAAGGTTAGCGTTGGTGAAAGTGATCTCAGCGTCGGTCAGGCCAACTTCTGCGAAGCAGTCGTCGCCCAAACCTACTAACCATACAAGCTGTGCGCCGCACTCGCCTTCAGGAGCGTCGTAAGAGAACGCATCAACACCGCCACCTGCGCCATCCTCAACGAGGATACCGCCTGTAGAAGTAATGAATGCCGTAGGGCCTTC
>NZ_VOOR01000239.1 GCF_007993045.1 Phaeodactylibacter luteus
CAAGGCCCTACGGCATTCATTACTTCTACAGGCGGTATCCTCGTTGAGGACGGCGCAGGTGGCGGTGTTGATGCGTTCTCTTACGACGCCCCTGAAGGCGAGTGCGGCGCACAGCTCGTATGGTTAGTAGGCTTGGGCGACGACTGCTTTGCAGAAGTTGGCCTGACCGACGCTGAGATCACTTTCACCAACGCTAACGCTGGTGTAAACCCTGGCCCATCTTTCGTACTGACTCAGACAGGTTTCGATTCTTACTCACTGGAGCTGTTCGCAGCTATCGGCGAGAACGTGCTGACCATCAATATTGAAGATGAGAACGGCAACCCAACTG
>NZ_VOOR01000024.1 GCF_007993045.1 Phaeodactylibacter luteus
ATGGCAACAAAGAAAGGGCAAATAGAAGAGCGGGCAAGCCAGCATTGTACGAGCGTAGCTGATGGGTGTAGGAGCGTGGCGGGAGGTGTGGTGAGCGGCTTGGCCCTTATGTTAGAGGGCCTGCAGGGCGTCCATCAGCCTTTCCCGCCTTCGGACGGCTACCGGCAGGGTGCTCCCATCGGAGAGGTGGATGGTGCCCCCGTCTTTTTTCTCAAAGCGTTCGAAGTAGTTCAAGTTGACGAGGTGGGAGCGGTGCACGCGGAAAAAGTAGCGGCCCGAGAGCATTTGCTCGAAGGTCTTGATGGGTTTGGAGGCGAGGATTTCCCGCCCGTCGGAGAGGTGGAAAGTGGTGTAATTGCCTTCAGAGGCACAGCGGATGATCTCGCCCACCCGGATGAGGTAGACATTATCGCTGTCGGCCAGGACGATTTTCTGCTGCTCCAACCCTTCCCCTCTAGCCGTTGCCGGCTCGAGGTGCTCTTTTAGGACAGACAGCTGATCGGCCAAAGCTTGTTGGCTACGGTACTCTTGCAATGCCCTGCGCACGGCTGTGTGCAGCTCCTCCTCGTCCACAGGCTTGAGGAGGTAGTCGAAAGCACTGAACTTAATGGCTTGCAGGGCAAATTCATCGTGTGCGGTGATGAAAATTACCCGCCCGTTGAAGCCGGGCAGTTGTTGGAGGATATCAAAGCTCTTGCCGTCGGGAAGCTCAACATCGAGCAGGAGGAGGTCAGGATTGTGGACAGGGATAAGCGCAAGGGCCTCGGCAACACTGCCTGCGGTGCCCACCACTGCCGCTTCAGGGATTTGCTGTTGGAGGATCTGCAAAAGATAAGTGCGGATGTCCGGTTTGTCCTCAACAATGAATACGTGCATAATATGGTTGCTGAAGGCCTTTAGCCTGGCTTATTCAAAATAGGGTGTAAACCAAAATGTCGCAGGCCTTGAGGCTTTTCGGGCTTTAGCCTGGCATTGGCCTAGCGCTGCGAAGGGGTGGCAAGCCCGACAGGGCCGAGCGGACAGCGAGCCCCGGAGCATAGCGGCACCTGCCTGCTGGCAGGGGCAGGCCCCTCCAAAAAAAACGACAATCTGGTTTGCGCCCTTCAAATATTAAGGATAAACGCTACTTGAGTGCCTGCAGTTGAGCCATCCTCCATGGACCGGTCGATAATTTCATAACTAAATTTGCCCTTCATCAGTTTTTGCCGGTCTTGGGTGATTTCTGTAGCCCGGGAAGGGTAGGGGTGTTTGCCCGCTTTTGCGCCGCTGCGCCCTATACCGTTGTCCGTGATGCTGACTGCGAGCTGCTGGCTTCCGCGTTCTTCAAAATGTATACGCAGCATGCGCTGCCCATCTTCGAGGTAGCGCAGCCCGTGCTCGATGGCATTTTCTACAAAGGGCTGCAGCAGCATAGCCGGGATTTGGATGTCCTCCACGTCGAGGTCTTCAGGGGTCACAGTGATTTGCCATTCAAACTCAGTGGAGAGCTGTTGCAAGGCGAGGTAGTCTTTCAAGAACTGAAGCTCATCTTCCAATGTGGTCATTTCACTGTTTGAGCTTTCCAGCACCCGCCGCATAAGCCGGCCAAGCTGGCTCATGCTCCGCGAGGCCTTGTTTGTGTCTCCGGCCAGGATGAGGGTTTTGACGGACATCAGGGCGTTGAAGAAAAAATGGGGGTTGAGCTGTGCCCGGCGCCAGCGGAGCCGGATTTGGAGGTTCTCTTGTGCAGCGAGCAGCCTCCGCTGCCGGAAGAAGAGGTAAAGCCCTGAGAGGAGCAGGCTTGCGATGAGGGCCCCGGCGGCGATGAGGAAATTGCGCTGTTGTATCTGCAGGTCTTTGATCAGCGCCTGTTGCTCTAGGCGCTGTATCTCTTTTTCTTTGCGCTCAGCTTCAAATTGCACAAGGCGGCGGGTCAGCTCTTGTTTTGAAGCCCGGGCGTTAAGGCTGTCTTCTGCCACTTTCAGCAGCTCCAGGTAGCGAAGGCTGCCAGTGGGGTCGCCAGCTTTTTTGAGGATTTGGTAAAGCTGCTGCAGGGCATCCCGCCTGAGGCCCAAACTGAGCGCAGTATCTTGGGGCGGGGCTTCCTGCAAAAGCAGCTGCTCAGCTTTTTCGAGCTGCCCCTGCATGGCCAACGCTTCTGCCTTGCAGATGTAGGCATTGTAGCGGGGCTCCCCCTGAGGAAGATAGTACAAAGCTGAGTCCGCACCGGATATTGCGGCCTCAAACAGGCCTTGTGCCAGCCAGCCTTGTGCTTTGAGGCTATGTGAGCGGCCTATGCCTTCATCGCTATGCAATTGGCGGGCTACCCACAGGGCGGTATCTGCGTAGGATAGGGCCATTTGGGGCACCCCCTCATCGAGGTAGAGGGAGGAAAGGCTAACGGCCGCGTGGAGCTTGGTCTGTGGGGTATACCCGGTTTCTACAGCTAGTGATTTCAGATAATGGGCCTTGGCTTTTTCAGGGTAGCCCGCTGTACGGTAGACGAGCCCAATGTTCAGGTAGGACGCTGCAAGGTTGGGGGTAGGGTGCTGTTCTTCCAAAGCCAGCGACTGTTCGTAATAGGCGAGTGCCTGATCGGTGTCTTCTTTTACGAAGTAATAGTTGCCGAGGTTGTTCAGGGCGTTGATTTCTCCTTTGATGTCATGGATTGACCGGGCTTGAGCGAGCGCTGTCTCAAAATAAACGCGGGCTTCCTCGTTTTTTTGGAGGGTGAGGCAGACCATGCCCAGCGTGAGGTTGGCGACCATCTGCCCCCAGGGGTGGCGCTGCGCATTGGCGTATTGGAGGGCATGCAGGGCGGCCTGCTCTGCAGCATCCGGCTCGGCGTACAGCATCTGCTCTACCTGCCTAAGCTGCGCTCTGATGTAGAGGGAGTCGCTTGCCTCTTGTGCAAAAGCTTTGTAAAAAGGGAAGAGGCTGGAGATCGCCAGTAACAGTATCGCTTTTTTTGGCAAAAAGCCCTTCATAGTGCAATAGTTTCTAATTAAGAGAGCGTGTTGGGATTTTGGCCTTCTAGCCGAGAACCGGAGTTTAGCCAAGTCCCGCTTTTGATGCACAAAAGCGGGAAGGGTTTTCGGGGCGAAGTATAAGCGAAAAAGTGTCCCGCTGTCTAGCGGGACAGGCCGGCTTACTAAAGTCCCAACATCTCTAAAGGCGCTTGTGGTTAGCAGGACAGCAGCTTTTGTCTTGACAATATTGAAATCCGGGGCGGCAAAGGTGTCACTATTTTGGTAAACTGGAGTTGTTTTTTACACGGGTTGTGAGCAAATTATTTATTTTTGACAACGGGGTGGGGCCTGCCCCTGCCCGATGGCAGGTGCCGCTATGCTCCGGGGCTCGCTGTCCGCTCGGCCCTGTCGGGCTTGCCACCCCTGCGCAGCGCTAGGCCAATGCCAAGCTACAAAGCCTGAAAAGTTTAAGAGCTTGCGGGGAATTTAGCTTAAGCCCGTTCGCTATTCAAAGCTACGGTTTATCTACGTAATTTACCCTGCGTTCGGGCTATCCGGCCTTCAAAACGGGGTGCAAATTTCAAAAGCTTATGAGCAATATTGTTACACAGCGTTTTGTGAAATGCCATAACAAACTTAAAGAGGACAACAAAGTACGCTCAAGCCGGCAGTTTGCCCTTTCCTTAGACTACCTGCCGCAAAGCCTTAGCGAGATCCTAAAAGGCAGGCGTGATGTAACAATTGAACTGCTCCGGAAATCTGTAGAGGTGTACAGGATCAATCCGGTCTACATCTACACTGGCGAAGGGCCTATGTTTATGTCTGAGCAAGGCGGCCAGGAGCTCCGAGTGTTGACTATCGTGACAGACGGTCAGGACGAAGAGCGCATCGTACATGTACCGGTGCCGGCACAGGCGGGTTATGCCGAAGAGCTCACAGACCCTACCTTCATTCAGGAGCTGCCTACTTTTTCTCTGCCGGACTACAAATACAAAGTGGGCACCCACCGTGCATTTGATGTGGCCGGCGACAGCATGGAGCCAACCCTCTTTGAAGGCGATAAAGTGGTCTGCAGCTATATTGAGCCGACTCTTTGGGAGTCTTCTATCAAAGACAGCTATGTCTATGTTATCGTGACCCGTGCCGATGTAGTCGTGAAGCGGGCATACAACATGATCAAGGAAAGGCAGTGCCTTGAACTGCGGTCCGACAATTCTTATTATGCTCCTTATAAAGTAAGCCTAGGGGATATCCGGGAGGTTTGGTACGTCAGGGCGAAAATCAGCCCTTTCCTGCCTTCACCTCAAAACATCAAGCGGTACTTGCAGGAGGAGATGGAGAGCCTTAAGGATACCATTCAGGCTCAAAGCCGCACCATTGAGGCGCTCAACCAAACCATACAGCAAGTGCTTGGCAATCCGTTAGATGAAAAAAAACTATGAAGATGAGCAAAAAGATTAAGGGGAAAGTAGCCTACCAGAACTTGGAAGGCGGCTTTTGGAGCATCATCGGGGCTAAGGGGGAACAGCTGCGCCCGGTGAACATGCCAGAGCAGCTGAAAACGGAGGGTGCTGCTGTTGAGATCAGCTACCGCCCGGTCGAAGAGGAGATGTCTATGATTATGTGGGGGCAGGCCGTAACGATAACTGCTTTTCATACCTTATCGCCACAATAGGCCTGCCCCCGCAGGGGTCAGCCGTTGCGCTTGCCCCACTCCGTGCCATTGGCGTTAGGCACGGTGAGCTGTAGCTGCTGCTTAGAAGCCAGATAGGCCCCCAATTGGGCTGCAATGCCTGCCGCTGCCTTATTGCCCTTCTCCAGTGCTTCCGGCGTAAAGTATTGTTTCACAAAATGCGTATCAAAGTGGCCGGAGGTGAAAGCCTCGTGCTCACAAACGAATTTGCCGAAAGGCAGCGTTGTTTCTACCCCATCTATTTCGTACTGGGCTATAGCCTCCAGCATCCGCTGAATAGCTGCGTCCCGGTTGGCCCCATAAGTGACCAGCTTAGCAATCATGGGGTCATAGTAAATGGGGATTTCCATCCCGCTTTCATACCCATCGTCCAAACGGATATTTTCCCCTTCTGGCCTGATGTAGCGGTTGAGGGTGCCAACGCTGGGCAGGAAATTATCGGTGGGGTCTTCTGCATAAACCCGGAGCTCCAGTGCGTGGCCGTGGATAGACAAGTCTTCCTGCTTGATGCTCAGTTGTTCCCCTCTGGCGACAAGGATTTGCTGTTCTACAAGGTCTACCCCGGTGATCAGCTCCGTGACCGGATGCTCTACCTGCAAGCGGGTATTCATTTCGAGGAAGTAATAGTTGTGGTCGGCATCGAGCAGGAACTCAACGGTGCCAGCGCCTGTATAGTTGCAAGAACGGGCCACGTTGACCGCATCATTGCCCATACGCTCGCGCAATTCAGGCGTAAGCACGGAGGAAGGGGCTTCTTCTACCACCTTTTGGTGGCGGCGCTGCACACTGCATTCCCGTTCAAACAGGTGGATATAATTGCCGTGCTCGTCGGCCAGCACTTGTATTTCGATGTGGCGGGGGGAAGTCACATATTTTTCGATAAAAACGGAACCGTCGCCGAATGCGGAGGTCGCTTCGCTGATGGCACGCTCCATTTGAGATTCGAACTCCCCCGGGTTTTCGACAATCCGCATGCCCTTGCCTCCGCCGCCAGCAGAAGCTTTGATGAGGACAGGGAACCCGATCTCCTGCGCCACTTGTTTGGCCTCGGCAATATCCGTAATGGCGTGGTCTAGCCCAGGCACCATGGGGATATCATACTTCTTGACGGCATCTTTGGCTGCCAGCTTGGAGCCCATGATTTCAATGGCTTCCGGGCTGGGCCCAATGAATTTGATGCCCGCATCGGTAACCGCTTTTGCAAAAACCGCGTTTTCGCTCAGGAACCCATAGCCGGGGTGGATGCCGTCTACGCCCAATGATTTAGCGACAGCTATGATTTTCTCCTGTTGAAGGTAGGAAGCGGAGGAGGCTGCAGGGCCTACACATACCGCCTCATCGGCAAATCGGACATGCGGTGCATGCCGGTCAGCTTCCGAGAAGATGGCCACCGTTTTGATGCCCATTTTGCGGGCCGACCGCATTACGCGCAGGGCAATCTCCCCACGATTGGCTACAAGGATTTTCTTCATGGTTTTATTTTATGCACGAGCCGGGGCGCCCCGGCGTTGCGGTTCAACTTGTGGGGGAAATTAATTAAATTCCGGCCGTTTACACAACCTAACCAAAACCAAATTGCCATGACCGAACAGCCCATCTTGCTTTGGGAGCCTAGCCTGCCCACTTGTGAAAATGCCCGCCTCACTGATTTCATCAATTGGCTCAGTGCTCATAAACAATTGACAATAAACGGGTATGATGAGCTCTGGGCTTGGAGCGTGGCCCATATCGATGAATTTTGGGAAAGCATTTGGGGGTACTTCGACGTAATTTCCCATACGCCCTGGGAGCGGGTGCGCAATGGGGCCTCGATGCCCGGGGTCAAGTGGTTTGAAGGCAGTACCCTAAATTATGCAGAGCACGCCTTCCGCCACCGCACAGATCAGCGCCCGGCGTTATTGTTCCAGTCGGAGCACGTCCCTTTGTCCGAGCTGAGCTGGGCCGAGCTGGAAGCCCAGGTGGCAGCTTTTGCAGCCTATTTAAAAGCGCAGGGCGTTGGCAAAGGGGACTGTGTCGCAGCTTTTCTGCCCAATATCCCAGAAGCTACTGTCGCCTTCCTGGCTGCCTGCTCATTGGGCGCAATCTGGTCCAGCTGCTCTCCAGACTTTGGGGCCAGCAGCGTCGCTGACCGCTTCTTGCAGATCGAGCCGAAAGTGCTGATCGCTACTGACGGCTACCGCTATGGCGGGAAGCCTTTCAGCAAGCGGGAAGTCGTGGCGGATATCATCCGGTCGCTCCCTACCCTTGAACAGGTCGTGTGGGTGCCCCACTTTGATGCGGCTTCTTCTTTCCCCGGCACAGACCTTTGGGCAGATGCTTTGCAGACGCCCAATGAGGGGCTGTTTTTTGAGCCGGTGCCTTTTGGCCATCCTATTTGGGTCTTGTACTCTTCTGGGACTACCGGAAAACCTAAAGCCATTACACACGGGCACGGAGGGGTACTGCTCGAGCACCTGAAATACCTGGCTTTGCAAAATGATGTCCACCCCGGCGAGCGGTTTTTTTGGTATTCTACCACAGGATGGATGATGTGGAACTTCGTGCAAGCGGCTTTGCTTGTTGGCGCTACTCCGGTCCTCTACGATGGCAGCCCTGGTTTTCCAGACCTGAATGTGCTGTGGGAGTTTACAGAACGGGCGGGCATCCACCATTTTGGGACTAGCGCCCCTTATCTGGTGGCTTGTATGAAGAAAAAGGTTGCTCCGGGGCAGTCATTTGATCTTTCCCACCTCCGTTCTATAGGCTCTACAGGCGCCCCTTTGCCGCCAGAAGCGTTTGGCTATGTCTATGAGCAGATCAAAGCAGACGTTTGGCTGACTTCTATGAGCGGCGGTACTGATGTGTGCACTGCATTTGTCGGGGGGTGCCCTACTGAGCCGGTATACCAGGGCGAAATACAGCGGCGCGCTTTAGGCTGTGCGCTTTATGCCTACGACGATGAAGGGAAGGAACTGCCTGAGGGCGAGGTAGGGGAGATGGTGGTAACGGAGCCTATGCCCAGCATGCCCGTCTTTTTCTGGAAGGACGAAGACGGCAGCCGGTACCGGGAAAGCTACTTTGAAATGTTCCCAGGTATCTGGCGGCATGGAGACTGGGTTCAGATTACTTCGCGCAATACCCTGGTCATTCTTGGGCGCTCTGACGCTACCCTCAACCGGCAGGGCATACGTATCGGCACGGCCGAGATTTACCGGGCGGTTGATAAGGTAGGCGGCATCAAAGACAGCTTGGTCGTCAATCTAGAGCTGAGCGGCGGCCGGCATTTCATGCCCCTCTTCGTGCTGATGGAAGAAGGGCAGGAGCTGACAGAGCAAGTGCGGCAGGCCATACGCGATCAGCTGCGTGCCGATTATACGCCACGGCATGTGCCCGATGAGATCATCCAAGTGGAAGATATCCCGTACACCATAAGTGGCAAAAAGCTAGAGGCGCCGGTCAAAAAAATACTGATGGGGCGCCCCGTGGGCAAAGCAGCCAACCCCGGGGCAATGAGGAACCCCGAATCCTTGCAGTTTTTTATCCGCTTCTCAGAACAGCTATAATGCTTCCCGGTGGACACCGGCAGGATAAGGCCGATTAATGATTTCGAGCATTCGAAAATAAGCTTTGCGGTCGGCCACAAAGTCTTGCCCGCCCAAGTCAAGAATGAGAATCGGCATCTGCTCATTTGAACGGAAGAAGTCGAAATAAGCCTGCTGTATTTGCTGTAGGTAGGCTGGGGCGATCTCCTGCTCGTATTCCCGCCCCCGTTTACGGATATTCGGCAGCAGCTGCTCCACTGGCCGGTGAAGGTAGAGCAGCAGGTCGGGCTTGGGGAAGGAAGCGTTTAAAATGTGGAAGAGGCGCTGGAAGAGCCGGTACTCCTCTGGGTTGAGGTTGTTTTTAGCAAACAGCAGGGTCTTGACGAAGAGGTAATCGGCGATGATGCCTTTCTGGAAGAGCTCGTGCTGCCCCAGCTCCTGTTGCAACTGTTTGTGGCGCTCAGTCATAAAGAAGAGCTCCACGGGGAAAGCGTAACGGTCGGGGTTTTTGTAAAAATGGGGCAGGAAGGGGTTGTCGGCAAACTGTTCCAACAGCAACCGGTACTGATGCTGTGCGGAGAGCATTTTGCAAAATGTAGTTTTACCGGCACCGATATTCCCTTCCACCACAATAAACTGGTGTAAGAGGGCTGCTTTATCTTCCTTCATGCTGTAGGCTTAAACCGTCTGGCGGGGCCTCGGCCCCGCCACTATAAATCTAGGGACGGCAAAGGTAGGCAATCTGGTGTTGGCTACAGAAACGGATTGCTGAATTTCACGTCCTGTGCCAATTCGGTATCGGTGAGGGTCTTGAGGAAGTTGACCAGGTCGGCCTGTTCTTCTTCGCTCAGGTTGAGGCGTATGGGCTCCCCATCGGGGCCCTTCAGGGCTGTGCCCAAGTTGGGGTGGGGCTGAATGCCGGCATTGTAGTGGGCTACGACTTCCTCCAAAGTGCTGAACCGCCCGTCGTGCATATACGGAGCGGTAAGGGCTATGCTTTTGAGGGAGGGCACTTTAAAAGCGCCCAGGAAATTGGGGTTGTTGATGGCCTCAAAGACGCCCAAGTCTGTGGTCGAGGCGGCATCCAGCCCATTGTTGGTGGGCCCGTTGTCGGGGTTGATGAAAGCCTCGGTGGAGTGGCAGCCGATACAGCTGCCGCCTCCTAGCGGCACGGGCTGGAAGAAAATCCGTTTGCCATTGTTTTCGCTTTCGGTAAAATTGGGGAAGGCTGTGGTGGGGGAATTGACCTGCGCCCGCCCTTCGTCATAGCGGCTTTGGGTGCTGGCCATGCTCCGCACAAACTGTGCAAGGGCTTTAGCCACCAGCTCCGGCGTTATTGTAGTGGTGCCGAAGGCGGCATCGAATAGGGCAGGGTAGTAGGCTTGTTCCTCAATAATGCCCACCAGCTCGGCTAGGGAAAGCCCCATTTCTACGGGGTCTTGGAAAGGCATGAGGACTTGTTCTTCGAGGGTGGCAGCCCGCTCGTCCCAGAAAAAGCGCCCCCTTCCATACCAGGTAGCATTGATCAGGGACATGGAATGCCTCCGGGTCTGCCCCCCATTGAATCCGGTGCTCAAGACCGCATCATCCGAGAACCCCTTCTCTTGCTGATGGCAGGATGCACAGGAGACGGTCCCGTTGGCGCTCAGCTTTTGATCATAAAAAAGGACTCTGCCGAGCGTTGCGCCGGCATTGGTAATGGGGTTGTCTGCTGGCGTATTGTCGTTATCAGTGGCGGCATTTTGCCCGGGGCCCATCAGCACATTGACCGAAAGGTGGGCAGGCAGCTCTAGTCCAGCATATTCATAGGGTGTTTCCGGAAGGTTCAGCAGCCCGGGCTCTGGAGCTGCGGTAGGGGGCACATCTTTGTCGCAAGCGAATAAGAACAGGAGCATCAGGGCGGGCAGTGCGCGTTTCAGCATTTGCATAGGGTTTGTTTTTTTTGTAATAGCCCTTTGATGCTAATTAGGGGGCAGCGTTTAATGAGCTGCCTTTAAGATCGTGTTGGGACTTTAGTAATCGGTCTGTCCCGCTAAGCTAGCGGGACACTTTTTCGCTTATACTTCGCCCCGAAAATCCTTCCCGCTTTTGTGCATAAAAAGCGGGACTTGGCTAAGCTCCGGTTTTCGGCTAGAAGGCCAAAAGCCCAACGGGCGTAAACCAAACTGTCGCAGGTGTTTACGCTTTCCGGGTTTTAGGCTGGCATTGGCTCTAGTACCTCAAGCCATAAATCCTTGCCACCCCAAGTTTCGTTCTTTTCCGCCTACTCTTCGTTAAAGAACCGCTCCTTTAGCTCGGGCTAAAGTCGCGAACCTTCGCCTTGATTAGCCGGAAAATAACTTCAACTTAAGTATCATAGATTTATGACTTAAGGCACTTGCCTGGCATTGGCCTAGCGCTGCGAAGGGGTGGCAAGCCCGTTAGGGCCGAGCGGACAGCGAGCCCCGTAGCATAGCGGCACCTGCCCGTTGGCAGGGGCAGGCCCCATCCAGAAAAACGACAATCTGGTTTGCGCCCAGCCCAACACGCTCTAAATGATGTTGACTTCTGGCTCAAGGTGGATGCCAAACTTGCGGGCTACGTCTTCCGCTATGCGTTGTGCGAACGCCCAGACTTCGGCCCCTGTCCCCCCACCATAGTGGACGATCACAAGCGCCTGTTTGGGGAAAGTGCCTACTGCGCCTGAGCGTTTGCCTTTCCAGCCTGCCCGGTCGATGAGCCAGCCTGCCGGCACCTTGGTATGCCCGTTGGGCAGCGGGTAGCCCGGAACATCCGGGCATTTCGACTTCAGGGATTGAAAAACGTCTTGGGGCAGCTCCGGGTTTTTGAAGAAGCTGCCGCTATTGCCAAGGCTTGCAGGGTCGGGCAGTTTTGACTGCCGGATACGGATGACAGCCCGGCGGACGTCATCGGGGGTAGGGGCGGTAGTGCTAGAAAGCTCCTCTTGTATTGCCCCGTAAGTGGTGCTGAGCTGATGCGGGGGGCGGCTCAGCCTAAGGGTAATACCGGTAATGGCAAATTGCCCCTTGTGGGAAGATTTGAAGATACTGCTCCGGTAGCCAAGCTTGCAGTCTGCTGCGCTGAGCACTGCCCTTTTGCCGGTAGCCATTTCCAGTGCCTGCACTTCCACGAGCACATCAGAGAGCTCTACACCGTATGCCCCGATATTTTGAATGGGGGCTGCCCCCGCAGTGCCCGGGATGAGGGCCAGGTTTTCCAGGCCGCCCAGCCCTTGTGCCACCGCCCAGTTGACCAGTTCATGCCAGTTTTCGCCAGCGCCTGCCTGTACCAAGGCTTCTTTTTGTGTGGCGTGTACTATTTTTTTCCCCATTATCCGGTTGAGGATGACTGGCTGCTCCACGTCGCGGGTGAGCAGGATATTGCTGCCGCCCCCCAGGAGTAGAGGGTTGGCGCCCGGGTTGGCTTTCAACCATTGGGCGAGCGCATCTTCATTTCGGCAAATGGCCAATCGGCGGGCAATTGCCGGGAGGCCGAAGGTATTGTACGGGGTAAGGGGGGTGTCCTTTTGGAAAATCATGGCAATAGATTGCGTGCGGCTACGTCAAAGCCCCAAAAGCCCGGGATGAAGCGTAGGCTGACTGTATCGCCCCTTTGGGGGGCTGGGTTGATGGGCACAGGGTTCTTGACCGTCCTGAATTGCTCTTGGCGATAAAAAGTAATCCGGTAGCCCTTCGGCAGCTGCCGGGTTTCTGCCCCACGCTCCCCTGTGCTGCCAAAATAAGGCGTTTGGCTGACAAAAATCACGGGGAGCAGGCGGGCATTACCCCTGCTGGCCCAACGGTTGCTTAAGCTGCCGCCAAGGGGGGCAAAAACGGCACAGCTGATGATGAAAAACACGTATACCTGTACCTTGGCTGTGAGGCCGGGGCATTGCCGGGCATAAGGCCGGGCAAGCAGCCACCCTGCCCCTGCGCCTACGAAGAGGCTGCCCACCACTAGGCGGGCGACATCAATGGTCCGGTTGAACCATTCAAACTCAAAGGTATAGGCGGCCACCGCCAGCAGTACCGCCATGCCCGACAAGAAGTACCTTAGTTTCTCTTTCCAGCTCACTGAATCGGTTCAAATTGAAGCTTAGCGAGGGTGTTGTAGGCGCCGTCTTCCCGGGCAGAGAGCTCAGTGTGCGTGCCTTGCTCGATTATCCGGCCATCATCGATCACGAATATCTGGTCCACATCGCGGATGGTGGCCAGGCGGTGGGCGATGATGATGGAAGTCCGGCCTTCCATGAGCGTATTGAGCGCGTCTTGCACGGCTTTCTCCGATTCCGCGTCGAGGCTTGAGGTGGCTTCGTCGAGGAGGAGTATAGCCGGGTCTTTCAGGATAGCCCGGGCAATGGCAATGCGCTGCCGCTGCCCGCCCGATAGCTTGACGCCCCGCTCGCCCACCAGGGTGTCGAGCCCTTCCGGGAACCCGGAAATAAAGCTCCATGCATTGGCCTGCCGGGCAGCTTCTGTGATTTCTTCTTCCGTTGCCCCAGGCTTGCCGTAGGCAATGTTCTCCCGTATTGAGCCGCCAAAGAGGATGACCTCCTGAGGCACTATCGCCATGTTTTTGCGGTAAGCAGTGATGTCGTAGCTTGAAATGGGCTGCCCATCTACCTTGATCTCCCCGCCCTGCAGGCCGTAGTAGCGCAGCAGCAATTGTACAATGGTCGACTTGCCGGCTCCGCTAGTCCCGACAAGAGCTACCTTCTGCCCGGGCTCTACGCTAAAAGAGAGGCCCTTGAGGACTTCAATGTCGGGCCGGGTAGGGTAGCGGAAGTGGACCGACTCGTAGGCAATCCGGCCTTCGAAGGAATGTGCTGGGGCCTCACCGTGAGCCCTGATGCTGACCTCTGCCGTCTCGTCCAGGATTTCCCGGATGCGCTCTGTAGCACCGATGGCCCCCAGCAGCTCGGTGTAAAAATTGCCCAGGCCAGCAATCGAGCCGCCAATGATAGCAGTATAGGCTACAAACTCGATGAGCAGGCCCACAGTCATCTCGCCCGATTGTACCAGGCTAGCCCCTTGCCAAATGATGAAGAACAGGGCCCCAAAGAGGAAGGTGACGATGAAAACCGTGAACAGTGCCCTCCAGCGGGCGTACTTCAAAGACATGCCCACCACCCGCTCGATCCGCTTGCCGTAGCGCAGGGATTCGAAGAGCTCATTGGTGAACGATTTGACCGCCTGTATGGCCTGCATGGTCTCGTTTAAAATGTTGTTCGACTCCGCCAGCTCCTCCTGCCGCTCCTTGGACAATTTGCGGATGAAGCGGCCGAAGAACATAGCCCCGATGATGACCACTGGGAAAGTGCCCAGCATGATAAGCGAAAGGGTAGGGGCCCGGAAGGCCAAAAATATGATGCCCGCTACCAAGATGATGATCTGCCGCAGGAATTCCGCCAAGGTAATGGAAAAAGCGTTGTACAGCTTCTCTACGTCAGAGGTCAGCCTGCTGACGAGCTCGCCGACCCGCGACTCCTCAAAGAAAGTCATGGGCATGGTGATCAGCTTTTCGTACAGCGCACGGCGCACATCTGCTATCCCTTTTTCGCTGACAATGGCAAATAGATAGATCCGCAGATAAGATACGCCGCCTTGTACAACAAGGACAATTGCGAGTATCCACCCCACATCCCCCAAGTCGATCTCCATCCCCTGTTCGCCCTGCGCGATGTCTACCATCAAGCCAGAAAGATAAGGGAAAACCATGAAGGTGAGGGAGGAAAGGAAGAGGAGCACCAGGCCGAAGCCGAAGGCAAAGCGGTAGGGCCGGATGAACCTGAAGATGCGGGCCGCATCTTTTAGTTTTTCTTTAGTGAGTTTGACCTTGGGTTGTTCCGGGTCCTGAGTTTTTCTTCTGGCCATAATAATGTGGCAGTCTTTGTATGGGATGGAAAAAGGAGGGCAAATTACCGGAAGCTGCCGGCAAGTTGGCCACAGTTTGATCATAAGGCCATTTTCATGGGGGAGGGCTTCCGGTTATCATGCTCGCCCGATTCGAAAACGCTTTCAAACAGCTATTGGTTAAAGTTAGGCAGATATTTGCCAGCTGGGCGCAAACCAGATGGCCCTTTTTTTGCCTGCCCCTTCCGCAAGGATGGGGGCCTGCCCCTGCCAGCGGGCAGGTGCCGCTATGCTGCGGGGCTCGCTGTCCGCTCGGCCCCTCGCCCTACAGGCGTCGGGTCTGGCCTTCGGCCACCCCTCCGCAGCGCTAGGCCAATGCCAGGCTAGTGCCTTAAGCCATAAATCTCTGATACTTAAGTTGAAGTTATTTTCCGGCTAATCAAGGCGAAGGTTCGCGACTTTAGCCCGAGCTAAAGGAGCGGTTCTTTAACGAAGAGTAGGCGGAAAAGAACGAAACTTGGGGTGGCAAGGATTTATGGCTTGAGGCACTAGAGCCCGAAAAGCATAAACAACGGCGATATTTTGGCCCACGCCCTGCCAGCTCCGCCCAGTGCTTTTTGGGGCTTGTACGGTACTGCAGCCTCCACAGCAGGGCCTGCCACGCCACGCAGGGATTTTTTTTAAATATATTTTTTACTTTTGAGACCAGCTTAATGAACAACGTCAGCTCATAGCTGCCGGCTACTTACCAAAAAGCGTGCTACAAAATCCCAAAACTATGCAAAAAGCGCTAAGGCTATCCGTGAGCGTCATGGCGTTCCTATCCCTGTCAGCGGCTTCCCTTCCTGCACAATTTATCGATCTGGGCTTCAATTTCGGGGCTGCCTTCTACAGTGGCGACCTTTCCCCCAATTCCCCTTTGCAAAGACTTCAGGAAATGCGCCCGGCAGCAGGCATCTTTTGCCGGCTGTCGACGAGCAATAAATGGTCATCCCGTTTCAACCTTAATTTTGCCTCTATTGCCGGCGATGACAGCCGTACCCACCGTGTGCAGCGCGGGCTGGCTTTTCAGACCAACTTCACAGAGTTTTCCGCTATTGCGGAATGGCATGCCATCCGGATCCGGCACACCGAGTACAGTTTCACCTTCCCCTATGTATTTGGCGGCATTGGGCTAATGCATTTCAACCCTCGGCGCGAGGTAAACGGAGAGTGGGTCGAGCTTCAGCCGCTGGGCACAGAAGGGCAGGGGCTTCCGGGCTACGATGCCCCCTACCGGCTCACTCAGCCGATGCTGCCTTTCGGGGCCGGTATCAAGTTCATTACCCGCAACTTTACGTTCGGGCTGGAGTTCGGGGCCCGTTTTATGCAGACCGATTATCTGGACGATGTGAGCGATCGGCTGATCAACCATCAGGATGTTTTTTTGGGCAACGGGCCGCTCGCTGCGAGCCTGAGCTCCCCTCGGCTGGGCGGCGCAGAGGCAGTGGATACCGATTATCGCAGGGGCGGTGCTTCCCGGGATTGGGCCTACCTCATGAACCTCACCGTTTCCTACAACTTTGGCCGGGGCATACACAAAATGCTGTCAGACCCAGTGCCTTGCCCGTCCTTCAAGAAGCCAACCGGGCGCTCGCTTTAGGCTATCTTCTGGGCTTGTAGGACGAGCGGTAAAGTTTTTTTGCAATGCCCGCGAAATTTTGCCTGCCGGGCAGCGTTAGGAAGATTGTCAGCCTCCTCCTTTTTGTGGGCAGGCCCCGTTAGGCGCTCCTAATTGATCCCAAATGGCTATTACTATGAGAAATGTGCACTTCAGCTTACCGTTATTCGTTTCCCTGATCGTTTTTTTAGGCGCCCCCCGCCTACAGGCTCAAACTGAGATTGGCGTTATGGGCGGCGTCTCCCTCTACAGCGGAGATTTGTCCCCCCAAGAGATAGGGCTATATTTCCAGGATGTCCGGCCTGCTTTTGGCGCCTTCGCCCGTTTTGGGGTTGGCAGGGCATTCGCGCTGCGCGCCGGGGTAAGTGCTGGCACGGTCACTGCAGATGCCTCAGAAAATGGGCTAGCGCTCAGCGGGCTGTCTTTCCGCAGCCGCATCACAGAGTTTTCTCTGGTCGGGGAGCTCAATCTTTTTACAATCGGGCAGCGCATCGCGCCTTATGTGTTTGGTGGAGGGGCGGTCTTCCGTTTTAGCCCAGAAGCTGAGTTTGATGGCGATTTTGTGCAGCTTCAGCCCTTGGGCACCGAAGGGCAGGGCCTGCCTGGCTACGATGCGCCTTATTCGCTTACCCAATGGGCGATACCGCTCGGCTTGGGCGTCAAAATCCTGCTTTCTGACCAAGTTACCCTTGGGCTGGAGTTTGGCGGGCGCAAACTTTTCACAGACTACCTGGATGATGTCAGTGCGAATTCCTTTAATTATGGGGATGTGCTGGAAGGCAATGGAGAATTGGCTGCCCGCCTGAGCTTGCCTTTCGTGGAAGACCCTGACCTAGATGGCAGCTATTCTCGCGGAGGCGACTATGACGACTGGTACTACATCGGCGGCGTCTCCCTCTCTTTCCGCTTAAGCGGCGGCAGCCGCGGCAGTTGGAACAGTGGGCGGGGCATTGGATGCCCTACATTCTGATGAAGCGTAATACTGAAGGGCCTTTATCTTTCTGTTGTTCAGCGGTTTGAAGGTTTTTGGTTATTCCTTGTCTCATATTGATACGAAAAAAACGGAATTGGTTAAAAAAAGACCATTTGCCGGTATCGGGAAATCTGTTTTGGCAGAATCAGCCCATGCTTAGCCGGTGCCCTTACTGATCCCCTCATTGGCAGAATTCTATTTTCCCCCTTGCCTTTGATTTGTTTCCCAGCCCCCTTTTCTTTCTTGGCATAGGCTGCATTTTTAAGTTATTCGTGTTAACTTTGTGTTAACTTGAAGTAAGGAGCAGTATTTTATATGGTCTGCCCGGGCATTGGTCCCGAGTTGTTGTACTGTTGTCCTGCTTCTGGATTTTTTTGCCTTCTTAAATATGCAACCTATGAAGAGGGTCCTGGTGCTTTGCACCGGTAATTCATGCAGGAGCCAGATGGCGGAAAGCTATTTGCGCTTTTACGCCAACGAGCTGCTGGAAGTCGAAAGTGCCGGCCTGAGGGATCAGGGGGTCAATCCTATGACGATCAAGGTCATGGAGGAAGACAATATCGATACAGAAGGCCTGCTTTCTAAGCCGTTGAGCACATTTTATGGCCAGCATTTCGACTACTTGATCACGGTCTGCAATCGTGCTGCGGACGCTGACCTTGCCGGGCTTTCTTACGATGAGCACATTCACTTTGATATCCCCGATCCGGCTCTGGCCACCGGTGCCCCCGAAAGGGTTGAACGTGAATTCCTGCGGGTCAGGGAAATCGTTAAAAAGAATATGCTCAAGTTCTTAGGCAAGCTGATGGCAGAAAGCCAATAGCCTGCCCCCCTTTCAGCCGATCTGCCCTTACCCTCCCTATTTACTCTCCTCTGACAACCTGCAAGCCGAATTCTGCTTACCTTTGCAAGTCAAAATATTGACGCTGCATGGAAAAAAACGAGATCATCCTTAAACGGCAACGCTCCGCTGAATTATTCGAAGAAGCCAAGCAATATTTCCCGGGCGGGGTCAACTCTCCGGTCCGCGCTTTCAAATCTGTCTTTGGGCCGCCGCTCTTTATAAAAGAAGGCAACGGCTGCCGGATCACCGATGAGGATGATAACACCTATATCGATTTCTGTGGCTCTTGGGGGCCCCTTATCTTGGGCCACAATAATGAGGCGGTACGGGAAAAGATTGTTTCTACGGTTGCCCGTGGCACTTCTTTTGGCACCCCCACCCGCCTGGGCAACGAGCTCGGGAAGCTCATCGTGGACCACAACCGGTTTATCGATAAAATACGCTTTGTCAGCTCAGGCACAGAGGCGGTCATGTCTGCTATCCGCCTGGCGCGGGGCATTACCGGCAAGAGCAAGGTGGTAAAATTCGAGGGCTGCTATCATGGGCATGTAGATTCATTGCTGGTCAAAGCCGGCTCCGGCCTGGCCACGTTTGGCGAAAGCACTTCGGCGGGCATACCTGAATCTTTTGTAAAAGAGACCCTGGTCCTCCCGCTCAATGACCGCAAGGCGCTGGACGATACCTTGCGCGCTTACGCTGGAGAAATTGCCTGCGTGATTGTGGAGCCGGTGCCTGCCAACAATGGCTTGCTCTTACAAGATGCCTCCTTCTTGGAATGCCTGCGTTTGAAATGTTATAAATACGGCGTGCTGCTTATTTTCGATGAAGTCATTTCTGGCTTCCGGGTCGGGTTTGAAGGCGCAGCAGGGTATTATGGCATACAGCCCGATATCATTACCTACGGCAAAATTATTGGCGGGGGGATGCCGGTTGGGGCTTACGGCGGTAGCCATGAGGTGATGAGCCACATTTCCCCCGATGGCCCCGTTTACCAAGCGGGCACCCTTTCTGCTAACCCGGTAGCTATGGCAGCAGGGTATGCCACTTTGCAGCAGCTGCTGGCCCCTGGATTTTATGAGGGGCAAGAAGCCCGCACGCGGAGGCTCGTCGATAGGATACAGCACTATGCCGACCGGCAAGGTTATGATATGCACTTGGAGCAGATCGGATCTATCTTCTGGATCGCTTTTACGCGGCAGCGCATCACCCGGGCTGATCAGATTGACCCGGCTGGGATGGAGTATTTCAAAAAGCTGCACCGGGAGTTGTTGTTGAGAGGGGTTTACCTGGGGCCTTCGGGCTACGAAGTGGGCTTCGTTTCTGCCGCCCATACCGAAGCTGACCTGGACCAGGCCGCAGCCATCATGGAAGAAGCATTGGATGTCGTTTTCGCTCAGGGCTAATGGTAGCGAGCCTTATTGCCCCAACATAGTCTAAGCGCTGGGCTGCCTTGAACAGCTCCTTAAACCGCAAGCAATGGAAAAGTCTCGTAATGTCCGTTTGAGGTTGTTGTCTTACGGTGTGATCGCCTATATGATGTTGGCTTTCGCATGGTGGTCTGTGCTGCTGTACACCAAGAACAACGATGCCTTTTTAGCCAAACGGGATAAGATGCGCATCCTCATGGTAGCAGAGGGCAGTGTAGGCAGCGAGCAGGAATTTTTGAGCTCAGCGCCCTATCAAGAGCTGAAGGCTCAGTACACCCGGCAGGAGTACATGATATTGGGGGAAGCCGGGGTCATCATTTTTACCCTGCTGATAGGGATGTGGCTCATCAACCGGTCTTACAACAAAGAAATGGAAGCCGCCCGTCAGCAGCGCAATTTTCTGCTTTCCATCACGCATGAGCTGAAGTCGCCCATTGCGAGCATCCGGCTGGTTTTGGAGACGTTCCAGAAGCGGGAGCTGCCTGCGGACAAGAAGGAACGGCTTACCCGTAGTGCTTTGGTAGAAACCGAGCGGCTGAATGGGCTGGTCAACGATTTGTTGCTCTCTGCAAAATTGGAGGCCGCTTACAAGCCGCTACAGGAAGACCTTGACCTGCCCCAAATGCTGGAAGACTTGGTGGAAACACTAGAAGCAAAATACCCGGACGCCCGCTTCCATTTTGATAAGCGCTCTGCAGTCAGAAAGTTTAGGGGAGACCGTACCGGTATGACCTCTGTCATGCTCAACCTGATGGAAAATGCAGTCAAGTACTCGCCTAAGCCAGCTGAAATTGAAGTGAATATATTCGAAGAGCCTGATGCCCTGATTCTGGAGTTCGCGGATCAGGGGCATGGGATCCCCGAGGAGGAGAAGCCTCTGGTTTTTCAAAAATTCTATCGGGTCGGGAGTGAGGATACCCGCAAAACAAAAGGCACTGGATTGGGTTTATACATCGTGCAACGGATCGTGAAGGCGCATCATGGGCAGATAGAAATAGCAGACAACAGCCCCAAGGGCACTTTGTTCCGCGTTCGCTTCCCAATGGGCAAGGCATGGGAAGCTCCGCAGCAGCCCTTACAGCCGATGAAAGCCTGACTTTCTTCATTTAAAGCCAATTCTTACTCAAACGAAGTTATGCGCATATTGCTCGTTGAAGACGAAGAGAACATTCAGGACGTCATCAAGCTGAACCTGGAAATGGAAGATTTTGAGGTCGTCGCCGCAGATAATGGCAAAGATGCCCTCAAATTTGCGAGGGAGCAGCATTTCGACTTGCTCATCCTTGATGTTATGCTGCCCGAGGTAGATGGGTTTCAGATCTGTGAACAGGTAAGGCTGACCAACCGGGAGGTGCCGATCATTTTCCTGACAGCCAAAGATTCTGCCCAAGACCGGATCGCCGGGCTCAAGAAAGGGGCGGATGACTACCTGACTAAGCCGTTCAACCTCGAAGAGCTGCTGCTGCGTGTCAATAACCTGATAAAACGGACGAGCAAAAGCCCCGACAACACCCCTGATGAATTCTCCTTTGGCAACAACTGGGTCAATTTTGCGACCTATGAAGCCAAAGGCAACCCTGGCAGTTTCACCCTCACTAAGAAGGAAGCTATGTTGTTGAAATTGCTGGTAGACCGAAGGGGGGAGGTCGTTTCCCGGCAGCAGATATTGCAGTCGGTTTGGGGCTACGATGTGTACCCTTCTACCCGCACGATCGATAATTTTATCCTTTCCTTCCGGAAGTATTTCGAGAAAGACCCTAAAGCGCCAGAGTTCTTTCTTTCTGTAAGAGGGGTAGGCTATAAGTTTGCCGAAGCCTGAGCCCTGCTGATTTGGCCGGGCGCAAACCAATATGCTGCGGCCTTTTATAGCATGACGGTACTGGCCTAGCGCTGCGAAGGGGGGGGCAAGCCCGTTAGGGCCGAGCGGACAGCGAGCCCCGGAGCATAGCGGCACCTGCCGGTTGGCAGGGGCAGGCCCCACATCCTACAGGGGTAGGTGGGTGCTCAAAAAACAACAACCTGGCTTTTTCTATTTGGTTTATTTTTTGGTTGCAGTACCCTGGTTTAGCCGATAAAAAGATGGCAAGAGTTTGTATTGAGCAAATTTTTGCTTAAATTATAGGGGTCAATGATTTGTTGAACTATAAATCTGCTGCCCTATGATGAACGAACCTATATCCTCTATCATGACGCGCAAGGTAGTGACCGTCAGGCCTACCGATACGTTGGAAGCCGTCAAAGAAATCCTGTTTTTCAAGCACATCCACCACATCCCTGTTGTAGAGGGGCACCGCCTAATGGGCATCATTACTTCCTACGACCTTGTGCGCTTGGGCAAATGTCAAGATGAGTACCGTAGCATCAAAGTGGGAGATGTGATGACGACCAAAGTCGCGACCCTTAGCCCTGACGATAAAATTGGCGCAGCAGCTGAAGTCTTCCTGGAAAATCTGTTCCACGGGCTCCCTATCGTTAATGAAGCTAAGGATTTGGTTGGCATCATCACCACTCACGATATCCTTAAATACGAATTCTACAAGGAGTACCCGAACCATAAGATTTATTGGCAGCCAGCTTAGTAGCTCGTGTCTTAATATAGAGGGCTTCAGGCGGCTCCTCGGGCCTTCCGTTCTTTAGAGGCAGTGCATATCTCGTAGGCGTTTGGGTAGGCCCCAAGGCTTTTCCTTCTAAAAGCACTCAACAGGTCAGGCTATGTTATTCTTCCATTGCCAGGGCCTGCTTGATTTTTGTGAGATGGTTTTACAGCGGATGAGATGGCAGGATAAAAAAGGGGAGCTGCACTGTGCAGCTCCCCTTTTTGGGCAGTGGTGGAGGGTTGGTGCTACATAGGGTAGCGCCCCGGGGCCGCTTCGTGCATCAGCTGATAAATGGACTCGAAGACATCCTCCGGGCTGGGTTTGGTAAAGTAATCCCCATTAGAGCCGTAGGGCGGGCGGTGGGCTTTGGCCGTAAGCGTGAGAGGTGGCGAATCCAAGTAAGCATACCCGCCTTGCTCTTCAAGCACCTGCCGCATCATAAAGGCGGTGGCCCCGCCAGGGACATCTTCGTCCATAAATACGATCCGGTTGGTCTTTTTCAAAGACTCGGCAATGCTGTGCTCGAGGTCAAAAGGTAGCAAGGACTGCACATCAATGAGCTCTACGGATATGCCGATTGCTTTAAGCATGCGGGCACCTTCTTCTGCTATCCTGACGCAGGAGCCATAAGTCACCAAGGTCACATCTGTGCCTGCCTGTAGCACCTCAGGCACGCCTAATGGCAGCGTATAGCTGCTGAGGTTGTCCGGCAGCCGCTCTTTGAGTCGGTACCCGTTGAGGCATTCTACGACAAGGGCGGGATCGTCAGATTGAAGCAAGGTATTGTAGAACCCGGCGGCCTGCACCATATTGCGGGGCACTAGCACGTACATCCCTCTCAGGGCATTGAGGATCATGCCCATGGGAGAGCCCGCATGCCAGATGCCTTCCAAGCGGTGGCCTCTGGTGCGGATGATAGCCGGTGCCTTTTGCTGCCCGTTGCTTCGCCACCGCAAGGTGGCAAGGTCATCGGTCAGGGGCTCGAGGCCATAGATGAGGTAGTCGAGGTATTGGATTTCAGCGATAGGGCGCAGCCCGCGCATGGCCATGCCAATGGCTTGCCCCATGATGGTCCACTCCCGTATGCCGGTATCGAAAATGCGCTCCTTGCCGTATTTCTGTTGCAGCCCGGCAAAGCCTTGATTCACATCGCCGATGTGCCCTACGTCTTCGCCGAAAGCACAAAGCTCCGGGCAAGCCTGCATTTTGGCATCGAAAAAGGCATTCAGTATCTCATAGCCGTTTTTCAGTGGCGATTGCTCACTGTAGTTAGCGGGGGTCACAGGCACCCGCAGCGCAGCGCCTTCGGACTCGCTGTAAAGGTGCCGGTGGTACTGCTGCCCGGCATGGCTGTAAGTTTTTTTGATCCAAGCCTCTAGCGGTGCCAAGGCTGGGCTGCTGCTGCCGAGCAGCTGATGTTTCATGCGGCGCGCCAGCTGCAGGGCTTCCGCAGTTACGGGGTGCAAGAGGCGGTCGAGCTCCTGCTTCAGGGCGTCACAAGCGCCGCCATCTGCGGGCACTTGCGCGAATACGGCCTTGAGCTCGGCGACGGCTGTTTTGGCAGGGGCATTGACGGCCTTCCATGCCCGGTCGCGGGCCGCTTTGACTTCTGTTTTCGCTTTTTTGCGGATGGCTTTGGCCTCCTCCTGAGTGAGTATGCCTTCTTTGGCCATCCACTGCTCCATGAGCAAGATGCAGTCGTTGTCTTTTTCCCACTGCAGGCGCTCTTTGGATTTGTACCGCTCGTGGGAGCCCGAGGTGGAGTGGCCCTGAGGCTGAGTCACTTCGCGGATATGGAAAAGGGCAGGGCGGTGGGTCTTCCTCATCTGAGCAATCCCTTTGGTGTAAGCCTCCACGAGCTCCAGGTATTGCCCAGCTTTCAGTACATAAATATCAATGCCATTCTCGCCTTCGGAAGCCTGAAAGCCCTGCAGCGCTTTGGAAATGCTAGCCTTAGCTGTTTGGTACTCAATGGGCACAGAGATGCCGTAGCCGTCGTCCCATACAGAGATGGCCAAGGGCACCTGCTGCACAGCAGCAGCGTTGATGGTTTCCCAGAAGACCCCTTCGGATGTAGAGGCATCCCCTATGGTGCAGAATGCGACCTCCTGCCCATTGCGGGAGAAGGGGGCATCTTTGAGGAGGGCTGCGTTGGCCCGGTAATGTTTGGAGGCTAGTGCCAGCCCCAGGCCGCGTGCCATCTGCCCGGCAGTGCTGGAAATATCTGAGCTCACATTATAAGCTTCGGTATGGGGGAGCCATTGCCCGTCGGGGCCGATAGTGGGGGTCGCGAAGTGGCTGTTCATCTGCCGGCCACCGGAGAAAGGGTCGTTGTCGGGGTCGGCATAGAGCTGTGCGAAAAGGTCCTCTACCTTGGCGAGGCCTAGCGCAAGCATGAAAGTCTGGTCGCGATAATAGCCGCTGCGCCAATCGCCTTTTTGGAAGGCGCGGGCCATAGCTACTTGTGGCACTTCTTTGCCATCTCCGGTAATGCCAAATTTGGCTTTGCCGGTCAGCACTTCTTTACGGGCAAGCAGGCTGACCTCCCGGCTGATGCAGCAAATTTCAAAATCTTTGATAATTGATGCTCTGGAGAGCTCGCCCTCGGTCAGGGCAGACTCCTTCACAGTTGATGGATTCAGCATACATTTATCGGTTAATCTGGTTATTATTTGGTAGTATCCGCTCTTTTGCGAAATTTAATTTCAATGGGCTGAGGCTAGGGTTTGCCAATATACAAATAATTTGGCTTTGGATATCGTAAATAAGACAAAGTTCGGTTGGAATTGTTTGCTGGAAATAGCTAAAGCCGGCTGTCAAGCTGGATTAACATCTCATTAACCATATTGATGGGTGGCATGCTTTTTATTTGGAGGCAATCCTGTTATTTTTGTCGTATTCCAAAATTCATAAGATCAACAAAATAAACTCGTAATGAAAAAATTATTCTCCGTAGCCGCACTGATGGCTCTCTTCGTAGCTGTTGGCTTCAGCCAAAACGATGTATCCGCTGCACAGCAGGTCGCTGCTGAAGAAGCACAGGAAGGCCCACAGATGGTCTTCGAAGCTGAAACCGTAGACTATGGCACGATCGAGCAGGGGGCAGACCCTTACCGCGTGTTCAAGTTTACCAATACGGGCACTGAGCCGCTCATCATCACCAACGCCAAAGGCAGCTGCGGCTGCACTGTGCCTACTTTCCCAAAAGAGCCGATCGGCCCGGGCGAAGCTGGCGAGATCAAGGTGCGCTACGACACCAACCGCCTCGGCAAGTTCACCAAGCGCGTGACCCTGACCACTAACGCAGGCTCTGAGAAGCAGATGCTGACCATCAAGGGCGAGGTCGTGAAAAAGCCGGAAGAGCCTGCTGGCCTCCCTGCCAACGACAACGGCATGTTCAACAACTAACGAGCCTTAAACAGCAGCTGCTGTGCGCAGCCTGCTGCATATTCTCAAAGCCCCGCTGTGCCATATCTGGCGCAGCGGGGCTTTGTCGTCTCGCTTTTTCAACAGGGGCTTTCAGGCAAAAAAAAACCCTTACTTACGAGAAGTAAGGGCCTCTAACCCAAACAAATAAACACAAAAACTACTTTTTAAGATTATGCATCAAATATAAATGTAATTTCCATAAGTAGTGTAACGATCATGTGATTTTGTTACATTTTATGTTTTCTCATATTTGATTGAATATGGCTAAAATGCGCAGATGGGCTAGGGTTGAGCCCAGCTGAAGCAGACTGCTGGCCGCATCGATGTCACAATTCGGCACTTTTATGTGATTAGGTTGTAACTTGATTTTCGCCCTCCCCCCAACCGATGTGCTGCTTTTGTGTTGTTATACCCAAACGCCAAACCGCACTGTAAACTATAGATCGATTATGCTATTCCTAATCTCCCCAGCCAAGACGCTGGATTTCTCAGCAGCCGCTACAGACAAGCACACACAGCCCCGCTCCTTGGCTCACAGCCAGGGGCTCATTGACATCCTAAAGCAGAAGACAGAAGCTGAGCTGATGAAGCTGATGAAAATCAGTGAGGACCTTGCCACGGTAAACCGAGAGCGTTACCAAGATTTCGAGGCGCCCTTCGACCTGTCCAATGCTAAGCAAGCCCTTTTGGCCTTCAAAGGCGATGTGTACACAGGGCTGGGCGCAGATGATTTTTCTGCTGCCGAGCTGGATTATGCCCAGCGCCACCTTCGCATCCTCTCGGGGCTGTACGGCCTGCTGCGCCCCCTCGACCTGATGCAGCCCTACCGCCTGGAAATGGGCACCCGCCTGAAGACAGCCAAGGGGAAGAACCTTTACGAATACTGGGGCAGCAGCATTACCAACCTCATCAACGATGATTTGGCTAAAGAAGGGCACAAAGCGGTGGTCAACCTGGCTTCAAACGAGTATTTCTCTGCCGTACAGCCCAAAGAGCTGAAGGCGGAGCTCTACCAGGTCGCGTTTAAAGAATACCGAAATGGGGGCTACAAGATCATTGCCTTTTTTGCAAAAAAAGCGAGGGGCATGATGTGCCGGTATGCCGTGAAGAACAATATTGCCGAGCCAGAAGAGCTGAAAGGTTTTGATATGGACGGCTATGCCTTCAACGAAGGCCTTTCTGGCCCCCGGGAGTTTGTCTTTACCAGGGAGAGCTAGCGGCTAGCCCCTCAAGCGTCAGCAGGTTTTGGTGCTGGGCCTCCCGTTTTGGGCTGGGGTTCAGTTAAGGTGGCTCCGCTAGGGGCCTGCCCCTGCCTGAAGGCAGGTGCCGCTATGCTCCGGGGCTCGCTGTCCGCTCGGCCCTATCGGGCTTAAACCCCTCCGCAGCGCTAGGCCAATGCCAGCCTGAAGCCCGAAAAGCATGGGCGCATACGATAATCTGGGGTTACGCCCAAGGGCTTCTTCCTTCCTGCGCTATGTCCCTTTTCACTAGGCTAAGCTCCCCGG
This sequence comes from Phaeodactylibacter luteus, assembly GCF_007993045.1. Taxonomy (GTDB): domain Bacteria; phylum Bacteroidota; class Bacteroidia; order Chitinophagales; family Saprospiraceae; genus Phaeodactylibacter; species Phaeodactylibacter luteus. The sequence goes on from NZ_VOOR01000024.1 coordinate 26,450, forward strand.
AAAAAGCCGGCGCGTGGTTGAAAGCAACATGTTTTTCCTGCCACACTGGCCCGGCACATCAGGTCTGTTATAGCCTTAGCCCCTGGTGTTTTTTAAGGTTCAATTTGTGATCTGTGACAGGATGCGGTGTACAAAGGGGGCAGATCGTGCTGTGGCTGATTCGCGCTAAATATAGATGCAAAAAAACTTTTTTGGGTAAATAATAGTTTTAAATGATTGTTAATCATGTAGTTGTGTTTATTTGATTTGGTTTTGCTGATAACAAACATAGGATTATGTACTAGAATGGCCAAGAGCGATGTAGCATATTTGCAACATCCAATAACCAAAACAGACCGGCCATGAATGACAAGAAAGGGTTTTCAAAAGACATACTGCAGCTATTCCCCCTGTTCAATGGGATTTCAGAAGATGACTTGGATTTCCTGTGCGCACGGATGGAAGAGCATAGCTTTGACCGTTTGCAGCCTATTTACTCTACCGGCGACCGCTCTGACCGCATTTTCCTGCTCAAAAAGGGGGTAGTGAAAATTGGGGGTTACGCCGATGATGGCAGGGAGGTGATCAAGCACGTTCTGCACCCGATCACGCTGATTGGGGAGCTGGCCCTTGCCGGAGAGCTGAAGCGGAAAGATTTTGCCTATGCCATCAAAGCCGGGACAGAAGCGCTCAGCATCCGGGTGGTCGATATGCAGCATTTGATGCGCAAAGACCACAGGCTGGCGATGCGGGTCTTGGAGTTTATCGGGATGCGGCTGCAGCATGTAGAGCAGCGTTTGGAGTCGTTGATCTTCAAAGATGCCAGAGAGCGGATTATCGCTTTCCTGAAGGATACCGCCCAGCGGCGGGGGCGCAAGGTAGGGTTTGAAACGCTCATCAAGCATACCCTTACGCAGCAGGATATCGCTAATATCACGGGCACTTCCCGTCAGACGGTCACCTCTGTCATGAACGACCTGCGGAAGTCCAATCTCATTTATTTCAACCGGCGCAGCATTCTGATCCGCGACATGAGCAAGCTGGCTTAATGCCTTGATCATTGGTAAAGAAGGGGGACGATCATCCCGTCTGCCCCCAAAAAGGTATTGGGGAAGACCGCGCAAGCTTCGTACAACAGCCGGTCTGGTGTTCTATACCTTGGGGAGTAATGCCCGATGACCAGTTGCCTGGCCCCTGCAAGAAGGGCGATCTGCGCAGCTTGGCTTGCTGTAGCGTGCATAGTTTTCCGGGCCTGTTCCTTGTGCCGCTCGCTAAAGGTGGCTTCATGGTATATCAGGTCGGTGCCGGCCAGCCATTCTGCTAAAGGCTCATGGTAGGCTGTGTCTGAGCAAAAAGCATAAGACCGCGGGCGTGGGGGAGGGGCAGTCAGTTCATCATTAGGTATGTAGCCATCCTCCGTGCTGTGGTAGCCTTGGCCGTTCTTGATGCCGGGGATGGCAGCAAAAGGGATGCGGTAACGCTCGATAGCCGATTTCAGCATGCGCCGCGGCTGTGGCTGTTCCCGGAACAAATACCCATAAGTAGGGACACGGTGCCTGAGCGGGAATGCAGTGATCTGCAGCAGCTGATCCTCATAGATGATAGATGGGGCAGAAGATTCTACGGGGTTAAAGTTGATGGCATAGGGGAAATGCTGGAATAGGTGTTGGAAAGCTTTTAAAAAATCGCCGACTGCCGGAGGGCCGTAAATGTCCACCGGCTTTTCGCGCGTGTTGAGCGCCCACGAGGAGAGCAGCCCGGGAAGCCCGAGGATGTGGTCCCCATGTTCGTGGCTGATGCAGATGGTTTGGATATGGCCAGGGCGCGCCTGTGATTGGTCCAGCTGCATTTGCAAGCCTTCTCCACAATCGATAAGGAACTGCTTATGATGCACTTGCAGCACTTGTTGGGTAGGGAAGCGGCCGTGGGCGGGCAATGCCCCATTAGTGCCGAGTAGCTGTAGTTCAAATTTCATAAGCGGGCAGAGGCTTGTGTAGGGGTAATCGCGGGCGGCCCAAATACCAACGGCGCACTAACTTCAAGGAGTTTTAGTGCGCCGTTGGTATGCCTAGGTGGGCCAATGCTTAGGCCGGTTTGGGTTTTGGCTTTCTAGGCGAGAACTTGCAGTTTTTGAGCTAGACAAGGCATGAAAACCGGAGTTTAGCCTAATAAGTTAAAGGAGGATTTTTGGAACGCGGAATATAATCAGGAAAATGCCCCGCTGTCTAACGGGATAGCCGGCTGCTAAAGTCCAGATAGGCGCTTAATCCTCGTCGTTGAGCTCTCGTTCAATATCTTCCATGAACACATAGTCAATGGCCTCGGAAACAGTAGGGACCAGCGTCAGGACAGAGTCCAGCCGGGATATTTCAATCAGCTTTTTGACTGCAGGCTGTTCTGCGCCAGAGAGGACGAACGAGCCCAGCTTCTTCCAAAGGCGGTCTGCTGTCAGAATGGCGCTCAAGCCTGACGAATCGACATACTTTACCTTGGAGAGGTCCATGATCAGATTTTTCACCCCTTTATCTGAAAGAAGGACCAGCTCAGATTTTACTTCAGGCGCAATAAGGGAGTTGAAATTCTCCTCTTCTACCGCGAAAACGGTGTACCGCTCTTCCGTCTTTATTTTGAATTCCATAGATGCGTTAATTACATTTTGGTTGTGGGCAGCTGCAAAAATATCAATTAAGCAGCACTAAACCTAACAGGGTTCAACAAAATCAATTCACTACTGAATTACGAGACCTTAAACACAATAGAATGTTTTAGTGTTTGAATGACGTCAACCAAAATAACAAGCGCTGCCCAAAGCTGGCCGCCCGACAAAGTTGCAGGCGTTAAGGGTTTGGCACTGTTTTTTCAGGGTATCAGAAGTGAGGCCTCATCGCTGAAGCCCCCCGCGCCAGCCCGGCCGCCAACTTTCCGTCAAGGTACTGTTAAGTCGCTTTTACGGTGAAACTAAAGCCAGCCAGCCTTTGTATTTTTGATTATTAGCTTTAATATTGTTTTGTAACCCACCGCAACAGCAAGAGAAAAGAAAACTATGAATAATAAACGTTTCTCTCCAAAAGTAAAGCAGGTCATTTCCCGCAGCCGCGATGCGGCCATCCGCTTGGGGCATGACTTCATCGGCACAGAACATCTGTTGATCGGCATCATGTCGGAGCAAGGGAGCTTGGCTGTGCGGGTTTTGGAGTCTTTAGATGTGAACCCGGCAGAGCTCCAGCAAAATGTGGAGGAGTCGGTACAGCGTATCCCATCGGGCCAAACTGCCCTGAACGTGGGCAACCTGCCTTTGAACAGGCATGCAGAACGGGTCCTCAAAGTAACTTTCCTCGAAGCTAAAATGCTCAAAAGCGAGGAGATTAGCCCGGAGCACCTGCTGCTGTCTATCTTGAAGCACAAGGACAACCCTGCTTCCAAAATCCTGAACCAGTTTGATGTCGATTACGACATCTACAAGGCAGAGCTCGAGTACGTGCGGCAGGAGCAGGATTTTACCCGCCCCAACGAGCCTTATGCGCAGTCGCCCTCCGATCAGGATGACCCCTACGAAGAGGAAGATCAGGGCAGTGGCCGCTATCAACAGCGCAAAGGGGGCACTAAATCCAGGACTCCTGTCCTTGACAATTTTGGCCGGGATATCACCAAGCTTGCTGAAGAGGATAAACTCGACCCTATCATCGGCCGTGAAAATGAGATTGAGCGCGTCTCTCAAATCCTTAGCCGCCGCAAAAAGAACAATCCTATCCTCATAGGTGAGCCTGGCGTGGGCAAAACTGCGATCGTGGAAGGCCTGGCCCTCAGGATCATCCAAAAGAAAGTGAGCCGTACCCTTTTCAATAAGCGCATCGTAATGCTCGATCTTGCTGCTCTCGTAGCCGGCACTAAGTACCGCGGGCAGTTCGAAGAGCGCATGAAAGCGATTATGAACGAGCTGGAGAAGTCGCGCGACGTTATCCTGTTCATCGATGAGATTCACACCATTGTCGGCGCGGGCGGTGCTACGGGCTCCCTCGATGCTAGCAATATTTTTAAGCCTGCTCTCGCTCGGGGCGAACTACAGTGTATCGGTGCCTCTACGTTAGACGAGTACCGTCAGCACATCGAAAAGGACGGGGCGCTCGACCGCCGCTTCCAAAAGGTGATCGTCGATCCGCCCACGGCAGAAGAAGCGGTGAACATCCTGCAGAATATCCGCCCAAAGTACGAAGAGTTCCACAATGTCAACTATTCTGACGAGGCGGTGCAAGCTTGTGTCAAGCTCAGTGACCGCTATATCAGCGACCGCTTCTTGCCAGACAAGGCTATTGATGTACTCGATGAAGTCGGCGCTCGGGTCCACCTGAAAAATATTCACGTCCCTGAGCACATAGAAGAGCTCGAGCAGAAAATCGAGGAGCTCAAAGAACAGAAGAACCAAGCGGTCAAAAACCAACAGTACGAAAAAGCTGCCGACCTGCGAGACAAAGAGTCTAAGTTGGTCCGTCAGCTGGAGTTCGCCAAAATCCAATGGGAAGAAGAGGTGAAGACCAAGCGCTACCCCGTCGAAGAAGAGGATATCGCTGAGGTGGTCTCCATGATGACGGGAATACCGGTGAAGCGGGTGGCGCAAAGCGAAAGCCGTAAGCTGGTAGGGATGGATAAAGACCTGCAGGGCGTAATCATCGGGCAAGATAATGCCATTAAGAAGATTACCCGTGCTATTCAGCGCAACCGGGTGGGGCTGAAAGACCCTACCAAACCAATCGGCTCCTTCATCTTCCTTGGGCCTACCGGTGTGGGCAAGACGGAGCTAGCCAAATCCCTGGCCCGCTATATCTTCGACTCCGATGATGCGCTCATCCGTATAGATATGAGCGAGTATATGGAGAAGTTCTCCGTGAGCCGCCTCATCGGCGCGCCTCCGGGATACGTAGGGTACGAAGAGGGCGGGCAGCTCACAGAAAAAGTGCGCAGGAAACCTTACTCTGTAATCCTGCTCGATGAAATCGAGAAGGCCCACCCTGATGTGTACAACATCTTGCTGCAAGTGCTCGACGACGGACAGCTGACCGATGGCCTCGGCCGCAAAGTAGATTTCAAGAACTCCCTGATTATCATGACATCAAACGTAGGTGTCAGACAGCTCAAGGATTTCGGGCAGGGTGTTGGTTTTGCTACGCAGGCTCGTACACAGGCTGCCGATGACAATGCCAAAGGGGTGATCCAAAATGCATTGAAGCGCACGTTCTCCCCTGAGTTCTTGAACCGGGTAGATGATGTGGTCATTTTCAATAGCTTGGATCAGGACGATATATTCCGCATTATCGACATCACCCTCAAAGACCTGCACAAACGCCTCGACAACATGGGCTATAAGCTCAGCTTGTCTGATGACGCTAAAAAGTTTGTGGCAGAAAAAGGCTATGACCCACAGTTTGGCGCACGGCCGCTGCACCGGGCCATCCAAAAGTATATCGAAGACCCGCTTGCAGAGTTCATCCTCAACGAAAACCTGAGCGAAGGCGCTTCGCTCGAGGCTGTCCTTAATGAGGATGGGCAAAGCCTGAGCATTGCCTTGAGCAAAGAGGTGAATACTGATGTGAACGAGTAGGGCTGCCGATAAAGCGGCCTTCTAGCCAACATAAAGGCACCGTCAGCTGCTAGGGCTGGCGGTGCCTCTTTTTGGATTTGGGCATTGTCTCGCTCAAATATCGGGAAGGCCGAACTTTTTATTGGCTTTTTTCCTTAAATTGGTAGGGACATTCGTCATCTTTACCGCTTCAAAACAGGTGGCATCGCCTGTCTCTATTATTTTTTAATTAAACCGACATTCTATTGGCAAAGAGATTTGGAAGAAGAAAAGGGAACTTCAACGACCGCAGCAATCAAAAACCGGAATACCGCGTCAACGAGCATATCCGAGTACCTGAAGTCCGCTTGGTAGGGGATAACCTAGAAGATATCAGCACGGCTATTGGGCAAACCCTTGAGCCCGGTACAGTCTACCCAACACGGACCGCTAGAGATTGGGCTCGCAAAGCAGAGCTGGACCTCGTTGAAATTTCTCCTAATGCTAAACCCCCCGTAGTCAAAATTATTGATTTCAATAAGTTCCTCTACGAGAAAAAGAAGAAGGAAAAAGAGATCAAAGCTAAGGCTGCCAAAACTGTTGTAAAGGAAATCCGCTTCGGTCCTAATACGGATGACCACGACTTCGAATTCAAGTTGCGGCATGCGAAAGGGTTCTTAGAAGACGGGGCAAAAGTTAAGGCGTATGTCCACTTTCGTGGGCGCACCATCGTCTTCAAAGAACGGGGAGAACTGCTCCTGCTCAAATTTATCAAAGAGCTTGAAGAGTACGGCGCTGCTGAGGCACTGCCTAAAATGGAAGGCCGCCGTATGATCGTCATGATCTCTCCGAAGAAAAAGAAAAAAAACTAGGCCGCCCACTGTACCGGCGCTAAGCGCCCTCAACAGGCAATAAGCCCCTTTTGTGTGAAAAACCCCAAGGGGCAAGCTTTTTTTATTTCCGCTCTATGCCTAGATTTCTATCAGAAAAGCATACATTTGCACTCCGGTTTCCGGAAAATCATTTTTTCGACTTAAAGCAATTACCATGCCTAAGATGAAAACGCACTCCAGTGCCAAGAAACGTTTCAAAGTGACTGGCTCTGGAAAAGTAAAGCGCTTCCAGGCAAAAACTTCGCACATGATGCGCAACAAAAGCAAAAAGGCGAAGCTTCGCCTTCGTGACGCTGTTGTCGTGCATGAGCACAACGAAGACCGCGTAAAGCGGATGCTCTGTAAGTAAGAGCCTGCCTGGATTTTGGCCTTCTAGGTAAAAACGTGCAGTTTGCAGCCCAGTTGCTAAAGTCCAAATAGGCTCTAAATGAATCCATTTAATTTTTTAACGAGAGTGCAGGATGAAAGCGATGCCCCGAATCTGGGCCGGCACCTCTGCACTGTACTAAAAAATGTATTATGCCTCGTTCAGTCAATGCCGTAGCATCTCGCAAGCGGCGCAAGAAAATCTTGAAAATGGCCAGTGGGTACTGGGGTGCCCGCAGCAAGGTCTACACGGTTGCGAAAAACGCAGTAGAAAAAGGCCTCAATTACGCCTACCGTGACCGCAAAGCCAAAAAACGTGCTTTCCGCCGCTTGTGGATCGCTCGTATCAACGCCGAAGCGCGTCAGCACGGGATGTCTTATTCCCGCCTGATCCATCAGCTGTCTGAAAACAACGTCGACTTGAACCGTAAAGTCTTGGCAGACCTGGCCATGAACAACCCGGAAACCTTCAAGGCTGTTGTCGAGTCGGTGAAAAAATAATTGCCCGGCCCAAGCCGTTGCAATACAGATACGAAAGGGAAGCTGCTCAGCAGCTTCCCTTTTCAATTGGTGTACGTGTTAAATTTTTGCAATCGATGAAGTTGTCGCCCGGTTATCCCTTACTGCTGGCTCTTGCCCTCTTTTCCTGTAGCCAAGATCAAGAACAACAGGAAGCTAAAGCCTCAACGAGCGCTGCAGCGGATACGCTACAGCGCACTACTGACACGTTAGCTGTAGCCTCGCCGCTTCTAGAGCTAGATACTGCACGTTATCAATTCCAAGACGGAGCTATCCTGATCAACTGGAAAACACTGGCAGATGTAACTTTTGAAGAGGAGTACAGCGAAGAGGTCCAAGCTTACGTGCCTTATCCGGATTTTGGCGCCTCCGTACAGGCCCTGTCTGGGCAAGAGGTCATCATCGAAGGCTACGTCATCCCTTTGGAAGAGACCGGAGATGAGACTATCCTGGTCCTCAGTGCGCAGCCTTACAAGGCTTGTTTTTTTTGCGGCGGCGCTGGCCCAGAAACCGTCATGGACATCAAGCTCAAACCGGGTGAGCCCAAACGCTATACGACCGATGACCGCGTAGCTTTCCGCGGCCGCCTCCGCCTCAATGATTCTGATCTGTACTATCTCAATTATATCCTGGAAATGGCCGTGCCTACAAAAATCAGATAGGCCTGGGTTTGCAGATAGCAAATTTTGCTATCTTTCGGTTACCAAACGAAAATGCACAATTACTCCGCTTTCCTTGCAGCAGCCCATTAGTGTCGCTGCCCCCCTTTGCAAAAATGATAAACTGCCACACATGCTTTCCCTGGCCTTGTCGCCGTCCAGGGAAAAAGGTGGTGTGGCTCAAACCGCCTTTCCCGAAAGGGTAAGGAAGTTGAAAAAGCAGTGATCTGTACCCGTTGCAATAGTGGTTTCGGGGCATTGATTGCCCTTACTGTTGTACGGTATCTGAATGACGAATATCTCTTAGCTTATGGAACTCAATACTAACCGCTGCCGTTACGGCCTTGTATGCTTGTTTTTGCTTGCGCTATCCGCTTGTCAGCAAGACGAGCCGGCTCCCAGCACGGAAGGGGATACCTTGGATGCAGAGCTGGAATCCCTATTGACAGATGTTTCGATTACTGGCAACCTTAATTTCTTCCGCTTGCCAGATGCAGACGACTACCTTCAGATCCCGCAAGACCCTTCCAACCGGCTTACCGATGAAAAAGTGGCCCTGGGCCAGTTGCTCTATCATGAGCCGGCCATTGGCCGCAATGCCAGGGAAGGGCATGGCATGGGTACCTACTCTTGCGCTTCTTGCCACTTTGCATCCGCCGGTTTTCAAGCCGGGCGGCATCAGGGCATAGGAGAGGGCGGGGCAGGGTTTGGTGCCAACGGCGAGTCTAGGGGCCGCAGAATGGACTACAACATCCTGAATATAGATGTACAGCCTATCCGGAGCCCAACCACCCTGAATGTGGCTTACCAGATTTCCATGCTCTGGAACGGGCAGTTCGGCGCGCGCGGGCCCAATATCGGCACTGAGTATGCCTGGTCAGCTGGAACGCCCAAGGCGGTCAACCACCTCGGCTTCCATGGAGTAGAAACCCAAGCCATAGCCGGGCTCTCGGTTCATCGGCAGTTGGAAGATACCTCCGATGTGTCCGATCTTCCAGGCTACAAGCCGCTATTTGATGCAGCTTTCCCAGAAGTGCCCGAGCAGGAGCGCTACAATAGGGTACAAGCCGGGCTGGCGATCGCAGCCTATGAGCGTACCTTGCTGGCCAACCAAGCACCATTTCAACGGTGGCTGGCTGGAGAAAGAGATGCCATGAGCGCGCTGGAAAAAGAGGGGGCGCTGCTTTTCTTCGGTAAAGCAGGCTGCGTAAGCTGCCATACAGGGCCGGCCCTAAATACCATGGAGTTCCATGCCTTGGGCATGGGCGATCTGGACGACTGCCCGGAGGAAGTGTTCCTCAAGCCGATCAATGCACCTGAAGACTTAGGGCGTGGCGGTTTCACCAACCGCCCAGAAGATATGTATAAATTCAAGGTGCCTCAATTGTACAACCTGAAGGACTCCCCCTTCTACGGCCACGGGGGCACCTTCCGCAACCTCAGGGAGGTGGTCGCCTATAAAAATGCAGGAGTGCCTCAAAATGAGGATGTGCCGCCTGCCCAGCTATCGGATGAATTTATCCCCTTAGGGCTCACGGAAGATGAAGTCCTGGCCATTACCGCATTCCTCGAGCAGTCGCTTTATGACCCCAGCCTGCACCGCTACGAGCCAGAGTCCTTGCCGTCTAACCTCTGTTTTCCCAACAATGATGCACAATCTCAGGAAGATTTGGGCTGTAATTGAGCACAACAGCATGCATTGCCCCTGCACGATGTGAGGGGGCCTACCCCTGCCCAACGGCAGGGGTCGCTATGCTCCGGGGCTCGCTGTCCGCTCGGCCCTATCGGGCTAATACCCCTTCGCAGCGCTAGTCCTGCGCCGCCATCCAAGCTGAAAGCTGGCAGCGTTTTAGATTATGCACGTATCGAAAGCGCGCTGTGCCCCATGCTAAGCATCGGCACAGTGCGTACTGTTATAATAAGCGCCACCACCCCTCCTTAGCTGCAGTGGCCGCTGCAGTATCCTGGCGGTCGAGGATGTCCCCATCTGGGCTCCGTAGGGTTATCTGCCCATTTCCCGTTAGGAGCAAGGCTTGGGCCAGCCTCACCCTCACGGTTTGCCCCGGGCTGAGTTCGAAAGCGCCGAGCTGATCCTTTCCAGCCGGAGTCTCTATCCGGTACCCTTTAAGGTTGATGGCATTGGGGGAACGGTTGAACAACAGGATGCGGCTGCTTTCTGCTTGGTAGGCAAGGATAGCAAGGCCGTTGGCCGGCTCTTGTTGCGGCAGCCCCTGCAGGGCCGTCTCTACAGCTCGTTGCGCATTGACCTTGCCATGGCCAAACCAAAAGGATTTGCCATGCTCTTGGTAGCTTCCACCTCGAATGCCTGTGGCAGGGTCTGTAGAGGCATCAACGATTTTATCGGCAGTTGCAGTGAGTATGCTGCGTACAGCCAAGGCGGTAAGGTCAGGATTAGCTGATTTAACCAGCGCAGCCGCCCCGGCTGCCAGCGGGCAGGCGCTGGAAGTGCCGCCAAAGTAGCCGGTATATCGGCTACCGGGAGAAAACCCCAGCCCCTCCGCCTCGTTATCGGTAGTCCAGATAGAACGCCCGGGCCAGCGCTCCTGAGGGTTGAGCGGGTTCCAGTTGTCGCTCGGGGCACAAAGCGTGATTTCTTTGCCCCAATTGGAGTACCCGGCTTTTTGGTTTAGGCTAGTAGATGCGGCAACCGTTACCGTATCGGGGTGTGCGGCGTAGCCGTTTAAAATCGCTCCCCGAGTCTCTTTCCTGCCGGTTTCCGCATGGTGCCACCAAAAGGAAGTATTGCCCGGGTCAGCGACCGGCGCATTGTAGTTGCCGGCGGCAAAAAAGATAAGGCACCCTTTGCCATCTGGGCCACCGCTTCGGGCAAGCCGGCTTACCTGTTCGGAGAGCAGGCTGGGAAGGGGGGCATAAACCGGTACCGGCCCCCAGCTGCAGGAGAGGATGTGCGCCCGCCGGCCTGCAAATTCGAATATCTCGTAAAGGGTGTCATCATCGGCAGTCAGAGGGAAGCGTACCGGGAGGAAGCTGCAGCCCGGAGCAGCCCCTACCACCCCTGTACCGTTCTCCTCTGCCAAGGCCACACCCGCACATGGCGTCCCATGGAAGTCGCCATTGAGGGATTCGGGGGCCGGGGTGCTGTCACCAGCGGTGAAATCCCGGCCCGGCACGATTTTCCCCGCCCCAGACAGGTCTGGGTGGGAAAGGTCGAAGCCGTCGTCGATGATGCCAATGGTAATCTGCCGGCTGCCTTTGGCCATCCTCCAAGCCCCGGAAGCGTTGATGCCTGCCTTCGGCGCTAGGTCAAGCCCTTCTCCGTACTGCAGATGCCACTGTTGGGGGAACATCGGGTCGGAAGGGGGCTGCTGAGCCTCAAAGCGGTTGACAAGGTTGGGCTCTGCTCTTGCTACGAGGGCGTCATCCATCATGCGGCAGGAAACTTTGAGGGGGTTGGCACCGGCGGCAGACAGCACTTGCACCAGGCATTGCTCATAAGCTTTATCGTAGGCCTTGATGAACCGCAGCCCGAGTTTGCGCAGTAAGGCCTCGCGTTGGGCAAGGCTGTGGTGAGGGTGGAACTGTACGGTCAGCTGATCGGTCAGGTAATACCGGGTGGCCTCATCTCCTGCCAGGCAATAAGCGTGGTGGCAGACCGCCGGGTGGCGGGCATTGCTGCGCAGGAAGCCCATAGAGGCCTCCAGCTGACCGGGCGCAGCTTCTATCTTGTACACATTCCGGAATAGGGGCTTTATGCTCGCTGACTGCAGTGGGCCTTCTGCAAATAAGGCCTTTCGGGTATGGCTCTCAGGAGCGATGACGGTAAAGACCCGGGCTTCGTGGCCGATTTTTATTTTCTCTTTTCCTCGGTACAGATAATAGGAGAGGGCCATGCTCAGTTATTTATGGAAATGAATTTTACAAAGGGAGAGAGCGGTGGTGCATATTGGCCCAATGCCTTTGCCCCCCAGCTTTAGGGGAGCAGTAGGCCGGCAAATCTGCTTGGGTTGCCCCGCCCATTTTCCGATTTTGATCGCCTCAAGTTACAAAACCATGTGGATTGCACTTTTAATGGCAGGGTGGTTCTTTCAAACGGGCACTGCCTCTGCCCCCGGGCACGAAATCCTAGGGCTGGTCAATGAAGCCAGAAAATCGGGCTGCCGTTGTGGCAAAGAGCGCATGCCGCCCGTTGAGCCTTTGCAGTGGGATGCCCAACTCGCCCGGTCTGCAGCGCTGCACGCCCGGGACATGTATGCCCAAGGCTACTTCAGCCATACCAGCAAAGATGGGCGCCGTATTGGCGACCGGGCCACCGCCGCTGGTTTTCGATGGCGTGCCATAGGGGAGAACCTAGGCTATGGTTACGCTACTGCTGAGCAGGTGGTGAAAGGCTGGAAGGGTAGCCCCGGCCACTGCAAAAACCTGATGAGCCCCAAATTTACCCGTATGGGGGCAGCAAGCCAAGGGAGCTACTGGGTGCAGGTGCTGGGCCGCCCAAGCCCGGGGGGGTAGCAAATGGGATGGCCTGAACGCTTGTCTAGCGCGGTTTCGTTATGAAAATTGAGTAAATATGCCAGGTTCGAAAAGCACCGGTTTGCGATAGGAACGAGGCCGCAGTATGTTCTAGGAATACTGGATGATGGTACGTTCTGCCGGTGCCAAGGCTATTGCCCTTATGCAGGTTTCCGCTTGTCCAGATGAAGGCTTACAATGGGGCGTGAACCAAAATGTCGCAGGCGTTTATGCTTTTCGAGCTCTAGGCTGGCAGCGGCCTAGCGCTGCGAAGGGGTATAAGAGCTTTTTGGGGTTTTACACTTTGGGCTGCTCTTGCCAAATTTTGTCCTGCTCTTCGTTGTTCTTCGGTCACGTAGCTAAGGCTATGTTCCTTCAGAACGCCTCGATCAGGACAAAATTTGGCTACGTTCGCTCCAAAAGCAAAATCCCAAAAAGCTCGAAGCCCGTTAGGGCCGAGCGGGCAGCGAGCCCCGAAGCATAGCGGCACCTGCCCTCAGGCAGGGGCAGGCCCCTATCCTTGCGGAGGGGGCAGGCTCCAAGCAGGCCCAAAGAACGACAATCTGGTTTGCGCCCTTACAATGGGAATGCTGCTGCAATTTTGCGGAGCAGCACCTGTGCGTGTGCTTCCATCACTTCATGGGAGTGCCCCCCGGTATGCGGGGTCATCAGCACAAAAGGGCTCTGTCGGAGGTATTGGAAAGGCTCAGGCAGTGCGTTCAAGTCTAGTTCGTTGAAGGCTTGCTCCTCGTATTCTAGGACATCGAGCCCTGCGCCCATTACCTGGCCCGCTTTCATGGCGTCCGCTAGGGCAGCAGTATCCAAGACTAGCCCCCGAGCGGCATTGATAAGGAAAAAAGGCTTTTGGAAGCCTTGGAAGAACGCTTCCCCTGCGAAATAATGGTTGGAGGCATCGTAGGGGATGTGCAGGGTCACAACGTCTGCTTCTTCCTGAAGCTGCTCCAAGCTGACTTCGGCTGCGAGGCGGCCGCCAAACCCTTTTTTGTATTTATCGTAAGCCAATACCCGGCAGCCGAAGCTGGAGAGGCGGGCGGCCACTGCTGTCCCGATATTCCCAAACCCGATAATGCCCACAGTCCGGTGGCGGAGCTCATAGCCGAGGTTGCGCTTGCGGTCCCAAATGCCATTTCTGATTTCGCGGTCGGCTTTCCCGATATGGTTCAATAAGCCCAATATCATGCCGATGACCTGTTCTGCGACAGTGTCCCGGCTCCCTTCTGGCGAATTGAGAATGCGCACCCCTGCTTCAGCCGCCGCGTTGAGGTCGATATGCTCCAGCCCTATCCCCATGCGTGCGATGAAGCGGAGCTGCGGGCAATGGCTGAGGAAAGGCTGGCTTACGTTGAACCGGCTGCGCATGATGATGCCGAAGGCCTGGGCGAGCTCCGGCATCAGGCTTTCCAAAGGCTGTTGATAGGCTTCCGTAATAGAAAACCCCAATTTTTGGGCGCCAGTAAGGAAGCTGTGGTGAGGCCGGTCTACGAAAAGGAGGTTGGGGCGGCGAGGCATATCGGCAGAGTTGGAGCTGGCGCACAGGCCAGAGAATTTTAGAAAATTGATTAGCTTGTTGGCAAAACTACCAAGCTTTGGTTGATTCGCTGTCAACCGGGGCCCGGTTTTTCATCAAACAGAAACCAAGCACTTATGACAAAATCCCTGATGGCTATGGGCTCCCTCCTGCTGATGTATGGCTGCGGCCAGCCTGATGTTTCAGAGCAGCCCCCGCCCCGGCCTGGCAAGGCTGTGATTTTTGCCGGCACCTACACCAAAGCTGAGCCTCATGTAGATGGGCAGGCGCAGGGCATTTACACGCTGCTTGCTGCCCCGGATGGCGCACTTCAGCCTCAGGATACGGCTACTGGCATTATCAACCCTTCCTACCTCGCGGTAGGAGAGAAGAAGAAAGTGCTGATTGCGGTAAGCGAGACAGGGGGAGATGTGGACACCACAGGCTACGTTTATGCCTACCGGATTGGCCCCGGCGGCGCATTGGAGCTCCTCAACCGGCAGCCTTCTTATGGGTTTGCACCTTGCTATGTTGCCCTTTCGGCGGATGAAGCATTTGCGGGCGTCGTGAATTATGCTGGGGCCACTGCCGTGCTCTACCCGTTGGGCGAAGACGGCAGCCTGGGCCCTGCAGCTCAGGTCTTGGAGCTGGAAGGCAACGGGCCACATCCTGAGCAAGACAGCCCACATGCCCATTCTCTGCACCCGGCTCCCGACGGCCCCTTCTGGTATTTGGCAGATAAGGGCAGCGACAAAGTATTGGCCTACCGTTTGGAGGGCGGGCAATTGCTGCCGGCCGAGCAAGCGTTTGTCAAGCTGCCCCCCGGCGCTGGCCCCCGGCACATGGCTTTCGGGCCGGGCCGGCTGTATGTAGTCAATGAGCTGAGCAGCACCGTCACAGTTTTTGCGCGGGACAGCCTCAGCGGGGAGCTGTCCGCTTTGCAGGATATTGAGGCCCTTCCCGAAGGGTATGATGGCTTTAATGCTTGTGCAGACATCCACCTCAGCCCAGACGGGCGCTACCTCTATGCCAGCAATAGAGGGCACAACTCTCTGGCCATTTATGAAGTGGGCACAGCCGGCCTCAAGCTGCTGGGCTTTCAGCCTACAGGCGGCGATTTCCCCCGAAGCTTTCTCATCAGCCCAGATGGCAGCGGTGTCTGGGTGGCCAATCAGAACGCTGGGGGGATCCACTACCTGGAGCGCCACGCAGAGACCGGCCTGCTTACGCCAAAAGGGAGCTTCAGCTGTACGACCCCTGTTTGTTTGAAATACTATCAACCCCAGTAAAGTTATGAAAGGCAATGTACCCTCCCGGAAAAAGGAGCCGATACCCGTCAGAAAGCCACTGCTCAACTACCTCAAACGGCACAACCGGTCTACTCAGCTGCCCCTGCAGTACGAAGACCTGCTGCGCTACGAATCATCCGTGCCCCTTATTGATCAGAGCGGGCAGGATACACTCTGGGAAACGGTCTATTATTCCCAATCCGATTACAAGGAGGTCAATGAAGCCATGAAGCGGATTTATGCCCTGCTCAAAACAGATGGCGATGTGGAAGTGCTCGACCACCTCACCGTGGCCCGGATCGATTTTTGCACCTTCGGCAATACCAAGCCTTTCCGGGTCCGCATCATCAACCGGCTCAATGACAACTACGACCATTTTTACATCAAGAAGGCAGATGCCTCCCGCATTTACGGGCTGGAGCTGGAGGACCTGCTTTCCCCCAATAGGGTGACTTACCTGCTTCAGGACAAAACACTCATCGAAGAGCATGTGGCGGGCATACCGGGCGATGACTTTATGAAACGGAACCTGGAGGATACCCCCTTCAATCAGATCCGCATCGCTAAGGAGTTCATCAAGTTCAATGAGCGCTGTTTCGTCCGCCTGCTTGGCGATATGCGGGCTTACAACTACGTCATCGATATCACACCGGATATAGAGGGCTCGCAGTTCCGTATGAGGGCCATTGATTTTGATCAGCAGTCGTTCGAGGGGCGCAAAAGCTTTTACCTGCCACAGTATTTTAAGGAGAACAACCCCATTATTTTCCTAGGCATGGGGCATATGGCACCGGAGACGGTCAAGCAGTATCAGCTGGAGGAGCGAAGCATGATCGCAGCCCGGGTCAAAGCTTCAAAAGAGCAGTTTACAGAGCTGATGGACGTTATGGTGGATGATGAGCTCTCTACGCCCGGAAAGACCTTGCAGCTGGCCGAAGAACTGGCTTACCATCATAAGAACAACCGGTTTTTGGACTGCCGGACGATGGGGGAGCTGGTACTCACCAATATTCAGCTGCTGCTCGAAAAAGATTTCAAGCAGAGCATCCTGAGCTTTCAGGGAGGGGGCTAAAAAAACCTCCCTCCTTTGTCAACCAATGGAGAGAGGCTATCCCAAAAACCGATTATACCACCAAATATGTGGATTATTTTCTAATAATAAAAATTTATATCTGATTTTTTGATGCCCCTGCGCTACAAGATGACTTCTGTAGCCCCGTAGCCGTACCTGGGGTGGTATTCATTTTTGAATGACTGCACATCCGGCATCTGCAGCAGGCGGGTAGCGATGGCATCGCGAAGACGGCCCTTGCCCACGCCGTGAATGATGAATACCCGGTCTACACCTAGCCGTATGGCCTTATAGAGGTATTGCTCGAAGTGGTAAATTTGGAGGCGCAAGATTTCCGCATTGCTCAGTTTGGCGTGGTTATCGGTGAGGTGTTCAATGTGGAGGTCGATTTCTGGCACAAAGGAAGCGAGCTCCAAGACTTCGTGGCGGAGCCGCCCTCTTCCCTGCGGCTTTTGGGAATGGGAAGGGCGCTTGTTTTTTAGGGTATAATCCCTGAGGTCTTCTGCGGGCGGCTGCTCCTGTTTCCCGGAGAGCAGCTTGCTGTCCATGAGGGTAAAGAGGTGGACCTGTTTGTTGAGCAAAGGCGCAGTGCGTGTACGCTTGAAGAACTGCTTGGGCTTGATACGGGTTTCCTGAGCCAGCTCTTTGCCCGTGCCTTGGGTGGTCAGTGGCCAGCAGGACAGGTAGACGGTAGGCGCATCGTTGAGGTCTCCAAAAGCCAATGCAGGGGCGAGCGGGTAAACCGAGGTGCGGTCAATTTTATGGTTTTCCCGTAAATGGAGCCGCTGCCCCAGCCGGATCTCAATGGAAAAAAGGAAATCTTGCCGGGTATCATTGATCAGCGACATCTCGTAGGCATCTATCTGCCCTAAGAGGTTGGCTACGGGGTCGAAGGCCAGCAGCAAGCCTTGGCTTTTCAGGATCAGGTATTGGCTCTCCGCTGCAGGCCGCTCTGGCGGGAGGGGGATTTTAGGCTTTTTGCCAGGTACAATCTTCGCTTTAGTAGGGGAAGGCGGGGAAAGGGGGCTGTCGATCCGGGCGATATCATCTAGGAAAGCTGGGATCTCAAAGCCGTCTTCATCTAGTTTTACGGAGACCATGCCATTGTCAAGCAGTGCAGTGACAACGCCCTCGTCTTTAGAATGGACAAACTTTACCCGTGTGCCAATAGAGAACAGCATGTTCTGTAATTTTGGGAACGAAACAGCATTTAAGAATTATCGTTCAAAAGTAAGCTTAGCAGGGGGGATGGCAAAGAGACTTGCAAATTTAAGATGGCGGGCAGCGCAGGCTGCGGAAATCCTTTGGTGGCGGCAGTACCTCAAGAGGAAGCCCCCTGAAGCTTACCTGGCTCAAAAAAAAGCTTATTGGGAGCGCCTGCTGTCCGAACAGGGCATGGGCGCCCCTGAAGGGGCAGAAGTGCTAGACGCGGGCTGCGGGCCGGCAGGCGTCTTTATGGTACTTGGCGGAGCCAAGGTGACAGCCCTCGACCCATTGCTCGACCGCTATGCTGCCCTCCCTCATTTTGCTGAGGCGGACTACCCTGGGGTAGCCTTCCGGCAGCAGGCATTAGAAGCCCTGAATGAGGAGGCGCGCTATGACCTTATCTATTGCCTGAACGCCATCAACCACGTAAAGTCGCTGGACCGCAGCCTGGCCAGCCTCTACCGGTCGTTGAAGCCCGGGGGCACCTGCTGGCTATCGACAGACGCTCATCATTTCCCTT
The DNA here is from genome assembly GCF_007993045.1 of Phaeodactylibacter luteus. GTDB lineage: Bacteria > Bacteroidota > Bacteroidia > Chitinophagales > Saprospiraceae > Phaeodactylibacter > Phaeodactylibacter luteus. The sequence goes on from NZ_VOOR01000024.1 coordinate 44,526, forward strand.
GGCTGCAGCCTGTGTTCGCAGCACTGCCCGGCGATATCCTTCACCCTCATCAGTTTACACAAGAACAATACCTCCGGCGCCTGCTCAGGGCTGGTTTTGCAATAAAAGGGCAGCGCCTGCTCAAGCGGGACGGGCTCTTCGATTATTGGCTGTTCGAGCTGGTAAAGCGCTAGCGGCGCATTATGCGTCGGGGCATTTTTTACAGCGCTTGCCTTTTTTGTACTTCTTGCAGCACTTCTTTTTTGACTTGGCCTCGATTATGGGCAGTGGGAAGGGGAGGCGCAGTGCCTGAGGGTTGAAGTCGGTCCGGTTGTTCTTCCGTGTCATCAGCTTAATGGATAAAGCGGGTTAAAGTTTATTTAGACAAATTTAAAATAAGCGAGTTCAAAACAGCAATGATTTTCATCACTTTTTTGTCAGGCTTTTGCAAGAAAAAGAAACGACAAGTCAGCCCCTTTTTTAGGATAATTTAAATAATTGTTTTACAGTGTTTTATGTGGTAAATATTGTTTTTTTATGTGCATAGTCAGTGAGGGTGTAATGAGATGCACTCTTGGGCGTGGTGTGCCAATCTATAAATTTACACAACAGAATTATGAATGGAGCAGGCAGTGGTGTGTGAGATAAAATTTTAGCTCCTTGATTATTGCTGGCTGTTTATTCTAACCAAAAGTTGAAAAAACCTGATTATGAAACGACTGAGTACACTCACAGTCCTGATCTTCCTATGCCTTGGTGCATGGGCACAGAACGGGCAGATTACCGGTACCGTCCGGGACGCGAACACCAATGAGCCCCTCATTGGCGCCAACATTATCGTTGCCAACTCTTCTACAGGGACCTCTACGGATGAGAACGGCACATTTTCCCTGAATGTAAAAGCAGGGGAAGTCACGCTGGAAGCTTCCTACGTCAGCTATCAGACGATGCGGCTGTCCGTTACCGTAGCGGAGGGGGTCACTATCCGGCAGGATATCACGATGGAGCCCCTGGGCGTGATCGGCGAGGAAGTGGTCGTATCTGGCTCTAAAAAGCCGGAAAAGCTGACCGAAAGCCCTGCGACCATAGAAACGGTCTTCGCAAGGGAGATCCAAAGCTATGCGGGCAACCCCGCCGAGCTGATTGCCCGCCAAAAGGGCATCGATTATTTCCGTGCAGGCATTGCCACCCCGGCCTTCAATATCCGGGGCTTCAATTCCAATTTCAATTCCAAGAACTTACAGGTTACAGACGGGCGCTTTTCTACCCTTGTAGCCACCGGCCTGCCTTTCGGCCCGCTCAACACGACCATCAAAGAGGACATCGAGCGGGTAGAGGTCGTTTTGGGCCCCAACGCTACCATGTACGGCCCCAATGCTCACAATGGCTTGCTGAATACAGTGACCAAAGACCCCCGGACTTCCGAAGGCACGATGATCACCCTGAATGCAGGCGTGAGCGGCGATGGCGACCCCCTGTATTCTGTGCGTGCGCGCCATGCCAATGTCATCAATGACAAATTTGCCTTTAAGATCATGGGCGAGTACACACAAGCTACCGAGTTCGAATGGGCAGACTCTATTTTCATCGACCGCCTCGACGCTAATGGCAACCTGCGCGGCACGCCTGAGTATGCCGGCCCCGATGGCATAGCAGAAGGCTATGAAGAGCTGGAGCTTGACCGGGGCGTTGACTTTACCAAGCTGGAAGGCGCCCTGTATTACACCCCAACCGATGACCTTGAATTTGTGCTCAACTCCGGCTACAGCAATAGCAACTACCTTTCGCCTACCAATGTAGGCCGTAATCAGATCAAAGATTGGAGCATTTTTTACACTCAGCTGCGGGTAAACTACAAGAACCTTTTCGCGCAGGTGTACTATACCAAGAGCGCAACTGATGATACTTACTCCATTGACGACCGCACCAAAGCCTACTACACCGGCATTGACCTCCTTGGGCTGAGCGATGCAGAAGCCCGGGGCGACTTTTCCTACTCTACCGGTGCCCGTTTCCGGGACGACTCCGACCGCATCAATGCAGAGGTACAGTACAACAACACCTTCGGCAACCTCGAGCTGATCGCCGGCGGGCAGTGGCAGCAGGACCGTGCCAACAGCCTTGGCTCTTACCTCATTGAGGACCCCAAGCTCAATAGCTTCTACGATGGCGGCGCTATCGTCGTGAATCAGTATGGCGGCTATGCCCACCTGACCTATAACTTCGGCGGTGGCTTCAAAGCTTTGGCAGCAGCTCGTGCAGATTACCACGACGTCTACGAGTTCAACTTCGTGCCCAAGTTTGGCCTGCTCAAGGTCGGGGGCAGGGGCACATGGCGCCTGACCTATGGCAAGGGCATTGCCGCACCGACTATCCTCAATATGTTCGGCGATTTGTTCAGTGGCCTGATTTTGGGCAACGCAGAGGGCTTCACTGTGCTGGCTGACAACCCGGAGACTCCGGATGTCATAGAGACGGCAGAGGTAGCGCCGCAGCGGGTCGAACAGCTGCAGACCTTCGAGTTGGGCTACCGCGGGCAGCTGGTGAAGAACAAGCTTTTCCTAGATGCCAACGCCTACTACAATATTTCTAAAGACTTCCTGAGCCCTGTAACCGTCGTGGGCGTAGCTACTGAGCGCGGCGGTGTCCCTATTGCTGAGGTACAGTCAGGCTTTGCTACTTACGGCGGCCTTGTGGCTACCTACATCAACTTTGGTGAAGTCAATACCTATGGTGTGGACATCGGGCTGAACTACTACTTTACGCCAGAGATCAGTGCTTATGCCAATTACTCCTATTTTGACTATAGCGTAGATGAGGACAACCTGGAGAATGACTTCAACAACGACGGCGTGGTCAACTTCCTGGACATCTTGGTGAATGCCCCTACCCACAAAATGGGCTTCGGGCTCAACTACAACGGGCCTAAGTTTTCGGCCGGCGTCTTTGGGCGTTGGGTACAAGCTTATGATTACTTCTCCAGTTTCCAGATCGCCTCGCAGACACATGAAGGTTTGCTGTGGCGCGGCCGCCCAATTGTGGAGAATGCCCGCAGTACGGATGCCTTCAACTACGGCCCGCTTGGCGGTTTCACCACTTTCGATCTCAACCTCGGTTATCAGATCAATGAGCGGTACCAAGTCAACCTTTCTGCTGTGAACGTTTTCAACCAGGAAATCCGTGAATTCACAGCTGCTGCGCCCACAAAGGGCATCTACACGGTGGAGTTCCGGGTGAACCTTGCTCCAAAGAAGGATTAAACGCATTTTTTGCGGTCACATGAATGAGCCCCGGCAGATATGCCGGGGCCATTGTGTTCTTCCGCACTAGTTTTTTAATTTTGAAAGCGGGCAAGCCTCTTGGCCTGCCAAAAACGACATACGCATGCGCAATGCATACATCCGCTCAGTGGGCGCATATGCCCCTGAGCAAGTCATCCCCAACAGCTGGTTCAATGAGCAGCTGGGCGAAGATGTAGACACCTGGCTCCGCGAGAATGTAGCCATCTTCGAACGCCGGTGGTGTGCCCCGGACGAGAGCACGGCCGACTTGAGCGAGAAAGCGGCCCGGGTAGCCCTGGACCGGGCTGGCCTACAGCCGGAAGACCTTGACCTCATCATCATCTCCACGGATACCCCGGAATTCGTCTCACCTTCTACTTCTGCAGTGGTACAGGACAGGCTCGGCGCTGCTAATGCAGGTACTTTCGATATCAATACCGCCTGTGCCGGTTTCGTCACTGCCATGGATATCGGCACCAAGTATATCCGTTCGGATGAGCAGTATGCCAACGTGCTGGTCATTGGTGCATACGCTATGAGCAAGTACCTCAATAAGGCAGATAAAAAAACGGTGACCCTTTTTGCGGACGGGGCAGGGGCCGTGGTACTGCAAGCCACAGAAGCCCCTGGGGCGGGCTACCTGCACAGTGAGCTGCTCACGGAAGGGCAGTACAACGAGTGGATGGGCATCTATGGAGGGGGCGCCAAAATGCCCGTGACCCACGAAGTGATCGACCGGCACGAGCATCAGCTGCAGTTTGTCCGCCGTTTCCCCAAAGCGCTCAACCCTCAGATCTGGACCCGAATGGCCAACAACCTATCGGAAAGGGCCGGAGTGTCAGCCGCAGAGGTAGACCATTTTTTTATTACCCAGATCAACATCAACAGCATACGCGAGACCATGGAAATGCTGGGGCAGCCTATGAGCAAGGCACACACCGTTATGCACAATTTTGGCTATACAGGCTCGGCCTGCATCCCTATGGCCTTCAATCAAGCCTACGAAGAAGGTAAGCTCAAGGACGGGCAGCTGGCCTATTTTATCGGCTCTGGAGGAGGGCTCGCTTTTGCCAGCGCTTCCTTCCGTTTTGGCGCAAGCTTGGAAAAGTAAAACCCAACTTGCAGGGCCAAGCCTCGCAGGTTGGCCCTCAAAAGCAACAGGATATGATACAGCCACAGCAAGATTGGATACGCAAATGGGGCGTTTACAGCCCGGGCAAAGTGGCCGTTGCCGAAGCCGGCACAGGTCGGAGCCTGACTTATGGCGAGCTAGACCGTATCGGGGATGCCCTATGCCACCACCTGCAATCTGCTTATGAGGTGGAAAAAGGGAGCAGGATTGCCGTACTAGCCGAAAATTGCCTGGAGTACATTGCACTGTTCGTTGCAGTGCAGCGGATGGGCTGCACCTTGGTGCCACTGAACTACCGGCTGGCCAGTGCAGAGTTCGACTATCTTTTGAAAGATGCCAGCCCGGGCCTGGCCATTTGCGAAGCTAAGTTTGAAGCCTCCCTAAAGGCTGCCCCTGCTTTTGCACAGCTTCCACACTACTGGCCCCTGAGCGAGCTGTCTGCCTTTTGTGAAGAGCGCCGGGGCTACAACGGGCCTGCTTTCCCTCTGCAGCCTGTGGAGGAAGCGCATCCGGCTTTTATCCTGTACACCTCTGGCACTACCGGTTTCCCGAAAGGGGCTATGTACACCCACAAAATGCTGTTCTGGAACAGCATCAACACAGCGATGAGCCTGATTGTCACGGCAGAGAGCCGGACCATCAACGTCATGCCCCCTTTTCACACAGGAGGCTGGAACGTTCTCCTCACGCCTTTCCTCCACCACGGTGCTTATGTGCTGCTGATGCGCAAGTTTGACCCCTCTGCTGTTTTGCAGCTCCTGCAGGAAGAGCGGGCCACCTTGTTTATGGGCGTGCCCACTATGCTGAAAATGATAGCCGAGCTGCCGGCCTTCCAAAAAGCTGTATTCCCAGACCTGCATTACCTGATCGTTGGCGGGGAGCCCATGCCTATCCCTTTGATCGAGCAGTGGGACGAGCGCGGCGTAGCCGTGCGGCAAGGGTACGGTATGACTGAAGTCGGGCCCAACCTGACTTCTCTGCATCAAGATGATGCCATCCGGAAAAAAGGCTCGATCGGCCGTCCTAACTTTTACGTTCAGATCCGGATTGTAGACGACAAGGGGGTAGAGGTAGCCGCAGGAGAGCCGGGCGAGCTATGGCTCAAAGGCCCAATGGTGACCCCAGGGTATTGGCGGAAGCCCGAAGCCACGGCTAAGGCCGTCCATCAGGGCTGGTTCGCAACTGGAGACATGGTCATTCAGGATAAGGAGGGCTACCTCTTTGTCGTAGACCGCATCAAGAACATGTATATTTCTGGAGGTGAGAACGTTTACCCTGCCGAGGTGGAACGGGTATTGCGCTCCCATCCCGCAGTGGCAGAGGCGGCTGTGCTGGGCGTGCCCGATCAGCAGTGGGGAGAGGCAGGCTGCGCCTTTGTGGCCAGGGCCGAAGGGCAGGCCTGCAGTGCCGGAGAGCTGCAAGCCCACTGCCGGGCCCATCTGGCAAAATTCAAAGTGCCCAGGGATTTCCGGTTTGTGGCGGAGCTGCCCAAAACGGACACCGGCAAGATAGACCGGGGCGGGCTGAAAGGGCTGCTGTAGCCAGCCCACACTTTTGATCACCTCCCTAGCGGAAATCCGCGGACAACTCATTACCTTAAAGCCTTATTTTGCCTTTTGCGGGCGCTCATTACATAATAAGGCTTATGAAAAACATCTACGTGGCAGCTACCGGGCAGCATATCGGAAAGACGACTTCCACCCTGGGCATAGTTGCCAACCTACAAAAAATGGGCTACAATACGGGGTATTGCAAGCCGGTAGGGCAGCAGTACCTCACTGTCGATGGGGCAGTAGCAGACAAAGACGCGGTCTTGTTCTCCCAGGTGATCGGCTTTGAGCTTGTGCCCGACTGGCACAGCCCGGTCATATTAGCCCGTGGCGCGACCAAGTCTTATTTGGATGACCCCACCGCTTTTGACTACCCCGGCGATATCCGCAAGGCCGCTGCGCAGTTGGAGCCTGAGGTCGATGTGATGGTCTACGAAGGGACCGGCCACCCTGGCGTGGGCGGTATTGTAGATTTGTCGAATGCTGATGTGGCCAAAATGCTGGGCTCCGCCGTTGTCATGGTAGTAGAAGGGGGCATAGGCCGCACCATAGACCGCCTCATCATGAGCACCGCCCTGTTCCGGGAGCAGCAGGTGCCTATCGTAGGGGTCATCGTCAACAAGGTCATACCGGAAAAGCACGACGAAGTAGCCCACTACGTAGGCAAGAAGCTAGAAAAAATGGGGCTTCCCCTCTTGGGGGTTGTCCCATTCGATAAGACCCTGCTCTTCCCGATTATGGAAACCGTCAATCAGGCCGTGGATGGCCGGGTAGCCTTGAACGGGCACCGCCTCAACAACCGGGTGGAAGATATTATGGCCGGCTCTCTGGTCGATCTAGACGAGTTCAGCGCCTTCCGGAATATCCTGCTTGTGGTCAGCCACAAAAGGCTGAACGAAGCCATTGAGAAGGTCAAGGAGATCGCGCGCATGAAAAAGCTGAAGCGCTCCCCCTTGTCCGGGGTCATTGTCACAGGCGATGGCAAGCACGAAAATTGGTTCAAGCCGGAGAACATACAGCACCCCTACTTCATCAACAACGAAATCCCGGTCATCAGCACTCAATTGGACACCTATGGCTCAGTAGTCAAGGTCAGCCGGATTGAGGTGAAGATCAATACGCGCACCCCATGGAAAATCAAGCGGGCCATCACCCTGATACGCGAACACGTGGATTTCGACCTGATGATCCGCCGCCTGAAAGAGATAGCGGCAGAGGGGCAGGCACAAAGCCCATAAGGCGTCAGATTAGGTGCTGATTTTTTATGGGGCTACCCCCGCACAGCAGCGGGGGGCGCTATGCTCCGGGGCTCGCTCTTCGCTCGGCCCTACGGGCTTGCCACCCCTTCGCAGCGCTAGCCCGATGCCATCACAAAATCACGGCTTGCAGCAGTTGAGTTGGCGCCCAGTCCATAGGGGTTGTTTTGGCGGGCGCTTGGCTTTGTCCAACTGCTGTCTTAGCTTGCGGCCAAACCAAATGGCAAAGGGGGAATTTATGGTCGTCAATTCATCTTTTGAGCGCTACGGCAGGCAAGCGGAACAGCTGCGCGCTATTGCCCACCCCCTGCGGTTGGCCATCATTGGGCTGCTGCACCGGGAAGGGGCACAGTCGGTCACGCAGATATACGAAGCCCTTGGCGTAGAGCAAGCTACCGCTTCCCACCATTTGAAGATCATGCGGCAGTCTGAAGTGCTGCGCACGGTGCGCAAAGGGCGCTTTACCTATTACGAGCTCGCCGGCCAGGAATACCCCAAGATATTGGCCATGCTGAGCGGAGAGGGGTAGGCCATCCTTTCCGGCCAGCAGCTCTATCTGCCGATGTTGGCCGTCTGCTAAACGGGATAGCTGGTATCCTCTCTGTCCGTTGAAGTTGCTTAACCGCAGTATTGTTCCTATTTTTGCCGCCTCAAAACCACCCAGCTATGCTCACAGCCATTTCGCCCATTGATGGGCGCTACGCTTCCAAGGTGTCCGGCCTTTCTGCTTTTTTCTCTGAATACGCCCTCATCAAGTACCGGGTGTTCATTGAAGTACAATACTTCACCGCCTTGGTGCGCCTGCCTCTGCCACAGCTGCAGGATTTCCCCACAGGAAAGCTGGACGAGCTGCTGCGCCTTGCCAATCAGTTCAGTGAAGCAGATGCCGAAAAGGTGAAGGGCATAGAGCGGGTGACCAACCATGATGTGAAGGCGGTAGAGTATTTCCTTAAAGAAGCTTTTGACGAGCTGGGCATAGGGCAGTACAAGGAGTTCATCCACTTTGGGCTCACTTCCCAAGACATCAACAACACGGCTACCCCCTTGCTGCTCAAACACGCCATACATCAAGAGTGGCTGCCAGCGCTGCAGCAGCTCAGAGCACTACTCGCCGGGCTGGGAGAGGATTGGGAGGCAGTCCCTATGCTGGCGCGCACCCATGGGCAGCCCGCATCCCCTACTATGCTAGGGAAGGAGCTGCAGGTATTTGTTGCCCGATTGGACGAGCAGCTGCGGCAGCTGCAGGGCATCCCTTTCCGGGCTAAGTTTGGAGGGGCTACTGGCAACTTCAACGCCCACTACGCCGCCTATCCAGAAGTAGACTGGAAATCATTCGGCGATGGTTTTGTTGGCGGCTTCCTCCAATTGGAACGGGCTTACCCGACCACACAGATTGAGCACTACGACAACCTCGCAGCCCTTTTCATGGGCATGAAGCGCATCAATACCATCCTGATCGACCTTTGCCGGGACATTTGGACCTACATCTCTATGGATTACTTTGGGCAGAAAGTGGTGGCTGGCGAGGTCGGCTCCTCTGCTATGCCGCACAAGGTCAACCCTATTGACTTTGAAAATGCAGAAGGCAACTTGGGCTTGGCGAATGCAATCTTCACCCACCTTGCGGACAAACTGCCTGTCTCCCGCTTGCAGCGCGATCTGACCGACAGCACCGTGCTGCGCAATATAGGCGTGCCGGTTGCCCATACGCTCATTGCTTTTCAAGCCGTGCAGAAGGGCTTGGGCAAGCTCCTGCTCAACGAAGCCCGCCTCAATGAAGACCTCGAGCGCAATTGGATGGTCGTAGCTGAGGGCATTCAGAACATCCTCAGGCGGGAGGGCTACCCGCAGCCTTACGAAGCCCTCAAAGCGCTGACGCGGGGCAAGGCAGCTGTTGGCAAGGCAGAGATACATGCCTTTATCGATGCCCTTGAAGTGGGGGAGGAGGTGAAGGCAGAGCTGAAAGCCATCAGCCCTCAGAACTATGTGGGGCGGTATTGAAAAATATGCGATAGGGCACCTCACGAGCAGTAGGCATCTGACCTTGAGCGAGCCCCTGGCCAGCTTTTAACAATACATTAGCAAAGCATTTGCAGCCCAAACGGCCCGCGTTTGTTAGATTGTAGCAATCAATCAGACCGGCAGTGATGTGTGACCGTACCATAATGAGAAGTTGGGGTGGGAAATGGGCCCTGCTATTGTGCTGTTGCCTAGCCTTGGCGTACTGCAGCCCGGTGGAGCCCCCAAGGGCTTCTGCCCCACAGCTGACCGCCCATACTGCTGTTGCGGCAGCCTCAGGGTATGAAGTGCAATGGGGCAGGACAGCCATCCCGCTGTCGGCTTATGCCAATCCTAAAGTGTACCGTGGCCAGGCTGCTGTCGGCCTAGAGGAGTTCCATGAGCTGCTCGGGCAGCCCATCAGCCTCAGCTACCTAGGCGATTCCCTCGCATTTGAGCTCGTTGGCATCCACCGGCTGCCTTACCGGCGCTTTGACCCCTTTGGCATCTCCTTTCCTGATTATTCAGATTCTGCTGGCTTAGCTCCCGAAATATCAGACATTTTCCGTAGCGGCATACGCCCCGGAGACGCCATCGGGCTTCATCTATCGGCTGGGGACAGCACCATCATCCAATTTGCCCAGCTCTATATCAAAGACCCCTATCAGTCCTATACGCCTGAGGTGCGGGTGCCAGAAGTCAGACATACCGATGATACCTACGGGTTTCAGGTGATTCAGGAATCGGGGCAGCGGCCGATCCTCCGGGTAGACACGGCATCGGGGCCCACCCGTCATATTTATCAGCTGTACGAGCAGAACAACACCTACCGGGTGGTTCACATCCCTGGTTTTAAGACTGCCCGGCGGCTGCTGACAGACCGTGATCAGTTGTTTGCGACCCAAGATATCCGCAGGGCAGAAGTGCTGGATACCAGCCTGTCCGATTGGATGTTGCTGCCAGAGCTGACCGGGTATGAGGGGCTTCAGGCGCGTTTGGACTGGGGCGGGATGACCGCCTCCCCAGAAAGCCCACCTTATCACCTATGGGCGTTCCAGTCGGCCTTGGGACAGGAGCCCCGTTTGCTGATAGGCGCCGATTCTTTCCGCATCCACGGTTTTGAGCTTACGATAAGTGGTGAGGCCAGCCGGCCACAGCTGTTTGCCGGCACAGCGGTAGCGGCAGCGCCCCTTCAGAAAGTATTGTGGCAAACGCCGCCAGCTTCTTCTGTCTATTTCAACCGCCTAGTCGTCAGCAGGCCAGGCGCTCCAGATCAGCTGCTGCTCTTCCCACAAGCTTTTGCTTTCCACATCGAACGTCTGCTGCCCTATGAGCTCGAAATAAGCAAGGGCACTGCGGGGCAGCCGCGGGCCATGGCAGGGGAGAGCTGGATGAAATTGGAGAACTACCCTTTGCGGGCCGCCCTTTGCTGGCTCTTGAGCCTGGAGGAAGGGCAGATCGATTGGCAGGCTGTAGGGCCGGAGCCATCTATGACCGTAGCCTTTGCCAGCAAAGCGTATGCGCCACATACCGCCCGGGAGCTGATCGCCCATGAGCTGCTGCAGGGATATGGGCTGCGCATGGATTGGGCAGCCCCTCCCGCTCAATATGTACTGGAAGTAGCAGATGAAGCCTTGCTGAAGCAGTTCCACAATCCAGAAGACAGCCTACAGGTTTACCATAACCGGTACGACCACCTGGTTTTTGCCTTGGGAGCTGATATGGATGAAGTCAGCGGCCTACTGGAAGAAGCCTTTGGCAAGCCGGTAGTCAATGGTACCGGGCAGCCCACGTCCATGGGCTTCCGGGTTGAGCTTGACCTGGGCTCGGTAGCCGCTTGCCGCAAAGCATTGCAGCGCACAGGGCTGCGCCTGCGTGCCGATTATTCCTGCGCCCGCCTGAGGGTGAGCCCGTCTCATACTGCCCAATAGCCAGCCGAAGACGCAACTCTGCCCAGCTTTTGAAGGAAAATCTGGCGGAACATTATAGTTTTGTGCCAGCAAGCGCCACGGCGCCGGTAAAACCATCTTTCCCCGGGCGTTGTATACAAAGGCAGCGATCGCAACTTTGATAACCGAATACCTGATGCCGATGTCGGTAGTAGTGGAAAACCTGACCAAAGTTTACGGCGAGCAAAAGGCCGTCAATAATATTTCCTTCCAGGCACAGCCCGGGCAAGTCCTAGGCTTTCTGGGCCCTAATGGAGCCGGCAAGACCACCACCATGAAGATACTGACCTGCTATCTGCCCCAAACCAGCGGGCAGGCTGAGGTCTGTGGGCATGATGTGGCTGCTAGCCCGATGGAAGTCCGCCGGAACATAGGCTACCTGCCGGAGCACAACCCCCTTTATCTGGATATGTATGTGCGGGAGTACTTGCAGTTCATTGCCCGGCTCCACAAAATCAGCAAGCCTGCCCGGCGGATTGCCGAAATGGTAGAGCTTACAGGCTTGGGGCGAGAGCAGCACAAGCTCATTGGGGCGCTTTCCAAAGGGTACCGGCAGCGGGTAGGCTTGGCGCAAGCGCTTATGCACGATCCCCAAGTGCTCATTCTGGATGAGCCTACCTCCGGCCTCGACCCCAATCAGCTGGCAGATATCCGTGGGCTGATCCGTCAATTGGGGCAGGAGAAGACGGTTATTTTCTCCACCCATATCATGCAGGAAGTGAAAGCCATTTGCGACCGGGTGGTCATCATCAATCAGGGCAACCTGGTGGCGGATGATGCCATAGAAGCCCTACAGTCCAAAACCACAGGAGAGGCAGTCGTTACCGTCGCTTTCCTGAAAAAGGCCAGCAGCAAGGACTTGCAGGCCATCCCCGGGGCAAAAGAGGTGCGCAGCCTGGGCCACAACCGGTTCCAGGTCGTTGCTGATGCAGATCAGGACCTGCGGGAGCAGCTGTTCGACTTTGCCGTAGGGCATCAAAATAAGCTGCTGGAAATGCGGCAGGAGGTATTTGAAATGGATGAAGTCTTCCAGCGCCTGACGCAGTAAACTGCAAATTATGAGGTACAACATCTTTCTTATTTTGGCTATGCTCGTGAGCACTGAGGCATCCCTTCTGTATGCACAGGCAGACAGCGCCCGCCTTGAGGCCGCATTCCGCTTTCAGGATGGCGTGTACGCGGGCCGCGAGCAGCTCTTGGCGAACCGGCCTGCCCATACTTGGGACAGCCTGAACGTGCGGCTGGCTGCTAACCCGGAAAAATACCGTGCACAAGCAGAATACCTGCGCCATAAGCGCACCGGTCAAGATCTTGGTAGAGGAGAGGTCTGGGGTATTGTCATTGATGGGCTCCCATACATCCTTTTGGAGGAAGAACAAAGCAACGGGGCTATGGCATTCGCAGGGCTGCGTGTCAGGGGGCGCATCTGCTACTACCGGTTTGAAGAAGACCGGGTACGGGAAGTAGAGATTACGGCTTATAACCCCCTCACCGGGAAGCCTTTCCGGAAAGCGGCTGTGCAGCGGCCAGAGACGGTAGAAGTGGAGCGTATTTTTGATTTGGCCACCGGACAGGCAGGCCCGCTCGACCTGCCCACTGTGCGTCAGCTGATTGCAGGCGATGCTCAGCTTTTGCGCTCCCTGGAAGAACAGGAAGCCCCGGTTGGCAGCGAGCGCCTGTACAAGATCGTGCTGATCTATGATGACCGAAACCCTTTGTGGCTGCCTGTTGGCGAGGCAGTGAAGAACAACAAATAAAACCTGTTTATGTCGAGCATCTTTCTGAAGGAGATCAATGCTTTTTTCAGCTCCCTGATCGGCTATATCGTCATCGGGGTATTTTTGGCGACCACTGGGCTGGTCCTTTTTGTCTTCCCAGACACTAGCCTGCTCAATGTCAACTATGCCAGCCTCGGACCGCTTTTTGAGCTGGCCCCTCTGGTTTTTCTTTTCCTCATCCCTGCCGTGACGATGCGCTCCCTTTCAGAAGAGTATCAGACGGGCACCATAGAGCTGTTGGCTACCCGGCCTATCGGCAATTGGGAGATTATCGGGGGCAAGTTCTTGGCGAGCTTCGCCTTGGTAGGCTTTGCATTGCTGCCCACCCTGCTGTACTATTATACCATGTACGAGCTGGGCAGCCCGGCTGGCAATATCGACAGCGGGGCCGTGGCCGGTAGTTACATCGGCCTGTTCTTCCTGGGCGGTGCCTATGTAGCTATAGGTATTTTTGCATCTTCCCTCAGCAACAATCAGATTGTCGCTTTTGTGCTGGCGACTTTCCTTTGCTTCTTCCTTTATTATGGTTTCGATTTCTTGAGCCGGATGCCGGTATTTGTAGGACGGCTGGACGATGCCGTGCAGATGTTCGGCATCGACTACCACTATCGGTCTATCAGCCGTGGGCTCATCGATACCCGGGATCTTGTTTACTTCCTTTCTGTTATCGCCCTATTTCTGGCCCTGGCCCTGCTTTCAGTGGAGCGGCGCAAATGGTAGGCTGGCACAGCCGCCCGCGGCATTGATACAACTCGTGTTCATTATTTCTGCAGAAAAGTGTAACTCTGTAAGTACATGGCAAAAAGAAAAAAAGGCAACCGGCAATCCGATAAGGCGCAGTTCCTAGTGCAGATGGGCCTGTTTATCGGCATTCTGTTTTTTGTGAATATCCTGGCCAACGCGCGCATAGGCGGGAAAGCGCTGTATACCTACTTGGATATGACGGAGGAAAAGCGTTTCACCCTAACGCCCGCTACCGCTGATATGCTGGAACAGCTCGATGATGTCGTCTTCATCCGCGTCCTTTTGGAAGGGGAGTTCCCGGCTGGCTTCAAAAGGCTGCAGTCTGCCGCACAAGATGTCTTGGACGACTTCCGGGGCGTCTCGGGCTTTGTGGAGTACGAGTTTGAAAACCCCAACGATGGTACTGTCGATGAGATCAACGAGCGGCGTAAAATACTCCGAGAGCAGGGCATTGTGCCCACTCAGTTGACTGTGAAAGGGGTAGAAGGGACGGAACGGAAAATGATATACCCTTACGCTATAGTGTACTACAAAAACCGGAATATCGCGGTCAACTTATTGGAGAACGAAGTGCCGGGCATGCCGCAGGAAGTGACCCTCAACAACTCGGTGGGGCTGCTGGAGTACAAGCTGGCCAATGCCATCTCCCGCCTGCAGACTACCCGCAAGCCCAACGTGCTGTTTACGGAAGGTCATGGCGAGCTGCGCCCAATCGAAACAGCAGACCTGCAGAAAGACCTGCTCAATTACTACGAGATTGGGCGTGTCAACCTCGATAGCGTAGTCGCTATAGGAGAGGATTGCAGCGTGCTGATCGTCGCCAAGCCTACGCAGCCTTTCTCAGAGCGGGATAAGTTCAAAATTGACCAATATGTCATGAACGGCGGCAAGGTGGTATGGCTGTTGGACAAGGTGAGGGTAGACCTCGACAGCCTGCAGGGGCGCTCCAAGTATTACCCCAACGAGTATGACCTCAACCTGGACGACCTCCTGTTCCGGTATGGCATACGCATTCAGCCCAACCTGGTGCTTGATATGCAGAGCTCTTCGGTGCCTCTTGTGGTGGGCATGCAGGGCAATGCCCCGCAGTTCGATAATTTCCGTTACCCTTACCACCCGGTCATCGCTCCGCAGGGGCAGCACCCTATTGTCAAAAATATGGGGCTGATCAATTTGAAATACCCCAGCACTATTGATTTGGACGTGACGGTCAAAACGGAAGTGGAAAAAATCCCCCTGTTGCAGTCTTCCCGTAATACCCGGGTGCAGTTCATCCCGGTAGAAATGAACTTTGAGTTCCTCCGCTACGATTTAGAACCGGATAAATTCAATCAGGAGCCACAGACCTTGGGCTTGTTGTTGGAAGGACAATTCCCTTCTCTTTATCAGAACCGCGTAACGGAAGCTATGCTGGGCGGCCTTCGGGAGCTGGGCATGGAATATAAAGCCGAGAGCCTGCCTACCAAAATGGTCGTTATTTCTGACGGAGACCTGGCGCGCAACAAAGTGGCCAGAGACGGGCAGTCTTACAGCCCGCTGGGCTACAATGAATTTGATAAATACCTTTTTGCCAACAAAGACCTGCTGAGCAATGTCTTGGAATACCTTGTAGATGAAAACGGGGTCATTCAGGCTAGGGGCAAGGAGGTGAAGCTGCGCCTGCTGGACAGTGTCCGGGCGCGGGACGAAAAGAGCTGGTGGCAGCTGTTCAATATCGGGCTGCCTTTGGTTTTCTTGGGTATTTTTGGCTTAATCTACAATGGGCTACGCCGCCGCCGTTTTGCGCGCGCGGCCTGATCCGTATTCACGGGCCTTGCCGGTTGGTGGGCCTGCAAACACACTGGGAAATTACGATGAAAAGGACTTTGATTTTAGTGATGCTGTTCCTGCTGCTTGGCGGCGGTGCATTTTGGTACCTGAACGAAGACGAGGCACAACAGAAAACGACGCTGGCCGGCGCAGACCGGGACTTTGCTGTGCCCGATATCGAGCGGGTGCACAAGATTTTTATTGCCGGGAGGAAAGGCGAGCGTACGACCCTGGAAAGGGACGGAAAAGGGGGCTGGCTCTACAACGGCCAATTCGAAACGAACATGCAGGTAGTGCAGCCGCTGCTCGATGTCATTCAGCAGGTGCGCATACAGTATAAGCCGCCGGTCAAAGCAGTAGACAATATGGTGAAGGTGCTGGCTACGGAAGGCATGAAAGTGGAGCTGTACGATGAAGCAGGGGAGAATCTGAAGACCTATTATGTTGGGGGCGCAACTGCCGATGAGCGGGGCACCTATATGATCATGGAAGGGGCCGATCAGCCCTATGTGGTAGAACTGCCAGCCTGGGAGGGCAACGTCAGTGTCCGCTTTAAGCGGTTTGGTGACGAATGGCGCGACAAGATCCTTTTTAAAACCCCAATCGAGGAGATCGCATCTGTCTCAGTGGAGTACCCTAAGCAAAAGAACCAATCTTTCCGGGTGTCGAGGGCGGGGGGCAGTTTTAAAGTCGCTCCTTTTTACGAGATCACTCCGGAGATCAACCGCCCTTTCCGGTCAGGCAGTATTGAGGCTTTTTTGGTCAACTTCGAGAGCATTGGTGCAGAATCGTTCCGTAACGACCATGTAAAAAGGGACTCCGTGCTGCGGCAGATCCCTTTTTGTACCATCACATTAGTCGATCAGCAGCAAGATACCACTACCGCGAGCTTTTACCCGATGTACCCAGACAATTACGTCACTCAGGACCCCAAGACCGGGGAGTACCTGACCCCAAGCCAAGATATTTTCCGCTATTTTGTATGGTGGAATGACAAAGATTTTATGTTCGCTCAGCATATGGTGGTGCAGAAAGCCTTTTGGGGGTACCCCTCCTTTTTTCAGGATGCCAAACTGTTGAACTGATGGAACGATTGCGCACGCTGCTCGTGCAGCCCGCCCGTATGATCCGCTCGTCTTTTACGTGTGCCGGTGCTCCGCTCAAACGGGTCAGGCCTTTCCGGGTCAGCCCATTTGTATTTGTCTTGGTTTGCCTGCTTCTTGCCGGGGCAGCCCCATCAGAGCGTTGGGGCTTCTGGGGGCACCGCCGGATCAACCGTTTGGCGGTGTTCACGCTGCCCCCGGAGATGATCCCCTTCTTCAAGCAGAACATAGAGTACCTCACCGAGCATGCTGTAGACCCGGACAAACGGAGGTATGCGACCCGGCATGAGGCGGTGCGTCATTATATTGACATCGACCACTGGGGCAAAGCGCCTTTCCCGGAAGTGCCCCGCAACTGGACGGATGCCCTGATGAAATTTACGGAGGTGGGGCTGTTGCAGCCGAGTGGGGATACCCTTCTCCTGAGCCGGGATACCGTTGACGGGCGCGTCTTGATCAGTTTAGACTTGGGCGCGGGCAAGGTACAGGCGCCCTATGCCTCTGCATACCGGTCTTTCTTTCAGGAAAACCTTATGCCGCAATATTATGAGGACGAATGGCGGGTAGACTGTGACACGCTGCGCGAGCTTTTTGGCCTGTCGGCAGAAGCCCTGCCCTGTGCATCTGCTTATGCTGTAGACCACTTTTCTGAATATGGGATTTTGCCCTATCATCTGCCGGTCATGCAGCGGCGGCTCACGGAAGCTTTCCGCAGGAAGGATGTGCCGGCCATATTGCGCACAGCTGCAGAGTTTGGCCATTATATAGGGGATGGGCATGTGCCCCTGCACACTACCGAAAATTACAACGGGCAGCTCACCAATCAGGTAGGCATACACGCCTTTTGGGAGAGCCGTATACCCGAGCTTTTTGCAGACCGCGAGTACGATTACTTTGTCGGGAAAGCCGATTACATCGCCGACCCCAATGCCTATTATTGGGAAGTGGTGTTGGCCAGCCATGCCTTGGTAGACAGTGTGCTGCACATAGAGCGGGAGCTGAGCGAGACTTTCCCGGAAGACAAGCAGTATTGCTATGAAGAGCGCCTGGGCCGGACGATCCGCACGCAGTGCAAGGAGTACGCTGCGGCCTACCACCGACGGCTGTCGGGCATGGTAGAGCAGCGCCTGCGCGATGCAGTGCATGCCATAGGCAGTGCCTGGTACACCGCCTGGGTGGATGCCGGGCAGCCTGACCTGAATATAGACCGCTATGAGCTGAGCCCAGGGGAGGCTGAAGAGCTTCGGGCACTAGAAGAGCGGGTACAGTCTGGAAAACAGCAGGGCAGGGCCCATGAATAGCAGCCACTGCCTGGCTGTGCGAGCGATGCGGAAGGCAGCCTCCGGCTGGCCCGACGCAGGCAGGGCCGTAGCCTGTAGCGTAGCGGCCCCTGGTGCATAGGACCTGCCTGGCAGGGGCGCACCCTCTCTACCGCTATCGAAACCTGCTGACATAACCCCCTGGTGTAGGGCAATTATTTGGTGGCATTGCGTAGTTTTGCCGGCATGAGTACATGGACTGCAAAATTGAGCCTGGCCTTGAAAGGCATGGCTATGGGTATGGCGGAAGTCATCCCGGGAGTATCGGGCGGTACAATCGCTTTTATCACAGGGATTTATGAAACCCTGTTGGATACCATTAAAAACATATTGGGGCCGGAGGTATGGCGGGCTTTCCGCAGCGGAGGGCTGGGCTCAGCCTGGGAAAAAGCGAACGGCAGCTTCCTGGTGGCCCTATTGGCGGGCATGTTGGGCGGTATCATCGTCGGCGTATTTGGCATCACCCACCTGCTAGAGCATTACCCTATTCTATTGTGGGCTTTCTTTTTTGGGCTCATCATCGCCTCTGCCTTATACATAGGGCGTCAGGTGGGGCGGTGGAGCGGGGTAGAAGCGGTGGGCCTGATAGCGGGCACGGTCATTGCCTACATCATCACGATTGCCAGCCCTGCAGAGGGTAGCACGAGCCTTGGGCTGGTCTTTGTTTCTGGGGTGATCGCGATATCGGCTTTGATTTTGCCAGGCATATCCGGCAGTTTCATCCTGCTGCTGATGGGCATGTACACCATCATCATCCCAACCATCAAGGAGGCGATCAAGACCTTGGCGCCGGAGAGCTTGGTGGTGCTCGGCGTGTTTGGGGCTGGCTGCCTGCTCGGGCTGGCGACTTTCTCCAGGGTGCTGTCCTGGACGTTCAAGCACTATCACAACCCTACATTGGCCGTCCTTACCGGGTTTATGCTGGGCTCCCTGAACAAAATCTGGCCATGGCGCAAAGCCATCCTTGGGCTGACCGAGGAAGGTGAGCTGGTGAGCATCGGCCCTGGCGTGGTAGTGGACAAGGTAGTCCGGGAAGCTAACCTGCTGCCCGGGCAGTACGCTGCTGAGGTGGGGCCTGCTTTTTTGGGCGGAGCGGTAGCCTGTATGCTGGCCGGCTTGGCTTTGGTGTTCGTATTGGAATACGTAGACCAAAAAGATAAGTAATGGCAGCAGCAGACCAATACGAGCGGCTTTTTGGCCTGATCGGCTACCCTTTGTCCCATTCCTTTTCGAAGCGGTACTTCAACGAGAAATTTGCCAGGGAGGGTATAGCGGGGGCTTTCTACGAGCTGTTCCCATTGGAGCAGATCACAGCCTTCCCTGCTTTGTTGGAAGCCCACCCTAACCTAATCGGCCTGAACGTCACCATCCCCTACAAACAGGCGGTCATCCCTTATCTGGACCGGCTTGATGAAGGGGCAGCACAAGTGGGCGCAGTGAATACGATTGTGCGGCGCGGGGGCGAGCTGGTAGGTTATAATACCGATGTGATCGGGTTTGAGCAGAGCTTGTGCCGCTGGCTGCAGGCCAATGGGGTGAAACTGGACGGGCTACAGGCGTTGGTGTTGGGCACGGGCGGTGCTGCGAGGGCAGTGGCTTATGTGCTAGGCCGGTTAGGGGTCGCTTTTCAGCTGGTGTCCCGTAAAAAGGGGGAAGGGCAATTGGCTTATTCAGAGATAGATGAAGCAGTGGCTAAGGCGCACCGGCTGATCGTGAACACTACCCCCCTGGGGATGTCGCCCAATACGGAGGGGTGCCCGGCACTGCCCTACGGAGCAATGGGGGCAGGCCACTTTTTGTACGATCTGGTGTACAACCCGGAAGAGACCCGCTTTATGGGAAATGGGCGCTTGCAGGGCGCAAAGGCGATGAACGGCCTGGAGATGCTGTACGGCCAGGCAGAGGCCGCTTGGGCTATTTGGAACGCCTGAGCCAAAGCGGCAAATTATAGATAGAAAAGCTTGGATTATTGGCTATTGCCCGTAAATTGAACCGCAAATTGATGCTACATGGAAAAAGCAGGTAAGCCCGTAATGGATATCGAAAAGACAAAGCAGGTAGTGGAAGAGGTACTGCACGGCAATCAGAAGCCGGTAGTGGATTTTGCCAACACTCAGATTGCCTTTGCCGGCAAAGACGATGAGGAGCTGAAAAAGTCTGCCTGGATTTTTGGGCTGATGAACCGTCATTGGCTGGTGGGCATAGGCTCAAAATTGGGGCTGGCCGCCATAAAAATGCACCTGCCATTTGTGGAGGCCATCGTCAAGCATACCATTTACGAGCAGTTTTGTGGAGGGACGACCCTGCTCAACTGTATGCCGGTCATCGAAAACCTCGGGCGGCAGAAGTGCTTTACCATCTTGGACTATGGGGCGGAGGCCAAAGAGACAGAAGAGGAGTACAATCAGACGATGAACGAGACCATCCGGGCCATAGAGTTTGCCGGGAAATCGGAGCAGATACCTGTGGTCAGCACTAAAGTGACCGGCATGGCCCGTTTTGGCTTGCTGCAATCCCTACAGGAAGGGGAGCCCTTCACTAAAGAGACGAGGCAGGAGTATAAAAACGTGCTTAAACGGTTGGATGCCATCTGTCATGTGGCGGCGCGCAGTGGGGTGAGCGTGTTCTTCGATGCCGAGGAGTCTTGGATACAAGACCCGATCGACCACTTTGTGAATATGATGATGAGGCGCTATAACAAGGAGCGGGCGGTGGTTTACAATACTTTCCAAATGTACCGTAAAGACCGGCTGTCCTATCTGATCAACTCCTTCCATCAGGCAGAGCGCGGGCAGTTCATCCTTGGCGCCAAGCTGGTGCGGGGGGCTTATATGGAAAAGGAAAGGGCCAGGGCAGAACGTCTGGGCTATGAATCTCCTATACACCCCAATAAAGCGGCCACCGATGATGCTTATAACACGGGCATCCGTTTTTGTCTGGACAATTACGAGCGCATCGCTTCCTGCAATGCCACTCACAATCAGGATTCCTGCCTGTTGCAGGCCGCCCTCATTGAGCAGCGCAAATTGCCCAAAGGGCATCCACACCTCAATTTCTGTCAGTTGTACGGAATGAGCGACAACCTGACGTTCAACCTCGGTGCAGCGGGCTACAATGCAGCCAAATACCTGCCTTACGGCCCGGTGAGAGAGGTGGTGCCCTATCTGATCCGGCGCGCAGAGGAGAATTCTTCTGTGACCGGGGATATGGGGCGGGAGTTTAAGCTGGTGCAGCAGGAAATGAAACGTAGGGGATTGGCGTAATGCGAACTCTTCTTTCTATCAGTAGTTTATCGAGTAGTCTCGAAAATATTTGAAAAAATCCCCCGGTTTAGGCAGCAGTTGCCTTTGCCGGGGGCTCTGTTTATGACAGAAGAGGCTGGGCAGCATGGCCTGCCTCATGTAGGGGAGTAATATTCATTTCCAGGTTGCTCAGTACACAACAACAGTCTTGCCAAGGGCAAGGGCGCACTTCAGCCCGGCCCTAGTTATTTCCAATTATTCTATTTTTCTTTTTTATATTTGTCAGCATTACCCCCCCTAGATGCGTTACTTGCTCCTTAGAGCCAAGCTATGGCATGCTGTGCCTGGTATAAGGCCTCTCTTTTAGCAAGGTGAAGCAGCAAGCTCCTGTCCCTGACATGCACCCTAAGTTGTACAGCTGTTGCCTGCTTTTAGTGCAGCAGTATGTGCCTCAGTGATAAGAGAATTATAATCCCATGATGCATAGCCGTTTGAACGGGCTGGCATCATCGCTGGCCTGAGCCAGAATGAAAAACAAACAAGATGAGGTGCAACTATCTCAAGAACCGATACTGGTATTGGCTGTTCTTCCTGCCTGTCATGGGTTGGGGGCAGAACCCTTCAGACTGCAGCGGTGCCATCGTCATTTGTGACGATACCGATGTAGAAGTGCCAGACTCACCAGGGGAAGTATTCGACTTCAACAACCCCAATAACGATATCGGCTGCCACGAAACGGGCGAGACATCCAGTGTATGGCTTTACTTCCGTTTCCGCCAGGATATGCCTGCGGGCAGCGATCTGACCTTTACCATTGACCCCTTCGAAGGGGGGACAGTAGATTACGATTTTGCGGTATACCCTGCAGAAAATGGTTGTGGCAACTTGGGCAGCCCTTTGCGGTGCAGCTATACTTGGGCCATATCCAATCAGACTTATAATTGTGGCTTTTGCCCCCTGACAGGCTTGGGGATGGGAGAGGTGGATGCTTCTGAAGGCATCTTTTTTGATGAGAATCTTAATCAGGCCAATGGCTTTGTTGCCCCAATGATCGTTGAGCCAGGCCAGGGTTTTTATGTCTACATCAATGAGTTTTACGGCAACTCCAACGGAGCTTCTGCTTCTGAGGGCTTCAATATCAGCTTTGGGGGCGTTGCAGCAGATTACTTCGACTGCACGGCCAACCCCAACTGTGATTTGCAGGTAGTGGCTCTGGGCAATGATACCACGCTTTGCGGTGGGGATATCCCCTTATTCCTTGATAGCGAGGTGACGTTCTCCACTGGCTTTGAGCAGTATTCTTGGACCGGTGAAGGCGGTGCAGGCAGCTTCCTGAGCGATCCCAGTGCCCCCCGCCCAGAAGTCCTTCTGCCAGACGGGTTCTCAGGTGTGCTGACGTACTACCTTGAAGTCGCTTCTGATGATTGTATCAACCGGGACACGATTACGCTTGATATCGAAAGCACCCCGCCCATTCTGGTCAGCCGGGAAGCGGCTTTTTGCGAAGGCAGCCAGCTGTTGTTAGATGCCGGCCCGGGTTTTGCCACTTATAATTGGTCGACTTCAGCGCAGACGCCCGCCATTACGGTCGATTCCGGCGGGGTGTACTCCGTGACCGTTACCGCGCCGGGCAATGGTTGTACCATCATCCGCGATATAATAGTCACGGAGGAGCCGGAGCCTCAGCCGGCCATCTCGGGCGGGCCTTATTTGTGCGAAGGCACTACAGATACCCTTTTCGGGGGGGCAGGTTTTGCCAGCTATGATTGGGGCCAGGGCACTGCTGACTCTTTCCTGCTCATCAGCCAGCCGGGCTTGTACACCCTGAGCGTGGTGAGCGAGGCAGGATGTGCTGGCAGCAGCAGTATTTTGGTAGAGGAAATCCCAGCGGTAGTGCCTGATATCCTGGCCCCGGCTGGTATTTGCCCCGATGGAGCGGCTACCTTGTCTGCCGGGCAGCAATGGGCTGCTTATGCTTGGAGCAACGGCAGTACAGACAGTATTCTGGTGGTGGACACAGCCGGGCTGTACACCTTGACGGTGGCAGACACTTTTGGTTGTACGTATCAGGCTTCGGTCAACTTGCAGGAGCTCCCTCCCCCTCAGCCTGAGGTATCTGGAGATACCGTATTCTGTGCGGGCGGCGCTGCCCAATTGCTGACCGTACAAGCATACGAGGGCTATCAGTGGTCTACTGGCGATACCACTGCCACCACGCAGGTCACTGCCGGTGGGCTCTATTACGTTACCGTAACGGATCAAAACGGCTGTAGGGCTTCAGATAGCCTAGATGTGATAGCATACGATCCGCTTGAGGTGGGCCTTGTGCTGAGCGGTGGCGGGCCTTTTTGCGAAGGGCAGACGGTGGGCATTAGTGTGGCTCAGCCATTTGTAGCTTATGACTGGAGCACAGGTGATACCCTTGCTGCTATCAATGTCACAACGGGCGGGCTTTATCAAGTGACGGTCACAGATGACCGAGGCTGTACCGGCATTGATAGTTTGGAGGTGGTAGCCCTAGTTCCCCCTTCGCCTCAGATTGCAGGGCCTGCAGGCCTTTGCCCTGGCACAGATGGTGTTTTGGAGGTAGGCAGCTTCCCGCTCATCCTATGGGGGGATGGCAGTATTGCAGATACGTTGGAGATTGACGGCCCCGGGCTATATACGGTGGAGGTAGGGGATCAGCAGGGGTGTGTGGGCACCGATACGCTTGAAGTGTTAGCTTATGATGCCCCTCAGCCCCTGATAACAGGAGATACAAGCCTGTGCGATGGCAGTACGCTCACGTTTGGCTTAGATCAGCCTTACGAGGCCTATGCCTGGTCTGATGGGAGTACTGCAGATACGCTCTTAGCGCCGGCGGCAGGCTTGTACGCTGTAACGGTGACAAATATGGAGGGCTGCACGGCTTCTGATACGGTTGCAGTGGCTGCTTTCCCCAACCCGGCCCTTGACTTGCCGGCAGAAGCCCGGTTTTGCGCTGGCGACAGCATTCAGCTTGACGCCGGGCCCGGTTATGCCACATATTCGTGGAGCGATGGGTCGGCCGGGCCTATGGCTGTTGTACGCACTGCTGGCCTTTACCGTCTGACGGTGACAAACGCTTTCGGGTGCCCTGCATCCGATAGCATTGAGGTGGTAGAAGAAGCCCTGCCACAGACAGGGCTGGATGAAGCCCACGTTTTTTGTGCTGGCGACAGCCTATTGCTGCAAGCCCTTTCAGGGCAGGCTGGCTACACTTGGTCGACAGGGGATACTACGGCAGAAGTATGGGTGTCTGAGCCAGGGCTGTACTGGCTGGAGGTAGAAGGCTTGAATGGCTGTATTTTCCGCGATAGCCTTCTGGCAGAGGAACAAGCCCTGCCTGAGCCTGCTATTTTGGGCGACAGCCTGCTGTGCGAAGGGGAGACAGCCTTGCTTAGCCTCGGCGCTCCGTACACTGCTTATGATTGGGGTGTGCTGGGCAGCGGCCCAACGGCTGTTATCACTTCCGGTGGAACATATCCCGTCTTGGTGACCGATAGTGTAGGCTGTCAGGGCGTAGACACCCTGTCGGTCATTCAGGTGCCCCTGCCTGCATTAGACCTGCCGGCTGAGGCAGCTTATTGTGAGAATGGCTCGGCAGTATTGAGCGCCGGGAATGGGCTTGGTGCTTACGAATGGTCTACAGGGAGCCCGAACTTTTTTATTTCAGTTAGCATGGAGGGTACCTATAGCCTTACGGTTACCGATGCCAACGGTTGTACTGCGGCGGATTCTACCCTAGTCATAGAAAATCCGAGCCCGGATATACAGCTGGTGGGCGAGCCACAGTTTTGTGAAGGGGGGAGCACTGTTTTATCTGTGGCAGATACCTCCTTTCAGATTGTGGCTTGGTCTACGGGAGTGACCGGTCAATCGGCTGTATTTACGATGGGCGGCCAATACCTGGTCTCTGTCTTGGATACGAACAACTGCTCTGCAGAGCTGCCATTTAGCATCAGCAGCTTGTCCTTGCCTGAGCCTGCAGTAGTTGGCCCTGCTGTAGCCTGTGAGGGAGACTCTGCTCTGCTGACTGCGGCACCTGGCATGGACCGTTACCTTTGGTCAACGGGGGATACCACCCAATCGATTTGGGTAGAGGCTACCGGGCTTTATGTTGTTGAGGTTTTGGATAGCCAAGGCTGCAGCAATTTCCAGGAAGTACCGTTTCAGATAGCGCCCTACCCCGAGTTGGGGCTGCCAGACACTTTGGAGTATTGTGAAGATTATGCTGCCCTGCTTTCTGCCGATTCTACAGAGGGCAATACCTACGAGTGGTCGACAGGAGATACCACCCATACTATTATTGTAGATGCACAAGGCATCTACAGCCTCACCCTGACCAACAGTGCAGGTTGTTCAACCGCAGGGCAGACCGTTGCAGTGGAGCTTCCCGAGCCAACCCCTTTGGTGGATGCAGATCTTAGCCTCTGCCCTGGGGACACCAACGTCTTAGCCTTGAGCACGCCTTATGTAGAGTATTTTTGGTCCACAGGGGAGCAGACGCCCACGATAGGCGTATCAGAAGCCGGCGCCTATCAGGTTACGGTTACAGACAGCCGAGGCTGCCAGAGTGCTACCAATATCGTAGTGCAGGCTGTGCCCGGCACGAGTGCCGAGATTGTTGAGCCCTCTATTTTCTGCGAAGGGGATACGGTTTTCCTTTCCCTAACGGAAGCCTACGCCTCCTACCTTTGGTCTGATGGCACACAGAACGATAGCCTGCTCATCACGGGTAGCGGTACGTACGAAGTGACCGTCGCCAACCTATTTGGGTGTACTGCAGAAGATGAAGTGTTTGTCAGTGCTTTTGCGGCACCTGACCCGGGGCTGCCCCCTTATCAGTCCGATTGTGCAGGTACGACATTTGCCATAGCCGCCCTGCCCGGTTTTGAAAGTTATTCATGGAGCACTGGCTCAGAAGCTTTGTCTATCAGTGTCACACAGACGGGCATCTACGAGCTTACGGTGACCGATGGCAACGGTTGCCGGGGGGTAGATACGGCTGAGATTTTTGCCAAGCCTCCGCCAGCCCCACAGCTGTCTTCGGCTCAGAATATCTGCCGGGGCAGTTCTGCTGTCCTTTCTGTCAACGGCACTTTCTCGGAAATCCTCTGGACTACCGGGGCTACAACGGATAGTATCGTAGTGGATGAAGCAGGCGGATATGGCGTCACTGTAAGGGACAGCCTGGGGTGTGCAGGCTCTGCAGTGACAGCTGTCTTTGTATTTGATGTGCCCGCGCCAGACATTGCCGGGGAGGTGGGCTTCTGCCCCGGAGGCCAAGCTGTTTTTGGTGTAGCTGCTGAATACGCATCCTATGCCTGGTCGCACGGGCCCGCTACAGCTGAGGTCGTTGTGGACAGTGCCGGCATCTACGAGGTGACAGTACGAGACACTTTGGGCTGTATGAACACTGCTCAGTGGGAGGTGCAGGCATTTGCTGCGCCTGAGTTAGAAATAACTGGCCCAGCCTATGTCTGTCCAGGGGATACCATAGCGCTGCTGGCCTCTCATGATGCTGCGGCCATTACCTGGTCTACCGGTGATACCCTCAATACGATAGGGGTATCCACTTCTGGGGAGTACTGGGTTGAAGCTCAAAGCGAGGAGGCCTGTGTCAGCCGGGACACCTTTGTGGTAGCGCCTGCTTTTGACCCCTTGCCAGAGTCGGGCCCTGACCGTTTTCTAGATTGCGATACCCGCTCGGTAGTGATAGGCTCTGAGGGTGCTCCTCAGCCCACTTGGGTTTATTCTTGGTCGGGGCCGGGCATCACCCCGGAAAATGCCGGCCTAGCCAATCCGGAGGTAGCAGAAACTGGCAGCTACACCCTGATTGTTCAGAATACAGAAACCGGCTGTGTCTCTTTGCCAATCGAGCTGGAAGTGGGCGATAACAGCTATAGCCCTGGCTTGAGCCTTAGTTTGATCGATACGCTGGACTGCAACACACCGACAGTTCAGTTGAGCGGTTCCCCTTCAGGGGCTCCGGCAGAAAACTTCGTTTTCAGCTGGTCTGGCCCAGGCGGGGCTGTATTGGAAGGCGAAACCGGGCCGTTGCTATTGGCGGGCGAGCCAGGCCTTTACACGCTTCGGGCTACAGATACCCTGACGGGCTGTGGCCAAACAGAAAGTGCTATTGTCATTGGTGATTTCGAGATACCAACGGTGGTCATTAACCCCAATGTGGCTGCTCTAACCTGCGCAGACACCCTGACGGGGATTACGGCCGTAGCTTATGCCACTTATGGCCCGCCCACCCTCGAATGGACGGGCCCCGAGGGGCTGCTCCCCGGAGAAACGGAGCTGCAGTTGGAGGTGGATGCCCCTGGGCTTTATACCCTTACAGCTACTGACCCGGTCAATGGTTGTCAGGCCAGCGATTCGGTCCTGGTCCGTCAGGATACGCTGGCGCCGATAGCCGTTTTGGTTCAGCCTGATGAGCTGGGTTGTTTGGCAGAGAAGGTACTGATTGATGGGCGTGCATCTTCCCAAGGGGCAGCCTTCGCTTATACCTGGACAGGGCCGGCAGAATTAGACGATGCGCAGTTGCTGCAGGAAGTTGGCGAGCCCGGGCTGTACAGGCTGCTGGTCCGGAATATGGAGAACGGCTGTACCGCTGAGGCAGCTGTATGGATAGTGATGGCAGAGGGAGAGCTTTCCGGCTTAGCATTATCTGGTGTGGGGCCGCGCTGTGCTGGCGAAAGCAACGGGCTGCTTCAGGTAGATAGTGTTTTCGGCGGCATAGGCCCCTATCTGTTCAGCTTAAACGATGCGGCATTTGCCCCTCAGCAAGCATTTGGCGGGCTGCCCGCCGGGCAGTACGATGTGGCAGTACAAGATGCAGAGGGTTGTGAAACGGCTGCCCGCTTGGTGCTTGCATCTGGCAGCGACCCACAATTGCGTTTGGGCGAAGACCGGGAAATCAGCCTGGGCGATGCTGTGCTGCTGAATGCACAGACCAACTTGGCGGAAGGGGAGTGGTCGGGCATTGTGTGGTCGCCGGCCGACAGCCTGGCTTGTGACCAATGCCTGAGCTGGACCGATTATCCGCTAGAATCTACGCTTTACACTGCCGTCATTACAGATACATTGGGCTGTACCGCTACGGACCAAATGCTGGTCCGGGTGAGGAAAGACCGCAGCATTTATTTCCCTAATGTATTCTCGCCCAATGCCGATGGGGCGAATGACTTGTACATGATCTTTTCAGGCCCCGATGTGGTGGAGGTCCGCAACTTCGAGATTTATGACCGCTGGGGGGAGCAAATGTTCCGTGCGCAGGGCTTTCAGCCGAATGACCCTTCCTTCGGCTGGGATGGCACTTTCCGGGGCCGCACCCTCAATATGGCGCACTTCGTGTATCAGGCGGAAGTTGAGTTTGTAGACGGTGAGGTCATCCTCTTCAAAGGCGGGTTTGACTTGGTCCGCTAGGATAAAGTTGGCATTTAGGCAGGGGTCTGTAATTTAAGTTGGCTTTGACAGCTCTCGTAATGTTATTTATTTGTAAAGAAATTAATTTTAAAAATCTATTTTTGTGCTTACTGTCCGGGGTTTGCTAAAATAATCTAAACAGGTTACAGGGCAATTTTACTTCCTGGGGAAAACAACAAAAGGGACAGCGCAAAGCAGGCTAGCCATGCACTACAAGCAGCTATATTATTGAATTTGGCAGCCAGCTGACCGGGCTATCCTACCTACGGCTTTCTCCTAGATTAGCCCAGTGCGCTCTACATTCCAGCCTAAAACCCATTTTACCGGGCTCTTTTTGATTGTGCCGGTACATCAGCACGGGCGCAAACCAGATTGTCGCTTTTTTTTGGGGCCTGCCCCTGCCTGGCGGCAGGTGCCGCTAGGCTCCGGGGCTCGCTGTCCGCTCGGCCCTATCGGGCTTGACACCCCTGCGCAGCGCTAGGCCGGCTCCATCCTGAAGCCTACAAGGTTGAACACTAGCGACATTTTGGTTTACGCCCCATCAGCACTTACTTCTTGTTGTAACCTCTGTTTATTGAGTAGCCTGCTCCCTTTCGGTATTTTTTTTCGGCTAAAAGCACAAAATGAAAAAGTTCTACTCTAACCTGCTCGGCGTCAGCTGTGTCAAACCGATACTGGCGCTACTCGTATTGATCTTATTTGCCGCCCCCCTCGCCTACGGGCAGTGCGATGGTTTGGAGATCAACCTTCCGGATGAGAATCAGCCTGTCTCGAACCCTTCGGTATCTTATTGTACGACTATACCCGTCGACCCATCGGCCACTGGCCACCCGAGCGGCCTGGTCATGGACCTGTTCCACACTTATCAGGGTGACCTTTCCATACGGATCAATGCTTGCGGGGAGACCCTCATGCTGCTGACCCGGCCTGGCGGAGGTACTTGCAATGGGCAGGGCTGCCCATGCGGCAGCTCTGCGGATGTAAACGGTACCTTCGTTTTTTCTGACAACTTTTCCAATGATCCAGACAATGGCCTGGCACTAGGGGGAGGGAATTATGGGCTTTCCGGCGACCCTTGCAGCGTAGGGACCATCAGCTCATTCGCAGAGCTGGCTACTGCTTGTGGAGGCGGGCCCTACATCTTAGAAATTTGCATTACCGATCATGCTTTCATCAATACTGGCGTCGCCAGTAATATCATCCTGGAGTTCCCTGGTATTGTGACGCCGATCTGCGGCTGTACCGATCCGGTTGCGAATAACTACGACCCTTTGGCTACCGTTGACGACGGCACTTGCGAGTACAATATGGGCTGTACGGACCCCGCTGCCATCAACTATGACCCTACTGCAGTGATCGACGATGGCTCCTGTGTGTACCCACCGTCTTGTGGCGGTACTTTTACCGACAGCGGCGGCCCTACTGGGAACTACAGCAACGCTGAGAACAACACCATCACGATATGCCCCGATGTGCCCGGGCAGGTGGTTACCGTCACCTTTTCTGCGTTTAACCTTGAAAACAACTATGATTTCTTAAGGGTATACAATGGCAACTCCACCGCTTCCCCTCAGCTGGGGCAGTTTACGGGTACGAGCGTCCCAGGGCCTTTCGTGTCTACCTCTCCCGATGGCTGCCTGACCTTCAACTTCACAAGCGACGGCTCCCTGACGAGATCGGGGTGGATAGCGGCTGTGGAGTGCGATGCAGCCTGTGTGCCCCCGCCCCCGCCCACAGCGGCCAACGTAGCTGTTTGTGTAGGCAGCAGCGCCACGCTCACTGCATCGGGCTGCCCATCAGGCACGCTCAGGTGGTACACCACGCCTTCTGGCGGCTCACCGGTGGCTACCGGGCCTACTTTTACCACCCCACCGCTCAACAGCACGACAACTTATTACGTAGAGTGCGACAACGGCGGCCCTGGCTGCCAGTCTTCCCGCACACCGGTGACGGTCAACGTCAGCCTGCCACCTCCCCCTGTAGCGCAAGGAGTTTCCGTATGCCAAGGCAGTAGTGCTACCTTGGCGGCATCGGGCTGCCCCGGTGGTACACTTCGCTGGTATACCTCCCCAACAGGCGGCAGCCCGGTGGGCTCAGGGCCTACCTTTGTGACCCCAGTGCTCAATGCCAGTACGACTTATTATGTGCTCTGCGATGAGGGGGGCACTTGCCTGTCCGATCGGGTGGCTGTGCCGGTTACGGTCACCCCTCCTGTCCCACCTCAGCTTGACAGCTTCGGCCCTTATTGTATAGAGGATGGCCCAATCATCCTCCCCACCACTCAGGGAGGGGTAAATGGGACTTGGTCAGGTACCGGTGTTTCACAAGGTTTTCTGCTCCAGCCAGAATTGATCCAGCCTGGCACAACGGTCACCCTGACCTTTACTCCAGATCCTTCAACCTGCTATCAGGTGGCAACGGCTACCGTCCAAATCGGGACGCCCCCATTTGTGCAGATTTCGGGCCCAGAGACGCTGTGCAATGGGGAAACGGCTTTCTTGTCTGTGCCCAATAGTTATGGCACCTATATGTGGAGTACAGGGCTTCAAACTTTCAATACCCCGATCAATAGCCCGGGCACCTATACCGTTACGGTTACAGACCCCGTTTCGGGTTGTGAAAATACTGCATCCTTTACGGTTGGCGCAGGGCAGGCCCCGACGCCGGTGGTCAATGGCCCACAAGAATTGTGCGATGGGCAGTCCGCGACACTAAGCTTGGCCGGGAGCTATGATTCTTACATGTGGTCGACTGGAGATGGCACGCCTACCACGGGGATTACAGGCCCGGGGGCTTACTCCGTTACCGTCACAGACAATGGCTGTGAGGGCGTAGCGCAGTTTACCGTAGCGGAAACACAAGTCCCCTTGCCTGACCTGAGCGGCCCAGCTTCCCTTTGCCCTGGAGAAGCAGCGGTGCTTTCGGTAAACAACGCCGGGCAGTTCACGACCTTTTCCTGGTCAAATGCCGGGCAATCTGCTTCCGTTAATATCAATGGGCCGGGGACGTACACGCTTACCGCTCAAACTGCGGGCGGGTGCTCGGTACAACAGAGCATTACCGTGGGCGCAGACCCCGTCCCCTCGCCGGTGATCGATCCAGGCTTATCTTTTTGTACCGGTGGCAGTGTGCCCGTCACCACCAATCAAGCTTTCGCCACCTATGAATGGTCTACAGGAGACCAAACGCCGGCCACAACGGTCACCGCTGGCGGTATAGTAACGGTGACCGTGACTAATGCAGCTGGCTGCACTGGGTTTGCGTCCGCCAATATTACGGAAAACCCATTGCCTGATGTAGCGATCACTGGGGATGCAGCCGTCTGCTCGGGTGATCCGGCAACGCTAAGTGTGGTTGATGGCAACAACTACAGCAGTTTTGTCTGGTCGAACAATAGCCCGGCTTCTTCCATCACAGTGGGCAGTGCTGGCACATACAGCGTTACAGCCACAGACCTCAACGGCTGTGCCAATTCGGCTAGTTTCAATGTAACCGTGAGCACGCTCCCCGCTGCAGGCATTACTGGCGAAACGGTCTTTTGTGAAGGGGAGAGTGTAACCCTAACCGCTGCTGCCCCAGGGCTCGGGTACACTTGGAGCGATAATTCCTCTGGGCAGAGCATAACCGTAAGCACCCCGGGTACTTACTCACTGACCGTAGAGAATGCGGCAGGTTGCCAAAGTGTGAACAGCATTACGGTAAGCCAAAACCTTCGGCCACAGCCACAGATCACTGGCCCGCTCAACTTTTGCGATGGCGCATCTACTACGCTTACTGCTGCCGGCGGCCCATATTCCTCTTATAGCTGGTCTAATATGGCCACTGGGGCAAATGCGACTTTCTCACAAACGGGGCAGGTCACCTTGGTGGTAGAAGATGCCAATGGCTGTGTAGGCTCTGCCGCTGTCACCGTTGTGGAAAACCCCCTGCCGCCAGTACAGCTCATCGGGCAGCCATTTTTCTGCGAGGGAGGGTCCACCGCGTTGAATGTCGCCCCGGGATATGCCAATTATCAGTGGAATATCCCTAACAACGGTACGAGTGCCATCATCAATACGCCCGGTTTGGTACAGGTGACGGTCACAGACCAAAATGGCTGTATGAACTCCGCTA
This sequence comes from Phaeodactylibacter luteus, assembly GCF_007993045.1. Taxonomy (GTDB): domain Bacteria; phylum Bacteroidota; class Bacteroidia; order Chitinophagales; family Saprospiraceae; genus Phaeodactylibacter; species Phaeodactylibacter luteus. The sequence continues at coordinate 77,234 of NZ_VOOR01000024.1, forward strand.
CTCAGCTTATCACAGCTCACCCTTCCCCAGAGCCGATGATAGCGGGCAATCCCTCGTTTTGTACCGATGGCAGTACGGTTTTGAATGTGCCCGGAGATTTTGACGCCTACAGTTGGTCTACGGGAAGCCAATCGGCGGCTACGCTTGTGGAGGAGCCAGGCTTAGTTTCGGTGACAGTCACGGATGGCAATGGCTGTACGGGCAGCAGCAGTGTGCTGGCAGAGGAGAACGCTGAGCTGTCTTTTGCCATTACTGGGCCTGCCGCAATCTGCGAAGGCCAAAGCACGACCTTAGGCACGAGTTTTGCGTTTGACAGCTATACTTGGTCGGATGGTTCACAAGAAAGCACTTTGGAAGTTGCTGCGCCTGGGGTTATCTCCGTTACGGTAGTAGATGCAAGCGGATGTTCGGGCACTGCTGAGCTTGAAGTCGTCAACAGCCCCAACCCTATAGCAGAAATAAATGGCACGCTTGAATTTTGCGAAGGCGAGTCAACGGTGCTCAGTGGCCCGCCCAATATGGCTGGATATAGTTGGAGTAATGGCTCGGAGAGCCCGGCGGTACAGGTCAGCAGTGCAGGGGCCTATCAGTTGGTCGTCCAGAATGCCTTTGGCTGTGCAGATACCGCAATGGTCTCAACCGTCGTCAACCCGCTCCCCGAACCGGATATCGAGGGGCAATTGGCGTTTTGTGCAGATACCTCTGCCGTCTTATCGCTTGGCGGGGCTTTCGAGAGCTATACCTGGTCTGATGGCTCTACGGCAGAAACTTACGAAGCGACGGTGACAGAAAGCATTTCCGTAACGGTGTCCAATGCATTCAATTGTACCGCATCGGATACCGTAGAGGTAGTAGTGTATGACCTGCCAATCGTAGAGATTACCGGTGACGACGCTTTTTGTGCGGGCTCTTCTGCAACGATCAACGCTACCCCAGGCTTAGCTGCCTACAGTTGGTCCGACAACGGGGAGGGTGCAGAACGGGTGGTCACGGCAGCAGGCGTTTATCAGGTCACAGTGGCCGATGCCCAAGGGTGCCAATCGATAGCTGCTTTTCCCGTAGAGGAATTGCCATTGCCGCCGGCAGCTATCACAGGCGGGTTGTCATTTTGTGAGGGCGACAGCACCATTTTGACCGCTCCAGCAGGTTTTGCTTACACTTGGAGCGGCGCTGCCACAGCCCAATCTATCACGGTAACGGCCCCAGGGATATATGAGCTTACGGTGACCGACGCTGCGGGCTGCGAGGCTTCGGATGCAGTAAGTGTAGTGGCCAACCCCAATCCGGAGCCAGAGATACAGGGGCTCACGGCTTTTTGTCCTGGGGAGGTAGTGACGCTTAGCCTCAATGGGCCTTTTGTGAGCTACGATTGGTCAGATGGGTCGTCCGGTGCGTTCATTACTGTGGATACCGCTTTGGAGGTATCTGTGACAGTGGCCAATGCGTTTGGTTGTACCGGCTCTGCCCAAATTGAAACGGCCCTTTATCCACAGCCCTCGGTACAGATCGTAGGGGATACCGCTTTTTGTGCAGGCGAGTCTGTCCTTTTGCATGCCGATCAGCCTTTTGTGGGGTACAACTGGAGCACAGGCAGCGGCGCAGACACGCTCGAGATGGGCCAGCCTGGGCCAGTTTTTTTGGTCGTGACGGATGAGAACGGCTGTACAGCAGGCGATCAGGTTACTTTGACAGAAAATGCACTGCCCCAGCCCACAATCCTTGGCCAGGACTATTTCTGTGAAGGCAGTGCCCTGCCCCTGAGCGCAAGCGGCAGCTACAGCACTTACAGTTGGAGCAATGGGGCCGTTGGCGACACCGCTCTGGTGCAGAGCCCTGGCATAGTGGCCTTGTCCGTTACAGACGGAAATGGCTGTGAGGGGCAAACGAGCCTGCTCGTAAGCGAAGCCCCGCTGCCTGTCCCCATTATTACCGGGGAGCCTGCTTTCTGCCCAGGCGAGGCTGCCGAAATCGGCCTGCAGCAGTGGTACCCTGACATTCAGTGGAGCACGGGAGATACGACTGCTGCCGTCCTTATCGATGAGGTTGGGCTTTTGAACGTGACGGTCACGGATGAGCTGGGCTGTACCGGCAGCGCAGCGCTGGATATTGCAGAACACCAGACTGCCGCCCCTCAAATCGATGGGCCGGGCCAGATCTGCCCGGGCACTACCGCCAGCCTTATGGCCAGCCCTGGCTTCGCAGCCTACTTATGGGAAGATGGCACTGCATCCAGTACTTTCGAAGCGGGCGGGCCGGGCATTTATAGCCTGACCGTTACGGACGCCAACGGGTGCGAAACCGCTAGCTCCTTTGCCGTGGATACTTTCGCCACACAGCCTCCGGCCATTACAGGCCCTGCTGGGTTTTGCGCAGACACGAGCGCCGTTTTGGCCTTGAGCAACAGCTTTGAATCGTATTACTGGAGCAATGGCAGTAGTGCCGATGAGATCAGTGTCGCTCAGGGCGGATCCTATAGCGTTACGGTGACGGACGCCAATGGTTGTGAAACCGCGAGCAGTTACGTCATTGACCGGTATGAACTGCCAACCGCCGAGGTGGATGCACCGGAGGCTTTTTGCCCTGAGGGCTCTGCTACCTTGAACGCGGTGGGCTCCTTCGCCGCTTATCAGTGGAGCGATGGGTCTTCGGGCAGTATGCTTACGGTAGTATTGCCTGGACAGTACCAGCTTACCGTTACCGATCAGAATGGCTGCACCGATGATGTAGCCGTGGAGATTGGGCTTCAGGCCGACCTGCAGCCGGTGATACAGGGGGCTGAAGCCTTCTGCCCGGGGCAGTCGCTTCAGCTCAATGTGCCTCAGAGCTTTGCGACTTACACTTGGAGCAATGGGGCTACCGGTGCCGTTTTAGAAATTGAAGAGCCTGGAGCCTATACGGTTTCTGTGACCGATGGCATGGGTTGTTCGGGGGATACTTCAATTGTAGTAAGCTTATATCCGGAGCCCGAGGCTGGCATCATAGCCCCCGAGGGCTTTTGTGAAACCACAGCGGCGACTTTGCAGAGCGTGCCCGGCAGCTGGCAGAGCTGGGAATGGTCTAACGGGGGCACGCAGAGCGGGACTGTGGTAAGCGAGCCTGGCAATTATATCTTGATCGCAACGGACCTCAACGGCTGCCGCGATACTGCAATGGCGGAAATTGTGAGCTACCCGCTGCCTGAAGTTGAAATCGCCGGCACGCCTTATTTCTGTGAAGGGGCGGCTACGGTGCTATCCGGGCCTGCGGGGCTTTCTGCTTACTTCTGGAATGGCGAGCCTGGCGGCCCCAGCCTCAATGTCGACGGTGCCGGCAGCTATACCCTGCAGGTTGTGGATGAGAATGGGTGTGAGAGCGGGGCCAGCCTTCAGGTCGTAGAAGTTGCACTCCCAAATGCTGAGGCGGGGCAGCCCGGGCCGATTACTTGCAGCAGCCCCGAGGTGACATTGGGCAGCCCTGGCAACCCTGCTTTTGGGGTAACCTATACTTGGTCTGGCCCAGGAATTGATATGGCTAATGCTAACCTTGCAGCCCCAACGGTACAGCAAGGCGGATGGTACCAGCTCATCATTACCGACACGGTGCACAACTGCATTTCTGAGCCAGCCACGGTTGAGGTAGCCGAAGACAACACAGCACCTGATGCAGACATCAACGGGGAAGGCACTCTGACCTGTGTGGTAGACAGGATTACCCTGGCTGCAGAAGGGTATGCCACCGGTGGCGATATCGAAGCGCTTTGGTACAATCAGTCTGGGGAGGTGCTGGCTTTCAATGCTGCAGAAATAGAGGTATCTGGCCCTGGGCAATATATACTGGAGCTTATTGATGCCGGCAACGGCTGTGCAGCCCTTGATACGGTACAAGTACTGGAAGACCGGGTATACCCCCAAGCAGAAGCCGGCCCTTCTGCCCGTTTAGATTGCCAGGTGTCCAGTGTGAGCCTTGATGGCTCCGGGCCTTCTACAAGTAGTTTTGTCGAATACTTTTGGACGGGCCCTGGCGGAGCGCTTGTTTCGCAAAATGGGGTGGCAACGGTCAGCAGCCCCGGCTTGTATTATTTGGAAGTAGTTGATATTTCCAATGGCTGTGCAACAGTAGACTCCGTGCAGGTCACCCAAGATATCACCCCCCCGGTGGCCGATGCCGGGGCGCCTCAGCAGATCGACTGCCACAGCCCTGATGCAACGCTCAATGGCTCAGGGTCTTCAACGGGCTCAGCTTTTACTTACCAATGGGGGCACGGCAGCCCAGAAAATGTAGTGGGCAACGGATTGTCCTTAACGGTCAGCGAGCCTGGGGCCTACTTCCTGGTGGTCACTAACACAGACAACCACTGCAGCAGCACGGCTTCTGTTGTGGTGGAGGAAGTGGCAAGCGCCCCTTCCGCCCTGGCTGCGTTTGCTGATGGGGTAACCTGTTTTGGTGATCAGGACGGCAGCCTGGCCATCGGCGGTATAGAAGGGGGCACTCCGCCTTACCTGTACAGCTTGGGCGGTCAGCCGTTTTCCACCCAAACGCTTTACACAGGATTGGGCGGCGGAGATTATCAGCTGGTCATACAAGACGCTATCGGCTGTGAATACGATACCCTGATCACCGTGCCTCAAGGCAATGACCTGAGGGTGGAGCTGGGCACTGAAATCAACATCAGCTTAGGGGACGAGGTTGCCTTACAGGCCTTGATCAACATCCCGGCCGAACAGATAGGCAGTATATGGTGGGAAGCCCCAGACAGCTTGTCTTGTTACGATTGCCTGCGCCCTGTGGCAGCGCCCAGCCTTTCTGGCCTGTATGAAGTGACCGTGACCGACATCAATGGTTGTGTAGCGACAGATGCGGTTCAGGTCTTTGTAGACAAGCGCCGGCAGGTATACATTCCAAACATCTTCTCCCCCAATGGGGACGGTGCCAATGACGTGTTTTACATCCAAACGGGGCCAGAAGTGGTGAAGGTCAATAGTTTTGAAGTTTACAGCCGATGGGGAGAACCGGTATTTACCGTCTACAATGCTCCTCCAAATGACCCACGGTACGGTTGGCCTGGGGTGCACCGGGGCGAATTGATGAACAGTGGCGTATTTACCTGGTGGGCTGAGATCGAGTACATTGATGGCAAACGTGAAATATTTAAAGGTGACGTTGTGCTGATGCGCTAGGAAGCCCTCTCAGGAAGTACGCCGGCCCGGCGGCCCAATAATTAGGGCCGCCGGGCTGTTTTTTTTTCGGAAAGCGCTAAACGGTCAAGGAAGCTTAGCCTTTGTCCCCCCCCAATATTTACAGCCAACCTGACAAATGGTAAACTTTACCTCTGCCAATCGTATTAAAAGGAAGATTGTTTTGTTCAGAAGGCATTGCTGAGGGCTTTGCCAAAAAATAACATCCCATGGCTCAGACCATATTCAAGGTTGGCGGGGTGCCGGAGCATTTTAACTTCCCTTGGTACCTGGCTGAAGAAGAGGCCGCTTTCGCCTCCAAAAGCGTTAACTTTCAATGGGCTGCCTTTCCAGGCGGGACAGGAGCCATGCTAGAAGCTCTGGACGCAGGAGAAATAGACCTCGCACTAATGTTGACAGAAGGGGCTGTAGCTGATATTGTCAAAGGCGGAGCGCACCGTATAGTGGGTACGTACGTACAAAGCCCGCTCACTTGGGGCATTCATGTGCATGCGCAGAGCCCCTTTCATACAGTAGCTGATCTGGAAGGGCAGGTATTTGGTATCAGCCGTTATCAGTCGGGCTCCCACCTCATGGCTTATGTCAACGCCCGTGATATGGGATGGGACACCACTAGCCTTAGGTTTGAAGTCATCAAGGATTTTGAGGGTGCCCGCCGGGCCATGAGCGCGGGTACTGTCCATGGTTTTATGTGGGAAAAGTATACCACTAAGCCTACGGTTGATTCTGGCGAGTGGCGACGGGTAGGGGAGTGCGTGACCCCTTGGCCCTGTTTTGTGATGGTGGCCAGAAAAGAGGTCTTTTCCTGTCAGCAGCCTGAGCTGCTGCAATTGATGCACCAAATCAGGCAGTTGATGGACAGCCTGAGCCCGGAGCAGCACAAAGCCTACATCAGCCGCCGATTCAAGCTGCAGCCACAAGATGTGGACGCCTGGTACGCACAAACGGAGTGGCGCTGTGCACCGGAGATAGATGGGGCAGAACTGGAAAAAACACAGCAGGCCTTGAGAGCGCTTGGGATTATTGACCAAATTTTGCCCCCAAAGGAATTGTGCGCTCCCAGCTGTATTCGTTCAGCACAAGCGTTGTCTCCTCGTATGTACGATTGGCGGGTGCAGAGCGTATACCGTATGCTTGATATGCAGGGCAAAGGGGAGGGGCCCCTTAGCGTATCTGACCTGACCGCGCTTGGGCACCTCGATCAGTACCACTATCAGGGTGCAGATTTGTGTTATGAGGTGGCAAAAACGCTAGAACTGAGTGCAGGTAGCTATGTGTACGATATCGGCAGCGGTGTAGGCGGTACTGCTCGGGTGTTGGCCGATTGCTCGGGTTGCAGGGTGTTGGGCGTTGAGCTGCAGCCGGAGCTCTGCCGGCTGGGCAGCGAACTGACCCAAAGGGCTGGGCTTAGCGATAGGGTCAGTTTCCTGGCAGGGGATTTCCTGGAATATGACTGGCTGGAAAAATTCAGCCACTTTATCTCCTTGTTGGTGTTCCTCCACGTCCCTAATCGGCCTGAGGCCCTCCGTCATGCGAGCCGTTCCCTTGTGGCAGGCGGCAGCTTTTTTATTGAAGATTTTGTCCTGCGCGGGCCACTGACTGCCGAGGAACAAGCTTTGCTGACAGGCACTATAAGCGGGGTGGCTGTGACAACAGAGGACGCCTACCTGGCTGATTTAGCAGCTGCCGGGCTTAGCGTTGGGGCAGTTGAGCGCATGGATGAGCTTTGGGCAGACTGGACAAGCAGGCGGCGGGATGATTTCAAATCAGAGGCTGAGCAGCACCGGGCTTTTTTTGGGGCAGCCCTCTACGAGGAGCGGCTGGCGTTTTATGAGGCAGTGGCCAGGTTGTTTTCTGGCAAGCGCCTGGGCGGAGTACGCATCATTGGCCACAAAGCCTGATGTTTTTTATCTTGCCTTCCCTTTCTGCCTAATGGAATAGTATACCCTGCTAATGACACTGACACAACTTGAGTACATCATCGCGGTAGACAATAAAAAAAGCTTCGCCAGGGCTGCTGCTGCATGCCATGTGACACAGCCCACACTGAGTATGCAGGTGAAGAAGCTGGAAGAAGACCTGGGCGTCCTTATTTTCGACCGTTCCAAAAAGCCAATACTGACAACAGACATTGGGCAGCGCATTGTAGTGCAGGCGCGGTCTATCATCCGGGAAGCCAGCCGCATCCCTCAACTGATCGAGGAGGAGCAGGAAACGGTTAAAGGAGAGCTGAGGGTTGGGATCATCCCTACCTTGGGCCCCTATCTGCTGCCCCTGTTTTTGCCCGCTTTCATGGAAAAGTACCCGGAGGTGGAGTTGAACATCCAAGAGCTGCTTTCCGATCAGATCATGGACAAGCTACAGGCTGACCAACTCGATGCCGGGATATTGGTGACGCCTATACATGCGGAGGGGTTTACGGAGATCCCCCTTTTTTACGAGACTTTCGTGGTCTATATGTCCACTTCACATCCCCTGTCGGACCAGCATAAAATCGATTTTGAAGACCTCAACCTGGATGATATGTGGCTGTTGCAGGAAGGGCACTGTTTCCGTTCCCAAGCCGTTAATATCTGTGGTGAAAAGTCGGTTAAGACCCACCGGGGGCTAAGGTTTGAAAGCGGCAGCTTGGAAACGCTCCGCCGGATTGTAGAAAAACAATATGGTTATACGCTCTTGCCAGAGCTGGCCACGCTGGAGCTGGGCGAAGAGCTGTACCATAAGCACGTCAGGACTTTCCGCAACCCTCAGCCGGTAAGGGAGGTCAGCTTGGTGTTGCGCCGGAGCTTTATGAAGCGAAAGCTTGTCGATTTGCTGCAAGGAGCTATTTTGGAGGCTGTGCCCGATATCCTCAAGAATAAAGGGAGAGGAAAGGTGGTGGAGTGGAAAGATTAGCCGAGCGTAACCCCCAATGCCCCACGCTTTGGCACCTTCCTGGCAACGGCCTAGCGCTGCGGAGGGGTGGCAAGCCCGATAGGGCCGAGCGGATAGCGAGCCCCGAAGCATAGCGGCACCTGCCTTCAGGCAGGGGCAGGCCCCATCCGGCTGGGCAGGCAAAAAAAACGAGAATAGGGTTGGTGCTCAGTTAGCTTGGCTTGTCTGATGTCGAAACGCAATGGGGTACCTCAGATTTTGCCCCAGCCCGGCGCTCTCAAATTTGAGGCTTTGGCAGCTTGCCGTTATAAAGCAATATGGTGCAATCTTCCGTTTTACCTTCTGCTAGCGGCTGTTAAACCCCTACCTTTGCAAAAACAATTAGCATGTCTACAGCTGACTTCGAAAGCTTCGCCAACCGTCTGCGCAAAATGGACAAGCACACTGGCAAATGGGCCCGGCGGCAGGGGCTATCCTGTTTCAGGGTCTATGATGCAGACCTTCCGGGCTTCCCCTTGGCCGTGGACCGCTACGGGCCCTACCTTCATGTGGCAGAATATAAAAGGAACCACACCCAGGAAGACGAGGAGGGCTACCGCTTGTGGCGGGCCAATGTGCGGCAGACGCTATCGGAGGCGCTTCAGTTGCCCAATGGCCACATCTATTTCAAGGAGCGCAAGCCCCAAAAGGGCAAGTCGCAGTACGAAAAGCTCAGCGGGCAGCAGGAAGAGGTCATCGTAGAAGAGAACGGGCTGAAGTTTTGGGCCAACCTAGCGGATTACCTCGATACCGGTTTGTTCTTAGATCATCGCCCTACCCGCCAGAAAGTGCGCGAACAGTCGGCGGGCAAACGTGTCCTCAACCTTTTTGCCTATACTGGCTCCTTTACCGTATACGCCGCCGCGGGCGGTGCCCGTGCAACAACAACAGTCGATCTGTCCAATACCTACTTGGAGTGGGGGCAGCGCAACCTCGAGCTGAATGGGCTGTCCGGCCCACAGCATGAGTTTGTGCGCGCAGATTGCAAAAGCTGGCTCGCTGAGCCTGCCGAAGGCCTGTATGATATCATCATCCTGGACCCGCCTACCTTCTCCAACTCCAAAGCCATGTTTGACGTCCTAGATACCCAACGGGACCATCCCGCCCTCATCAATGCCTGCCTGCGCCGCCTCGCGCCAGGTGGGCACCTCTATTTTTCTACAAATTTCCGTAAGTTCCGCCTAGAACTAGAAAAACTGCAAGCCGGCTATATTAAGGATATCACAGCAGCTACCATACCTAAGGATTTCCGCAATCCTAAAATCCATTACTGCTGGCTCATCCGGCATAGCGAAGGCTGATCTCTTTTTGCTCTTAATTGATAAAATGCTACCTGCCATGACAAAAACCATAACAGAACTAGCGCCCCGGGCGGTCTGGGCACACTTTGCCGCCCTGAATGCGGTGCCCCGGCCATCCAAACAGGAAGAGCGCGTTATTGCTTTTATGAAGGCTTTTGGCGAGTCCTTAGGGCTTCCTACCATCGTTGACCGTGCCGGCAACGTCATCATCAAAAAGCCAGCTGCCAAAGGGTACGAAAAACGCAAAACGGTCATCCTGCAGGCTCACCTTGATATGGTGCACCAAAAAAATGCGGGCACAGATTTCGACTTCCAGTCCGAAGGCATCCGCAGCCGTATCGAGGGCGAATGGGTCAAAGCAGAAGGGACAACCCTGGGCGCTGACAACGGCATGGGCGTTGCCGCCATCATGGCGGTCTTGGCCGATAACACCTTGCAACACCCGCCAATCGAGGCCCTTTTTACCATAGATGAAGAAACCGGCATGACCGGCGCCAAACAGTTGGACCCCGCCCACCTCAAGGGCGAAATCCTCCTCAACCTCGATTCGGAAGAGGACGACGAATTGACCATCGGCTGCGCAGGAGGGGTAGATACCAACACCCGCCTGAATTATCAGCAAGAGCCAACACCCGAAAATGCCACCGCTTATCTCATCCGTATCAGTGGGCTGAAAGGTGGCCACTCCGGTATGGATATCCACAAAGACCGGGGCAATGCCAATAAAATGCTGGTCCGCCTCCTCTATAAATTGGGGCCGCTCCATGGTATGTCCCTAGCTGCCTTTGACGGCGGCAGCCTCCGCAATGCTATTCCCCGCGAAGCCCAGGCTACCGTGGTTGTCCCCAATGCCATGGCCAGCGCATTCGAAGCCAGCCTGGCAGCACGCAAAGCAGACCTCCTCGCTGCTTACCAGGGGCTAGAGCCAGACCTTAAAATAACTTGCGAGCCCGCTGATGGCCAGCCAGGCTACGTCATGGCACCCGATGCCCAAGAGAAAGCCCTCAGTGCGCTCTATGCCGTCCCCAACGGCGTATTCCGGATGAGCCCAGATATTCCCGGGCTGGTAGAGACTTCCAGCAGCCTCGCTCGGGTAGTGATCAAAGATGGCGTTTTTGCTACCCAAAGCCTGCAGCGCAGTGCTGTGGAAGCCGGCAAAAAGGACGTTGCACAAGCGGTCAGAGCTGCTTTTGAAAGTATAGGGGCTGAAGTAGAAAACGATGGCGATTATCCCGGGTGGGCCCCAAATGCCCAATCGCCTGCCCTGAAGGTCATGCAGAGCCTATATGAAGCGCTTTTCCAAGACGCCCCTAAAGTTGCTGCTTGCCACGCCGGCCTGGAATGCGGTATCCTCAATAAGCACCTGCCACACCTCGATATGATCTCCTTTGGCCCTACTATCCGCAATGCACATTCGCCCGATGAGATGGTCCATGTGCCCTCTGTACAGAAGTTCTGGAAGTACCTCGTAAAGGCGCTTGAGCAGATTGGGGAGTAACCGGTCTTCTTTTTAGCGAAAATTCGCTATTTAGGTTGTGCGGCTGTGGGGAAATCCCGATATTGATAGTCTTATTCCTGATGACCAATAAAATGATTTGCCCATGGCCGACTACCTCAATATGGATACCCTGCGTTTCCAGCTCTTTGGTGTACACGATCTATCCCGCCTATTTGCATACGAGCGCTACGCAGAATACGACAAGAGTGCCATAGAAATTTTCCTCGATGCGGTAAAGGACTTCTCCGACCAAGACTTATTCCCTTACTTCCGCGAAATGGACGAATCGCCCGCCAAGTTTGAAGCGGGCACCGTCAAAGTCCATCCCAAAATCGGCGAAGCTATGCGCAAAGCCGGTGAGCTCGGCATAATCGGTGGCCCCTACGATATAGAAGATGGAGGGATGCAGCTGCCTAATATCGCCTCCCATGCTGCTTACTACATCATGGAAGCGGCCAACAACCACGTGCCCGGCTACCTTGGGCTTACCGCCGGTGCTGCTCACCTCATCATGGCTTTTGGCTCGCCTCACCTCAAAGCCACCTACGTCCCCAAAATGCTCTCCGGCCATTGGGGCGGTACTATGTGCCTGACGGAGCCTCAGGCCGGTAGCTCCCTCTCTGATATCACGACTGCTGCTGCCCCTACAGATGACGGCACCTACCTCATCAAAGGGCAAAAAATTTTTATATCTGGCGGCGATCACGAGTACAACGAAAACTTCGTCCACCTCGTCCTTGCCCGCATCGACGGAGCGCCCGCGGGCACCAAGGGCATTTCCCTATTTGTCGTGCCCAAATACCTGCCTGCGCCTGACGGCCAGCTCCAGCCCAATGATGTAGTTACTGCTGGAGATTTCCAGAAAATGGGGCAAAAAGGCTATTGCACTACCCATCTTGCTTTTGGGGAGGGACAGGGCACCATTGGGTGGCTCGTTGGGCAGCCCAACCAAGGCCTCAAGTATATGTTCCAAATGATGAACGAGGCTCGTATCGCGGTGGGCAGAGGGGCCGTTTCCATCGCCGCTGCGGCTTACCACGCCTCCCTGCAATATGCCCAAGAGCGCCCTCAAGGGCGCCGGCTGAAAAACGACGGCACCAAAGACGTTTCCGCAGAACAGACCCTTATCATCAACCACCCCGATGTGCGCCGTATGCTGCTTTCCCAAAAAGCCATTTACGAAGGCGCACTCAGCCTTGTCCTGCAAACTGCGCTCTACCACGACCTCTATGAGGTGTCCCAAGGCCCAGAAAAAGAAAAGTACCACTTGCTCCTCGAGCTCCTTACCCCTATGGCCAAGACTTACCCCTCAGAGAAAGGCAGGCAAGCCGTAGACAACGGGCTGCAGGTGCTCGGAGGGTACGGCTTCTGCTCCGACTTCGTCCTGCAGCAGTACTACCGGGATATCCGCATCATGGCCATCTATGAAGGCACTACCGGTATTCAGTCCCAAGATCTCCTGGGCCGAAAAGTCACCATGGAAAAGGGCAAAGCCTTACATTGGCTGACTGAAGAGGTGATGGAAACCATCTCTGCTGCACAAACTTTCGACGGACTGCAGCCTTACGCCCGGGAGCTAGGCGAAAAGTTACTCGTCGTAAAAGATGTGCTCAACCACCTGTTGCCCTACGCAGCGAAAGGGCAATACGAGCGCTTCCTCTCTGATGCCACCCTCTTCATGGAAATGATGAGCACCGTTACCGTTGCTTGGCAATGGCTCAAAATGGCCGTCCAAGCCAAAAAGGCTCTCGTTATTGGCGATGCCAGTTTCACTTCAGAGTTCTACGAAAGCAAAATCCTGGCTATGCGGTTCTTCTTCAAATATGAGCTCCCCGAAGTGGACAGCCGTGCGGCATCCCTTAAAAATGCAGAAGCGCTCACCCTGCTCGATCAGAAAGAGCTGATCTGTTAGATGGTATTGGGCGTGCCCCCGCGCCATCTTCTGCCTTGGCGGCGGGGTCGCTACGTTCCGGGGCCTGGCTGCCACTCCTCCGTGGCAGCTGCTCTAAAGAGCACCCCTGCACATCGCTCACGCAGCCCGGCAAGGGCTCACAAAACATAAGAAGGGGGCCATACCGTAATATGGCCCCCTCTTTTTTTCAAAGCAGCTTTATCCTTATTTCATCAAGATGACCTCCTGCGAGAAGGTCTCTGCCGCGCCATCGATATAGGAAACGGTGACCTGTACGATGAAGACAGCGGAGTTGAGGGGCTGCCCCCTGTAGGTGCCGTCCCACCCGAACTGTGGGTCGTTGGGCGGGAAGTTGAAGGCTTCGAAGACGGGCTCGCCCCACCTGGAGAAGACCTGTAGCGCATCGACCTGTAGGACCCTCGGGCTGGCATTGACGAAGAAGACGTCGTTGGCGCCGTCGCCATTGGGGGAGAAGACATTGGGGAGGAAGACATTCCCCCTTCGGTCGACGAAGACATTGAGCTCATCGGAAGCGGTGCAG
>NZ_VOOR01000240.1 GCF_007993045.1 Phaeodactylibacter luteus
GGAAAGGTGGCGGAAAACGAAGAGCCACTTGTCGAACTGGGTGTTCAGCTGAGCTTGAGTTTTCCGGAACTTGGGCAGCTCGATATAGATGAACTTGAGCTTGTCGTAGAAGACCCTGCACAGCTGGTCTTTGAGCTCGACGAGGTGCAGGAGCTGTTTTTCGTTTTTGTGGTCGTCGAAGATGAAGTCGAGGATGCCGACGGTATAGACGGGCTGAAGGCGGTAGTCCCAATCGCCTTTTTGGGCCTGCTCTTGAATGGGGAAGGAGGCATAATAGATGCTGCGGTCTCGGAAGAAGTTCTGCCGAGCTTTTTGGAGCTCGACGATAAAG
>NZ_VOOR01000241.1 GCF_007993045.1 Phaeodactylibacter luteus
TGAAAGGTGGCGGAAAACGAAGAGCCACTTGTCGAACTGGGTGTTCAGCTGAGCTTGAGTTTTCCGGAACTTTGGCAGCTCGATATAGATAAACTTGAGCTTGTCGTAGAAGACCCTGCACAGCTGGTCTTTGAGCTCGACAAGGTGCAGGAGCTGTTTTTCGTTTTTGTGGTCGTCGAAGATGAAGTCGAGGATGCCGACGGTATATACGGGCTGAAGGCGGTAGTCCCAATCGCCTTTTTGGGCCTGCTCTTGAATAGGGAAGGAGGCATAATAGATGCTGCGGTCTCGGAAGAAGTTCTGCCGAGCTTTTTGGAGCTCGACGATGAAC
>NZ_VOOR01000242.1 GCF_007993045.1 Phaeodactylibacter luteus
CCGAACATTGCGGTGTCGCCCGGGCAGAAATCCGCCTGGCCGGAGATGGCAGCCTGTGGCAGTGGCAGGACATCGACGGGGATGGTGTCGGCGGCAGAGCACCCAAGGCTGTCGGCAAAGGTATATATGGCTGGGAATGTGCCCGGGCCGAGGTCAGCGGGCCTGAATGCGCCGCCGGGCGCTGCGCTGCCGGACCATGTGCCTCCTGGAGGGGAGGCCTGCAGGAGCTGCAGGGTATCGGATGCGCAGAACGGCCCTGCGGGCTGAGCCTGCACAGTGGGCGGGGCTGCAGCGGCGAGCAGGAGGGTATCGGAAGCGGCACAT
>NZ_VOOR01000243.1 GCF_007993045.1 Phaeodactylibacter luteus
GCGAACATTGCGGTGTCCCCCGGGCAGATATCGGCCTGGCCGGAGATGGCAGCCTGTGGCAGTGGCAGGACATCGACGGGGATGGTGTCGGCGGCAGTGCACCCGAGGCTGTCGGCAAAGGTATATATGGCTGGGAATGTGCCCGGGCCGAGGTCAGCGGGCCTGAATGCTCCGCCGGGCGCTGCACTGCCGGACCATGTGCCTCCTGGAGGGGAGGCTTGCAGGAGCTGCAGGGTATCGGATGCGCAGAACGGCCCTGCGGGCTGAGCCTGCACAGTGGGCGGGGCTGCAGCGGCGAGCAGGAGGGTATCGGAAGCGGCACAC
>NZ_VOOR01000244.1 GCF_007993045.1 Phaeodactylibacter luteus
TTCACTTTTGGTGCTGGGCAGCGGCGGACAGCCACCGTACAGCTATCTGTGGAGCACCGGCGGCACTGGCAGCAGCATAGGGGGCCTTGGCGCCGGGCCGTACACAGTGACGGTAACGGACGCAGCTGGCTGCAGCGAGGTGGAGAGCATCAGCCTGGTCTCCCCGCCTGAGCTGACGGTTTCGGTCACGGCAAGCGCTGCGGGCTGCGGCGGCGCTGCATCGGGCAGTGCCGAAGCGACCGCGGCAGGTGGAGCAGGGAGCTACAGCTACGCGTGGAGCAATGGGGCTACGGGCCCGTCGCTTACCGGGCTGGCGTCCGGC
>NZ_VOOR01000245.1 GCF_007993045.1 Phaeodactylibacter luteus
TCGGTCCGCCACCGCAACCACTTGGGCACGATGACAGCGTCGCCGCTGGCCCTGACGCCTGCGGCGCAGGTCATCGACTTCACAAGCCCATCGCAGGCTGTGTTCACGAAGGATGCGCCATTGGCCGGTTTTGAGCGGTACATCAATACGGTGGCAGCTCCAGGCCAGGATTATGCAGCGCTATGGGGCGGCAACGTCAACTTCAACCGGGTGACGAACTATGCCGGCCAGGCCAACGACTCAGACGGGATTTACCTGGCGATCGTGAATGCGCCGGCCAACCCAGGCCAGCTGCAGTCCTTCGTGCTAGATGGCTATGAGC
>NZ_VOOR01000246.1 GCF_007993045.1 Phaeodactylibacter luteus
TTTGGAGCATAAAGGAGCTCTGCAATATGGGCGTGAACCCAAATGTCGCAGGCGTTTATGTTCTTGGGGCTCTAGCTTGGCATTGGCCTAGCGCTGCGCAGGGGTGTAAGAGCTAGTTAGGATTTTACACTTCGGGCTGCTCTTGCCGAATTTTGTCCTGCTCTTCGTTGTTCTTCGGTCACGTAGCTAAGGCTATGTTCCCTCAGAACGCCTCGACCAGGGCAAAATTTGGCTGCGTTCGCTCCAAAAGCAAAATCCTAACTAGCTCTAAGCCCGACAGGGCCGAGCGGACAGCGAGCCCCGGAGCATAGCGGCACCTGCC
>NZ_VOOR01000247.1 GCF_007993045.1 Phaeodactylibacter luteus
ATATTTCCCCTTCGCGCCTTTGCGGTAAGATGAAATAAATCCATAGCCCAACAACTCAAAACGGACCGGACGACAGATCGTCGTCTTGTCCTTGTTCACCAATAGGGTAAGCGTCCGAGCAACTACGTGTTTTGCTCCATTGGTTCCCACTGGGGGCTGGGTATTAGGGTGTGGAGTTCGGAGAGCTTGGTGTCAGGGATACGATCGAGGGTGTCTTTAAGCCATTGGTAAGGGTTGATCTGATGTTCCTTACAGCTGGCCATGAAGCTGTAGATCATAGCGGCCCGCTGGGCGGCTTCGTGGGACCCGGCAAAGAGG
>NZ_VOOR01000248.1 GCF_007993045.1 Phaeodactylibacter luteus
ATCATATTGATAAAGATGAATACCCGCTCCAAGGTATAAATACCGGGAGCCTTTTGCCACTGACGCCCCACCGCCACCACCAAACTGATCAAAAGCTTCCTGACGGGGATTGCTGAGCAATCCAGTACAACGGTCAAAATCATATATGGATAAATGGTCTTGCTCTCCGCCCCCTACGCTGTTATATCGGATATGCTTATTGCCATCCGGTGTAAAAAAGGCCTGCCCAAGACCTATATTCCCTCCTTCACCAATTTGTTGAGTGCCCCTCCATTCAAGCCCGTTGGGGGTAAGGAGGAAGCGGTGAAACTCATTC
>NZ_VOOR01000249.1 GCF_007993045.1 Phaeodactylibacter luteus
GTCATATTGATAAAGATGAATACCTGCTCCAAGATATAAATACCGGGAGCCTTTTGCTACCGCAGCCCCACCGCCACCACCAAACTGATCAAAAGCTTCCTGACGAGGATTGCTGAGTAAACCTGTACAACGGTCAAAATCATAAATGGACAAATGATCTTGCTCTCCGCCCCCTACACTGTAATATCGTATATGCTTATTGCCATCGGGTGTAAAAAAGGCCTGCCCAAGACCTAATATCCCTCCTTCACCGATTTGCTGAGTGCCCACCCATTCAAGCCCATTAGGAGTAAGTAGAAAGCGGTGAAACTCATTT
>NZ_VOOR01000025.1 GCF_007993045.1 Phaeodactylibacter luteus
ATATTATTAGTAACGTTTGTGGCGACTTAATTGACTATTATGGGTATAGATATTGAACCAAGAGTATATTTGGAGTTTTTTATTTATTGTTTTGACAATCAATGCTTTATGAGTGAAGACCTTCACTGTGTTTTCATTCGACCCGCTAGCTCAAATGTAGCGGCTTCGCCAGGAGGCTGCAACCCATGCCTGTACAGCAGGAGGCAATAGATTTGTGATTTTCAAGACTAAACTACTCCAAACAAGCCCTGAAGAATGGCTTCAAAAGAGAAGCTAATCCCAAACCTGATTTTTGGTAACAATTGTTTATCTTAGTATTTTGGTTGTTAATGATGTATGAGTGAGTAATATGAATTTTACAAGAATAGCAATACACGGTGTTCCAAGATCTGGTACGACTTGGTTGGGAGAGATTATCAATAGCTCTCCTAACGTAGTTTATAAGTATCAGCCATTATTTTCCTATGAGTTGAAAGGGTTTCTCAATGAGGCATCTAGTTTGATCGATATAAACAGCTTTTTTGAAAAGTTACTAACGCTAAAGTCACCGTTCCTAGATCAGCTGCAAGCAAAGGCAGATGGCATAATTCCAGTTTTTGCCAAAGCAGAGATAACGCATATTGCTTATAAGGAAGTCCGATATCATCATATTTTAAAAAATCTTTTGCTAAAAGACTCTGGGGTCAAAATACTAGGGGTGGTTAGAAATCCCCTTGCAGTTATGAATTCTTGGTTGGAATCGCCTAGGGAGTTTAGAAAAGATTTAGGATGGTCGGAAGAGGAGGAGTGGCGCTTTGCTGAGAAAAAAAATTGTAACCGAACCGAGGAGTTCTATGGGTTTGAAAAATGGAAACAAGTAGCATATCTATTTCACGAATTAGAAATGCTATTCCCTGATAGATTTTTATTGGTTAATTATGATAATCTTCTTAGAGACACACAAAATCAAGTTACTCAGATTTATATGTTTTGTGGATTGAGCCTTAGTCCGCAAACTACTGAGTTTCTGTCTACTTCAAGAAAGATGGGAAAAGAAACAACTTACTCTGTTTATAGGACGAAGAAAAAAGATGATAAATGGAAAAGTAATCTTAATCAACGAATTATTACAGAAATAGAGAAAGACTTAAATGGTACTAAGCTGGAAAAATATTTAATGATATGAGATTGTCAATTATGCAGCCGTATGTTTTCCCATATATAGGCTATTTTCAATTGATTGAAGCTACCGACACTATAGTGTTTTATGACGATGTGAATTATATAAAAAGAGGATGGATAAATAGGAATCGGATTCTTATGAATGGCGATGCTTTTCTTTTTACTGTCCCTGTTGAAAAGATCAGTCAAAATAAGTTGATACTTGAAATAAAGCCGATAGTTGATCCTAAATTTAGAGGTAAGCTTTTTTCTCAGGTTAAGTCTGCATATCGAAAAGCTCCTTATTATAAAGAGGTAATTGAGATTTTAGAAACAGTTTTTTCAGAACATTATGATAATATTGCAGACTTGTCAATTAGCTCGATTTTGGCAATTTACGATTATTTAGGGAAAGAAATAAAATGGGTGAAGTCATCCCTTCTGTCGCCAGAGACTAAAGGAATGGATAAGGCAGACCGTCTTATCCAAATCAGCAAAAAAATGAATTGTGAAGACTATATAAATGCTATAGGAGGAATGAGTTTGTATAGTAAAGACTATTTTAAAGCTAATGGGATTAACTTAGGTTTTATTCGGCCTCAAGATGTGAATTACAAGCAGTTTGAAAACGATTTCGTTCCTTGGTTGTCAATCATCGATGTATTGATGTTCAATGATAAAGCTGCGTTGCAACAGCACTTCGAAGCTTACGAGATTATTTAGAAATTCAGTTTTCTGCTGGTGCCAAGCCAACGCCCAATACAAATGGATATTCAGCCCCCAATGCAAGCTTATCAAGTACGAGGATTTTCAAAAAGACAAGGTTGCGGTCATTGATGAGCTGGCCCTGTCGCTTGGCCTTCAGCCCCAAAAAGACATTTCTGCCAGGTTGGACCACAGCTACCAGCCTCGGGGCAATGCCCAAGTCAACCTCAAATCCTTTTTTGGGCCAGAGAACTATGCTGCCATTCTGGAAATCTGCGAATCCCCTATGAAAAAACTGGGCTATCCGGCGAGCTGAGCTGCCCCTACTTTTGTAAGAAGGTGCCTGCCAGTATCGCCGCTACCCGTTCTGCTGTGCGCCCGTCCCAAAATGGCGGCAATACCCCTGCTTTGGCCTGCCCGCCCAAAATGGCATCAAGCTGCGCAATCACCTTGGCGGGCGATAAGTCCTGCATCAGGAAGTTGGTGCCGAGCTCTACCGTGGAAGGGCGCTCTGTAGAGCCCCGGAAAGTAAGGCAGGGCTTTTTCAGGTAGGTCGTCTCTTCCTGTATCCCCCCAGAGTCGGTTATGATCACTTGGCTGTTGTCCATCAGGTGTAAAAACTGCAGGTAGCCCTGAGGGGGCAGCAGGCAGAGGCCAGGGAGTTGTACGAGGGCGCCCCACAGCCCAAAGCGCTCCATATTCTTTTGTGTGCGCGGGTGGATGGCAAAAAGCACCGGCAGCCGCTTGGCGGTATCCCTTATGATTTGAAGGATTTGCTCCAGCCCCGCCTGATGGTCAACATTAGAAGGGCGGTGCATCGTCATCAGGGCATACGCTCCGGGGGCTACTCCTTGGGGCTGCCCGGATAGCCGCTGCTCGAGGATATCCGAAAGCTGCAGGGCTGCGGCTTTTTCGCGGAAGTAGACCAGGGAGTCGATCATCACATTGCCTACAAAGTGTACCCTTTCATCAGGCACACCTTCTTTGGCCAGATTGATCATGCCCGCCATCTCGGAGACAAAAAGCAGGTCGCTCACGCTGTCTGTCAGTATCCGGTTGAGCTCTTCCGGCATAGCCCGGTCGCCCGAGCGCAGCCCTGCTTCTACATGTGCCAAGGGGATGCCTTCTTTCTTCGCAACGAGGGAGGCGGCGAGGGTAGAGTTCACGTCGCCCACCACCAGCATAAGGTCAGGTTTTTCGCGGGCTGCAAGCTCCTCCAGAGCGAGCATGACCTTAGCGGTCTGCTGTGTATGCGTGCCCCCGCCAGCCCCCAGGTAAAAATCGGGCTCCGGCAGGCCGAGCTGCCGGAAGAAGATGTCGCTCATCCGCTCATCGTAATGCTGCCCAGTGTGGACAATGACAGACTCCATCCCTGCGGTTCGGGCGAAAGCCCGGTGCAAAGGGGCTACCTTCATGAAATTGGGGCGGGCACCTACAATGCTAAAGATTTTCATGGTTGTTGTTTTGGATGCGCTCTTGCGAGCCAATGCTCTCCTGAAACAGGATAGAAGGTTGCGGCTAGTGGTCTGTCAAGTGTTAATTTATGGGTTGAGTGGGAGCGAATTTTGAGGCTAAATCAAGGCGGATGTCCCCGCGCATAGCAGCGCTACGTAAGGGGTTGTCCAACGAAGAGTAGCCTCAAAAGTCGCCGCAGGCAACCCCTAGTTTTAGCCTTGACAGACCACTAGCCCCACAATCGAGCGTAAGTATCTACCAGCGACTGTGCGTCGTGAGCCCAATTGTAGCGCTCTTCGACCGACCTGCGGCCGCGCTCCCCCATAGCTTGGCTCTCCTCAGGGTGGGTGAGGATGTGCACTGCACAAGCTGCCAACTGCCGGGCATCGCCATCCCTGTGGATCAGGCCCGAGCCTACTTCCTCCACAATGCGCTTGATCGGCAGGCAGTCGGAAGCTATTATCGGCTTCTGCAGGTACATATACTGGAACAGCTTGTTGGGTATCGTCGCGTCGGTCAGTGGGTTGCGAAGGTGGGGGATCAGCCCGATATCGAACTGATTGACCTTGGCCATCATCTCTTGGTAGGGGAGGTGGCCAAAAAAACGGACTTTTTCTTCCAATTGCGGGTTGCCTTTGCACATTTCCTGCAGCACCGGCACATGCCTCCCCCCGCCTATGAGCCACAGCTCTGTATTGGGCAGGGCTTCCAGAATGTACGGCATCGCTTCTACCGCCCATTGTATGCCGCGCAAGTACTGAATGCCGCCGGCGTAGCCAAGGACAAAGGGGGCGCCGGCATCTCGAGCCGCCCTAGATTGCAGGGTGAGCTCCTCCAGAGAGATGGTATTGGAGACCACCGTGAGCCTTTCCGGCGAAAGCCCGTCTGCTGCGAGGCGCTCCGCGGCTTCTTCTATCACGACAATCACTTCGTCTGCCAGCCCAACCATCCGCTTTTCGTACGCCTCCCATTGATCATTGTCGCTGAGCAGCCGCCCGAGGAAGGTGTGCGTATGTGGAGACTCTACAAGCAGGGCCGGCCAGTGCTCGTGCAGGTCCAAGACATATTTCAGCCCAAAAGCCTGGCTGATTTCATGGCCGACCTGTGCCAACGGCAAATCGTGCACATGAAGGGCGTCGTACTGCTCGGCCCGGCAAAGATCGCCTACAAATTTGCGCCAGAAGTTGAAGTAGAAAGGGAATTTAAGCGCCCCCACACTGGTCTTCTTGTGCCACTTCCCTATACCCCGCCGGTGCACCTGAATGCCTTTGTGGGGGCCAGAAGTTACATCCAACGCATCGCACATGCTTGCGATATGTACCTCATAGCCCGCCTTGATGAGGGCCAAGGCTTCTTTCTCTACGCGTTCGTCTTCAGGGAAGTGCTTCTCCAGAAGCATTAAGATTTTCTTCATGGTCCAGGCTTGGTGTCAAAGGGAAGGGGTGGAGCATAAACGGCCAGTTGGCGCAACGTCAACTGGCCGCTTACTGGATTAATCGTTGATGACCACTTTCAACATTTTGTCGCCCTGACGGATATCATCGATGACGTCTAGCCCCTCTACCACCCTGCCAAAGCAAGTATGATTGCGGTCGAGGTGGGCCGTATTGTCACGGCTGTGGCAGATGAAAAACTGGGAGCCGCCGGTGTTGCGGCCTGCATGTGCCATAGAGAGCACCCCACGGTCGTGGTATTGGTTCTCCCCATCCAGCTCACAATCGATGGTATATCCGGGGCCGCCACGGCCATCACCGTTGGGGCAGCCGCCTTGTACGACGAAGTTGGGTATGACACGGTGGAAAGCCAGCCCGTCGTAATAGCCCGATTTGGCGAGTTTTACAAAGTTGGCCACGGTATTGGGGGCGTCTTGGTCGTAAAATTCGATTTTCAGGGTCCCTTTTTCTGTTTGAATTTCTCCTGTAGTCAAGTTAGCAGGTATTTTAAAACTTGCCCTAGGGGCTATTTCCAGGGGTTGTAGCCCCGCGTTTGTGGAAAAGGCTATGGGCAAAGTCTGGGTTGAAAAATTTGGCACTTGGCCTGAGCGCTCGCAAAGGTAATCAACTTGATGAAAATTGCCGCCTTCAAAGGTAGGGTCTTGAGGGGCCTTTAAAGCCCTTTAGCGGCATTTGCAAACTGTTCTGTAGGCACACCCGTCACGTTAGGGGTGCACCAGCCATCCGTTTTTGGAGAAGATGGGCCTACCCCTGCCTAGCGGCAGGCGTCGCTATGCTGCGGGGCTCGCTATCCGCTCGGCCCTGACGGGCTTGCCACCCCTTCGCAGCGCTAGTCCGCTGTGGTTCCCTGCAGGTACTGCACCAGCCTGCTCAGCGTGCCAGCAGGACTTCCCCTTTCAGCTCCACTACTTCTCCATTGATCAGGGCCGCTTGTGCCTGCCAGAGGTAGAGCCCGGTCAGCGCGCCCTCACCATCCCATCCATTGGGTGCACTTTGCAGCAGGCCGCTCCATCGGTTGTACACGCGCAGGCTTAGCAGCCCTTCGAACTCCGGGCACAGAGACAGCACAAAAATATCATTGCGGCCATCACCATTAGGGCCGAATGCCATTGGGGCGTAAGCCCTGCCCCGTGGCAGCACGGCCACTTCTACGCTGCCGCCTGCCACACAGCTCTTGTACGGTACGCGGGTGCAGCTGTACGAGCCTCCTCGAGTAAACGCTCCGCCCAGTAGATGAATGTATGCAGAGGGCTTAGCGTGCGCCAAGCCCAGCCTGCCCACAGCACATCGGGCTAGTGCGGCTAGACCGAATGATTGGATAGTATTTTCACGCTTAAGCCTTCTCTGATAAGTGGCCTTTTTATGGTCAAAAATTTACGGCTCAATCCTCTAAGTTACTGGTAAGGCATAGCAGGGGCCGTCACTTCTACCCACTGCCCGGCTTTTTGAGCGTATATGCCCTCATCGTACATCGCCTTGCAGCTCACTGCGGGCAGGTAAAACCGCCCTTGGTAAGCAGCGTTCAATTGTACACGGAACGTAGCACTGCTGCCGGGGGCAAGGCTGAAGAAGGTAGAAACGCGGTCATCACGGATATCCTGATAATCGTAGTTGCTGTTGGCTGCGCCTGAGAGCCCGTCCATACGAGTATTGACGATCTCCCAACCCGATGGGAAAATCTGGTCGAGCGCAAGCTCCTTGTAAGCCCTCCCCCCTTTTGCCGGGTGGGACAGCTTCACCTCCGCAATAAAATCAGTGCCTTGAGGCAAGGCGCCCGGCTGCAGGCGGTTGCCCTGTTTGTCGGTATAACGGACTTCCGCTGTCAGCCCAGATGCGCTATTTTCCTCAGCCCCCTGTGCCGGCTGCCCTTTGCTGATCAGGCGGGCGAACAAAATGCCTGTCCCAGCATTGCTGACCTTTACTGGGCCCGAAGCAGGTTTGAGCTGAATGAGCATAATAGGTTTGCTGCTGCCGGCATCCGTTGGCTGCCCATCTTGTTGGTAGCGGAAGGCAAGGGGAGCGCCTACCTGTTGGGATTTTGCGAAGCGGGCTACTGCAGACAGCGCAAAGCTGATCTCCTGAGTGCTCAGCCACTGTTGGCTGCTTAGTTGTTCTGCGATCTCCCGGATCAGCGCAGCAGCGGCTTCTTCTTTCCCCAGGCGGAGCTGGCATTCTGCTATCAGGGCTTTATCTCTGAGAGACGACCCAAAAGTGCCGCTGAGCTCCCGGTATGGCTGCACATTGGTGGCAGCTCCATCGGCAAGGGCAAGGGCTACGCGCTGTTGCCCGGCCAGCTGATAAGCCAGGGCGAGCTGCCATTGAGCAGTAGCGGGCAGCTGTTTAGCCGCTTTCAGCCGGTTCATGGAAGCCAGGTCGGGCGCGCCAGCCTTAGCAAGGGTATAAAGCCGGTAAGCTTGTTCGAGGTAGCCATTGCCATTGGCATATAAGCCCATTTCCTGGCTTTCTGGCGACCAGAGCCGGGCGGCTTTAGCCTGGTATTGCACCCAGCTGTCGAGCACTCCCGCCGGCAAAGGGTAGCCGGCTTCCTGAGCTTCCAGCATGAAGTCGCCTGCATAGGTGGAAGCCCAAGGGGAAACGGCGTTGTTGCCCGGCCAGTATGCCAGGCCGCCGCTGCCGGTCTGAAATTTCTTCACGCGCTCCAGTGCTGCTTGGACGTTGGTTTTGGCTGTTTCTTGCTGTGCAGTGCTCAGATCAAGGAGCTGCCCGGCATAGAGCTGCGGGTAGGCCCCGGAAACTGTTTGCTCCAGGCAGCCATACGGATAGCGGAGGAGGTAGCTGAGCCGCCGCTCGAGGTCGATCGGCGGGATGCTCGATACTTCCAGCGAAAGCTCATTGGTCCCTGCAACCCCTAGCTCCTCATAGCTGAAGGTGAAGCTTTTGCCCGGGGGGACCGATTGGGCCTGCACTACGGTGCTGTAGGGGTTGGGGTTGCGGATATCCAGCTCAATTTCCTGGCTGGCTTTTTCCTGCCCGGATGTGGCGGTCACTCGAAGCCGGGCTAAGCCTGCCCGTGCTTTCGCCTTCAGCTGAAAGGTAGCCAGTTGGTCGCCGGGCTTCTCGAAGGCCAGGTCCTGCTGACGGTCAGCCGCTTCCAGCAGAGGGCTGAGCAGTTCCAGTTTTAGCTGTACCTCCTTGAGCTTTTCCTCTGTAGCAAAAACCTGCACCGGCAGAGTGAAGGATTCGTTGGGCGCCAAAACACGGGGCGCTGTGGGCAAAACCATAAGCGGCTGCTTGACGGTTACCGCTTTTTGGGCGTTGCCATAAGCCCCCGGTGCCGTAGCGACTACCATTACCCGTACTGCGCCAGTATAATTGGGCATGACAAACTCGTGGCTCCTCCGCTCGCCTTTCCCCAGCTCGAAGGGGCCAGCGTGCAGCACTACCGGCTTGAAACGGTTGGCCTTACGGGCTGCCGCAGGGTTGATGGCCGCATCGCCGCCAATGCCCAGCATCTGCCCGAGCTGCCCCCCGTACGCGCCCAGTACTTCATTGTATACATCCCAAGTCCGTATGCCTAAGGCTTCCGGCGCAAAGAAGTGGCTCCAGGGGTCGGGCGTC
The DNA here is from genome assembly GCF_007993045.1 of Phaeodactylibacter luteus. GTDB lineage: Bacteria > Bacteroidota > Bacteroidia > Chitinophagales > Saprospiraceae > Phaeodactylibacter > Phaeodactylibacter luteus. Next base: position 8,334 of record NZ_VOOR01000025.1, read on the forward strand.
CCAAAACGGGTCAGGCTCAGCAGCCCTTCGTCAACAACAGCAACGGTGTAGGCCATCGGGCGCTTGTCTGTGTTGCTCACCTTGACCGTGAAGGGCTGCTGAGGGCGTAGCACCTCATCAACAGCTAACACCGGCTGCAAGCGGGTGGCAGGGTCTTCCACCCTTATGGGCAGGACTCCGTACAGCCTTATCGGGAGGTCGTTCGCTGCAGACTGATGGGGCTGCAAAAGCGTGACGTGGGCGTAAACGGTAGGTGCCATTTCCGGAGTGGCTTCAAAGGTAAGCTGCTGCTGCCCGCCTCTAGCATCGAGCCAACGGGTCTCCAAGACCTGGCTGCCGGTCTCAAGGCTCAGTAAAATCCGGCCCGCTTTGACATCCGGCAAGTTGAGGGTAATGGTTTGGCCCACTTCGTACTGCTTTTTGTCCGAAGTGAAAGAGATCATGGCCGCCTCTTCCCGGTAGCCTTCCCCTTCATCACCGTACCAAGGGTAGCCGGCATAGAAGAAATCGCCTGCACAGTGCCCGGTCTCTGGGTCGCATACCCGCACGAGGTAGCGCCCCCATTGATCTACATTCGTTTCCCAAACCGCCTTGCCATCTTTTCCAGTGGTCAGTGTGGCCTTTTCCAGCGCACCGTAGTGGGTGCCAGAGTTGTAGCGGGAGACATTGTCCTGCCCGTTGTCCCACCACCACCGCCATTCTATACGGTAAAGCCCTACCTCTAGCCTGCGGTTGGGCAAGGGTTGCCCCTGTGCTGATACTGCAGCAAAGGTAAGGGGCGCCGCTGCCCCGACTTCTACCTGTGGGCTGCCGGCATCGTTATGCGGGATGCGTACTCCGGCATAAGCGGGGAAGGGGTCATAGGAGATGCTGAAGTTGTCCGAGCTGAAGCCGCCCCCGTTTTCAAATACGCGGGTCTTGAAAACAGCCTGAAGCCTGCCCGGCAGCGCTTGGTTGCTGTTGAGCTGCAAACGCGGGGTCGCTTTGCCGTTGCCATCGAGTTGGCCTTCGAACAGAGTGGCGGGGGCAGAGGAGACCTTCCTGGCAGGATCTTCGAAGGCAAAGCCATTGAAACCGTCGAAATCGCTGCGCCCGGGCTGCAGCTCCCCTTCGATAACGGCTTTCAGGTTGCCGGCCGGTGCGCCATGCAGCCAACTGGCGGTAAGGGCCGGAGCAAAACCGCCGGGCTGTGCTTGCAGCCGGCTGCCGCCAAAATCGAGCTCGATCTTGAGCCGGTTGGGCTTGACGGTCTCGATGCGCAGGTTCTTCTGGAATTGCGCGCCTCCTGCTTTAACGACTGCCCGCCATATCCCTGTAGGCGCATCCGCAGGAGTCTGGAAGTGGAGCGGGTAAAGCTGCTGTAGGCTTTCATGCTCCGTACGTTTGAGCTGCAGCTGCCCGCGGGGGCCGTAGAGCTCAAAAGTGATGGGGTAGCGGGGCGGCAGCTGCCCTTGTGGGTCTTCCAAAATGAAGTGCAGGAAAACAGAATCGCCTGGCCGCCATACGCCCCGGTCGCCGTAGAGGAAGCCTTTCAGCCCTTGCTGTGCGGTGGCCCCGTCTACATCAAAACGGCTCATCGATAAAGCATCGCCATCTTCCAGGCGGAGGAAACCGCGCTCTTCCCCGGAGCGGGCTACCATCACATGAGGGGTGCGGGGCACTTGCGTGCGGAAAACCCCCTCCGAGTCGGTGGTGCCACTGCTCAGCAGCTGTTGCTGATAATCATAAATCTCTATGGCTGTGCCGGGCAAGGGCGCGGCAGTGCGCAAATCTGAGGCGATGGCTATACAAGCCCCCGCATCGTTTATTTTGGCGATCAAGCCTATGTTGGAGGCCAGCACATTCCGGGCCACAAAGCGGTCGGCGTTGTAATAAGCTGGTTTGCAGGGGTCGTCGCGGTCATCCCAGCTGAAGCCTTCGTAATACCCGTCGAAGCCGTACCAGTTGTCCATGATGCTCTGTATCTCCCTTGTAGAGGAGGCAGGGAGCGCGAGGGCGTCCTTCTCTGTAGGGGCAGCCGTTGCGCAGGGCTGGCTGGCATAGCCTGGGCGGAACCCGATGCGGACTTGATAAATGGCTTGTGGGTCTTGCGCTACGAGGTTGGAAAGGTCGAGTGCATAGCGGGTCCAGCTCCCACTGCCGCCCATAGGGGCAAGCTGTTGCAGGGGCACTTTGCCCTGATGTATGACCCGGCCTACCTGCCTAAGGTCGTATTGCCCGCTGAGGGTATTGTCCTGTAAGAACTGCAAAATGTTGTTGTGGTAGATCTTGAAAATCTCTACTTCTACGGCATCCAGCCCTTTGGCTTCGAAAGGGAAGGCCAGCCCGTCTGAGCTGGGGAGGATGACCCCCTGGCCCACGAGGCGGACTTCTGGGCGCGGCTGTTCGATCTGCAGGTCCCAGGTAGCTGCAGCGCTCATCGGCTTGCCCATGCTGTTTTGTATGGCCTTCTCAGCGGTCAGGCGGAATTGGCCGCTGAGCGGGCGGCTGGGGTAAACCCTGAGCTCGTTCCCTTGAGCCAGGAACCGGAAACTGCCATTGTAGCCGCTGAGGCTGATCATGCCAGTGAAGTCCTGCGCTGTATTGAGGGGGTCAGAAAAATTGAGGACGATGGCCTGCTCTTCCTGGGCTTGTGCCCGTGCTTGGGCCAAACGGAATTCGCCAAGGGGCGGCACTTCGATCTGGGTGCGGCCTGAGCCCTCAGCACCCAGTGGCTGCCCGTCCCAAGCCAGGATGACCTCGCTGCGCTGTGCGGTGCGCACTACCCCCTGTACCGTAAACTGGTAGGAGTTGGGCACTGCCCCGGCTGTCCACGATATTGGAAGGCTCTGCCTGCCCTGCTTTGCGGAGACGGCTTCCTCTACCGATTCCAAGCTGGCTTCATCGGCAGCGTAGGCCGTGCCTGTGATTTGCTGCTGCGATAGGTCGGAGGGGTCGGGGCTTTGGAAACCGGATAGGTCCAGCTGCAGCCACTGATCGCGGGTGCGGAAATCGAACTCGAAAGACTGCGCATCTTTTGGCGCGCCGGGGAAAAGCGCGCCAAGGTCCATCCGGGCCAGGTAGGCAGTGCCCGATTGAAAATGGGCGGCGGGCTCAAACCGCAATGTGCTGGGGCTTTCCCAGATCAATGCTCCGTCGACCGCCGGGGAAAAGGAGAGCAGGGCAGGCGCAGCCTGGCCGATCTGCTCTGCTTTAGCTACCTGGCTGGCCAAACGTATCCGGACTGGGCTGGTTTTGGAAATGATGCCTGAGGTGTAGCCGTAAATGTAGGCATGTACGCTTTCTGGCATTGGCGCTGCGCGCTGTTCTTTTTGTCCACAGGAGCTCAGGGCAGTAAGGATGGCGATCAGGTGGAAGGCGGCTAATAGGGGAAAGGCGGTGTGCTTGGCCATGGTTTTTGAGGATTGTGAATGTTGGCTGGAATAAAATCTAATATAGCTGCTTTACGCTTCTTATCCAATAGCCTCCGGCTGCCTGTGGCCCTTTTTGTCCCGGCGCTGCTCATGGGCAATAGGCAGGAGTATGCAAACCTTGGACAACTCATTGAAGTGTTAAAAAACAATATTAACTTGCATGTTTGAATGGGGGGGTGTATTTGTATTGCAAAATGAATTTATTGCGATGTCTTGTTTTGTGGGCTTGCCGGAAGTGGCTTGTCTATTCTGTTTTCCTTCACCAAAAAGGGGCGTGAACCAAATTGTCGCAGGCGTTTATGCTTTCCGGGCTTTAGGCTGGCATCGGACTAGCGCTGCGCAGGGGTGGCAAGCCCGCTAGGGCCGAGCGGACAGCGAGCCCCGGAGCATAGCGACCCCTGCCCGCAGGCAGGGGTAGGCCCCTCTTTCCGGCAGAGGCAAGCCTCAAAAGGGATAGGAGGGCCGCCTGTGTAAGGCATTACAGCATGTAGTTTTTCCATAGTCAGGAGCGCAAATTCTCCTGCACACCTAAAATTGCAGACATGAAAACAATTATGGCCCTGTGCTTGGCGGTATTAGCAGTCACCGCCCGCTCACAGGAAGAGATCGTCGTCACATACACTGGGCAGCGGCAGTTGTCGCGGGCAGCATCTGAGGCGATCCGGGCATCCGGGTACACGCCTGTTATTTCGGTAGATGCATACAGCCTCCACATCGTAGGCGGGCAGTCGTGGTTTCAGCTTGACTCTATCCGGTTTGACGAAATGGAGGAGGCTTATTACCAAAAGTACCTTTGTTGGGAGCGAACGCACAAGCGGTACAATCAGAAAGCGTTTGTGTACGAGACCTGTGCAACACAAGCAGATGGGAGCTGCTACACTGGGCAAATTCAGTATTTAGCCCAAGTAGAGATAGACCGCAGCCGTTTGCGCAAGCTGCTGGGCTTCAGCTGTTATCGGGCGAGTTATGAGGCAGGCGGGCATTCCTATGAGGTTTGGTTTACGGAAGAGCTGCCCTATCCTGATGGCCCATTTGGGCTGTGGCCCGGGCGGGGGGTACAACCGCCATTGTTGCCGGGGCTGGTACTTTCCCTTACTGACCTGTCAACGGGCTCTCACATTGAAGCTAAGCGCATTGCGATACTGCCTGTAGCCGAGCTTCCGGATGCTTGCGACCGGGCTAAGGATATTGCTGCCTTTGACAAAATGGGGCACTTCGAAGACCGTAAACAATCGGGAATAAAGCTGAGCGGCCCGGAGATCGAGATTGGCAAATGGTATTCTGCGTGGGCGCGATGAGAACAGCGTGGAGGAGGTGGGCTGTACTGTTGGGCGGATTGGGGTGCATAACCCTACTGCATGGGCAATCGCTCCGGGTGGCCGTCGAGTTGCAAGGGGAAGGTGCAGCGGAAGGTGCCTCGGTACAGCTCCTGGATGAGACGGGCAGCAATTTGATCGACTTCGCTTTTGCGGAAGCAGATGGGCAGTGTGCAGTAAAGGCAGAGAAAGCTGGGGGCTATCTTGTGAGGATCAGATACTTTGGCTATCGGGACACCTTGCTCCGGGTAGCACTGCAGCCCCGGGCTGAGGCCAATGTACACGTGCGCCTTGCCCCAATTGCCTATGACTTGCCCAATATCTCTATTGTAGACAAAATCATAGGGCTCAGGCGCCGGGGCGACACCTTGTCTTACAATTTGAGGGCTTACGCCTCTGGGGCGGAGCAGACCTTTGGTGATGTACTCGCTACATTGCCCGGGCTGACGGTAGACGAAGACGGGCAGGTGCGCGTAGGTACAGAAAAAGCCGATGCACTGCTCCTCGATGGAAAAGACCTGCTCAAGGGGCAGCATCATTTAGCAACTCAGGGCCTTCAGGCGCAGGCGTTAGAAGCGGTAGAGCTCATCTTCAATTACCGTGATGCCGAAGCGCAGTTTGAAGGCCGGGATGGGGAGGGGCAGGTTGCGGTCAACTTGATCACTGCGGAGCAAGGCAGTGGCAAGTGGCAGGGCAATGCCCAAGTGCTCGGAGGGTATCGGCGTGCAGTGCGCACAGAAGCAAGTGGCTTTAGGAGCGGTGCATCTTCTGGTTGGGCGGTTTTTATGCGGCAGCAAACTACAGGGGAGGGCCCTCGGGAACGGCCTATTGGGCAGCGTTTGCAGGCTTTATTGCGAGAGCATGAGTTTGGGGAAGGCCTGGTCAGAAAGCTGAACCCTTGGGCAGCTGCAGGGGAGATGGGCCTCGAGCCTGGTACTGTGCGCAACCACGATTGGCATTTATCGCTCCACGGCGATAGCGAGCTGAGCCCTGCGCTCCATCAAACGCTCTACTTCTCGGCAGCGGGGGCCTCTCGCAGTGTCCGTCAGCAAATGCTCAACAGTTATATAGGCACTGGCATTGAAGAATTGCTGGAAAAAGAGAGCCGCCCGTTGTTGGCGTTCTTCGACCTTGATTATCGGTTGAGGTGGGAAAAGGGGAGGCACGCAGCCGGGCTGCATTTGCCAGTGGGCTACTATCGCCGGGCGCAACAGGAAGCTCAGCACGGTACTTTGGGCGGCAGCCAATTTGAGCAAAGCTTGTACCGGCGGCAGCCGCGCTATACTTTCCGCCCGGAGGTGTCCCATACTGTAAAGTGGGGCCGTGCATGGCTATTGAAAGCGGCAGCTCATTGGTGGCTGCAAGGCGAAGAACAAAACTTGGAAATCCGGTCGAGCCTGCCATTTTTGGGTTTTGAGCAAGGGGCTGCAGCGCCTTCATATTTTTTCCAACAGTTGCACCGCTTCGAGTCAGCGCGGGCAGGCGGGCAGGCAGAACTGACGAAGAGCTGGGGCCGCAGTTATATCAGCTACATTCTGGAAGCTTCCAGAGACTGGGAGCAGGCCCGTAACCAGAGCAGCGGTTTTTTTGAGCCCATAGATGCTCGCATGGCCACGCAGGTTTGGCAGCAGCGCTTCAAAGTCGTAAAAGATTGGGGCAGAAAGGTCAGGCTGATGGGAGGGCTTGCGCAAGCGTCGGTTGCACAAGCTATGGGCAGGCAGGCAACCGCCCGGCGGTTTTGGCTGCCGAGTGTGTTGTGCTATGTAGAATACTTCAAGGGCCATGCGTTTTCTGTTTCGGGGAGGCGCGCTATCGAATACGCAGGGCTTTGGTACCAAAGCGGCAGCGCCTTGGTGGAGCGCCCGCAATGGGTACAGGTACAGTCATTGGCCCCGCCGGGCATCCAACAGCGCACGGAGGGCACCTTTTCGCTGCTGAAGCGGCCTACGAGCGGTGGGGCGCTGTACAACTTGTCCTTGAGCATCACAGCAGTCAGCGCCCCCTTTGTGCAAGGAAACAGTTTGGAAGGCCAAACGGTATATGGGCGTTGGCTTTTTGCCCCCAAATCTCAGCAGTTCAGCATGAGCGCCTTCTTTTTGCATTCCCTCCCCCGGTGGAAACTGCAAGGCACCGCTTACTGCCTGCGCGAACGAGGCTTCGCCAGCTTGGGAGGCACATTGGAGCCTTTGCAGCGGGCTGCCCGCAACATTCAGTTCAGCCTGGCTTCAGTGCGTTTGAAGGAATGGCAAGTAAAAGCCGAGGCCCGGCATACTGGGGGCTGGCAAAAGGTGGAAGGCCGGCATTTCTCTTTTGACCAGTTTTGGCTGGAGGCAGAGGCGGCCCGTTCTATGGGCGATTGGCATGTCAGGCTGGGGTACCGTCAGGGCTGGCAGCGCGGCGGCGGGGCTAGCAGCAGGGTAGGCTTGTTAGATGTAGCGGTGGCCTACAGCTTGGATGCACCTTGGAAGCTTTTCTTCAGGGGGCACAACCTGCTCAACCTTCGCCCAGCTATACAAACAGAGGCTTTCAGCCAGCCGCATGTGGAGCAGGCCCGCATTTTTGAGGTGTTCCCTGGCCAGGTGACGGCAGGAGCTGGCTATTACTTCTGAGCACAGGTTTGGAGCGCTTTTCGGTTGCGAATCAACGCTTGATGAACCTGGCTTCTTTACTAAATTTTCATGGGCGCAAACCCAATTGCCGTTTTTTTGCTTGCCCCCTCCGCAAGGATAGGGGCCTCCCTGCCGGGTGGCAGGTGCCGCTATGCTGCGGGGCTCGCTGTCCGCTCGGCCCTGACGGGCTTACACCCCTTCGCAGCGCTAGGCCAATGCCAGGCTAAAGCCCTGAAAGCTTAAAGGCCTGCGGCATCATGGTTTACACTCTTAGCCCGCTAGGCTCAAATGTAGCGGCTTCTCTGGGGGGCTGCCGGCCATGCTGGTACCGCAAGAGGGCATAAGCCTTTGATTTTCGTGTCGAAACCGCTCTAGGTGAGCTTTTGGCAGGCACAAAAAAACCAGAGCAGGAGTTGCTCTGGCTAAGTATGATGATTATTTCCCATCGCCCTGAAAGCTTGGGGAATGGTAAGTAGCTTCACGGGTTTGGCGCTGTTCCGCCAAGCTTTTTCCGCCCGTTTTTTGATTTTGCCGATTTGCGTTCCTCCTCAAGGTCATGCATAATTGCTGTTCTTTCTTTGGAATAGCCTGCGTGGCCGTTGAGCAGTGCCTGAATGGGGGCAGGCTTGCCATTGTCTACCCAAAAGGCAAACCCCAATACTTCTCTGATACCGCTCATGATAATGCTTTTTGTTTGTAGGCCAGTCTTTACCGGCCAGGCAATTTTGCTACAAACAAGTTGCTGTTATTCAGCGGAAGAGGCAAGTATTCGGTGGGGCGGGGGGTATGCATTCGCGAATGTGGAACCGTTTGCCCATTTACCCTTTGAGGTACTCCTTAGGCGTCTGATCGGTAATCTCTTTAAACACTTTGTAGAAAGTGCTTTTGTTCTGAAAGCCGCATTGCCTGGCTATGCCAAAAAGAGTGAGGTTGGCAAATTGGCCGTCTTTGATTTTCTCTTTGACTTCCTCGATCCGGTAACGGTTGATAAAGTGCTGGAAATTGCACCCGGCGTGGTGGTTGACGACCTGAGAGAGGTACTTGGTGTTGGTGTCGAGCTGGCTGGCGACTTCCCTGAGGGAAAGGCTGGGGGAGAGGTAGAGCTTTTCCTGCTCTACAAGCTGCCGCATCTTCACGTAAAGCCTTAGCTCTTCAATGCCTTTAAGGCTGCTCGAGCTGTACTTTTCCCGCAGGTCGAGCAGCGGTAGAGGGACTTCCTCGGTCACGAAGTTCCCATCCACTTCGAAAGCGATGTAGTTGGTCAGCTGTTGTTGGTGGTCGAAAACAGGGTGGATGACAAGGCGGCAAAGGTAGGCCTCCCCATTTTTGCGGTAATTGGTGAGCTCGCTGCGGAAAGGGACCTTTTGCTGCAGCCCTTTCCGGATGTTTTCAATCGCATCGGGCTCGGTGGCCGGCCCCTGCAACAGTTGCCCGGGGCTTTGGCCGAGGGCTTCCTCGAGGGAGTAGCCCGTAATCTGAGTAAAATCGTCGTTAACCCACATAATCCGCTTTTCAGCGTTGGTTAAAATGACGGCAATGTTGGGGACCATAAAATTCAGTACTAGGTTTTGTTTAACCTTTTGACGCTAGAGTAGTGTCAGGGTTGAACAAAGCGGAAAATTCTCGCTTACTTCATCAAGGTAAGGGTTCTAAGGGCTAAAGACAAGCTTGTTGGCGCCTTTTACACGGGCGTGGCAATTGGCGGAATTAGGCCGCTTGTACGTTCAAAAATTGTGCTGTCTGGCATTTCAGTTATTAGGAATTGATATATTTGGAGAAAAGGGGGAGCCCTTGTTTTTTCACCACCAAGACCAAACCACCTATGAGCAGCCTGCAACCATTTCCGGACTCTGCCCGGCCTCTCGTTTTACAGGCATTCCCGGCAAAGGGCTATCTGGAAGACATTGGGGCCTGGCCTGAAGCCCTTTCGCTTTCTTTGCTCAGCGAGCTGGAGCTGGGCGGGGGCTTCCGCCTGGAAATAGAGCCGGGGGTGGCTGGGCAGGCAGCCTTGGAACAGATATACTTCCGCAGCCGTGCTCAAGAGCGGAGCAGCGGCAGCGGCAGCTGTTGGATAGGGTACCCTGTGTTTTGGTCGCCAGGCCGGGATGCCGGCGGAGACCTTGCTGCCCCGCTGCTTTTTTGGGAAGCCAGCCTTGCGCCTGGCCCGCAGCCGCACAGCCCTTGGGCCTTATCTCAGACCGCCACTCATCAGATCAGGGTGAACAGCAGTTTGTTGGAGCATAAGGGCATCAGCCCGGAGCAGTCAGAGCGCCTCATGCGCTTGGTCAGCAACCGACCTGTTTCAGCGGGCTGGCTCAAAGCAGTACTTAGGGAGTGGGCCAGCCTGCTGCAGGCTCCCGAAGCAGACTTGTCTCAGCGGCTGTCCTTATTGCCAGACTGGCCCGACCCTGAGGCGAGGCAGGAGCGCTCCGCCCCTCAAATAGGGCAGTACGCAGTCCTTGGGTATTTTGACCTTCCACCGCTTGCCCAGCTGGCGAGAACAAACGGGCGGGCCAGGCGGGGCAACCGCCTGGATTTGGCGCACCTGGTTGTCCCGGGTGTGCTCAACCCTGAGCAGGCCACCGTTGCCGATGCCCTCGCCCGAGAGCAGCAGGTATGGGCAGAAGGGGCAGCCGGGACTGGGAAAACCATGCTTGGGGCGCAGCTGGCAGCCGGGGCGGTTGCCCGGGGCGGCACCGTGCTCATGGTATCTCGCCACGCTGCTGCTTTGCGCGAATATGAGCAACTACTGGAAGCCATGGGCTTGGGGCCGCTCACCTTTTTGCTGCGGGATACCCCGCCCGATAAAATGCTCCTCTTGGACCTGCTCCGTGCTGGGGCGCAGCACCCTCCCAAAAAGAACAGCAGAGCTTCGCCTGCCCATCAGCCATTCAACAAGTACGGAAGGTTGTCTGCTAAGCTGGCCCACAGCTATAAGGCCTACCGGGCTGCCCTGCCCACCGGGCAACAGTGGCCAGAAGCAGTGGGCGTTTACCTGGAAAGCGCGGCCCGGGCAGGCAAGGAGGTCTTGTCCACACAGCTCAATGCTCAGGATTACACTTTCGACAGTGCCACTTTACAAGCCCTAACCGCTGTTGTAGCGCGCTGTTGCCGCTTATACGAAGAGACGAACACCCTGCACAGCCCTTTGTCGGCCCTGAGCCCTTCTGTTTTTCTGAAAATGGGCTTGGAGGAGGCAAGGGCCTTCATAAGCGAGCGCGTTGCTGCTTTCCTCGATAAGGCCAACCGCTTGCAGTACTGGTACATCAACCGGCAAAATGCTTATGCCGATCAGCTTTCTGCCCACTACGAACAAGCCTATCAGCGTTTTGCCCGCAAAGCTACTGCACTGAAAGATCAAATGGCGGAACAATTGGCCAAGTTCGGGCCAGCCTTCGCTGAAGCTTCAACAGGGAGCCTGAAGATCCGTAGGCTCCTTTCTTCAGAGGCGGGGGCAATCCTTGCTGCACGGGGCAAACTCCTGGAGGAGTACCGGGAGCTGTCCGCCGATCTTGGCCGTCACGCCTATTTCGGCTTCAAATTGCCGCCTTTGGCGCAGGGCGATATAGGCCGGGTGCCTAGCGAAGTCGGCCGGTTTGAAGAGGCGCTGCAGCAATGGCGCATCAGCTTGCGCGAACAGGTGCAGGAGGAGGGCAGCAGGCTGAGCCGGAAATCAGCCAATCCCAGGGTCGGCTTTGAACAGCAGATTATCGAAATGGAGGAGAGCTTGGACCGGCTGCTGGACGACATCAATGACAGTGGGCTCTACCATCTGCCGCTGCACAACAAAGCCCTGACCATCCCCAAACGGCAGCGCTATCTGGAGGAGGTAGCCGTACAGCTTGAAGAGACGCAGCGGTCCCTTCAAGACCTTGACAACTTCTACCGTTGGCAGCGCAATTGGCTGCAATTGGACGAGCGCAGCCGCCGCTTGGTCAAAGCGCTGTTGAAGACCCCTTCTGCCCTTTGGGAGCCCGCTTTGCATACTTGGTTTCTGGACAACCTGCTGCTGACGAACTATGAATCCGCCTTGCCGGCAGAGCGCAAAGATATTGATGAGCTGAGCAGCCATTATGCCCCCTTGGCTTCCGGCTTGGCCGCCCAAGCGCTTTCGCATTGGGCCCGCCAACGCGCTGCTGCCCTTTCTGCCATTCGGAAAAAGAGCCCAAAGGTATGGGCATGGCTTCAGGAGAAAGGGCCTGTAGGGCCTCTGGATTTCGGGGCGCACTTTCAATTGCTCTGGCCGCTCATCAGCAATACTTACCCCATTTTGTTGATGACGGCACAGCAGGCCCGCTCGCTGTTTGGCACAGGGCCGAGTTTCGACCTTGTCATTGCTGAAGAGAGCCACACCTTAGATGGGCTAGCCCTTCAGCACTTGCAGTCTTTGTCAGACTATCAATTGTGGCTGAGCCCAACGGGCGCTTTTGGCGGCAGCTTGCTCCCCCCTGAGTGGAAAGGCGAAGTCCCCGTCTGCAAGTTGCAGCACTTTTACCGTTACAGCCCTGGCGACCCCCGGGCGTTCGCCAAGGTGAAAACGGCTGCCCCTTCGCCTGAGGCTTACTGGTTTGAGCAAGTAGGCGGCCGTTATGACGAGTTTGAGGAAGTGAACGAGGCGGAAGCCCGGCAAGTACTTGCGCTGCTTACCCGTATCAAGCCTACCCCACAGCGGACCTACCCTTCTGTAGGGATTGTCTGCCTGACGGAAGGGCAGCGTCAGCATTTGTCAAGGCTGTTGCTGGGGATAAAGCAGCAGCGCACAGCCGGAGTTGAACTGATACAGCAGCTGGAGCGCAATGGTTTGTCTGTCCTCACGCTCGATGAAGTGCCGGGGCACCACTTTGAAGTGGTCATCCTTTCTGCTACATTTGGGCCTGCCGGGCAAGAGGACGAGCTGCCCGGCCACTATCACAGGCTGGACAACCCTGAGATGCAGCAGCAGCTTCAAGCGCTGATGGGGTGTGCTAAGGAAGAGTTTTGGGCGTTATCTTCTCTGCCTACTACGCTGTTGTCGCCTATTCCGGGCGACAACTTGTTGCCCTATCTCTTGTATTGGGTACGCTCCTGTGCTTCCCGCAGCACAGCTGCCACGGAGGCAGCCCTGGCCAATTCGTATGACAGCGGAGGGGCAGGTGCGGGGCTGCCTTTTTCCCTGTTGCAGCAGGTACAAGACTGGCTAAAGCCTTTCCTTGACCCCGGCAGGGTCCACCTGCCTGAGGTGGCAGTTTACGGGCAGCCACAGATTTGGGTAGAGCCTGTAAAAGAAGGGCAAAAACGGCACGCCCTGCTGGTGGACGGGTTCATCAGTTATGCGCTGGCGCCGGCTCTTGCTTGGGAAAGTGGTGCAGCGAAGGCGCTTCAAGATCAGGGGGTAGTCCTGCACCACCTCCTATCAGCAGAATGGTGGCGCAATCCGGAGCGTGCAGCGCGTTCCCTAGCAGGGGCTATACTGAAGGAGGACGGCGCAGGGCTTTCTGAAACAGAAGCGCTCAACACCGTTTAGAGCGTGTTAAAGTCGGATTAAGGTGAGGGCGGGCTGAAACGAAACGCCCGGGCTTTGCGTAACCTATTAGGTAAGGCATGAGGCTGTCGCCAAAAAGCTATCCGGGCTTTTTACCTGGCCTCCTGTCTTTACAACAGGTGTTATTTTCCCAAACAAGTGCAATACAATGAGGTGGATCATAAGCGCTGCAGGAGCGGTATGTTTGGCCCTTTTGGGGATGTGGGGCTGTGCTGCTGAGACAGCCGCAGCCCCCGAAGCTGCAGCCCTGCCCGGTTATGCCCCTTTTCTGAATGTGCCCCAAGAGCTGATCGATGTAGAGCTTGCGTCATTGAGCATTCAGGAGAAAGCGGCCCTGCTGGTTTGGGAGGAAGGCCGCCCTGATGGTACCCTGCACCCCGCTGACTGCGGTGGGCAAGTGGTGCACAGCGCAGCACAATTGAGCATTGGGGCCTCCCGTTCCCTTAGTGGCCTGAAGCCTGGCCTCATGCCTGTTGATGAGTGGTCTGGGAAAATGAGGTTCCCATCATGGGAAGGCATACTCGCCATCAGCGACGACAGCCTTCAGCAGCGCATTAGCCGAGCTTATCTCAGGGAAAGCGCAGCCATGGGAGCCTCTTGGCTTGCGCTGCCAGGGTACCTGGGCGACGGTTCAGCCATTATCCCCCCCGCGTCCAAGGTGGAGGATCAGCTGCGGTGGGTCAATCGGATCAATGAGCAAGGGCTGCTGCCTTTGGCTGCTTATTGCAAGGACGAAGCTTTGTTCGCTATGGATTCTAGCCTGGCCAATCAGCGCTCGCTCCACTATCATGGCCAACTGATGGAGGCCGGGCTGGCCGGGATTTGGCTGGACAGGGCCGCTCCTGCAAACTTGATCTTGCCGCTGTTCCGGCAGCAGCTTCAGTTTGACGGGCTTGTCATCAGCAGTGCAGGCACGGCAGAAGATGCCTTAGCGTTCTGGAAAGCAGGTGGGGACATTGCTGTGTTGCCGTATGGAGAAGCTGGGCAGAGCATAACACTGTTTTCTAGGGCTGTGGAGAAAGGAGGGCTAAGCATAGCCGAGCTCGACCGCCGTGCCGGGAGGGTGCTCCGCGCTATGCACTGGTCAGGCCATCAGCGGTTGACCCGGGCGGGCTCTGATGGCAAGCAGGTTTTGGAAGCGGGGTTTATCAGCAGCAAGGAGGAAAAAGCGGAAAAAGAAGTGGCCTTGCCCAAGGCGGAATTCCTGAAAGCGCCCGTATGGGACTACTGGCGGTATTGGGCGCGGGTGAAGTCCATCGTTCTGGCTGCCAACCCCGGGCAGGCTGTGCCTTTGGAGCCCGGGCGGGAAGAATGGCAGATCCTGCATTTGCCTGGAAGCACATTCGATTTCGCCTTTGAGGACGCACTGAGCCATTATGTTCCTGTACAGACCGTCAGGACTTGGGCTGAAGTTGCTCAGGCCAAGCGGCTTATCATTCTGCTTGATGGCTACCTATTGTCTGCAGAGGACGCCCGGCGTATAAGGGGATGGAGCCAAGAGGCTGGCGTGCCGCCTGTGGTCGTCAACCTTGGGCTGCCCGCCAACCTCCAACAGCTCGGCAAGGATATGGCGGTGCTCCAAACCTTTGGCAGCACCGATACCGACCGTAGGGCATCTGCACAGATTTTGTTCGGCGGCTTGGGTGCAGAAGGCCGCCTGCCTTTCACTTACAGTGCTGATTTCCTGATAGGGCAGGGGGAGCAGACCGCAGCGGAGCGGTTGGGCAAGTTGCCGCCTGCTGCAATGGGCATTGCGCCTGAGCGGCTTGTCGGCATCGATGCGATTGTACAGACCGCTATCGATGAAGGCGCCTTCCCCGGGGCTCAGGTGCTAGTCGCAAAAGACGGGCAGGTGATTTACGAAAAAGCTTTTGGCGCTCACACCTACGAAGGCAAAGCAGCCGTACAGCCTACGGATATTTTTGACTTGGCCAGCATTACCAAGGTAGCTGCTACTACGCTGTTGGCCATGCAAGCCTACGATAGTGCCTGGCTTGAGCCAAAGAGCAGGCTCCGGGATGTACTGGACCTGCCTTCGGGCTCAAAGCTGCGCAACCTCAAGCTGGAGCGCCTGATGACTCATCAAAGCGGGCTGCAGCCTCACCTTCCTGTAATCCCTTATTTGCTCGCGCGGGAGGAAGACAACAACGACTGCCACCTGTACTTTTGCCGGGAAGGCTCAAAGGATTTCCCCTGGCCAGTAGCTCCGGGGTTTTTCTTTGCCAACGAATACCGGGAGCGCATCTGGGACGATGTGCAGCAGCTGCGCAGTAGGCGTACCCGCTACCGCTATAGCGATGCCAACTTTTATCTGGTGCAGCAGGTTTTGGAAAGGCAGGCTGGGGCTCCGCTTGATGTGCTGGCTGAGGAGCGTTTTTACCAGCGCTTGGGCTTGCGCGCTACCGGCTTCAACCCTTGGAGGTCAGTCCCGCTTTCCAATGTAGTGCCTACGGAGGAGGATAAAGTTTGGCGGCATCAGCTGGTGCATGGCTATGTGCACGATGAAACTGCAGCCTTGCTGGGCGGGGTGGCAGGTCATGCTGGGCTTTTCAGCAATGCACGAGAACTGGCTGTGCTCTTTCAGCTGCTGCTAAATGAGGGCACTTATGGGGGGGAGCGGTATTTTTCCGCTG
Organism: Phaeodactylibacter luteus; assembly: GCF_007993045.1. Classification (GTDB taxonomy): domain Bacteria; phylum Bacteroidota; class Bacteroidia; order Chitinophagales; family Saprospiraceae; genus Phaeodactylibacter; species Phaeodactylibacter luteus. The sequence continues at coordinate 23,826 of NZ_VOOR01000025.1, forward strand.
AAGCGGTAGCACAGTTTACCACGGCGCGCTATGGCAATCACCGGGGGCTGGGCTTTGACAAGCCGGAAGAAGAGGAGCTGGAAGCCGGTGATTTTCCAAAAGCAGCGGGCAAACAGCTGTTTGGGCATACGGGCTTCACGGGTACTTGTGCTTGGGCCGACCCACAGGAAGGCTTGATTTACATTTTCCTGTCTAACCGGATTTACCCCGACCGCAACAACCGCAAGCTGTTTGATCTGCGGGTTAGGGAGCGGGTGCATGAAGTGGTATACGATGCTTTAGGCAGTGCCGCCCCTTACTGGCCAGCGCTGCAATAATGCTTTTCACTTGAGTATCCCTTCCAACAGCCAGTCAGCCAGTGCCTGCCGGTTGCTCTCCAGTATGATCCTTTGCTGGTCTGCCGCATTCCTGATATTGGCGAGCTCAATGTAAACAGCCGGAGGGCTAGTCTCCCGAAGCATGTGCAGGTCACGGGAGGAAACGGTGCCGTGGTACTGCCCGTTCGCCCGGTATTTCTGGTACTTTTTGCGGAGGGCCCGTTGCATGTTGAGGGCAATTTGCTTGCTTTCTGTACTTTCGTGCTGATAGTAAAAGAACACATCTTTGCGCTCCCCCTTATTGCGTGAATCTACATGTACGATGATGGTCGCCTGTTCCGTCACCCCGGCTTTTTTATTGCTTTCGTAAAGCTCATTGATGGCATTGGAGCGTTGGAAAAGCCTTGGTTTTTGCTGCCTCATCATTTTGAGGTTGCCCCAAAGGACCTCGTCGTAATCACAGTCTAAGAACTGTTCATCCCGTATGCCATCGTTGGGGTCGCGGGTGATCATGTAAGCGGTAGCCCCATGTGAGACCAGGTTGCGGCACAGCCTGAGGGCTACATCGTAAGCATACTCGTCTTCGCAAAGGGTATGGCCACTGCGTTTTCCCATAGCGCCGGGGTCTGGCCCGCCATGCCCGCTGACGACGTAAAAGACTTGGCCCTTCAGTTTGTTGCTGGCCAGAGGGGTATAGGCGTACTTAGGCCCAAAAATGGGGAACTGCCGGTTGCCGTTGCCCGCTGCGTCCACGGCTTCTTCTGGCAAGTGGGGCTCGGGTTCAGGGATTTTGAGGTCTGGGCGCGGGCAGTAGACTTCGTGGTGGGGCACCCAAAGGATTTTATCTTCTTTAAAGGAAGCGGCCCGGGCTTCTGCGGCGAGCATACGCTCATTGTAATCCTGAATGCGGACGGCCAGGTCCCAATCGTCTACACCAATAGTAGAGCGTATGGTCCGGCCGTTGAACGGGTAGATTTGGATGGGGAGCTCATACTCCCGGCCTACGATCAGGTGGGCATTGCGGGGCAGGCGGTTGAGCTCGTAGAATTTATCAAAATTGCAGGAGTACGCTTCAAGCCCAAAGCGGCGCATCAGGGCATAGACACCATCCCCGGGGCGTGCACTCACTTTATGGTAGTACACGCCGAGTTCAGCTTTTGGGAGCTGAGCAGCAGCCTGAGGGGGTAGCCCAATCAGGAGGACCGCCCAGATGGACAGTAGGGAAAGTTGTTTCGCCATTTTACAATCTCGCTTGACCGCCAATGCGCTCGCGGCGCAAAAGATAGTTTTTTCTGTGGAGAACAACAACATAGGCATCCCGGTTGCGCCTATCGAGCCGGGCCGAAAATCTGTTTTTGTGTGATTATCCCGGCAGAACCTTCTATATTCGCAGGCATGGAATTGATCCGGGAAATCTACTTCTTGCTCCGAAAGGATATCCGGCTGGAGCTTCGGTCGAGCTATGCCATCAGTGGTATCCTGCTTTACGTTTTTTCGACGGTGTTTATTGTGTACAGCTCTTTCCAGCAGGTGCAGCCCCAGGTTTGGAATGCCTTATTCTGGGTTATTGTCCTTTTTGCATCTATCAGTGCAGTGGTCAAAAGCTTTGTGCAGGAGCAGGGCACCCGCGAGCTGTATTACTACAGCCTAGCGAACCCCCTCGCCATTCTGTTGTCGAAAATCCTTTATAACATCCTGTTGTTGTGCCTGTTGAGCGTGCTGACCTGGCTGGGCTTCAGTTTTGTGGCGGGCAACCCGGTCAAAGACACGGCCCAGTTCATGCTGGTCATCCTGCTCGGAGCGATGGGCTTCTCCATTACGTTTACTTTTGTATCTGCCATATCTGCTAAAGCAGACAACAATGCTACACTTATGGCCATCTTGGGCTTCCCTTTGGTCATCCCGGTCTTGTTGACGCTCATCAAGCTTTCTGCCAATGCCCTCCGGCTGATGCAGGACACTGGCGTAGACAAGGACATCATGATATTGCTTTCGATTGATCTGCTGTTGTTGGGCATCGCGATCGTGTTGTTCCCTTTTCTTTGGCGGGATTAATAAGGATGCTATAACTTTCTGTTCATTTTCGCGTTTTTTACGAATGTGTTCCACTTTCTCTACTTTGATAAACAGGTAACCCGATCCTATTTATGCAGTTCCTCTTCCCGGCCTTTCTGATTGCCCTTACTGCCATTGCAGTGCCCATCATTATCCACTTGTTTCACTTCCGCCGGTTTAAGAAGGTTTACTTCACCAATGTCCGTTTTTTGCGGACGGTCAAGGAGGAGACGAGCACCCGTTCCCGGCTGCGGAACCTACTGGTGTTGCTCATGCGGGCACTGGCACTGGTTTTCCTAGTCTTGGGCTTTGCTCAGCCGTTCATCCCACAGGAGGGGGCAGCGGTAAAAAAGGGCGCCAAGGCCGTCAGCGTTTACATAGACAACTCCTTCAGCATGGAGGCTATGAGCGAAGATGTCCCTCTAGTGGAAAAAGCTAAGCAGCGTGCCCGTGAAATCGTGGAAGCGTATGGCCCTTCGGATGAATTTCAGGTACTGACCAACGACTTCGAGGGGCGCGATCAGCGGGTGCTCAGCCAGGAAGATGCGTTGAGCCGCATTGAAGAGATAGAAGCGGGCCCTGCTGTGCATACCCTAAGCGAAGTGCTCGAGCGTCAGCGGCAGGCTTTATCAGCGGCAGCAGGAGAGCAGATGGTGCTCTACCATATTTCTGATTTTCAGGAAAGCATTTCGGATATCCGCAACTATGCTGACACCACAGCGGCTTTAAACCTCATCCCTCTGCAAGCGGTGCAGGAAAAAAACATCAGTATCGATTCGGCATGGCTCCTCAACCCCATGCCCATGCCTGGGCAGCCCAACCCCTTGGTTGTCCGTGTGCGCAACCATACAGAGGAGGATGCCGAGAATATCCGTCTTTCTTTGCGCTACGATGGGCAAGCCAAACCCGTGGGCACCCTGACGGTGCCATCCCGCTCAGCCATCAATGATACGGTGAACATTGGCGTTCAGCGTACGGGCTGGCACCGGGCAAAGCTGAACATAACCGATTTCCCGGTGCAGTTTGATGATGATTATTTCATGGCCTTTTACGTTAAGGAGCAGGTCCGCGTCTTGTCCATCGGAAGTGGCAGCCCAAGCCCTTTTGTCAAGGCCGCATTCAGTGGTGCGCCCAATTTTGTGGTGGAGGAGGCGAACAGCCTGGCCCTGGACTACGCTGGGCTGCGCAGCTACGACCTCATCGTGCTCAATGAGCTGGCAGGGATTTCTTCTGGCCTGAGCGCAGAGCTGCGGCAGTATGTTGAGGATGGGGGCAACGTGGCTGTCTTCCCCCCGCGCAATGCCGACCTGCCTCAGTACCGCTCTTTTCTCAATGGGCTGGGCGCCAATGAGCTGCTGCGTTTTGAAGAACAGCCCCGGCAGGCCAGCCGGCTGAATACGGACGAGTTTATTTTCAGAGATGTTTACGAAAACCAGTCTGCTGACTTGCGCCTGCCCGCCACACAGGGCAATTTTGTGTTTTCGGATTATGCGGCCCGCACCGAAGAGGCGCTGCTCACTTACCGGGACGGCAGCAGCATGGTCTCTAAATATGCTTATGGTGGGGGCAACCTCTATGTGAGCGCCGCCCCTTTGTCTACCGACTTTAGCAACTTGGTGGCAAGCGGCGAGGTGTTCATCCCTATGCTTTACCGGATGGCAATCTCTTCCCGCCAAGGGCAGGAGCTGGCTTATACCATCGGGCAAGACGCTACGCTCACTGCTCCGCATGAGGCACTGAGCGGTGATGAGGTGTACAAGCTTGGGGCGGAGCGCCAAGAGTTCATCCCTGGCCAGCGCATTGCCGGTACAAAGGTGTTCCTCACGGTGCGCGGCCAAATGTCCGAAGCCGGGTATTACGACCTGTACCTGCGGGCCAACGAGCCGCTTGCGACCTATGCCTTTAATTACGACCGCAGAGAATCCGCGCTGAATTACCTCAGCCCTTCTGAGCTGAGCGAGCAGGTAGGGCCCTTGGCGAGCATCATCGACATTGCCCCGAACGCGGTGCTTACCGCGACGATCGCTGAGCGCAGCCAGGGGGTTGCACTATGGCGTTGGTGCCTCATCCTCGCTTTGGCTTTCCTGTTGGCAGAAGTGCTGCTCCTGCGGTTCTGGAAAGTATAATGCCGCCTTTTATCCCCCAAAGGGCTAAGCGCGTGTTGGGACTTTAGTAACCGGTCTATCCCGCTAGACAGCGGGACACTTTTGCGCTTATGCTTCGCCCCGAAAACTCTTCCCGCTTTTGTGCATAAAAAGCGGGACTTGGCTAAGCTCCGGTTTTCGACTAGAAGGCCAAAATCCCAGCACGCTCTAAAAATTGGGAGAACGCGGGCCAGCAAGCAAGGCATTGAGGAACAAGTCCAGCAGTTCAGGGCGTGCAGTAAGGCCGAGCACTACCATAAAAACTATGCCATAGACGGCCCCCCACAGGTGGGCATCATGTGCGATCAGGTCATTGCCGCGCCGGCTCATATAGGAAGAGTACCAAAGGTAACCAATAGCGAAAACGATACCGGGCAGAGGTGGGAAAATAAACCATCCCCAGGGGTTGAACATGATGTAGGCGGTCATAAGGGCAGAAGTGGCCCCGGAAGCGCCTACTGCTGAATAAGCACTGTTGTGCCGGTGCTTGATGAAGGACGGGATGTCCGAGACGATTATGGCGCTGAGGTAGAAGCCCAGGAAAACCAGCCGACCGATCATCGGCGAGAATAGCATTTGGGTGAAGATGTCTTCCAGGATATCCCCGAACAGGTAAAAAACATACATATTGAGGATGAGGTGCTGCCAGTCGCCATGTACAAACCCGCTGCTCAGAAATCGGTACCACTCGCCAAACTCATTGATGGACGTAGGGTGGAAGGCCAGCTTGTATTTCATGTCAGGCCGGTTGAATGCCTGATAGGAAATCAGGACGGTCATCCCAATGAGTATGATGGTCAGGCTTATAGTAGTCATAAGTTATGCGTTGTGGTAAGGCTCGTTGTTTAATATGGTCATGCCACGGTAAATCTGTTCTATAGCAAACAGCCGTATCATTTGGTGGGAGAAGGTCAAAGCAGAAAGTGACCACTTGGTATTGGCCCGCTGATAAAGGGCATCATCGAAGCCGAAAGCCCCTCCGATCAAAAATACGATACGCCGGTAGCTGAGCTGCAGTTTGTGGTTGAGGAATTCGGCAAAGGCTTCAGAGGTGTAGGTTTTGCCGCGTTCATCTAGGAGGACCAGGAAGTCGGTGTTTTCCAGCTTTTGCAAAACCATTTCTGCTTCTTTGGCTTTGAGCTGAGTGGGGCTCATTTTGCCGCCCTTGCGGATATCGGGGAGGATGGCCTGCTCAAAGCGGAGGTAATGCTTCAGCCTTTTTTCAAAGATGCCAATGCCCTCTTCGAGGTAGCGCTCGCTGGTTTTCCCAATTGCCCAGAGTTCTACTTTCATTGGGGAAAGATACTATCATTTCTGTATTTTCAGGAGCATGCCGGCGGAAACGCTGCCCCTGCAGCAGCCTTTTGTTATTTAGCCAGAAAGGAGGGCTAGCTCTTCTGCCAGGGCATGCCGTTCGCCAAATGCTTCCAGCAGTTCCTTCCGGATATCAAGCGCGAGCGCTTTTTCGCCTGCAGCCATCAGGTGAGCAAGGGCCTGACGGATACGTTGAGCCGTTTTTCTGCCCAAGTGATGCTTGGCATATTCGTTGATGAGGGCCCGGAAAAGCTGGGCGGCCTCCTCTGGGAAATGAGCCCTCAAAGGTGCGGAGTAAGCTTCGAGCAGGTCGAGCGATTGTACTTCAGTGGCATAGTGCATCAGTACAGGCCAAGCCCCTTCCTCTGCCAGGCAAAATGCGATGGCATCCCGCAGGGCAGGGGAGTAGGCTTTTTGTTGTAACTGGGCAAGCGTCGTTTCAAACCGCTGTGGCCACTCCGTTTTTGAGGAGGCCTTTTTCATGAGCTGAAACAATTCGGGCTGAAGGGTATCCAGAAACCGCAGCCGTGCGTAAGTGTAAAGGCTTTTTTTGTCGCCCTCTTGCTGGGCCAGCTCTAGTAATTGTTGGTAAAGCCAGCTTTGGGTGCCGGGGGGGAGGCTCAGCCGCAGCCCGGTTTGTGCCAGTGCTTTCACCCTTGGCCACTGCTGCTTGCTGCGTGCTTGCCGGACGGCATAAGCAATCACATCAGGCTGTGCCAGGTTTTGTTCCATCAGCTGACGGGCTGCTGTCTCTTTGCCTTGTTTTTCCAGGGCGGTCACTTGTAGCAGGAGCAGCGGGGCAGGGTTCAGCCCCGCTTCCTCGTAGCGGTTCTGCTGAGCAGAGAGGAGCCCCGATATGTCCTCGTAGTCTTCTGCCTCTTGGGCGGCTTCGAGCATGAGCTGCAAAAAGGAAGTATCGAGCTCGAAGCTGCGGTAGAGGCGTTTGGCATGTTCGGCCCGGGCAAAGCTCCAAATCTGGCGTACAATTGAAGGGGAGGGGGCAGCGCCGAGCAGCGCTTGCAGCTGTTGGAACGCATCGCGGACGGCGGCCAGCAGTTCTTTTTGCCGGCCTTTGGTTTTTCCGATGGCTGGGCTGATTTCGGTGATGATAGCCTGGCTGATGTGAAGGGCATCCAAGAAAGCTTTTTGGGAAAGGGCCAGCTGCCCTTGTGCTTGCAGTTCGTTCAACACCTTCAGCAGCCGCTGTGCCCCACGTATGGTAATCCTGCGGTCGGGCTTCCGTACTGCGCTCAGGGTAGTTTGCAGCACCTGCAGGTATTTATCTTCCGAGCGCATATCGGGCACTGCTGAGGCAAACCTGGCTTTTAGTGCAATGGCGAAGTTGCGGTTGGAGCGGGCGTAGTCCCGCACAAAGCTGGCCAGCTCCTCGTGGCTAGCATGATCGAGGACGGTTCCTGTCGTCAGCCGGGTGGGGGCCGAAGGCCGGGCTTCGTTTTGTTTTTTGGCTTCCTGGGCCTCCTGCTGCCGGGCTCTTAGAGACAGCAGAGCTGCAATGATGTGTTCGCACAGCCCCTGCTCTTGGTATAGACCGCACTCGCAGGTTGCAGCGGTAGCCCTTCTGCTATTGGCCTGTACTTCTATTTCATAGCCATCGGCCTGTGCGGTCCACAGGTTGGGTTCAACTTCGGTCAGGCCCTGTACCCCTTCATGGTCAAGCAGGGCTTCTGCTGCGGCAAGCAGGTCCTCGGGCGCTTCACTTTCGAGTTTTCGGAGTGTCAATTTCATGACGGGGCTTCTTTAAAGAAAGGCTTAGAGCTCCAAACGTGCCCTCTTAGTAACGACGACGTTTTCAGGGCCTCGATGGTTTTATAGTAAAAGCGATCCCGGGGCATTTGGTTCGATGTGGGCAGTAAGTACCTGAGGCAGGGGCTGAAAAAGCGGTAGCCCCGCCTTTCCTAGAAAAGAGAGCGGGGCTGCCGATGGTTGACGCCTGGGCGTGAACCCAAATGTCGCAGGCGTTTAAGCTAGCCTGGCATTGGCCTAGCGCTGCGAAGGGGCGGCAGGCCCGACAGGGCCGAGCGGACAGCGAGCCCCGCAGCATAGCGGCACCTGCCCTATGGCAGGGGCAGGCCCCTATCCTTTCGGAGGGGGCGGGCAAAAAATGACAATTGGTTTTGCGCCCTTACGCCTTGAGCAGCGGGTTTACTGCAGCTGCAATTGATGTAGCATCCATTGCTGTGGTTTGGGGGTCAGTTGCCGGGGTACAGGGTGCAAGGCTTTCCTATCCGCTTTTTCCCAAATGATGGCAAGGCGGTTTTGTTCGAGCAGTTCAAAGGATATCCTGCCGCGGCCTTGCCCTGATGCCTGTTCAAATACCGCCAGCTGAGGGCTTTGGTAAACCAGCGCATAAGTTTCATCGGCACCATTTGAGGCGAGTTCGAGCACCATATCTATCTTGCTCTTGCTGCCTGGCGTGAGTTTGAAATCCGGCAGGCCGGCAATGCTAGAGGCACCTTTGGCCGTTGCATCAGGCCCCTGCGTCAGCCTTAGGGCCCCTTCCTGGCCATGGGGCAGGCTCCAAGTGCCATTCAGCAAGGTTTGCCAGATGGAGGGTTTTCCCGGCTCTGTTCTGGCATGGCTGGCCAAAAGCCGTTTGCCCCTCTCCTTGTTGTCTTCAATCAGGCGGTTGCGCTTTGCTTCAGCCTGTTGGGCGCTGATTGCGAGCCTAAGCTCCTCGGCTGCTTCAACATCGTCTGCTTCCAGCTGTTCGCTGGCCAGGGGCAGCGGGCTTTGGTTCAGCAATCTGGATTGCTCTCCAGGGACAGACAGGGCTATCCCTATACTGAGCACGATGAGCAAGAGCAGGGCAGCGGCCATGCTCAGGGACCGTGCAAAATGGAATTTGTTGCGTTTCCGGTGGCTGTCGAGCCTGCGCTCCAATTGATGCCAGGCCCGGGGCGAGGGCATGCGGTCCAATTGGTGCTTACGGTCCTGGAAGAGCTGGTCAAAATCTTGTTCTTTCATTTTGTCTGTTTTTGGGTTAGGCGCCTTTCCCGGGCGAGCCATAATTTTCCAGCCCGGGGTAGCCGGCGGCCTGCAGGAGCTCCTGCATCCGTTTGCGGGCTAAAATGAGCTGTGACTTGGAGGTGTTGATGCTGATGCCGAGGATGTCGGCAATCTCCCGGTGTTTATACCCTTCTAGAATGTAAAGGTTGAATACGGTCCGGTACCCGGTAGGGAGGAAGGCAAGCAGGCCGAGGATGTCATTGGCGGCAATCTGCTGCGCAAAATGAGCAGGTGCTGGCCGGTCGGCTTCCGAAAGTTCTGCCGTCAGCCGGAAATTGTGCCGCTTACGGAGGAACATCAGTGCTTCGTTGACCACAATCCGGCGCACCCAACCTTCGAAGCTGCCTTGCCCACGGTATTGTTGCAGGTTGGTGAAGACCTTGAAGAACGCTTCTGCGAGGACGTCCTCTGCGTCAGCCTCTGTTTTGATATATCTGCGGCACACCCCGAACATCACCGGGGCAAAGCGCTCGTAAAGCTGCTGCTGAGCGCGCCGGTCTTCTTTCCGGCAGGCGGCTATGAGGTCTTCCTCGGTCACATCGCGGTATTTGGTGTGAATAACTCTCATCATGCCTGTCAGATGCCCAAAACGGGTTTTTTGGTGGGCAAGTGGGGCATTTTTCTTAATTTACCTCTTTGCTGAATACCTGTTTAATGTACTAACAATTTACTGGATTTATGCTGATCCGCCGCCTTCCTTTGTTGATTGCTCTGCTGCTCGGGCTGTCAGCTCCTTTGCGGGCTACTCATATTGTAGGTGGTGAAATGACCTATACCTGCCTTGGTGGCGACAGCTATGAAATTGTCCTCACTGTCTTTCGGGATTGCTTCAACGGCAACCCCAATGCCTGGTTTGACAATCCGGCTTCCATTGGCATCTTCAATGCGGATAATGAGCTGCTGGAGCAGGTGCTTGTCCCATTGATGAACAACGATACCCTCAGCCCAGTGCTCAACAGCCCTTGCTTGGTAGTGCCCCCCAATGTTTGTGTGCACACGACCACTTACCGGACGGTAGTGGAGCTGCCGCCAATACCTGGCGGCTATCAGTTGGCTTATCAGCGCTGCTGCCGCAATCAGACCATCGTCAATATTGTCGATCCCCTCGATACCGGTGCGACCTTCGGCGTGACGCTCACGGAGGAGGCCCTGAACGCCTGCAACAGCAGCCCGCGTTTTCAAGAATGGCCCCCGATCTATATCTGTGCCAATGAGCCTATCGTTTTCGATCAGTCTGCTACAGATTCAGACGGGGATTCCATCGTTTACCGTTTGTGCACCCCGCTCACCGGGGCAGATCCGGAAGTGCCTCAGCCCCAGCCCCCGAATGCTCCTCCTTACGATGAGATCGTTTGGGTAGCGCCAACCTATGGAGAGCAGAACATGCTCAATGGCTTTCCTGGGGGAGTGCCCCTGCAGATCAACGGGCAGACGGGGCTGCTCACCGGGCTGCCGAATACGATTGGGCAGTTTGTAGTGGGGGTATGTGCTGAAGAGTACCGGGATGGGGTGCTGTTGTCCACCATCCGTCGCGATTTTCAGTACAACGTTGGCCTTTGTGGGGTGGCGGAGGCCGCATTTGCCGCCCCTGAAGTTCAGTGCGGTAGCCTGACCGTCAGTTTTGAAAACCAGAGCACCGGGGCGACAGGCTTTGAATGGCAGTTTAATGACCCTGGCAACCCCGGCTCAGTTTCTTCTCTGCCCAATCCGGTTTACACCTTTTCGGACACCGGGCGTTATGAGGTGTTGCTGATCGCGGCCCCCGGAGAGGTCTGTGAAGATACCTTTGTTCAGGAAGTCCTATTGCAGCCGGAAACACTGCTGCCCGATTTTGACTTGGCCATCACGGGGTGTGCCGATACGGCCCTGGCTCAGGCTTCGGACCAAAGCACAGCCCTGTTTTCTTCTATTATAGAGCGGGAGTGGCTTTTGGAGCCTCAGGGGCAAACGGCCTTCGGCTCTTCGCCCTCCTTTGCCATTACGGCATCAGGCGAATACAACTTGACCCTTTTTCTGACTGCGGCCAATGGGTGTTCTGCCGCTGTGACGCGCTCGTTTGAAGTGGAGCTGTTGGGGGATGCCCTAGGGCGGGATACCCTGCAGGCCTGCCCCGGAGACAGCCTCTTTCTGAACCCAGCGTTCAATCCGTCTTTGGCATACAGCTGGGAAGGGCCAGGCATCGCTGCTCCGTCCAGCCCCAACCCACAAGTTTTGCCCACCGGGAGTGGGAGCTACGCGGTGACCATTACCAATGCAGCGGGCACCTGCTCCTTTGCCGGGGCAGTGGAGGTGGTGGTCCGGCCGCAAGTGATGCCATTGGCGCCAGCCGATACGCTGGCCTGTACAGCTTCCTTTACCCTTTTGGGCGAAGCAGAAAATGGCGTAAGCCTTTCTTGGTATAAGGACCCCGAGCTGGCACAGCTTATTGGGGAGGGGAGTGGGGTAACGGTGTATCCGATCGGCCCGCAGGTGTACTATCTGCAAGGCCGGGACGAAGCCGGCTGTACCGGGCTAGACTCAGTGTTGGTAGACGGGCGGGCCGTACGGGCTGTCTTGACTACGGTGCCGGCAGTTTGCCCGGGCGAGCTGGCTACCGCTGTCCTCATCAATCAGCAGGAGGGCGATACGCTCAGCTACCAGTGGAGCCCCGAAGAGCATACGGTTTTTGGGACGCAGAATGCCATTTTGTATGCTGCGCTGCCATCGCCGGGCAGCTACACCTATACCGTGCTTACGCAAAATCAATACGGGTGCACCCGTACCGACAGTGTCACCTTTGTGCAGGTAGATACGGCCAGCCAAGCCGGTTTTCAGACGGCACAACAGTGCAGTGGGTACAATGTGCAGTTTGCCAGCGCCAGCACTAATGCACCTTTGTTCCTTTGGCAGTTTGGCGATCCGTCCAACCCGAATGCTTTTGGCGCAGGAGCTTCCACTGCTTACACTTATCCTGGCCCAGGCACTTATACCGTCAGGGTGACCCTGCCCGGCTACTTGTCCTGCCCGGATACCCTGTACCAGGAGGTAGTGGTAGGGAAGCCCCAGGTTTTCCCTGCTTTCGACTTTGAGGTGACAGCCTGTAGCGATTCTATCGTGCTGCAGCTGAACGATGCTTCCCAAAACCTGCAAAGCGAGATTGTAATGTGGGAATGGGCCCTGAGCAATGGCTTGGAGGCCACGGGCCCCAACCCGGCTTTCGTCATCTACGAATCCGGGGATATCTTAGCCCGGCTGCGCATCACTTCGGCCGATGGCTGCATAGATGAGCACACCGGGCTGATCCCTATCGCAATACCAGACCCCGCCTTGCCTGATACCCTTTTGGCCTGCCCCGGTACACCAATATCGTTGAACCCCAGCCCTGTGCCCGGCTTTGCTTACACTTGGTCGCCATCGGCCTTGTTTTCCGACCCCACCGCCCCCTCGCCGGTGGTGGAGGCCGATAGCACGCAGCACATTCAGGTGGTGCTGGAGGAAGAGCAGGGGATATGCCGGCTGGAACGGGACATTTTGCTCCAAGTGCCCCCACAGCCAGCTTATGTGCTAAGCCCGGACACCGCTGTATGCAGCCCTTCTGTTACCCTTTCAGTGGCGGCCTCTTCTGGCAATAGCCTGGCTTGGTCCTACAGCCCGTTTTTTACGCCCCTGCTCTCCGATCAGCCGGTAGTCGAGGTGCCTGCTGCAGGGGAGAATACTTTTTATTTCCGCCTGACGGACCCCTTTGGGTGCGTGCAGTTAGACAGCGTGCAGGTAACCGGGAGCAGTGTGCAAGTGTTTGTCCCAGATCTGGTCCAAGCTTGTGCAGGGGACACGGCCAGGGTAGAGGTCGTGCCCCTCATTCCAGGGCAGGAGTTGGTATACCATTGGGAGCCGGAAGGGGCGCTGCTTTCGGGGCAGGGCACGCCTGTGGCTGTCCTCGCTGGCGCTGAAGATGTAGACCTAAGGGTGGAGATCATGGATCAGCTGGGGTGTTGGATAGAGCGGCTGGCCCGCATCCGGTTTTCCGAAGAAGGGGTAGCGGCAATGGCTTCTGCCCAGCCCATTGAGCTTTTCGAAGCTGGCACAGTGCAGCTGCAGGCCAATGAAGGGCCCGGGCTCACGTATTCTTGGCAGCCCCCCGGGCTATTGGACAACCCTTCCGCTGCGGCTCCTGTGGCTTTTATAGATACGACCACCTTGTTTACCGTTACGGTTGAGGGGCAAAACGGTTGCCGGGGCACAGCAGCGGTATGGGTACGGGTGCTGACGGAATGCCTGCCGCCTTATATCTTTGTGCCGAATGCTTTCACCCCTGACGGGGACGGGCTGAACGATGAGCTGAAAGTATTGGGCGGTGCCATTGACGAAATGGAGTTCAGGGTTTATAACCGCTGGGGGGAAGAGGTTTTCTATTCGGACAACCCCGCCTATGGCTGGGACGGGGCCTTCCGCGGGCAGCCCCTGCCCCCCGATGTCTATGGCTATTACCTGGAGGTGCGCTGCTTTAATGGCGATCTGTTCCAGGACAAGGGGAATATCACCTTGCTGCGCTGAAAATGGCAAACTATTCATCAACAAATATGGAACGGATGTTAAAGCAAACAATTACAGGTGTACTGCTCACGATTGCGCTGGCTGTGCCCTTGCAGGCACAGTACGAATTCACTACTCAGCACGAGATTGCATGTACCCCAGTCAAGAATCAGCAGCGGACAGGGACATGCTGGAGTTTTTCCACCATCTCTTTCATTGAGGCCGAACTGCTGCGTATGGGAGCCGAAGAGGCTGACCTTTCGGAAATGTATATGGTCCGGAATATTTATAAGGACAAGGCCCGGAATTACATCTTGCGCCAAGGGAAAGCCAATTTTAGCCAGGGGAGCCTCAACCATGATGTGATGCGGGCATTCCGCATGGCAGGAGCTGTGCCCGAGCTGGTTTATTCCGGCCTATTGGAAGGGGAGCAGGTGCACGACCACAGCGAGATGGAGGCTGCGCTGAAAGGCCTGCTGGACGGGGTGCTGAGCACCGAGCGCCCAAGCCCCAAATGGCCAGCAGCGGTTGATGCCGTCATGGATGTTTATTTGGGGGCAGCCCCACAGGAGTTTGAAGTGGGAGGCCAGGCGTACACGCCTCAGTCTTATGCTGCTTCTCTGCCGGTCAGCCCAGATGATTATGTAAGCTTCTCTTCTTTTTCCCATCATCCGTTTTACAGCACGTTCATAGTTGAAGTGCCGGATAACTATTCAAACGGCAGCTACTACAATTTGCCCCTAGACGAGCTGCAGGCTTTGGTGGATCATGCGCTGAGCAGTGGCTATACCGTAGCTTGGGATGGAGATGTGAGCGAGAAAGGCTTTAGTGCAGGGCATGGCCTGGCCATCCTCCCGGCCAATGAGCGGGCGGAAGGGCTGTTCGATGCCCCACAGAAGGAAGTAAAGGTGACACAGGCCAACCGTCAGGCTGCATTTGAGTCTTTTGCTACCACGGATGACCACCTCATGCACCTCACAGGTATTGCCAAGGACCAAAAAGGCACCACGTATTACCTCACCAAAAACTCTTGGGGCGAGATCAGCGAGTACCGAGGTTTTCTTTATATGTCGGCCCCTTATTTCCGCATGAAAACGGTAGGTCTCATGGTGCACAAGGATGCGGTGCCGAAGGAGCTCAGGGAGAAGCTGGGCTGGTAAAGTTGATGCCCCCGGCGGCAATTTACAAGATACTTGCTGGGGGGCTCTGCCTGTATGGTGGCAGTTTTTGCCGCAAGGATGGGCCTGCCTAGCCTGCTTCGCGGGAGGGGGCCTGCCCCTGCCTTGAGGGCAGGTGCCGCTATGCTACGGGGCTCGCTATCCGCTCGGCCCTGTCGGGCTTGCCACCCCTTCGCAGCGCTAGGCCAATGCCTGGCTAGAGCCCGAAAAGCTGAGAGCGTGTTGGGATTTTGGCCTTCTAGTCGGGAAATTGCAGTTTGCAGACCGATTACTAAAGTCCCAACACGCTCCTAAACGCTTGCGATATTTGAGTTCACACCCGGCTGTTAAGAGTTGGTCGGCCAGCTGAAAAGGGCTTGCAGCGCAAGGCTCAGATAGGCTATAATTCGCAAAGGGAAAACAAAAGCCGCTCCCCAACAAAGGGGAGCGGCTTTTGATCTGCTGTTTCCAAAAGCAGGCGCTATCTCGCCAAAGTCACATCTCCTTGGAAAGGATCAAGCTCGAACCCATTAGGGCGGGCAACGCGGATGCGGTAGTAATAGACCTCAGATGGCTGCGGCTTATCGTTGAACTGGCCGTCCCAGCCGGTTTCTGGAGTGTCGTTATCGTAAACCAGCTGCCCCCAGCGGTTGTACACCTTGAACTCCAAGACCTGGATCTGATCTGCATTGGCCTCTGCCAAGAAGTTGAAGAAGTCGTTCTGCATATCCCCATTAGGCGTAAAGGCATTGGGCACATTGACATTGATCTCATCCACATCAATTTCCAGCTGTACGATATAAACGCAACCCTCGGGCGTAGTCACCTGCAGCATAAAGGTTTGAGTGCCAGCCTCAAGCAACTGGTAGCTGATCTGTTCCAGCCCTAAGCCGCTTCCGATGACCAGGTTGGAATCAGCCGTTACAGCCATCCAAGTGAAGGTGAGCTCCTCCGGGTTGAAATCCGACTCATAAATTGCAGTCAGGACGACTTCGTCCCCTTCGAAGAAAGTAGCACCGATGGAATCTTGGGAAATGTCGATGCCATCGAGCTGGAAGACAGGCTCCACCGCTATCTGTAACGAATCCGTGATGGTGGTGCAGCCGCCGCCGCTCACGTAGGTGAGGGTATAGGTCGTAGTATCTGTCGGGCTGACGGTAACGGGGGCGCCCTCGTAAGTCGTTCCATCGCTGCCGCTCCAGAAGAATTCATCTTCCGGGCTGCCGCCAAACACCTCGACATTGAGGTTAGTGGACTCGCCAAAGCAGAGGTCGAACTCGTCCGGGAAAAGGTCGAGCATGACCTCGCCGATCACATTGATGGTAATGCTGTCTTGAACAGGGGTACAGGAGCCATTGTCAGCTATCACATAGTAGGTAGTCGTTTCAGCAGGTGTTACCACCGGCTGCGGATCGGTGGAGGTGTAAGCTGGGTCAGAGGCGGTCCAAGTGTAAGTGCTGTTGCCATCAGAAGCGGTGTTCAGCTCGACGCTTTCGCCCAGGCAAATGATGCTGATGGTGTTCAGCTGCAGCACAGGATCGGGGATGACATTCACGTTGGCAATGGCATTGAAGTCGCAGCCTTCCTGTTCTATCAAGACCTCATACCGGCCGCTTGCAGGGGAAGCAGTAGGCGCAAAGCAATCGTTGCAGCTCAGGTTGCTGCCCGTCCATTCAAAAGACTCGTACTCTCCGGTGATCTCCAGCTGAAAACTGACGGCTTGCCCCACACAGACCAGGGTATCCGCAGGGGTTATGCTGGCCACAGGAGGTTCCTGTACCAACAAGAGGATGGAAGCGGTATCTGTACAGCCCCGGTTGGTCGTGATGCGCACATACTCGAAGGTGTCGATCACGGTGAGCACCAAGTTCCAAAGGCTGTCCGGGGTCTCTTGCCCCGGGCCGGCTTGCCACTCAGCGCTGAGGTCGGGGAAGAAGGACGGCTCGTAAGTGTTAGAGCGCAGGGTGACAATCTCCCCTGCGCAGTATTTGTCCTTCGCGGGGTCAGCGATAATTTCGCTATCCGGTATAGAATCTACGCGGATATAGATGGAGTCGAAAACTTGACAGTCGCCTGCGTTGAATGAGCCAAAGTACCAGCCGGAGACCTCAGGGCTGGCAGAGACTGTCAGGCCGGTAGTATCGCTTAGGGTCCCGTTGTTGGGGCTCCAGGTAATATCAGTTGCCGCACCATTCAAAATATCTGCTTGTAGGTTGACCACATCGCCCAAGCAGATCTCCACGCTGTCTCTGGCCGGTGCGACAATATCAATATCAGCCGGTACGACAGTCACCGTTACTTCGCCGATTTGGGAGCAGGCACCGTTGCCGCTTTCCGCAAATAGCTGGTAGGTAGTGGTGACATCCGGGGTGGCCGTGGCGTGTGCGATCGAAGCATCATCCAAGCCTGTGGCCGGAGTCCACTCAAAGGTCGTTGTCGTTAGCTGTGGGTCGATGAAGCTAGCCAGCTGTACGCTATAATTTTGGCAGATGATGGTATCCGCTGCCACGTCAGGGAAGTCGAAGGGGGATACGTCAATGTTGACCGTGTCCTGCACTACGCAGCCCGCGACGTCTACCGAGACGATATAGTCCGTGCTGACTTCCGGTGTAGCGATAGGGTTGGGGGCGTTGGGGTCGTTCAGCCCGATGGCAGGCGCCCACTGTAGGTTTTGGTCGCCGACGTTGTTGGTCGACGAAAGCTGTACCTGATCGCCCTGGCAAATGAAGACAGTATCAACGGGTGTTGCGGCAATGTTGGGGTCTACCAATTGGAGGAAGATGGAGTCATTGGCGACACAAGGGCCTACGATGCCTTCTACGTACACCCACTGCGACATTTGCGGAGAAGCAGAAGGGGAGGCGCCTGTCGGCTCATCGAATACGCTTACCGGAGACCAGAAGTAGGAGCTTGCTCCATTGACGGACAGCACAAGCGAACTGTCTGCACAGACGAGCGCGGTATCCTGCGGTATATCGATATTTACGGAGATTTCATCACGGATTTCCACAACCAGGGTGGTATAGACGACTTCGCCGCACCCAAAGTCATTGCTCAGCACGATGATGAGGGTCTCTGTTTCCTCCATTTCCATATCCGTGAGGGTCGTCAACGGGAATGAGATTTCGGACTGCCCGGGCTCGAAAAGGACTTCGTCGGGGATATCCAGGATGTAGTCTTCTCCATTGTCGGCAGTACCGCTGATGGTCACTTTAAAGGTCGTACTGTCTTCTACGGGCTGGTTCAGGGAGATGACGACAAAGTCTTCTTGGTCTGTGCAGTTTTCTACAAGGTAGTCAATCCCAGAAGAGAACTGAACGCCCAGGTTAGGAGTGCCCCCTTTGAGTTCAGAGACAAACACGCCGGAGTCGTAGGAGGAATCGCCCCGGTCGGCAATAGCCAGCTTCAGGTGGTAGGTATTGCAAGGCTGTACGGGGGTAGAGGCCGTCAGGCTCTTTTTGACTCCTAGGAAATCAGAGGTCAGGCCATCGTACTGTAGGCTGAGCCCATCGGTGTTGTTGCGGTAGAACTCCCAGTTTTCCAGGTTGTTCACGCTGTTGATCTGTACGGGCGTCTGAATGCCGTTCGGCAGCACTGCGATATTTTGTTGGTTGTTCATGTTGGGGTCTCCTACAATGCCTGGGCCGGAGACCAGGAAGGCAAAGATATCGTTGAAGCCATCGCCTACGAATTCCGGGTACTCTTCCGAGCCAAAAACGTACTCAAAGGAGAGCTCATCGGTCGTGACAAAAACGTCGAGTTCTACCACGCAGGCATTTTCCGAAAGGGTAGCGTCGCCAAAGACACCGGATAGGTAATCCAGGTCGTCATCTCCAGGGGCTTGGTTGTTGGAATTGAAATTGCCGCCGCCCCCGTCGTTGTTAGGCCCGATGGCCCAGCTCGTCGTTCCGGTAGTGAGGAGGAGCCCCCGCTCCAGCCCAAGGTCGGTATTATCCCCGGCTTCAAAGGTGCCGTAAGAGACATCCGGGCAGTTGATGTCTGTGATGGTCGCGGTAACACTTGGGGTAGAGACAAACTCCACGATATCCTCTTCGGTAGCGTTATCGTTGATGACGACAGGCGTGTAGGGGTCACATTCTTGGCTGCACTGCCAAGACCCCTGAAAGCCTTCGAAAGAAGTTTGTGCATCAGAGGTAAAAACGACGGTCAGGCAACCGCTTGAGGCGCGCACCTCGTAGCAGACGGCCCCTCCGCCTTCGTCGGTTACAAAGTCGCTGCCGCCTATATCAGCGATGAATACCCCCTGATCAGCGCTCGGCCCGTCATAAAAAGTAAGGACATCGGTAGGGATGAAGCCGCCCTGCTCAATATTGTAATAATCGAGGGTGAAGATGATACATTCATTGGGCTGGTCTGGGCAGATGTTGAACTCGAAGTTCTCGTTGTTGCCATAGTCCCCGTCTGGCCCGCCGCTGTCAAAAAGGATGCCGGTACAAGCCGTAGAGCCCCCCTCGTCGATATTGCTGGCCGGCTCCATTTCGTCTACACAAACCTGGAAAGTGCCCCAGTTGGGTGTTGCGGTAGCGCTATAGTCAGAAATACGTAGGTAGTAAGTTACGTTCGGCGTTAAGCCCATGATGTCTAGCTCCACAAAATCGCTCCCTTCTTCTGCGCTCTCACAGTCCAGTTCTGCCAAGTTGTCAAAGGCGCACAGGCCCCGGTAGATGGCTACCTGTGGGTTGGTCATGCCCGCTGCGCCCATGCCATCAGCCAGGCCGGTCACGGTTATGGTGTAGTCAAAGATGGTATCAGAGGTCGTAAAAGCAAACCACACATCATTGCCGACAATGCCCCCATTGAAGCAATCCGGGATGTTGCCAAAGCCGATGTCGCTTGGTGTTGCGCCCACATTCGTGAAAAATGTAGTGTCTGGGCAGGCTGGCGCTACGCCTAAATCGATTACACCTGCACAGTCGTCATTTACAGGTTGGGCGAGCAAGGCAAATGGGAGTACGAAAAATGCCAGGAAAGCGTACTTCTTCATCATAAGTCTAGTGTGATGTGCGTGTTGCGAAAGTATATGTACTGAAAGGGAGCTGTAATGCTGGCACAGCCGGGCATTGCGAGCCCTTTTGCCTACAGCGTGTAGTTTTTATTTTCAGCAACTAAAGTAGGGAATACGAGCGTAATTGCGGCAGGTTGATGTTATTTTGTTCCGTATTTGACGCATACTGCCCATTTTTTTTAGGCTAGTGCCTTAAGTCATAAATCTCTGATACTTAAGCTGGAGTTATTTTCCGGCTAATCAAGGCGAAGGTTCGCGACTTTAGCCCGAGCTAAAGGAGCGGTTCTTTAACGAAGAGTAGGCGGAAAAGAACGAAACTTGGGGTGTCAAGGATTCATGGCTTGAGGCACTAATCCTCCGAGCAGTTGGCCAAGGCTTTTTTGACCTCACCGTATGTCATGTAGCCATAGTCGTTCCCCCAAGAGTGGTTGATGTAGTTGATGACGTTGGTGATCTCAAAGTCCGACAGCGCGCCAATCCCCTCCATCGGGTTGTTGTAAGTGGTGCCATTGACGACTACTTCGCCCTCCATGCCGTAGCGGATAATACAAGCCAGGGCCTCCTGGTGCTGGGCAACATAGTCGGCACCTGCCAGGGGCGGGATGTTGCCGGCCAGCCCGCTGCCATCGTCCATATGGCAGCTGGCGCAAAAGTTCTGGTAAAGGATGCGCCCCTGCTTGTAGGGGTCGTCCCTGCAGCTGGCCAGGATGAATAGTGTGCCGAAACTAATGCTGAGCAGTAGCGTCTTCCATTTCATGAAGCAAGGTTTCTATGTCTTTGATAAATTGCCCGACCTCTTCGGGGGAAGTGCCGTTGCAGTAACTCCTGATGTAGCCCTTTGGCCCCACGAGCGTGAAACGGCCGCTGTGGTCAAACCCATCGGGCAGGTTTTGGTCTTCTACCACAAGATTGTAGTAGTCATCAGCCATATCGTAAAGGCTGTCTTTGTCCCCGGTCACGAAATGCCACTTCCCGGGGATAGCCCCCAGGTTTTCTGCATAAGTTTTGAGGCGGGGCACGGTATCCCGCCCAGGGTCTATGGTGTGTGAGAGGAGGAGCAGCCGGCTGTCGCCACTGAAATGGCGCTGTATCCGCAGCATCTGTTGTGCCATGACCGGGCAGATGGTCGGGCAGGAGGTGAAAAAGAAGTCCGCCACATAAGCCTTGCCCGCAAAGGTAGCGCGGCTGACCGGCATGCTGTCCTGATTGACAAAGCTGAAATCCGGTACAGGGAGGAAGCTCCCCCTGTCATCCTTAGGGCTGAGTATGGGCAGCTCCGCCTGTTGTTGGCAGGCAGTTGAAAAAAGGAGCAGCAGGCTTAGGGCTAAACCCAGTTTTGAAAAAGGGCGCATCATGGATTAATGGTTAATACGTTTTGGTCATGCTAGAGGGCACAAGCAGGTAGAAGTCGGCTTTCCCTTGCTCTCCTTCTGGGATGGCAGACAAGTCGTCCGTCTCTAGTGTAGTGATGGTCAATACCTTTGCTTTAGGGGCATAGGCTTCCTTAAGGTACCAGACAATGCCCTCGTAATGGTCGGAATGGTAGCTCCCGTTGAAGTGGAGGAAGACGCCTTTTTCGGGCAGGTGCTGACTGATGAAATACGCCATGGTCGCATCTTTTATCGCCTGGGCTTTGGGGAAGTTTGCCGATCCGCTGCCGTGGCCGCCCATCATTTCCACCATCTTGACGTACCCGGGCAGGTTGGGGTCGTAGGGCACAGGGGAAGGGGCGATATACTGCTGTGCTTCCGGGGCCAAGCCCTCAAGGGCTTCAAACCCGCCTTTGAACACCAGGCTGGCATACCGGCGCGGGATGTTGGTCGCGATAAAAGGGAGCTGTTTTTCCAGCGCAAAATCTACCAGCGGCTTGTAATCCGTTTTGTAGTTGTTCCATACCCTTGCCTCGTCTTCAAAGGTTTTGGCAGGGATGGTCCCATTGAGGTACTCGGTGAGCAGCAGCTGATTGTCCGATTCGAACATTTCTGCACCAAGGACAAGGCTCCCTTTGGCCTCCTCGTGCAGGGCTTTCGTGAGCTCATACTGCATCCAATGGGCGATCGGGTTGTTGTGCAGCTCGCCAAAGAAAACCACATCTGATTTTTTGCTTTTCTTGACGATGTCGGCAAAAGTAGCCGCTCCGCCCTCGGCATTGAGCAGCTGATAAGCTTTGAGGTCTTGAGCATTGGCATGAACGCTCAGCAATAGGCTAATACAGAAAAGTAAGGTGCGCATAGTGGGAGTTTGACAGGATGAAAAAGAGTGCCGAAGATAGGTTTAATCCGGGAATTGGACTTTCCCGCGCAGGGCTTTCTTGTCTGAACGCCGCTTCTTGTTCTGCAGCCGCTTGCGGTTGTCGGCCCGCAGGGGGGAAGGGCCTTTTCTTGGTTTTGGCGGCTGCAAGGCCTTTTCCAAGAGCCGGAAAAACTTGCGCGTGGCGGCTTTCCGGTTGAGGAGCTGAGACCGGCTGTTGCTGCTGTCCACCTGCAAAATGCCATCGCTGTTGATGCGGTTGGCCAGGGCTTTGGCCGCCCGACGCTTCTCCACCGGGCTCAGCCCCGCCGACGCCTGAACGTCGAACAACAGCTCAACGCGGGTTTCTGTCTTGTTGACATGCTGCCCGCCGCTGCCAGAGCTGCGCGAAGTCCGGTAATTGAGTTCTCGGTTTACGATTTCCTTTTGCATAAAAACAGTGGTTTCTTTTCTACAGTCCTGCTTTGTGAACGGCCAGGAGCACTTTATAGTTCAGGCTGCGCAAGCAGGCCGATTTTCCCTTCTGCCACAAACTAAATAGGGTATCCTGTGTTTTGCTTCCACACCATTTCAATCAAGATTTAAGCCTCAACTCGATATGTACACCAAGCGCGGTATTATGTGGTTCCGGCAAGACCTGCGTTTACATGACAATGAAGCGCTCTGTGATGCCATTTCCTCAACGGATGAAGTCCTTCCCGTCTATATTTTTGACGAACGGGCATTCCTTGGGCAGACGCATCAGTTCGGGTTCCCGAAAACCGGCGCACACCGCGCTCAGTTTATCATCGACAGTGTGCAGCACCTCCGGAAAGCCTTGAAAGCCATCGGGAGCAACCTCATCGTCAGGGTTGGCAGGCCAGAGGAGATTTTGTTCGAACTGGCGGGGAAGGTAAAGTCCAATTGGGTGTTCTGCAACCGGGAGCGCACGCCCAACGAAGTGTATGTACAGGACGAGCTGGAGCAGCGCCTTTGGACCATTGGGCAGGAAATACGGTATGCCAGAGGGAAAATGC
The DNA here is from genome assembly GCF_007993045.1 of Phaeodactylibacter luteus. Lineage (GTDB taxonomy): Bacteria > Bacteroidota > Bacteroidia > Chitinophagales > Saprospiraceae > Phaeodactylibacter > Phaeodactylibacter luteus. The sequence continues at coordinate 46,644 of NZ_VOOR01000025.1, forward strand.
TTTACTATACAGCAGATTTGCCTTTCCCCATTACCCACACACCGGATACTTTTTCTCAATTCCGTAAGGAAGTAGAACGCTATGTGCCGGTGAGGGCGCCCCTGCCTGCCCCAGGACAGATGCAGCCCATTATGGTGCGCATAGAAGAAGGGGAGATCCCAACTTTGGATGGCCTCGGGCTAAGGCCTTTGCCGGAGCACTCGGATCATTCTCCCGGGGTCCGATTTGAGGGCGGTGAAGCTGCTGGGCTGCAGCGGCTCAACCAATTCCTTTGGGGCACTGATGATGTTTATGCTTATGCAGACGAGCAAGATGGCGTGGTGGGGCAGTGCGTCAGCAGCTTGTTGTCCCCTTGGCTGGCACAGGGCTGTGTCTCTCCCAAAATGGTGTTCCACCAATTGTCCGCTTATGCGGAAGAGCGGGGGGCAGAAGGTTCTGTGACGGAGCTGAAGCACAGCCTGATTTACAGGGACTTCCTCCGGCTGATGGTGAAAAAACACGGGCCCGTGGTTTTTGGGCGCGGGGGGCTGGCCCAAGAGCCTAAGCCTCATCTCAAAGAGGATATGGAGCTGTTGAGGAAGTGGACCGCAGGGCGCACCGGCGTACCATTTATCGATGCAGGCATGAGGGAGCTGGCTGCCACCGGGTACCTTTCCAACCGCTGCCGGCAAAACGTAGCAGGCTTCCTGGTCAACGACATGGGCGTCAGCTGGCAGATGGGCGCAGAGTACTTTGAGTCGGTCTTGGTGGATTACGATGTAGCGAGCAATTGGATGAACTGGAATGCTGCGGCTGGCCTGACCTTCGACTCCCGCGAAGACAAGGCCTACAACACCATCGCGCAAGCAGTCAAATATGACCCTAGCGGGGAGTACGTGAAAACTTGGCTGCCGGAGCTGGCTGGCGTGCCAGCAGATAAAATCCATCAGCCTGACCTGCTCACCCCCGAAGAGCAGCAGCAGATTGGGCTGCACATCGGAGCAGATTACCCCCAATCTATGATAGGCACCGAGCGGTGGCGGGCCAGGTAGGCCCTAAACCTAGGTTTGTAACTTGTTCCTATCGCAAAATCAACGCCTTAGGGGCTTGGTTTCCTCAATGAATGGCCATTTAGCCCGCTGAACGCAAAGGTAGTGGCTTCGCCAGTATCCTACTGGCTATGCTGTTACAGTAGGTAGGGTGGGCGTGAACCCCAATGCCGCGGGGGGCATGCTTCTCGGGTTTAGCCTGGCATTGGCCTAGCGCTGCGAAGGGGCGGCAGGCCCGACAGGGCCGAGCGGATAGCGAGCCCCGTAGCATAGCGGCACCTGCCCTCAAGGCAGGGGCAGGCCCCTATCCTTGCGGAGGGGGCAGGCTGAAAAACGACAATCTGATTGGGCAAGTACTTGATTTTTAAGGCTGTATCTGCTCCGGTAAAGCGCTTAGCCCAGCGCTACGTCCAAGACCATCATAATCGAGAACCCGCCGATGACGGAAATGGAAACGAGGTCTTGGTTCCCGTTCCGGTGGGCTTCCGGGATAAGCTCTTCCACGACCACAAAGATCATGGCGCCTGCTGCGAAGCTTAGCGCAAAGGGCAGGACCGGGCGCAGGGTCAGCACCGCGACCGCCCCGAGCACGCCAAAGATGGGCTCTACAACCCCAGAGGCCTGGCCGTAAAAGAAAGCTTTCCTGCGTGACATGCCCTCCCGTCTTAGCGGTACAGAGACCGAAGCCCCTTCCGGGAAATTCTGCAGCCCGATGCCGATGGCCAGCGCTACTGCAGCCCCTATGGTCGCCGAAGGCAGGCCGTGCACGACTGCGCCGAAGGCCACGCCAACAGCCAGCCCCTCCGGTATATTGTGCAGGGTGATGGCCAGCACCAGCAGGATGCTGCGCCGCCAGTTGGTCGGTATGCCTTCTGCCTCCTGTAGGGTCCCGCCTATGTGCAGGTGGGGAAGGACACGGTCTAGGGCTGCAATAAAGAGCGCCCCGCTAACAAAGCCTATCAGGGCAGGCAGCCATTCGGGAAGGTTGGTGACCTCCGGCGTCATCGCAATGGCCGGGGCCAGCAAAGACCAGAAACTCGCGGCGATCATGACGCCTGCTGCCATGCCCAGCATGCTGTCCAGTGCTTTTTGGTGGATTTTGCGGAAGAAGAAAACCAGGCCTGCGCCCAATGCGGTTACGCCCCAAGTGAACAAGGTGGCAACTAAGGCTTGTATGGCTGGGCTGAAACCGCTGATCCAAGTTGTTATCGCTTCCATAAGCTGTTGTTGTTTTCACAAAGCTAAGCAATAATTTCTAAGGCCGTCTAAAAAATTAATTTTGCTTTTCTAAGTCGCTGTATTTCCGGTTTCTGCACGCAATTACTCCGCCTCATTCCCTATATTTGGGCGCTATTTTTGAAGACGGGAACGCTTTGAGGCCTCGCCTTGTTCCCTCCTTTGTCAATGCATATTACTGATTTGGGGCAGGAAAATATGCTGCCCGGCTTCCAAAATTACAACCATGGATTTTCTGAAAGAACTGGAATGGAGGGGGATGCTGCACAACGCTACTCCCGGTGTCGAAGAAGTGCTCAAAAATGGCAAAGTGGCTGGCTATATCGGTTTTGACCCCACAGCGCCCTCGCTCACCATCGGCAATTATGTGCAGTTGATGCTCCTTACCCTGTTCCAGCGTTCTGGGCATCAGCCTATCGTCTTGATGGGCGGGGCCACAGGCCGCATAGGCGACCCTTCTTTTAAGGATGAGGAGCGGCAGCTGAAGACTTACGAGGAGCTGGACAGCAACCTGTCTTTCCAGGTGGAGCAGATGAAGCGCCTGCTCAATTTTGAAGAGGGCCCTAATAAGGCCATCATGGTGAACAACCTGGATTTTTACAAGGATATGAATGTTCTTGATTTCCTCAGGGATGTGGGCAAGACGCTTACCATCAACTATATGACTTCCAAAGAGTCGGTGAAAAAACGGTTGGACACCGGGCTTTCTTTTACCGAGTTCAGCTATCAGCTGCTGCAGGGCTACGATTTTCAGGTGCTGTTCAATCAGTATGGCTGCACCCTGCAGATGGGGGGCTCTGACCAATGGGGCAATATCACGAGCGGTACGGAGTTCATCCGCCGCAACCTCAATGAAAAAGCCTATGCCGTGACGACCCCGCTACTGACCAAGGCAGACGGCAGCAAGTTCGGCAAATCGACTGAAGGCAATATTTGGCTCGACCCCAACCTGACTTCCCCCTACGCATTTTACCAGTTCTGGATCAACGCTGCAGATGCGGACATCTCCAAGTTCACCCGTTACTTCACCTTCCATTCGAAGGAGGAGATCGAGCGCCGGGAAGCTGAGCTGCAGGGCAACCCCCAAGAGCTGAAGCGCCTGTTGGCAGAGGAGCTGACGGTCCGCATCCACGGCCAGGAAGCTTATGATTCGGTGCTCAAAGTGTCGGAGCTGTTGTTTGACCGCAAAGCCAGCCGGGAACAGCTTTTGGGCCTCACAGAAGCTGAGCTGTCTACTGTAGCAGCTGAGATCCCCTCCTTCGAGCTGCCTAAAGCGGCTGTTGCTGCAGGGGTCAATATCATAGACCTGATAGCGGAGCATACCAAAGTAGTTGGCTCCAAAGGGGAAGCCCGGCGGGCGGTACAGGGCAACGCCGTAAGCGTGAACAAGGAGAAAGTGTCCAGCCATGAGGCTATCATCGGGGCGGAGGCCTTGCTGCACGGGCAGTTCATCATGGTGGAGAACGGCAAGAAGAACAAGTTTATGTTGCTGGCCAGGTAGCCGGAAAACATAACAGCAAGGCAAAGCCGGAAGTGATATCGCTTCCGGCTTTTGTTTTTACATTTGCCTAAACCAAAATGGCACGGAACGATGGCAGGGAGTACAGCAAATATTGCAATATCTGACAATTGGCGCGAATACCTTCCGGCATACGTTTCTGGGGAGGTGGGCTTCCTCCCGGGGCTCCTCCCTGAGGAAGCGGTTGCTCTGCCAGCCGAGGAAGTGCTGGCCCTCCTCCGGCGCCGCCTTGGGGAGGCCGTACTGGAGCGGTGCCTACATGGGCAAGAGGCATTCCCGAGCCCGCTCGCGGGCAGCGGCAGCAGCAGCTGGGTAAAGCACACCGACATGGTAGGGGTTAACATCCGTACGCTGGGCAGCTTCTGGAGCTTGGTCAAATATGCCCTCACCCTCCCCGCCCATCAGCGCGCCATACACTTGCTGCCCATTTGGGAGCCGGGCGTGGTAGCCAGCCTCTACGGTATGGCCAGCTGGCACATCAATCCCGAGTTTTTCAGCGCCGAGCTCCAAAGCGCGATCCCCGCTTTGGATACCGTGGACAAGCAGCTCCGAGCCGTTGTCGGCCTCCTGCATGCCGATGGGCGGCTTGTGGGGATGGACGTCATCCCGCATACCGACCGGTACGCTGAGATGGTTTTGGCCAACCCCCAGCACTTTGAGTGGCTGAAAAGGGAAGGCGATCAGATCGTAAGCCACCGCGCAGAGCTGCACGAGGAGGTGGAAGGGCAGGTCTTGCGTTTCCTCCAAGAGGTGGGCCCTGCAGTGGAAGGCTTGCCTGTGCCAGCCTCTGCCGCTGATTTGTTCGGCCCATCCTGTTCGGAGCCTACCCGCCTGCAGTTGCTTTTTGGGCAAAAAGAGGAGTACGAAAAGCGGGGCAAAAGGAGGGGGCAGCTTGTGCAATTCCTTTATGGGCAAGGTTATGAGCCGGTGCCCGCTACCATGGCCCCCCCTTATCGGGGGCTGGAGGTAGACCCCCGACCCGAAACCCAGTCTACCGATGGCGAAGGCCGCACCTGGTACGAATACCGCATCACCGCCCCTACCGAAATGTCGAGGGTGTTTGGGCCGCTGACCCGCTACAAGCTTTACGGCCGCCTGGACGATAATAAGGACTGGGCCATCGATTTCAGCAAGCCCAGAACGGCAACCTGGGATTATGTCTGCCAGCACTTTTTGGCCTTACAGGAAACTTTCAATTTTGACTTTATGCGCGGGGATATGTCGCATGTGCAAATGAGGCCAGATGGGGTGCCGGTGGAGGGCGGTGCCTATTACGACCTCCACCGGGCAGTGAAGGAGGCCGTGCAAAAGGTCAAGCCTTACTTTGGATATTTTGCAGAGACATTCCTGGCCGGGCCGGGCTTTATGGCCTACGGAGATGAAAATGACCACCTGGAGCTTTCCCTGGCTGATGCCACCTTGGGCGACCTGCAGAGCATGGTGCCCGGCAGCCCGGTTTTCCTACAGCATTTCCGCCGGTACCTGGATTTGAAGGCTACTCGTGCCTTTGCCCCTGCCTTTACCATTATGACAGGCGATAAGGATGACCCCCGCTTCGATAAATTTTACCTCCACGGCAACGAAGCCCGCTACTTCGCCATGGCTTTCCTGCCCGATATGCCCGGCTATATGGGCAACGGTTTTGAATGCCGGGATGGCCACCCCGCGCCCGCGCCCAACGAGCATTATACCAAGCTGTATGTTTTCCGCATAGGCTCAGGGCCCAAAGCTACGCACGGCCCCTATGTTTGGGGGCAGAACAAAGCCCTGTTCGGCCGGCTGTCCCGCTTGCGCCTGCTTAGGGACCACTACAACAGGCAGCTTGAAGACCTGCAGCCGCTATGGCTGTTGCCCCCCGACCCAACCGGGGCTACCCGTGTCCTGGCCTGGTGGCTGGGCGGGCAGGCTCGCCTGCTGGCCGTAGTGAATTTTGGGGAGGGTCCGGCCCAAAATCTGAAAATACCACGCTCTGCCCTTGGGCTGGCCCCAATGGCGGTGCAGCAGGCTTTTTCTACACATACCGCCAACCTCGACAAAAAGTCCCTGTTGCAAACTCAGGGCCATTGGCACCTGCCCGGGCTGCAGCCGGGGGAAGGGCGCATCTACGGACTGGCCGATGAGGGGCAGCGGTAGGCATGACAAGGTGGCCCCTCAGGCTTGTTGATTGAATAAAAATTAACTCCCAATATGAAATTACCCATTTATCAAATTGATGCTTTCACCAGCAAGCGGTTCAGCGGCAACCCGGCGGCGGTCTGCCCGTTGGAGGCTTGGCTGCCCGATGCCGTTATGCAGGCGATCGCTGCGGAGAACAACCTCTCGGAGACTGCCTTTTACGTGCAGCAGGGGCCGCAGGAGTATCAGCTGCGGTGGTTTACCCCTACGGTAGAGGTAGACTTGTGCGGGCATGCTACCCTTGCCGCTGCGCATTGCCTTTTCCGCCACTTTGGCGAAAAAGGCAACAGCCTCTCTTTCCATTCCAAGAGCGGGCTGCTCTCCGTCGGCCGGGAAGGGGAGGGGTACATTATGGATTTTCCCGTGGACAATATTGAAGAGGCCCTGCCCCCGAAGGTGCTGTCAGCAGCTCTTGGGCTACAACCGGACAGCGTTTGGATGGGTAGGGATGATTACCTCGTCATCCTGGACAAGGAGGAGGCTGTAGCTGCCCTTGCCCCCGATTTGCGGAAGCTGCGGGAAGTGCGCAGCCGTGGCGTGATCGTTTCGGCTCCGGGCAATGAAGTAGACTTTGTCTCCCGCTGTTTTTACCCCAACGCCGGGGTGGATGAAGACCCGGTCACGGGTTCGGCCCACACCACTATGACCCCCTATTGGGCAGAGCGGCTGGGCAAGCAGGAAATGCAGGCGCGTCAGCTTTCCGCAAGGGGCGGCGCCATCCGGTGTACGATGCTGGGCGACCGGGTAGCGCTTTCTGGCCAAGCCGTAACTTACTTGGAAGGATGGATCGAAATCGACTAACCCGCCTGAGGGCACATTGATATGGCTATGCACCTGAGCGAAATTCTGATGCACCTTGGTGAAAACCGGGAAGATTACTTCAATGCGGTCACGCCCCCTGTGGTACAGAGCAGCAATTTTGCGTTCCCGACCCTGGATGCGTTCAGGCACGCTCTGGCTTCGGAGGCAGACCGGCCCGTCTACACCCGTGGCGACAACCCCACGGTCCACATTTTGAGGGAGAAATTGGCAGCGCTTGAGAAAACGGAGGATGCTCTGGTCTTTGGCAGTGGGATGGCCGCCATTTCCGCAGCGGTGCTGGCCAACGTGCACGCCGGTGCCCACGTGGCCTGTGTGAATGCGCCCTATTCCTGGGCGCGTTCCCTGATGGGCACTTATCTGCCGCGTTTTGGGGTGAGCTGTACCTTCGTGGACGGGCAGGACCTTGCGGCAGTGGAGGGCGCTATCCGGGAGGAGACCACGCTGCTCTACCTCGAAAGCCCCAATTCTCTGACTTTCGAGCTGCAGGACCTAGCTGCCTGTGCTGCATTGGCCAAGAGGAGGGGCATCGTCACCTGCATAGACAACAGCTATGCTTCCCCGGTTTTCCAAAACCCGGCAGCTTTGGGCATTGACCTGGTGGTACACTCCGGCACCAAATACCTCAACGGCCACAGCGACGTCGTCTTTGGTGCAGTCTGCAGTACCCGGGAGCAGATCAGCAAGATATTCAAGGGGGAGTACATGACGTTGGGCGGGGTGCTTTCCCCCCACGATGCAGCCCTTGCCCTGAGGGGGCTAAGGACGCTGGAGCTGCGCATGGAGCGGAGCCACCGTACGGCCTGCGATATTGCAGCGCGTTTGGAGGCCCACCCTGCTGTGGCTTCCGTCAATTACCCCTGGCTGCCTTCCTTCGGGCAGCACGAGCTGGCCCGGCGGCAGATGTCCGGTGCTGGCGGGCTGTTGTCTTTCTATTTAAAAACGACCGACTTTGCTGAGGCAGAGGCTTTTTTTGACCGGCTAGAGCATTTCCTGCTAGCGGTATCCTGGGGCGGGCATGAGTCCCTGGTACTGCCTTCGGCAGCTTTTTATAAAGTGCCCGGCCGGGAAGATCCGCCGGTGCCTTGGGCCCTTGTGCGCTTGTACCTGGGCTTGGAAGATACAGAATGGCTTTGGGCCGATTTGAAACAGGCATTGGATGCCGTTCAACACTGATCAGTTATGGAAAAAATTGTTATCCTGACCGGCGCAGGGATAAGCGCAGAGAGCGGGATCCGGACATTCAGGGACGCAGACGGGCTCTGGGAAGGGCACGATGTGATGGAAGTCGCTTCTCCAGAGGGCTGGGCGGCAAACCGCGAGCTGGTCCTGGAGTTTTACAACCAACGGCGGCGGCAACTGAAAGAAGTGGAGCCGAATGCGGGCCACCTGGCCCTAAAAGCATTGGAAAGGGATTACGAAGTGACGGTCATCACCCAAAATGTAGACGACCTGCACGAGCGGGCCGGGCAGGGGCACGTCCTGCACCTGCATGGAGAGCTCCGCAAAGCCAGGAGCACCCGTTTTGAGGAGCTGGTATATGAGTGGGAGGGCGACCTGCGCTTGGGCGACCTTTGCGAAAAAGGGCATCAGCTCAGGCCCCATATCGTATGGTTCGGAGAGGAAGTGCCTATGCTAGAGCCTGCCGCCGCTGCCGTTTATGAAGCAGATATGGTACTGGTCATTGGGAGCTCTATGCAGGTCTATCCGGCTGCAGGCTTGGTCGGGCTGGCCCACAAAGCCCATCAGATTTTTTACATCGACCCCCGCCCGTCCATCAATTATGAGCTCAGCCGCATCCCTTTCCTCGAAGTGGTGCCGGAGGCCGCCACGAGCGGAGTGCCGAGGATTGTCAACGACCTGTTGGGCGGGTAGCGGTTTTGGGAGGGCACATTGTGTATATCAGCGGGGAGGCAGGGAAGGGGCGAGGGTGCTTTGCACAATAAAAAAGTCCCGCTAAAGTGTTAGCGGGACCATAGGGAGCTTAATCGTTTCAGCTTGTATTTTCAACCCAATTAGCACCAGTAATTGAAAACAGCTGCTTGTGTTTCAAGAAGGGGCTTTGAGAGAGCCCCTAATTAAACTCCTGACAAAAATGCACAATACTCTTAAGGGCGGTTTAGCTCTTTAACACCGAAAAAGTACATTTCATAAAAGGTATGTAATTATTGCTTCTACTCTTTTGAGAACCTTAGGTACAAAGTAATCGAGATTTTAGCCCGTTTTAAAGCTCAAAGCAGATAAAAGCCCCTATATGCATCTGAACGGGTGTATAGGGCAGATAAACCGAAAATTGCTATCAGCGCGCGTCATAGGGCTCGGATAAAGAGCAGGGGGCGCAAATCAGATTGCCCTTTTTTTGCCTGCCCCCTCCGCAAGGATAGGGGCCTGCCCCTGCCTTGAGGGCAGGTGCCGCTATGCTACGGGGCTCGCTATCCGCTCGGCCCTGTCGGGCTTGCCACCCCTTCGCAGCGCTAGTGCCTTAAGTCATAAATCTCTGATACTTAAGTTGAAGTTATTTTCCGGCTAATCAAGGCTAAGGTTCGCGACTTTAGCCCGAGCTAAAGGAGCGGTTCTTTAACGAAGAGTAGACGGAAAATAACGAAACTTGGGGTGTCAAGGATTTATGGCTTGAGGCACTAGGCCAATGCCAGGCTAGAACCTGAAAAGCATAAACGCCTGCAATATTTTGGTTTAGGCCCCGTACAGGTAGGCAGGCTGTGGGGCAGAAAGGGCGCCCCACAGGTCATTTCAGTATTTTCAGCTCAGCCAAGAGGTGCTTCCGGTAGGCATATCCAATAGGGAGGGTTTCATCGCCCTTCTCTAAAATTAGATTGCCCTCTTTGATGTTAAGGCTTTTGATATGCTTCCGGTTGACGGCATAAGCTTTGTGTGCACGCAAAAACAAGGGGTAGAGCTCTTGTTCAATCATTTTGAGCTGTACATTGGTCGGGAAGTTGCGCCTGCCCACCCGCGCGTAGGTCAGTTTGTCTTTAGAGTAGAAATAAGAGATATCACACAAGTCTATCCCTTTGAAGGAGTCGCCAACCCTGAAATAAGCTTTATCATCAGTGATGAGGGGCGGCACAGCCGGGGGCTGTGGGCGGGCCTCATTTTTCTCCCTGAACTCGATATGCTGATTGATGGCTATATCTAATGCTTGGATCAGCTTGAAGCGGGAGATCTCTTTGCTCATAAAGTTGGTGGGGTTGACATGCCTGGCTTTGAAGTAGAATTCTTCGGTGAAGAAGGAAGTCAGGAAAATGATGGGGACCTCCTGATCGGCCTCCCTGATCTGTTCTGCAAGCTCGATGCCATTGGTCTGGCCTTCGCCCAAATCAATATCGAGTATGCAGACATGAGGCTGTTCCTGCTCAAAAAGGGCAAACGCATCGCGTGCATTGTCTGCGAAAATAGGCTGTTGGATGTGGAGCTCGTCGAGCAGGAGCTGCAATAATGAGCGAAAGGAAACGGAATCTTCAACAATCAGGAGCTTGATGTTTGGAAAGATGACATTATGCATTTTGTTAACGTAAGGAGTTTTTGCGCGTGCCCAGATACCTGAGAGCGCCCACTGTTGGCACATATCAAATGGGGCAACCCTTAGGTTTAGCAACGCAGCGTGTGCACTAATATTAGCCTTATAGGATTAGTGTTTGTGTTTTTTAGCTTGGGACAGCGGGTTTTGGGCGATCTGAGGTGTGAAACCGGCGTTCAGCGCAGCTCGAAGCCCTGCTTTTACATGAAAATCAGGGAGCGGCTTTGTGACGCAGCAAAGCCGGGATAGTAACCTTTTTAATGCTAAGGCCCCTATAAAGCAGGTGGTGAAGACAGCCCCTGCTCTATCAGGCTTTGGCAGGCTTTAACTTTCAGGGCATCAGGTACGCTAATTTACGCAAGAAACTCAACTGTGCGCAATCGGACACCTGATTTGACAGGGTAATTGCAAGTCTTTTCATTGCCTCGGCTTTGTTGATGGGGAGCACAGGGCATTGCATTGCCGCCTGCGCAAAGGCGGTTCAGCCCCAATCCTGTAGGGCGTTTTGGGCTCGGCCCTCACGTCTCAGTCAGCCCCTTAATATGCTTTCATCCCCTTTTTTGACCCGTTCATCTGCTTATACGTGCGTTTGTCTGAAAGGTTCTTCTTGACCCTGTTCAATAACCTTTTCTTTACAAGTAGTTAGGACAAGTTCAGTGTGTTGAACTTACTTAAGTGTAGTAATGCTTATTTATTTCTTGGCTTTGCCGCAGGTGTAGCTCCCTGTTGGCAAAGCCAATTTTAGAAGAGCAAGCGTTTTCGTAAAGTTGCAGTTCTGTATTTGTAGCTTGATAATCCAACATTAGTCAGTAATGACTTGCTCTCTTTTGCCTCTCTTCGCCGAACGCCTCGCTGAATTCCTCCTAGCGCCCTATTACCCACGCTTTGTGTAGGTTGTACCTACGTCTTTTGTCTCGATAGCCGGAAAATAGCGGCCCCATGTCTTTATACTATGCAGCAGGCGCGGAGCAGCATCCTGACTTAGGTGGCCATAACAAACTTGGTATTGGGCAAAGAGGGCAGAGCGCAGGCTGAAAATCCGAGGCTATTCAGGGCTTTGTTGGCCATAGGATGAGACCGGACGAGCGCTGCGGAGGGGTGGGAAGCCCGATAGGGCCGAGCGAGGAGCGAGCCCCGCAGCATAGCGGCCACTGCTGTCAGGCAGAGGCGGCCCCAATCCTAAGGACAAGGGGGGATCCAGAAAACAACAATTTTGGGTTGTGCTCAGTGGGCATTGTCGTGTTGCCGGGCCATGAAAGGTCTTTTCTTAGGCTTTTCTTCATCTTATAAACTAAACAACCATGAAAAATTTACACATCTATGTAGGGCTGCTAATCATGCTTATCGTCTTTACAGCAGGCACAATAGATCTAGACCACCTTTTTGATTATTCGAGCCAAGAAATACCAGATTACGCCAGTGGAATTGAAATTTTTGACGACGAGATTTTTGACAACGAGCCTGACTACAATCGGATTAATGATGCCATAGCGACATTAGGCAGGGTACTTTTTTACGATAAGAAACTGTCTTCGGACAATACAGTATCTTGTGCAAGTTGTCATAAGCAGGCCAATGCTTTTGGGGATACGGAGGTTGCAAGCCAAGGCGTGAATGGAACGACTAACCGTCATGCTATGCGCCTGGTGAATGTCAGGAATATCTTACGCCCAGAAAACCCCTTTGGTCTCGGTTTTTTTTGGGATCAGCGGGTATCTATGCTGGAGGAAGCCGTCACTATGCCCATCGAAGATCACATAGAAATGGGTAACAGTGGGCAGAATGGAGCTCCCGACTTTGACGATGTGATCGAAGAATTGGCAGCATTGGATTACTATCAGCAGCTATTTGCCTTTGCTTTTGGCGATTCAGAAGTGACAAAAGATAGGATAGGCAGAGCATTAGCACAATTCTTGCGCAGTATCATGTCTTATGACTCCAAGTTTGATCAAGGAATGGAATTGGTAGATGATATTTTGGAGCCTTTCCCCAATTTCACAGAAGAAGAAAACTTAGGGAAAGCTCTTTGTCTTGAAGTGCCTGAGATAGAAATTGGGGAAAATTTTGCAAACAGGATCGGAGGAGGATTGGGCTGTACGAATGGTTGTCATTTTCCCGGTAATTTCTCTTCTTCGTCTGAGGGGCTGCACAATGGGGTAATTACAGAAATAGATGGAACGCCTAATCTACAGTTCACTAAATCGCCCACACTGCGCGACCTTTTTAACCCTCAGGGCGAGGTGAACGGGCCAATGTTTGCCAATGGTAAAGCGGCCACATTCGAGGATGTGCTCAATCATTACAATGACAGCTTGGAGGTCGTAAATGGCATTGGCTTGGGTTTTAGCTTTTTTAATCCGCAGGGCAATCTTGTCCCTACGCGATTCCACATGACAGAGGAAGAAAAAGCACAGGTTACGGCATTCTTGAAAACCCTTACCGGGCAAGCGGTATACACGGATGAAAAGTGGTCAAACCCCTTTGATGAGGATGGGAATATTAATATTGTGGGCAATGGCATCAGCTTCGTAACGCAAAACCTCACAACCCAAGAGCTTAATATTTTCCCAAACCCAGCAACCGGCTATATCCGCTTAAAGGACTTGCCAACGGGCAGCTATATGCTCAAAGTTCACAATCTTCAAGGCCAGGAAATGCTGTGCGAATCGGATGTAGATGCGGGCCGCGCACCAATTGGGGTGGCGCATTTGCCGTCGGGCGTATATAGTGTGTCGGTTTTTAATCGCTCAGAAAATAAGGTTTACGCAGGTCAATTTGTAAAGCACTAATTCTAACAGATGGCAGGCGCTTCCTAAGCGCCTGCCATCTGTTTACAGGGCGCAAACCAGGTTGTCGTTTTTTTGCTTGCCCCCTCCGCAAGGATAGGGGCCTGCCCCTGCCCGGCGGCAGGGGCCGCTATACTACGGGGCTCGCTATCCGCTCTGCCCTAACAAGCGCTCTAATACCCCTGCGCAGCGCTAGTCCAATGCCAGGCTAACTGAAACGCCTGCGACATTTTGGTTTACGCGCAATTCCACTCTAATCAAGGCAAGGACGGATCCAGAAAACAACAATTTTGAGTTGTGCTCAGTGGGCATTGCTGTATTGGCGGGCCATGGAAGGTCTTTTTTAGGCTTTTCTTCATCTTATTAAACTAAAAACCATGAAAAATTTACACATCTATGTAGGGCTGCTAATCATGCTTATCGTCTTTACAGCAGGCACAATAGATCTAGACCACCTTTTTGATTATTCGAGCCAAGAAATACCAGCTTACGCCGATGCATTTGGAATTCATGACGACGAGCCTGACTACAATCGGATCAATGATACCATAGCGACATTAGGGAGGGTGCTGTTTTACGATAAGAAACTGTCTTCGGACAATACGATAGCTTGTGCAAGTTGTCATAAGCAGGCTAATGCTTTTGGGGATACGGAGGTTGCAAGCCAAGGCGTGAATGGCACCACTAACCTTCATGCTATGCGCCTGGTAAATGTCAGGAACATCCAAAACTCAGGTGGCCCATTTGACATCGGTTTTTTTTGGGATCAGCGGGACTCTATATTGGAGGAAGCCGTTACTAAGCCTATCGAAGATCACATAGAAATGGGTAACAGTGGGCAGAATGGAGCTCCCGACTTTGATGATGTAATGGAGGAATTGGCAGCATTGGATTACTATCAGCAGCTATTTGCCTTTGCTTTTGGCGATTCAGAAGTAACAAGAGATAGGATAGGCAGAGCATTAGCACAATTCTTGCGCAGTATCATGTCTTATGACTCCAAGTTTGATCAAGGAATGGAATTGGTAGATGATATTTCGGAGCCTTTCCCTAATTTCACAGAAGAAGAAAACTTAGGGAAAGCTCTTTGTCTTGAAGCGCCTGAGATAGAAATTGGGGAAAATTTTGCAAACAGGATCGGGGGAGGCCTAGGCTGTGCAACTTTTTGTCATGTTCCTGGCAATTTCTCTTCTGCTTCAGAGGGGCTGCACAATGGGGTAATTACAGAAATAGATGGAACGCCTAATCTACAGTTGACTAAATCGCCTACACTGCGTGATCTTTTTAACCCTCAGGGCGAGGTGAACGGGCCAATGTTTGCCAATGGTAAAGCGGCCACATTTGATGATGTGCTCAATCATTACAATGACAGCCTGGAAGTCGTAAATGGCCTAGGCTTGGGTTTTGCCTTTTTTAATCCGCAGGGCAATATTGTCCCTACGCGATTTCACATGACAGAGGAAGAAAAAGCACAGGTTACGGCATTCGTGAAAACCCTTACCGGGCAAGCGATATACACGGATGAAAAGTGGTCAAACCCCTTTGATGAGGATGGGAATATTAATATTGTGGGCAATGGCATCAGTTTCGTAACGCAAAACCTCACAACCCAAGAGCTTAATATTTTCCCAAACCCAGCAACCGGCTATATCCGCTTAAAGGATTTGCCTACGGGTAGCTATATGCTCAAAGTTCACAATCTTCAAGGCCAGGAAATGCTGTGCGAATCGGATGTAGATGCGGGCCGCGCACCAATTGGGGTGGCGCATTTGCCGTCGGGCGTATATAGTGTGTCGGTTTTTAATCGCTCAGAAAATAAGGTTTACGCAGGTCAATTTGTAAAGCACTAATTCTAACAGATGGCAGGCGCTTAGGAAGCACCTGCCATCTGTTTAAACCGCTTTAAGCAAGTTGAGGGTTGCGGATAAACCCTCTAAAGTTTGCGAATGACAAACCTAACGCCCGTGTCATACTGCGCGTCTACGTTGATACTGTACCCATATTGTTCGAGGTTGGCCTTCAGCAGGTTCAGCCCACTATGCCGGTCGTCTCTTTCCCTGAAGAGCTGTTCATGCTGAGCCGGCGTAAGCGCAGGGCCGTTGTTTTCCCAAACTATTTCTGCATCTGAGCTGCTTTTTCGAGCGTATACGGATAAGGAAGGCCGTTCGGAATCCGGAACGCCATGTTTCAGGGTATTGGTCATCAGGTTGTGAAAGAGCTGCCGTATGATAAAATCAGGCAAGTCTAGACTGGGAAGGGGAAGTGACTTTGTGCGGAATGATTTTTTCCCCAGTGCTTCATTGAACATCAGGAGTGTTTCTTCTAACGCCGGGTTGGGGTCTGTCGAACGGTGATCTACGTACTCAGAAATGAAAGGCATCTGCAATAGCCTTAAAGCATAGTCCTTGAGCGATTTCAAAGCATCACGGATCAGCATCATGGGCTTTTGGCTTGCACCTGTATCCCCCATGCTGTAGAGTATCGTACTGCTTATGGCCAAGTCCAGGTTGCCAATTAAATCATGTGAAACACTGCGTACCATCCTTTCAATGCGGTTGTTCAGTACGGACAGCTTTTCGTTGAGCCGCTTGCGTTTTTTGTTCTCGTAGTAGAATACCACAGCTAGCGCAATTGCGAGCAGAAGTATCACAGCTAGAAGGTAGATGAGCTGTTGTTTTTTATTTAGCGCCAATGTGCTCAATGCTTGCTGTTCCTGCTGTTTGGCCTCCAATAGGCGGAGTTCGAAGCCGGCTTTGATCCGTTCGGCTTCTCGGATGGCCTCGCTGTTCAGCAGGGAGTCGGCTGTAGTTTTGAACACCTCCAAGTATTTTACGGCCTGTTTATAATCGCCCATCTCTTTATACCCCAGGTAAAGGCATTCTGCTGCATCGCGCTTTTGCTCGAGCAAGCCGCTCGACTCGGACACCTCTAAGGCTTCTTTGCAGGCTTGGGTGGCTGCTGCCGGGGCATTTTTTTGTAGCAGCAGACGCCCTTCCCACTCCAACGCTTTACAGGTATTGAAAGCAGAGGCACTCACCTCTGCCGCAAGTTTTAAGTTGGGCAGTATAGCCTGTGCTGAGTCATACTTTTCTTCCGCTAACAGGGCCTCTACGAGGTTGGCGTAGTTATTCGCTATAATTTCGAGGTACCTAGCATGAATTTGAAGGCTGTCTTTTTCGAGCTTAGTACTTAAAGGGTCGGTGATTAGGCTTTCAAGAGCCTGAATGATGACAGCTTTGGCTTGCGGCCATTTCTCCTGACGTTTCAGTAGCTCGCCTTTATTGCTCAGGAAATATAGCAATAGCGATCTGTGATCATTATGCTGCTCTATCAGCTGCATCCCTTCTTCTATTTTTGATTGTACTTCTTCAAACGCACCAAGCTCTAAGTACAATCCGGCAAGATTAGATTTATTCAAAATCCGAGTCCGTAAGTATCTAGGGTGTAAAGCTTGAAGACTTTGCTCGCTTTTCAGAGCGTAATGAATGGCTTGCTCGAAGTTTCCTAATTTGTGGAAATTAGCTGATAATGTATTGTATAAGGTGATATTTAATATCTCGAAATCACGAGTGTTTGAGAGTGCTTCTTGTATGATCCTTATAGATTGGATTGAGGAGTCTTTAGACACCAGAGCATAGCTAAAAACGATAGCTGCTTTCAGTTTTTGTTGTTCTCCATCCGCGTTCAAAGATTTACTCAAGGTGTACGCTTGTCTTGATAAATGGAATATAGAATCAGGATGTAAGTTAGCTTGCCGCCTGGCTAGATACAAATAAAGAGCATCGATGCGCGACACTGTAGGTGCGTTTTTATCCTGCCAAACGTTAAACAGGCTATCAAGCTGCTGTGCGTTGACAAAGGAGTTGGGCCAAGCGCACACAATTGCGCAAAGGATGAGGGACAAGCGTTTGATAAGGAGCATTGTATTTTATTTTGGACCTGTGCAGGCTTTGGATTTTGCACAGACGGGTTTAGCTCGGCTGCTCATACCTGAGGACAATCAACAATTAATGTTGAAAAGCAATGCATGAAGCAGCTTTCTCATTTATGAAGTAGGCACTGGCAAAATTACTGCAAATTCATTTTCCTTGGCGTTTGAAAGCCAGAAAAATGAATCAAAGGCTACAGAAGAAGTAGGCTTTAATGCCAAATGACCGCATTTGGGGCCCCTCGTGCCGTCAGGCAAGGGGAGCCACATAGGGAAGCTTATCCTTCGTGCGCCCCTTTCAGTACGGCAGCCCAATTTCAGCTGTACAGCTCAAAATCCGGAGCGGGCATAATTTTCGTTGGTCGCCCCTATAGCTGCGTTCAGTTTCGATTTAGGGGGTTTCATCGCTGAAGAGCTGTAATGTGTTCAGGCAGATGTGGTCCTTTGCAGCATACTTTAGCTATGCTGCTCAGCCGCTGAAGGCTGAGCCCTTGGAACGTTGTAAGCATAGCCACTGCGGACCACGATTCATGAAGAAGCGCCCCTACTTTTTATTGCTGTGCATGCTGAGCTGTCTGATGACAGCGTGGGGCAGCCCTAGTGTGCACGGGGCCGGGCAGGTGCAGAGCGGGATGTCGGTATGGAACAGCGCGCTCTACATCCACGCAGCCGATACGCTGCTGATGCGGGGTGATCTTTACCTGTTCCAAGCCGAGGTATCAGGGCAGGGCGCTATCTTGCTGAGCGATACCGTGCCCTGCCGCATCGTATCCGAAGGGGGCAGACTTCCGCGCCTGATCGTACAGCAGACAGACACGGTAGCCCTTTTTGGCGAGCTGCACATCCGCAAAGGGCTGACCTTGGCGCTAGGGGTATTGGATGCCCGTGCGGGGGTGCTCACCTTATCAGACAGCGCTTGGGCAGAGGTGCTGCCCGGCAGCGAGTGGCTGCAAGCAGATGCGGCTGCCGCACATTGGCTTCCGGTCTTGCCGCTGCTGCCGCCTACGGGCAGCCGGGCGTTTCCAACAATAGCAATTTCCCCTTATCCAAGGCCTGCCGTACTGCCTGCAAGGCGGTCGGGCAGCGCCTTGTTTTTCGTTATAGCCTGGCCTTGCGAAGCAGGGCGGGCCGTCCCTACGCCTCCCCCCAAGCACATAAACTGTTGTCCTCCTGCTACGGTGTAGCGCGCCCGCCCGGCAAGAGCAGCCCGCTACTGCCGCAGCTTCTTTTTTTCTAAAAACCAAAGCAGGCTCCTGCTTTAAAACAAAATACAGGAAATGAAAAATTTCAGATCACTTTTCACCACCCTGGCCCTGGCGCTCATCGCCACTGCCGCCACTGCCCAGGTAAAAGTGGGCGATAACCCCACCACCATTGACGCCTCTTCCGTATTGGAGGTGGAGTCCACCACCGGAGGCTTCCTGCTGCCCCGAATGACCGAGGCACAGCGCGATGCCATCGTCAGCCCGGCTACCGGGCTTATGGTTTACAATACCACCGTGCCCTGCTTGCAAGTCAATGACGGCACACCGGCATCTCCGGAATGGAACTGCATCAGCGGCATCATGGCTGCTCCGGCAGAAGCTTCCACCAACGGCACAGGCATTGTGAGTGCCTACGGCACACCGGGCTGTACGGCGGGCTCGATCTCCGGCACAATGACCGAAGGGGAGGACGCGAGCGGCACCACGATGACGATCTACGCCAACGTGACGCAGGTAGGCACCTACGATATCACCGCCGGCCCGGTAAACGGGGTTACCTTCTCGGGCAGCGGCACTTTCGCAGCTACGGGCTGTCAGGAGATCACGCTGACGGCCACGGGCACGCCCACCGCAGCGGGCAACCATGATTACAGCCTGAACACCACGCCTGGCGAAACGGTGACGGCGACGGTGGCAGCAGCCATTGGCTCATACCCCGCCGGATACGTTCATTGCGACCCCGCCAACCCTACGGTGGTCAATGACGTAACCAACCCTGCCACCGGTGAAATCTGGATGGACCGTAACTTGGGGGCCAGCCAAGTCGCTACTTCATACACAGATGCTGCCGCTTACGGCGACAGTTACCAATGGGGCCGGTTTGCCGATGGGCATCAGTGTAGAACAAGTGGCACGACTACGGCCAATGCCACTACCGCAGTGCCCAATGCCGGCAACCCATGGGATGGGCTATTTATTTTAGAAACGGCTACGGACCCTGATTGGCTTACGTCACAAAACGACAACCTATGGCAAGGAGTAAACGGGGTAAACAACCCTTGCCCTATTGGCTACCGTCTGCCTACTGAGGCAGAATTGGAAGCTGAACTGTTAAGCTGGGCCGGGACGAATGACACTGGTGCTTTTGCCTCTCCGCTTAAATGGACCGCTACTGGTATCCGCTCGCCTTCAGATGGTTCGTTTGCCTTTGGTAGCAATAGCAAATTGGGTTTCTATTGGTCAAGTTCGGTTCTAAGCAATTTAGCATGGGGGCTTAGTATCCAAGATTCCGATGCTTTTAATGATCTGGATTTTCGTGCTACAGGTGCTGCCGTCCGCTGCATCAAAGATTAATGCCGGGCCAAAACGAAGTATAGACACGCAACCCTGTCATCCCGTTAGGGGGGGCAGGGTTGTATGCCCCTGTAGGCTGGCAAATCAGCAACCGTCAGATAAGTACCGGCTGTAGGTTGTTGTATAGCTAGAGCCAACAAAAGTTTTTTACAGATGAAATGCACCAATACAGCTCAAAAAAGAGCCCTCCGATGGTATATGCTGCTATCGATCCTGTTTTTCACCCTGTTGCAGGGCCGTAGTCAGAGCATCACGGGCAGGCTCGCCAATCATCCCAACGAGAAAGTGTACCTCTATGGGTTTGATGATTTTGAGGCTTATGCCATAGACAGCACCACCACCAATGCGGACGGGGAGTTTGGGCTCCGCTTTGCCGCCAAAGATTATGGCATGGGCTATATCCTGCCCGCCGGCAAGCAGCTATTGATAGTAGCCCTTGCCGACGAAGCTTCCCGGATTACAGGTGATGCATTCCGCCTTGCAGAAACGGCAAAGATCATTGAGGGTGCCGAAAACAAGGCTTTTGCCGCCTATGCTGTACAGCATGCCCAACACGAAAAGGCCCTGAGCGCCTGGCGTTTTTTGGAGCAGCTCTACACGCAAGATTCCCTTTTTGCGGAGTGCAGCGGCCAACAGCAAGGCATAGCGAATGAGATAGCGCGGCTGAAAGCAGCGGATGCCGGCTTTTTGAACAGCCTTCCGGCCCATAGCTATATGCGCTGGTTCTTGCCCATCCGTCAGTTGGTGAGCAGCGTGGCTGCGGTAGCCCAATACCGCCCGGAGGAGATCCCTGCCACCCGAGCCGCTTTACGGGCGATAGATTATGCAGATGACCGCTTGTACAAAAGCGGATTGTTGAAAGAGGCGGTCGAAAATCACGTATGGTTTATCGAGAACAGCAGCGGGCCCTTAGACTCCGTCTATGCCCATCTGAACACCTTCATAGACCTCATCATCGATCAGCTCGAAGCCGACAACGAAAGATTCAACCTCATCACGCAGCGGCTCTTTGAGGTATTGGAAGAGCGCAGCCTGTACACCTCGAGCGAGTACCTGGCCAAACGCTTGCTGCAAGGGGATGACTGCGGTTGTGTCAATGCGGATTTTGAGAAACGGCTCCACAAGTACATGAAAATGGCCAAGGGGGCGACGGCTCCGGATATAGTGTTTACCGACTTCACTTACTTCCCGGAGGGAGTGTCCGCAAAACGCCTCAGTGAGTTGGCGGCCGACTACTACCTGGTCATCTTTGCGGCCGGTTGGTGTGGCCACTGTCAGGAGGCCCTGCCTCAGGTAGCTGCCCTCTACCCCGAGCTGCAAGCCAAGGGCATTGAAGTGGTGATGGTCTCTTTGGATGAGACACCGGAGGGTTTTGCGCAGTTTGCCGCCCCGCTCCCTTTTATCAGCACCACAGATTATCAAAAGTGGGACGGGCAGGCTGCGCTCGATTATCAGGTGTTTGCCACCCCTACTTACTATATGCTGGACAAGGAGCGCACCATCCTGCAAAGCTTTAAATCCATAGCGCATTTGAAGGCCTGGTTGGAATGGGTGGGTTGAGGCCCAGCCCCGATTGGGCAGCCTGTAGCCATTTTGCCCTTCTCAGTACAGCAGCCCAATTTCAGCTGTACAGTTCAAAATCAGTAGCGGGCATAATTTTCGTTGGTCGCCCCTATAGCTGTGTTCAGTTTCGATTTAGGGGGTTTCATCGCTGAAGTGCTGTAATGTGTTCAGGCAGATGTGGTCCTTTGCAGCATACTTTAGCTATGCTGCTCAGTCGCTGAAGGCTGAGCCATTTGGAACGTTGTAAGTATAGCCACTGCGGACCACGATTCATGAAGAAGCGCCCCTACTTTCTATTGCTGTGCATGCTGAGCTGTCTGATGACAGCGTGGGGCAGCCCTAGTGTGCATCAGACCGGGCAGGTGCAGAGCGGGATGTCGGTATGGAACAGCGCGCTCTACATCCATGCAGCCGATACGCTGCTGATGCGGGGGGATCTTTACCTGTTCCAAGCGGAGGTATCTGGGCAGGGCGCCATTTTGCTGAGCGATACCGTGCCCTGCCGCATCGTATCCGAAGGGGGCAGCCTTCCGCGCCTGATCGTACAGCAATCAGACACGGCCGCCCTTTTTGGCGAGCTGCACCTCCGCTGTGGGCTCACCTTGTCCGAAGGGCTATTGGATACCCGTGCGGGCCTGCTCACCTTATCTGACAGCGCTTGGGTAGAGGCACATCCGGGCAGCGGATGGCTGCAGTCAGATGCGGCTGCCGCACATTGGCTTCCGGTCTTGCCCCTGCTGCCGCCTGCGGGCAGCCGGGCGTTTTCAACAATAGCAATTTCCCCTTATCCAAGGCCTGCCGTACTGCCTGCAAGGCGGTTGGGCAGCGCCTTGTTTTTCGTTATAGCCTGGCCTTGCGAAGTAGGCCGGGCCGTCCCTACGCCTCCCCCCAAGCACATAAACTGTTGTCCTCCTGCTACGGTGTAGCGCGCCCGCCCGGCAAGGGCAGCCCGCTACTGCCGCAGCTTCTTTTTTTTCTAAAAACCAAAGCAGGCTCAGCCGCCTGCTTTAAAACAAAATACAGGAAATGAAAAATTTCAGATCACTTTTCACCACCCTGGCCCTGGCGCTTTTCGCCACTGCCGCCTTTGCCCAGGTAAAAGTGGGCGATAACCCCACTGCCATCGACGCCTCTTCCGTATTGGAGGTGGAGTCGACGACTAAGGGCTTCCTGCCGCCCCGTATGACTGAGGCACAGCGCGATGCCATCGTCAGCCCGGCAGCCGGGCTTATGATCTACAATCTTACTGCATATTGCCTGCAAATCAATGACGGCACACCGGCTGCTCCGGAATGGAACTGCATCAGCGGCAGCACGGCTGCTCCGGCAGAAGCTTCCACCAACGGCACAGGCATTGTGAGTGCCTATGGCGCACCGGGCTGTACAGCGGGCTCGATCTCCGGTACGCTGACCGAAGGCGTGGACGCAAGCGGCACCACGATGACGATCTACGCCAACGTGACGCAGGCTGGCACCTACGATATCACCGCCGGCCCGGTAAACGGGGTTACCTTCTCGGGCAGCGGCACCTTTGCAGCTACGGGCTGTCAGGAGATCACGCTCACGGCCACGGGCACGCCCACCGCAGCGGGCAACTATGATTATAGCCTGAATACTACGCCGAGCGAAACGGTATCGGCGACGGTGGCTGCGCCTATTGGCTCATTCCCCGCCCACGGTGGTGAATGACGTAACCAACGGTACCACTGCCAAAACTTGGAGGGCGTAAACCAAAATGTCGCAGGTGTTTATGCTTTTGGGGCTTTATAGCCTAGCATTGGCCTAGCGCTGCGGAGGGGCGGCAGGCCTGATAAGGCCGAGCGGATAGCGAGCCCCGTAGCATAGCGGCACCTGCCACCGGGCAGGGGCAGGCCCCCTATCCTTGCGGAAGGGGCAGGCAAAAAAACGACAATCTGGTTTGCGCCCAACTTGGACGGACCGCAACTTGGGGGCAGTCAAGTCGCTACTTCATACACAGATACTGCCGCTTACGGCGACCTCTACCAATGGGGCCGGTTTGCCGATGGGCATCAGTGTAGAACAAGTGGCACGACTACGGCCAATGCCACTACCGCAGTGCCCAATGCCGGTAACCCGTGGGATGGCAGCTTCATTATCGGCTCTTCTACTCCAGAAGAGGACTGGCTTAATCCACAAGACGGTAATTTATGGCAAGGAGTAAACGGGGTGAACAATCCTTGCCCTAGCGGCTACCGCCTGCCTACAGAAGTGGAGCTTCAGGCTGAAATGGACAGTTGGAGCGCTCCTAATATAGCTGGTGCTTTTGCCTCCCCGCTTAGATGGACCGCTACGGGTATCCGCTCGCCTTCAGATGGTTCGTTTGCCTTTGGTAGCAATAGCAAATTGGGTTTCTATTGGTCAAGTTCGGTTCTAAGCAATTTAGCATGGGGGCTTGGTATCCAAGATTCCGATGCTTTTAATGACCCCATTTCTCGTGCTTCAGGTGCCGCCGTCCGCTGCATCAAAGATTAATGCCGGGCCAAAACGAAGTATAGACACGCAACCCTGCCCCCCAACGGAATGGCAGGGTTGCGTGTCTTTGTGGGCTAATTGTTAACGGCTTCTGTTTGAGGAAGCATCATCACAAAACATTTTATGAAAAAGCATGCGATAGGGTTGTTCTTAATGTGCTGTAGTTTTTTTTGTACACTCAATGCCCAAAATTGGCAATTAGACCACCTTTTAGATGGAGATAGTGAGGTGGCTGCATTTGGCAGGCGTGTAGTGATTGATGAAGACATTGCTTTGGTTGGTGATTTTAATGGCCAGGTTGTCATCTTTCGTTTGGTAGAGGGAAATTGGCAGGAAGAAGCAGTTTTATCGCATTCAGGATCAGGATATGTGAATTTTGGTGCTAGTATCGCCATAAATGAAGATCAGAATGTAATATTGGTAGGAGCGAGTTCTGCCAATGACGAAAGCGGTGTCGTTTATGTTTATGAAAGGGTAGGAGCGTATTGGGGAGATATGCTCCCTTCTGCCATATTGAGGCCCGCCCAAGCAGTTGCAGGTGGTGGGTTTGGCACATCTGTTGCTATCAGCGGTACGGCCATTGTGGTTGGGGCAGCAGCTACTGAGAGCGAAGGCCTTCCTGGAAGAGCTTATGTGTTTGAAGAGCCGGTGGAAGGTTGGACAGGCGAAATCAATGAAGTAGCTGAGCTGATCCCCTCTGAATCAATGAACAGGGACTGGTTTGGTGTGGCGGCAGCAATAAAAGGCGAAGTGGTCATAGTAGGTGCAGCTTGCTTTGGCTCAACCGGAAAGGCCTTCCTGTTTGAACGCCCAGACAACGGCTGGAGCGGTTTCATAAGTGAAGCAACCATTATTGAGCCTGAAAATGGTTTTATCGACAATCAGTTTGGCCGGTTTCTTGCATTTAACGGTGAGACGATAGCCATCTCGGCTATTGGAGATGACCTGGGGACTGCCGAGGCAGACCACAGTGTATTTGTATTTGAGAAAGGGGCAGACTGGACGGAAGTTAATGAAATCGGGAAATTGCAACCGGGACAACCTATACCAGATAGCTTTTTTGGCTGGTCGGTCGATTTGCACGACAATAGGATTGCAGTAGGTTGTTGGAGCGGAACGGATGTCTATATTTTTGATAAACCTGAAGAAGGTTGGGGGGCTATGACCGAAACTTCTTCGATTTCAGGCACTTCAGAAACTCAATTTGGCTGGGACGTAGGAGTGTGGGGGCAGAGGCTGATCATTGGAGCACCCGCTTTCAATAGCCCTAATGAGAATGGCAAAGTTTGGTTTTATTCTGATGCTGATGTGGCCAATAGCCTGGAGATACAGCCAATGGTCAATATAACCATCTCTCCTAACCCGACAGATGGAGTTTTTAATATCTCTGGGGATAAGCAAAAGTATGACCAAATTCAGGTAATCAGTCTCACAGGTCAGATATTAGCCACTCTTCCTGCTACAGGTCAGGAACGGTACGATCTATCTTTTCTGCCAGCGGGTATTTACTGGATAAAAGTGATATCCGATGATCATCAATGGGCAATCAGGAGAATCATCATTCAGAGATAAGCGGCGCCGGTTCAATGGGCACCAATTTTGAAGGGGCTTGCCCCCTCCGCAAGGATAGGGGCCTGCCCCTGCCTTGAGGGCAGGTGCCGCTATGCTACGGGGCTCGCTATCCGCTCGGCCCTATCGGGCTTGCCACCCCTCCGCAGCGCTAGGCCAATGCCAGGCTATAGCCTTAAAAGCTTAGACCTCTGCGGTATTTTGGCATACGCCCGGCGGCCATAATTTTCGTTGGTCGCCCCTATAGCTGCGTTCAGTTTCGATTTAGGGGGTTTCATCGCTGAAGTGCTGTAATGTGTTCAGGCAGATGTGGTCCTTTGCAGCATACTTTAGCTATGCTGCTCAGCCGCTGAAGGCTGAGCCCTTGGAACGTTGTAAGCATAGCCACTGCGGACCACGATTCATGAAGAAGCGCCCCTACTTTTTATTGCTGTGCATGCTGAGCTGTCTGATGACAGCGTGGGGCAGCCCTAGTGTGCACGGGGCCGGGCAGGGGCAGAGCGGGATGTCGGTATGGAGCAGCGCGCTCTACATCCACGCAGCCGATACGCTGCTGATGCGGGGTGATCTTTACCTGTTCCAAGCGGAGGTATCTGGGCAGGGCGCCATTTTGCTGAGCGATACCGTGCCCTGCCGCATCGTATCCGAAGGGGGCAGCCTTCCGCGCCTGATCGTACAGCAGACAGACACGGTAGCCCTTTTTGGCGAGCTGCACATCCGCAAAGGGCTGACCTTGGCGCTAGGAGTATTGGATGCCCGTGCGGGGGTGCTCACCTTATCAGACAGCGCTTGGGCAGAGGTGCTGCCCGGCAGCGAGTGGCTGCAAGCAGATGCGGCTGCCGCACATTGGCTTCCGGTCTTGCCGCTGCTGCCGCCTACGGGCAGCCGGGTGTTTTCAACAATAGCAATTTCCCCTTATCCAAGGCCTGCCGTACTGCCTGCAAGGCGGTCGGGCAGCGCCTTGTTTTTCGTTATAGCCTGGCCTTGCGAAGCAGGGCGGGCCGTCCCTACGCCTCCCCCCAAGCACATAAACTGTTGTCCTCCTGCTACGGTGTAGCGCGCCCGCCCGGCAAGGGCAGCCCGCTACTGCCGCAGCTTCTTTTTTCTAAAAACCAAAGCAGGCTCCTGCTTTAAAACAAAATACAGGAAATGAAAAATTTCAGATCACTTTTCACCACCCTGGCCCTGGCACTTTTCGCCACTGCCGCCTTCGCCCAGGTAAAAGTGGGCGATAACCCCACCACCATTGACGCCTCTTCCGTATTGGAGGTGGAGTCCACCACCGGAGGCTTCCTGCTGCCCCGCATGACCGAGGCACAGCGGGATGCCATCGTCAGCCCGGCTACCGGGCTTATGATTTACAATCTTACCTTGTCCTGCCCACAGGTGAACGACGGCACGCCCGCTGCTCCGGAATGGAACTGCATCAGCGGCATAGATGCCTCTACGAACGGCAGGGGCATCGTCAGCAGCTACGGCACACCGGGCTGTACGGCGGGCTCGATCTCCGGCACAATGACCGAAGGCGTAGCCGTATCAGGCGTTACGATGACTATTTATGCCAATGTTACACAAGTGGGTTCTTATAATATCACCGCCGGCCCGGTAAACGGGGTTACCTTCTCGGGCAGCGGCACCTTTGCAGCTACGGGCTGTCAGGAGATCATGCTGACGGCCACGGGCACGCCCACCGCAGCGGGCAGCTATGATTATAGCCTGAATACTACGCCGAGCGAAACGGTGACGGCGACGGTGGCAGCTGCCTTCGACCCCTCTGCCATCACGCCTGGTGTAGGTAGTTTAAGTGGAAAAACTTGTTTTGATATTGCCTTGAGCAATAATAACACCAATGGCTGTGCACCTTTAACATCTAGAACACTAACACAAGCTGATTTTACCAATCCGGCTACGCATACACAAACCTACACCTTTACGCCTAGTGGGACAGTATCTAATGTGCGTTTTTATTATATCAATGATGTGGGCGATGCGGTGATCGCCATCTCTGGTGGTGATGCAGGCGACAATATTAGTACAGCGGTTACCGCTACGGTAAATTACAACACCAACAACAATACTTTAGCATTAGGTTTAACCAATAGCAACGCTATGACCACTCGTATTTTTGCGGTGTATAACATCAATGCTACGAACAACAACAACCCTGCAGATGACCGTGTATTGGCTTTAACAGCCAACGTGAAAGACTGTTTGTGTGGTTGTGGAGTAAAAGTTTCACCTACTGAATATAAACAATTCCTATGCCACAACCTAGGGGCTCACACCGATGTAGACCCACACGACATGGCACAAGCAGATGCTTGGAAACTCAACGGTGCTTATGTACAATGGGGTAGAAGAGGGCCAAACATTACAGGCGATAGCCGTGCAGATTGGGTAACCGCTGGCAACACGAGCAACTTTGCTGCTGCACCTACGGGAAGCACAGCAGCAACAGCTAATTCAGGGGTTATAAGTGGCTGGAGTGCGACAGCCGCACCTGACTACGCTTGGCGTACTGCTGGTGGTGCTAAAACCGCCGACGACCCATGCCCTGCTGGCTGGAGAGTGCCTACTAGGGCAGAGTGGATTGCTGTACACAGCAACAACTATGTAAGTCGTACAACACCATGGGGTGGTACTAGTAGTACACAATATCGTAATGCACTACACTACGGCTCAGTTAGTACTCCCAAGCTCCTAACCTTGCCTGCAGCTGGCAGCCGCAATTTTGATGGCTCGATCACCAACCGTGGCTTTATTGGCTTTTACTGGATGAGTACGGAGAGTCTTACTAATGCTGGTCGCCTGTTTTTCACTAATACCGACGTGAGCCCGTTAATGAGCAGCAATCGTTTAAATGGCATGTCGATCCGTTGTATCGCAGAATAAAACGATTAAAAACAAGGCAGCAGGTGTCTCGACACCTGCTGCTTTTCATCAACCAACAAAAGAAAAAGTGAAATATTGGCTAGTTGTTTTTATTTTTTTGGGCTTGAGCAGTGCCTTTGCACAGTCCATCAGCATGGAGTTTCCTGCCTTTGCAGGCAAGACCTACGATTTTGTGATTTTTCAAGGCAGCAAAGCCGAGAAGGTGATGCAGGATACCATACCCCAAAATGGTAAGTTTACCTTAACCATTCCAGAAAAATATGCCCCTTATACGGGTATGTGTAGGTGGCTGCTCACCAATTCCGAAACAGGCGGCGGCATAGATATGGCCATACCGGGACATGATTTTGCTATTTCGTGCTTGAGTGACAAGCCCGATAATACCAACATTGTTTACACCGGTTTTGATGCCGTGAATGAGCTGAATAGGCTCAATGGCGAGCAACAGAAAATCATAGACCGCTATGAAACCATGAGTCGGGCAGCACGGCTGTATGATACCACGCACCCTTTGTACGCTACTTTTCAAAAAGAAAAAGCAGTGCAAGCCCAAGCGTATGAGCGATTTCATGAAGGCCTAAAGCAAAATAGCAACTACAATGCCCGTTTTTTGCCTATTGTCAATCTGATGCAGGGTTATGCCCATCGCTTGTCTGATGATGAGTATGAAAAAGGACAGCTATTCAACGAATATTTTACCCGTCACATGAGCATCCAAGACTTATATGTATCGGGTCATTGGGAAGGTATTATTCAGAGTTGGGTGCAGTACCAAGCCCATGTGGTGAATGATAAAGACAAGTTTGCTCAAGATTTTAAGGCATTGCACGATAAGATGACCAATCCCGCTCAATACACCGATTTTGTAGGTAAAATGACTTTTTATCTGACGCAATACGGCAAAGACGATTATGTACAAGCCATTGCCAATGAAGTCATCCGTTCGGGCAAAATAACCAGCTACGAGGGCAAAACCATGCAGGCGTATGTAACGGCCATGGTGGGCAGTCAAGCCCCAGCGCTGATACTTACCCGCCACATTGGTGATGTAGCAGCCCACGAGCACGAGAAAAAAGTACTACAAAGCAGCGATCTGGCCCGAGACGGCTACGACGGAACCCTGCTGATCTTCTATCAGAGCGGCTGCGGCCCCTGCGAAAACCTCATGCCGCAACTGTCGGGCAACTACGAGCTGCTAAAAGAAAAAGGCATCCGCCTGATCAGCATATCAGCAGATGAAAACATACAAGTATTCGACAATACAGCGCGGCAGCACCCCTGGCCCGATAAGTACTGCGATGAGCAGGGCATGAACGGCCCCAACTTCACGGCGTACGGGGTAGCGGGCACTCCCACAATGTTTTTGTTGGATGCTCAGGGGCGCATTGAGCTGCGGGCTGCATCCTTGGATGACATCATCTCCTATCTATAGGCCGCCAAGGAGAGGGGATGACCGTCTCAGCCCGCTGCCTGCTGATTACCTGAAAAGTAGTATTTTTGTGTAAATGGCAGTATGTATGAATAGGAGAAAATACCCCTTAGGCGAGCAAGACTTCCCTTCCATACGAGAAGAAGGAAAAGTATATGTCGATAAAACGATGTATGCGCATCATTTAATAGAAACCAGCAAAAGCAATTTCCTGTCCAAACCACGGAGATTTGGGAAATCCTTGTTTCTTAGCACTTTGGAAAGCATTTTCCTGGGCAAAAAAGAGCTGTTTGAGGGTTTGTACATCTATGACAAATGGCAGTTTGAGGAATATCCGATTATCAGGATTTCGTTTTCCAATATTGGCTATAAAGAGATGGGTTTAGGGCCTGCCATCAGCAATGAATTAGACCGGATTTATCAATTATACCAATTGCCACTGAATGACAAGGTGGTTTCACAAAAATTTGAACATTTAATAAAGGAATTGTCCAGAACCTACAACAAAGGCGTTGTCATATTGATAGACGAATACGACAAGCCCCTGATCGACTTTCTGGAAAAAGATAAAATAGGGATAGCCAAAGAAAACCGGGACATTCTAAAGGTTTTTTATTCTGTCTTGAAAGATGCCGAGCCCTATATCAAATTCCTGCTGATCACAGGCGTCAGCAAGTTCAGCAAGGTGAGCATATTTTCGGATCTGAATAATCTGACGGACATCGCGCTAGACCCTGATTTCAATGAAATTTGTGGGATATCGCAGCAAGAATTAGAAGATAACTTTGTAGAGGAATTAAAGCTGTACGACAAAGAAAAGATCAAGGCGTGGTATAATGGCTACAAATGGGACATAAACGGGGATACGCTTTACAACCCTTTTTCCATATTGACTTTTTTCAAGAACAAAGGCAAGTTTGAAAACTATTGGTACAGCACGGGCACCCCTACGTTTTTGATGAAAATGTGCAGGGAGCAGCATTTGTACAAATTTGACGAAATTGCGATCAATAAAAATGACTTGGGCAATTTTGATATTGAGGATTTGAAAATAATACCGATCCTATTTCAGACTGGCTATTTGACCATTTCCGAAGAAGATGATATATTAAGAACATACCGGCTGAAATTTCCAAACAATGAAGTGAAAGAGTCTTACCTGAGAGGGCTGGCAGATGCTTATATTCAGTCAAATAGTTTAATGTCGAGTATGGTGTTAAGCCAATTGCTCAAGTTTTTAAGATCAAAAGACCCCGAGCTCTTCAAAGACACCGTCAATCAGGCATTTTCGCACATACCCTACAGCCTGTGGCAAAAAGAAAACGAGCAGTATTACCATGCCTTGGTACATTTGATCTTTTCGCTTTTGGGCGTTTATATTTTCAGTGAAGTACAAACCCAAAAAGGGCGCACCGACTCAATAGTGATGTTCGAGAATGAGGTCTTTATCTTTGAATTCAAACTCAATAAATCAGCCGAAGAGGCTTTCTTTCAGATCGGGAACAAAGGCTATGCCGACAGGTTTAAAGACAGTGGCATGGCCATCTATAAAATAGGCGTGAATTTTAGTAGCGAGAAGAAAGAAGTGGAAGAGGTTTTCATGACAAAATCATAGTCCGGCAACTCAGGGTTTCGTTCCGCGTCTACGGGCGTGAACCAAAATGTCGCAGGCGTTTATGCTTTGGGGGCTCTAGCCTGGCATTGGCCTAGCGCTGCGAAGGGGCGGCAGGCCTGATAAGGCCGAGCGGATAGCGAGCCCCGGAGCATAGCGGCACCTGCCCTCACGGCAGGGGCAGGCCCCCAAAAAAACGACAATCTGGTTTGCGCCCGCGTCTACTGCGTGGCGTGCAAAGTGGGCACCGGTGTTTTTTGCTCGCAAGGCGGAAAACGCAGGCATAGCCTCATGCCTGATAAACAATGCGATGAGCAGGGCATGAACGGCCCCAACTTCACGGTGTACGGGGTAGCAGCGGGCACTCCCACAATGTTTTTGTTGGATGCTCAGGGGCGCATTGAGCTGCGGGCCGCATCCTTGGAAGGCATCATCTCCTATCTATAGGCCGCCAAGGAGAGGGGATGACCGTCTCAGCCCGCTGCCTGATATTTACCTGGAAAAGTAGTATTTTTGTGTAAATGGCAGTATTGATGAATAGGAGAAAATACCCCTTAGGTAAGCAGGATTTTCCAAAACTCCGCAACGAAGGCTTTGTTTATGTGGACAAATCAAAATATGCATTGGCATTAGCAGAGATAGGGGGTTCTTATTTCCTGTCCAAACCACGGAGATTTGGGAAATCCTTGTTTCTTAGCACCTTGGAAAGCATTTTTCTGGGCAAAAAGGAGCTGTTTGAGGGTTTGTACATCTATGACAAATGGCAGTTTGAGGAATATCCGATTATCAGGATTTCGTTTTCCAATATTGGCTATAAAGAGATGGGTTTAGGGCCTGCGATCAGCAATGAATTAGACCGGATTTATCAATTATACCAATTGCCACTGAATGACAAGGTGGTTTCACAAAAATTTGAACATTTAATAAAGGAATTGTTCAGAACCTACAGCAAAGGCGTTGTCATATTGATAGACGAATACGACAAGCCGCTGATCGACTTTCTGGAAAAAGATAAAATAGGGATAGCCAAAGAAAACCGTGACACTCTAAAGGTTTTTTATTCTGTCTTGAAAGATGCCGAGCCCTATATCAAATTCCTGCTGATCACAGGCGTCAGCAAGTTCAGCAAGGTGAGCATATTTTCGGATCTGAACAATCTGACGGACATCGCGCTAGATCCTGATTTCAATGAAATTTGTGGGATATCGCAACAAGAATTAGAAGATAACTTTGTAGAGGAATTGAAGCTGTACGACAAAGAAAAGATCAAGGCGTGGTATAATGGCTACAAATGGGACATAAACGGGGATACGCTTTACAACCCCTTTTCCATATTGACTTTTTTCAAGAACAAAGGCAAGTTTGAAAACTATTGGTACAGTACGGGCACCCCTACGTTTTTGATGAAAATGTGCAGGGAGCAGCATTTGTACAAATTTGACGAAATTGCGATTAATAAAAATGACTTGGGCAATTTTGATATTGAAAACCTGAAGATAGAGCCCCTTTTGTTTCAAACGGGCTACTTGACGATTGTGAAAGAAGATTCGTTGTTTGGAGAATATATTTTGTCTTTCCCGAATAAAGAAGTAAAAGAATCCTATTTAAGAAATCTGCTAGAAGCATATATTGATTCTCAACAACTGCATTCAAGCCCGATCCTCAATGGCATCAGGGCTTTCCTCAAAGCGAAAGACCCCGAGCTCTTCAAAGGCACTATCAATCAGGCATTTTCGCACATTCCCTACAGCCTGTGGCAAAAAGAAAACGAGCAGTATTACCATGCCTTGGTACATTTGATCTTTTCGCTTTTAGGGGTTTATATTTTCAGTGAAGTACAAACCCAAAAAGGGCGCACCGACTCAATAGTGATGTTCGAGAACGAGGTCTTTATCTTTGAATTCAAACTCAATAAATCAGCCGAAGAGGCTTTTTTTCAGATCGGGGACAAGGGGTATGCCGACAGGTTTAAAGACAGTGGCATGTCGATATATAAAGTTGGCGTGAATTTTAGTAGCGAGAAGAAAGAAGTGGAAGAGGTTTTCATAGAAAAATCATAGTCCGGCAACTCAGGGTTTCGTTCCGCGTCTACTGCGCGGCAGCACCCCTGGCCCGATAGATACTGGGATGAGCAGGGCATGAACGGCCCCAACTTCACGGCGTACAGGGTAGCGGGCACCCCGACGATGTTCCTGTTGGATGCTCAGGGGCGCATTGAGCTGCGGGCCACATCCTTGGAAGGCATCATCTCCTATCTATAGGCCGCCAAGGAGGGGGGATGACCGTCTCAGCCCGCTGCCTGATATTTACCTGGAAAAGTAGTATTTTTGTGTAAATGGCAGTATTGATGAATAGGAGGAAATACCCCTTAGGCGAGCAAGACTTCCCTTCTATACGGGAAGAAGGAAAAGTATATGTCGATAAAACGATGTATGCGCTTCATTTAATAGAAACCAGCAAAAGCAATTTTCTGTCCAAACCACGGAGATTTGGGAAATCCTTGTTTCTTAGCACTTTGGAAAGCATTTTCCTGGGCAAAAAAGAGCTGTTTGAGGGTTTGTACATCTATGACAAATGGCAGTTTGAGGAATATCCGATCATCAGGATGTCGTTTTCTAATATTGGCTATAAGACCCTGGGCCTTCAAAAAGCTATAGCAATAGAATTGTCGCGTATTGCAGAGAGATACGATATTAAACTAGAGCATGATGCTGAAGATATAGCAAATAATCATAAAGGCTTGATAGAAAAATTAAGCACCAAATACAACAAAGGCGTTGTCATATTGATAGACGAATACGACAAGCCGCTGATCGACTTTCTGGAAAAAGATAAAATAGGGATAGCCAAAGAAAACCGTGACATTCTAAAGGTTTTTTATTCTATCTTGAAAGATGCCGAGCCCTATATCAAATTCCTGCTGATCACAGGCGTCAGCAAGTTCAGCAAGGTGAGCATATTTTCGGATCTGAACAATCTGACGGACATCGCGCTAGACCCTGATTTCAATGAAATTTGTGGGATATCGCAACAAGAATTAGAAGATAACTTTGTAGAGGAATTAAAGCTGTACGACAAAGAAAAGATCAAGGCGTGGTATAATGGCTACAAATGGGACATAAACGGGAACACGCTTTACAACCCCTTTTCCATATTGACTTTTTTCAAGAACAAAGGCAAGTTTGAAAACTATTGGTACAGCACGGGCACCCCTACTTTTTTGATGAAAATGTGCAGGGAGCAGCATTTGTACAAATTTGACGAAATTGCGATTAATAAAAATGACTTGGGCAATTTTGATATTGAAAACCTGAAGATAGAGCCCCTTTTGTTTCAAACGGGCTATTTGACGATTGTGAAAGAAGATTCGTTGTTTGGAGAATATATTTTGTCTTTCCCGAATAAAGAAGTAAAAGAATCCTATTTAAGAAATCTGCTAGAAGCATATATTGATTCTCAACAACTGCATTCAAGCCCGATCCTCAATGGCATCAGGGCTTTCCTCAAAGCGAAAGACCCCGAGCTCTTCAAAGGCACTATCAATCAGGCATTTTCGCACATACCCTACAGCCTGTGGCAAAAAGAAAACGAGCAGTATTACCATGCCTTGGTACATTTGATCTTTTCGCTTTTGGGCGTTTATATTTTCAGTGAAGTACAAACCCAAAAAGGGCGCACCGACTCAATAGTGATGTTCGAGAATGAGGTCTTTATCTTTGAATTCAAACTCAATAAATCAGCCGAAGAGGCTTTCTTTCAGATCGGGAACAAGGGGTATGCCGACAAGTTTAAAGACAGTGGCATGTCGATATATAAAGTTGGCGTGAATTTTAGTAGCGAGAAGAAAGAAGTGGAAGAGGTTTTCATAGAAAAATCATAGTCCGGCAACTCAGGGTTTTGTTCCGCGTCTACTGCTCGTCGTGCAAAGTGGGCACCGGTGTTTTTTTGCTCGCAA
The DNA here is from genome assembly GCF_007993045.1 of Phaeodactylibacter luteus. Taxonomy (GTDB): domain Bacteria; phylum Bacteroidota; class Bacteroidia; order Chitinophagales; family Saprospiraceae; genus Phaeodactylibacter; species Phaeodactylibacter luteus. Next base: position 81,744 of record NZ_VOOR01000025.1, read on the forward strand.
GGCGGAAAACGCAGGCATAGCCTCATGCCTGATAAACAATGCGATGAGCAGGGCATGAACGGCCCCAACTTCACGGCGTACGGGGTAACGGGCACTCCCACAATGTTTTTGTTGGATGCTCAGGGGCGCATTGAGCTGCGGGCCATATCCTTGGATGACATCATCTCTCACCATTAGACCGCCAAGTGGCTCATCAGCCCCAAAGTGGGACGGGCAGGCTACGCTTGATTATTAGGTGATTGCTGCCCCTGCCTATTATATACTCGGCAAGGAGCGCACCATCCTGCAAAGCTTTAAATCCATAGCGCATCTAAAGGCTTGGTTGGAATGGGGTTTTGAAGCCAAGCTTTAGCAATGTGCAGTTGGGTAGCCTGCGGCCATTCTGCCAATCTCGGTAGAGCAGCTCGAAAACCGGAGGGGCCATGATTTTTGTTTGTCGCCCCTATAGCTGCGTTCAGTTGCGATTTTGGGGGTTTCATCGCTTATGGCCTAGCACATTTTTAAGTAGATGTAGTTCTTTACCCGCGTATTCAATGGTGCTATCGGGTCTTCTTAACTATGCTTAATGGTTTGGGAGATTAATAAGCTCCAAGTGTCAAACAGTATTCAGGTTTATTGAAGTACCTCAGTCATTTCGAATGTGTTGAGCTGCTGCGGTTTAAAAAACTGCTCCTTTTTGATGGTTTATAAAGTGTTCTTTAGGCTTGTAAGCAACCTTTAGTAATCGTAAAGGTGTGTGATGAGCCTACTAAGAACTGATCAGAAGGCTGAAAAGCAGGATTATTTTCCGCATTGTCGACTCTTCGCTGATGAATGGAGCTTTAGTATTCCATTCAAAAATCCATTATGAGAATCCTATCCTC
>NZ_VOOR01000250.1 GCF_007993045.1 Phaeodactylibacter luteus
GGCAGATGGAGTGGGTTCGAGAATTCCGGAGCCCGCTGCGAGGCCCTATTTTTTCGACCGTTAAAATTGCGGCAGCAGCAGACAACAGCGGATACGTTGGTGTCAGTTGGACTGCCGAAGATGTTTCTACGGACGTACTCAGACAAGGCACCTGGCTCATGAAAGCCTCCCCACAGGGCGACAGCCTCTGGGTGCGCTACTTCACGCTTTTTGATGAGGAACCGCTTGCCCCCGAGCCCATGGACCTCAAAGCCACCCCCGACGGCGGCTACATCGTCTGCGGCGCTATCGACCCGCCCGATGACGGGGGCGTG